>NZ_JAXCWM010000001.1:103987-654341 GCF_034045115.1 Massilia sp. CFBP9012 | reverse complement strand
GTCCGGAATAATTTCGGGCGCTTGAATAAGCCCGCTTCATAGGAAAAACCACGTCGTTCCCGCGGAGGCGGGAACCCAAGTGTGCCCGGCCAGTGGCCTGGAAATCGACCTCCGATGAACGTTCGGGCAACGCAAGAGCATGAACATTCTGTGATTTCACTTGGATCCCCGCCTTCGCGGGGATGACGATGCATATTTTGCGTATAAATATTCCGGACACCAGTGCGCCTTCGCGGGAATGACGTGCTGAGGTCGTGGTACTAACGTCAAAAAGCACTTAGCTGATCCCGCACCCTCAGTCAGACCCTAGTTGCGTCGCTCCTGCCCCGACTGCAATCCATGCTCCACCGCGAACACCGCCGCCTGCACCCGGCTCGACAGCCCGAGCTTTTTGAGGATGTTCTGGACGTGGATCTTGACCGTGCTTTCGGCCAAATCCAGGGCGCGCGCGATCACCTTGTTGCTTTCGCCGCGCGCCAGGCAGGCCAGGATCTCGCGCTCGCGCGGGGTGAGCTTGTCCAGTTCCGACACCGCTGCAGGCGCCCTGGCTGCGCCGCCACGCTGCACGTGGGCGAACAGCTTGCCGGCCAGCGACTCGGCCAGCACCGATTCGCCGGCGGCCGCGCGTTCCACGGCCCGGGTCAGGTAATCGGCGTCGATGTTCTTGAGCAGGTAGCCGCGCGCGCCGGCCTGCAGGGCCGCGGCCAGGTCCTCCGCTTCCTCGGACACGGTCAGCATCAGCACCGCGGCGCCGGGCCGGTCCTGCAGCATCAGCTGCAGGGTCTCGATGCCCGACATGCCGGGCATGTTCAGGTCGAGCAGGACGACGTCGGGCTTGAGTTGCAGGGCGCGCTTGACGCCATCGACCCCATCGGCGGCTTCTCCCACCACGTTGAAGCGCGGATTGCGCTGCAACAGCGAACGCACGCCGCTGCGAAACAGGGTATGGTCGTCCACCAGCAGCACGCTGATCGTTTCGCCTTCACCAGGCATTCAGATTCCCTTTCATATTGATTCAGGCGGCGCGGCGCTGCGCCTGCCCGAGCCGGAGCCGGACCGTGGTCCCGGCGCCCGGCGTCGATTCGATCTCGAGGCTGGCGCCGATGCGGCCGGCGCGCTCGCCCATGATGTGCAGGCCCACGTGGCTGCCGTCGGCGTCCGGCTTCGCGCCGGCATCGAAGCCGGCGCCGTCATCTTTGACGTTCACCAGGTAGTCGTCGCCGTCGTCGACCCGCACTTCCACGCGGCTGGCGCGGGCGTGCTTGCGCACGTTCGACAGCGCTTCCTGGACGATGAACAGGATCTGCAGCTGCACCTCGCGTTCGATCGGCGGTCCACCCTTGCCGTGCACCGAGAACGCGGTGTCGACGCCGGCTTGGGTTGAGAACTTGCGTACCGTCTTGTGCAGGGCCGCGTTCAGGTCTTCTTCCGCCAGCCGGCTGCGGAAGTTCAGCAGCAGCTCGCGCACGTCCTCGTAGCTTTCCTGGACCCCTGCGCGCAGCAGCGGCACGATCTCGGCCGCCTCGGCAGGGCGTCCCGCGGCGAGCGAGGTTTCCAGCATCTGCACCTGCAGGTTGAGGAAGTTCAGGCCTTGCGCGATGCTGTCGTGCAGGCCGCGCGCGACCAGGTTGCGTTCTTCGGAGATTGCCATCTCGCGCTCGCGCGCCGCCAGCCGCATGTTCTCGATCGCCACCCCGACCAGCTTGGCCAGCGTCTCGAGCAGGGCGCGTTCGCGCTCGCTGAAGCTGCGGCCGTGCATGAAGTGAAGGCTGAACAGGCCGACGTGCTGGTCTTGCGCGTGGATCTGGAATACCGAGATGGTGGCGAAGCCTTCGCGGCTGCAGGCCAGCGGGCCGATCTGCGGCATGTCTTCCAGCCTGTGCACCACCGAGATCTTCCGGGCCGCCGCTTCGCCGCACAGGCATTCGCCGATCTTCATGCAGCGCTCGGCCTCGGCCATCTCGCTGGACAGGCCGTCGTGCACCACCATGTGCATGTTCTCGTTGGCCGGGTCGACGATGCGCACGGTGCTGCCGGCCGCGCCGAAATAGGCCGCGATGCGCGACAGGAAACCGCTGCACATGGTCGCCAAAGTGTGGCGCTGCTGCAGGAATGCCGCGCAGTCGTACAGCAGGGCCAGTTCGCGGTTCTTGTCTTCGAGGCTGACGGTCTTGCGCCGCACCTCGTCTTCGAGGTTGCAATACAGGTGCTGCAGGCGGTCGGCCATTTCGTTGAAGCCGCTCGACAGCTGGCCGAATTCATCGCGGCTCTCGACGTCCAGGCGCACGCCGAAGTCACTGCCGGCCATGCTGCGCATGCCTTCGCGCAGCCGCATCACGGGCGCGATGATCAGCGCGAACATCAGGTAGACCAGGGCCACGGTGCCGCCGATCGCCAGCGCGACCAGCACCAGCTGCGAGGCGCGCAGCCAGAAGGTGCGCAGTTCGTTGTCGCGTTCGATCAGGTTGACCAGCCGGTCGAGGTCGGCCACGTAGTCCTCGAGCTGGTTGTCGAACAGGCGCAGCGCCTCGATGCGCGCCGGGCCCTCCAGTTGCAGCACCTGGCGCGCGCTGGGCCGCACCTGGCTGCCCCAGCGCCGCGCCACGTCGAGGAAGGCGCCGTGGATCGCCGGCGTCGGCGGCAATCCCAGCGGACGTTGCGGATCGCCGCGTTCGAGCAGCAGCAGGGTCGCTTCGATGGTGGCGATCTGGCGTTCGACGCGCGCATAGGCGTCGATGATGGGCGCATCCTGCGTGCGCGGCAGGGCCAGCGCCAGCCGGTAATTGTGGCGGCGCAGGCTGCCGGTCTCGTTGATCGCGGCCGCCGCCCCTTCGAGCTGCCACGACAGCCACAGGGTGGCGCCGATCGCGGCCAGGGCCAGCAGCAGGAAGCCGATCAGGGCGCCGACGATCTTGGTGGACAGGCGTTGGAAAGGGGCAAGGGCGGAATAGGCTGGCATGCGGTTCAGGCGGCGCGCGGCACGTTCACCGCGACGGGATCGAGTATGGGCAGGAATTCCTGCTTGCGCGCCGAGTAGGCGAGCAGGGTGCCGGCGGCAAGGTCGAAATACCAGCCGTGCATGGCTAGTGTACCAGCCTCGACGCGGCGGCGGATCCACGGATAGGTCAGCAGGTTGTCGAGCGAGTGCAGGATGCTGGCCAGTTCGGCCGCGCGGCACTGTTCGTCGGCGTGCTTGTGGTGCAGTTCGCGCAGCACGTCGAGCCGCACCGGTTCGGCCAATCGCATCCAGCGCGCGACGAAGCCGGTCTGCTCCGCCTCTTCGCTGATGCGTGTGCCCGACATCAGGGCGCGTATGCCGCCGCAGCGCGCGTGACCGAGCACGATGATGCGCGCCACCTCCAGGCCGCATACCGCGAACTCGATGGCCGAACTGACGCCCGGCGGGGCGTCCGGGGCGCACGGCGGCACCAGATTGGCGATATTGCGCACCACGAAGATGTCGCCCGGATCGCAGCCGGTCAGCAGCGCCGGATCGACCCGCGCATCGCAGCAGCCGATGACCAGGGTGCGCGGATGCTGGCCCTGGCGCAGGCTGTCGAGCGCGGTGGGCTCCTTCAGGTATTGCTCCTGGAAGCGGCTGAAGCCGCGGATGAATTTTTCGATGTCCTGCATGTCGGCCTCCGGTTGGCCCCATTGTAGGCAGCGGCGGCTCCGGCGGCAGTCGGCATGACGACGTACGGTTTCTAGGTCTAATTGACTATTTCCACAGCTAGCTCGGGCGTTTTTGATCCACATCAAGTTTTTGTTTAGTCAACGAATTGTAGGATGCGGCATGCGCAATCGCTGCTTTGGAGCGGATGCGCTTTCCGGTGCGCCGGATGTTCCAGGCGCCCCCGTTTCGTTCGTTTCCACGGGCTACGCCCTGAATTTATCGTGAGCCGACACCGCATCGCACCCCGCCAGTTCCTGGCAACCCTGTCCCTGTTCGCCGACCTCTCGTCCGAACAGCTCGACATGCTCGCGCAAGCGACTACCGAGCTGCACGTGCCGCGCGGCCGCGTGGTCGTCGAACGCGGCGAATCCTGCAGCGGCCTGCACGCCGTGATCTACGGCGACGTCAAGCTCTCCATCGTCTCGAGCGAAGGCGACGAGAAGGTGGTCGAACTGATCGGCCCCGGCCAGAGCTTCGGCGAGGCGCCGCTGTTCATGGAGCGGCCCTACATGACCCAGGCCGAGACGCTGGCCGACAGCATGCTGCTGCACATCTCGAAGCACGCGATCTACGCCCAGATCGAGCGCAATCCCGGTTTCTCGCGGCGCCTGCTGGCGTCCATGAGCCGGCGCCTGCACGGCCTGATCTCGGACGTCGAATCCTATACCCTGCGCAGCGGCAGCCAGCGCATCGTCAGCTACCTGCTCAAGGACGATCCGGCGCAGGGCGCCGAAGTGACGCTGGCGGCGCGCAAGAAGATGATCGCGTCGCGCCTGTCGCTGTCGCCCGAATACTTTTCGCGCGTGCTGCACGACATGGCCCACCGCGGCATGGTCGGCATCGCCGGGCGCAGCATCACCATCCTCGACATCGAGCGCCTGCGCGCCTACGAAGGCTGACGCCGCGCCGTCATCAACCAACCACGAAGGCGTTCATATGTACATGCACCTGACCGAATTCACCGACAACGCCCTGCGCCTGCTGGTCTACCTGGGCAACCACCGTGAGCGGATCGCAACCATCAACGAGATCGCCGAGCGCTACGGCATTTCGCGCCACCACCTGGCCAAGGTGTCCTGCGTGCTGGCCGCGTCCGGGCTGATCGAGACCTCGCGCGGTCGACTGGGCGGGATGCGCCTGGCCGGCGCGCCGCGCGACATCCGCCTGGGCGAAGTCGTGCGCTGCACCGAGCGCGGCCTGGCGGGTGGCGCCCGCAGTGGTCCGCGCAGCGCCCAGGACGGCGAGCGGCCGCCATGCCGCCAGCCGGGCGACCGCCTGCAGCAGTCGCTGGCGGTGGCCACCGCCGCCTATCTGGCCGAACTCAATCGCGTGACCCTGGCCGACCTGATTCCCGGCAGCGGGGAGGCGCACGGTGAAATACCCGGCTGGCTGGCCACGAATGCCTGGCGCTGGCAGCACTCGACGCTGGAGGAGGGGGCATGAGTACATTGGCCCCCAGCGCCGACACCGTCCGCATCGACGTCTCGGCGCTGGCGGCGCCCGAACCGATGGAGCGCATCCTCGATGCGCTTGCCGTGCTGCCGCCGGGCGCCCGGCTGCAGGTGCTGATCCACCGCGAGCCGTTTCCGCTGTACGAGATCCTCGACCGGCGCGGCTGGGACCACCGCACCACACGCCGGCCGGACGCCCGCTACGACCTCGTGATCGAAGCGATGGCATGCAGCGCGCCCTGAGCTACGCGGCGATGCCCGCGCTGCGGGTGCCGCTGCCGTTCATGCTGGCGGCGCCGTGCTTCGCGCTGGCGGCGGCGCTGCTGCTGGTGTGGCACGGCGAAGCGGCGCTGGTCTTGCGCTGGACTCCGGTCACGCTCTGCATGACCCACCTGGTGGTGCTGGGTTTCCTGACCATGACGATCGTCGGTTCGCTGTTCCAGCTGTTGCCGGTGACGGCGGGCGTGGCGGTGCCGCTGGCACGGCAGGTGGCGGTCTTTTGCTGGTGCGCGCTGGCGCTGGGCACGGCCGTGCTGGCCGCGGCGCTCGGCCTGGGCCTGGGCGCGACGGCATTTCGCCTCGCGGCCGGCCTGCTGGGCAGCGCCGGCTTCGTGTTCCTGAGCGCGATCGGGGCCGCCATCGCGCGCCCGGTGCCGGCGGGCGCGAAGCCGCTGGTGGAAGGCGTGCGCTACGCGGCGGCGGCGCTGGCGATCACGATCGCGATCGGCGCCGCGCTGGCGCTCTATCTGGGCGGAGTGGGCACCGTCAATGCGCCGCTGCTCACCGACATCCACGCCACCTGGGGCCTGGTCGGCTGGGTGATCGTGCTGACGGCGACCGTGTCGTTCCAGGTGATCCCGATGTTCCAGGGGACGGCCACCTATCCGCGCCTGCTCGAGACCTGGCTGCCGCCACTGGTATTCGCCCTGCTGTTCGGCTGGAGCGCGGCGACGCTGTTCGACGCCGCCTGGTGGGCCCTGGTATGCGAGACCGGGATCGGCGCGCTGCTGCTGCACTACGCGGTCACCACGGTAGCCTGGCTACGAGGCCGGAAAGGCAAGCGCAAGCCGGATACCGGGACCCGTTACTGGCTGCTCGCGATGGGCTGCCTGCTGCTGGCGGCGCTGCTGCATTTCATTCCGTTCGAGTTGGTCTTCGATTCGGTGGATGCGCTGCCCCTGCTCACCGGCGTGCTGGTGATCGTGGGCTGCGCGATGTCCGCGGTGAACGGCATGCTGTACAAGATCGTACCCTTCCTGGTCTGGTACCACCTGGCCCACGACGAACGCCTGCCGCGCGAACGCATCCCCAGGATGTCGGCAGTGCTGGGCGAGGCGCAGGCCGCGCGCCAGTGGCGCTGGCACCTTGCAGGGCTGGCGCTGCTGGTGCTGGCCTGCCTGTTCCCCGCCGTGCTGGCGCGGCCCGCTGGCCTGTTCCTGATGGTGTCCTTGCTATTGCTGGCGCGCGACGTCGCCGCCGCGGCGCTGCTGTACGTACGCCTGCGCGGCGCATAAAACAGCACGACCGTACGCAACCGCGTCCACACGCGATGGTGTCGCTTCGGCTAGAATGTTTGCCCATGAATGGAAGGCCGCCTTCCACGCCGCGACATCCAAGTTATAGGAAGACCATGAGTACCGATAGTAATCTGAACGAAGCCCAGAACACCCAGTTGCGCATCGACGCGCTCGAATACCATCGTAGTCCGACCCGAGGCAAGATCGAAGTGGTGGCCACCAAGCCGCTGTCGAACCAGCGCGACCTGTCGCTGGCCTACTCGCCGGGCGTGGCCTACGCCTGCGAGGAAATCGCCGCCGATCCGGCGACCGCCTTCGATTACACCTCGCGCGGCAACCTGGTGGCCGTGATCACGAACGGCACCGCGGTGCTTGGCCTGGGCAATATCGGCCCGCTGGCATCGAAGCCGGTCATGGAAGGCAAGGGTTGCCTGTTCAAGAAATTCGCCGGCGTCGACGTGTTCGACCTGGAACTGGACGAACTGGATCCGGACAAGCTGGTCGACGCCATCGCCATGCTCGAACCGACCGTTGGCGGCATCAACCTGGAAGACATCAAGGCGCCGGAATGCTTCTACATCGAGAAGAAGCTGCGCGAGCGCATGAACATCCCGGTCTTCCACGACGACCAGCACGGCACCGCGATCATCTCGACCGCGGCGCTGCTCAACGCGCTGAAGGTGGTGGGCAAGGACATCGGCCAGATCAAGCTGGTGGCCTCGGGCGCCGGCGCGGCGGCCATCGCCTGCCTGGACATGATGGTGTTGCTGGGCGTGAAGCAGTCGAACATCTACGTCACCGACTCGAAGGGCGTGATCTGGCAGGGCCGCGAAGCGAATATGGAAGCCAACAAGGCGCGCTATGCGCAGGCGACCGATGCCCGCACCCTGGGCGATATCGTCAAGGACGCCGACGTGTTCCTGGGCTGCTCGACCGCCGGCGTGCTCACCGCCGACATGGTCAAGACCATGGCCGACAAGCCGGTGATCCTGGCCCTGGCCAATCCGGAACCGGAGATCCGTCCTGAAGTAGCGAAAGCCGCGCGTCCGGACGTCATCATCGCCACCGGCCGTTCGGACTATCCGAACCAGGTCAACAACGTGCTGTGCTTCCCTTACATCTTCCGCGGCGCGCTCGATTGCGGCGCGACCCGCATCACCGACGAGATGAAGCTGGCCTGCGTGACCGCGATCGCCGAGCTGGCCGAAGCCGAGGCGAGCGACGTGGTGGCGCTGGCCTACGAAGGCCAGGACCTGACCTTCGGCCCTGAATACATCATCCCGAAGCCGTTCGATCCGCGCCTGCTGGCCGCGATCGCCCCGCGCGTGGCGCAGGCGGCCGCCGATTCGGGCGTGGCGACCCGTCCGATCGCCGACATGGACGCCTACCGCGACAAGCTGGGCGAGATGATCTACCACACCGGTTTCTTCATGAAGCCGGTGTTCAACAAGGCGCGCGCCAATGTGCGCAAGGTGGCCTACGCCGAAGCGAACGAGCCGCGCGTGCTGCGCGCGGTGCAGGCGGTGGTGGACGAGGGCATCGCCCAGCCGGTGCTGATCGGCGACGAGACCGCGATCGCGCGCGCCGTCAAGCAGGCCGGCCTGCGCCTGCAGGCGGGCGTGGACTACACGGTCATCGCAGCGGAATCCGACACCACGCTGCAAGGCACGCGCCTGCTGAAGTCGGGCCAGGTCGACGCCCTGATCTGCGGCATGACCGGCAGCTATGACAGCCACCTGGAACACGTCAGGAACGAAATCGGCGTGGCGCCGGGCGCCGAAGTGCTGGCCGCGATGAACGCGCTGGTGCTCGACAAGCTGACCCTGTTCATCACCGACACCTACGTCAACGAGACCCCGAGCGCCCAGGAACTGGCGGCGATCACCCGCCTGGCGGCCGAGGCGCTGCAGCACTTCGGCCTGGAGCCGAAGGCGGCGCTGCTGTCGCACTCCTCGCAGGGTTCGTCCGAGCGTCCGTCGGCGCGCCGCATGCGTGAAGCGCGCGCGCTGCTGGCCGAGCAGTCCCCCGAGCTGGCGGTGGTCGGCGAGATCCACGGCGACGCCGCGCTGTCGCAGGAAATCCGCGACATCTACGGGATCGACGCCGGCTACAACGGCAGCGCCAACCTGCTGGTGATGCCGTCGCTGGACGCGGCCAACATCCTGTTCAATGTGCTCAAGGTCGCCAGCGGCAAGGGCGTGACGGTGGGCCCGATCCTTCTGGGCGCGGCCAAGTCGGTGCACATCCTGAGCCCGAGCGCCACCGTGCGCCGCATCGTGAACATGACGGCGCTGGCGGCGGCGCAGGTCGTCTAAGGCGTTAATCCTTCCCATCCGACGGCCCCTTGCGAGGGGCCGTCGCGTTTCTGGTTCTGTCTATGATTTCGGTGATCGACCTTGCATTGAACTTCGGCCTGGGCGCCTCGCTCGGCATTGCCGGCGGCATGCTGGGCATTGGCGGCGGCCTGATCGCCATTCCGGTGCTGGGCCTGTTGTACGGCATGAACCAGCACCTGGCCCAGGGCACGGCGCTGGTGATGATCGCGCCGAACGTGGCGATTGGCTTCTGGCGCTATCACCAGAAGCACCCGGTCGACCTGCGCTCGGTCGGCGTGGCCGGCCTGTGCTCGATCGGGACCGCCTGGCTGGCGGCGCGCTTCGCAGTGGCGATCGACGCCCAGGTGCTGCACTACGCTTTCGCGCTGTTCCTGCTCGCGCTGGCGCTGTACTTCGGCTGGCCATCCCGGCGCAAGACCGGCGCGCCGCCGCCCGCGAGGGAAGTGCCGCGCCGGTTGATGCCGGCGATCGGCATCGCCAGCGGCGCGGTGTCTGGTTTCTTCACGATCGGCGGCGGCATGGTGGTGGTGCCGGCGCTGGTGAGCCTGTTCAAGATGCCGCAGACGCGCGCCCAGGGCATGGCGCTGGCGCTGGTGGTGCCGGGCGCCTTCGTGGCGTTGGCCACCTACGGCCACAGCGGCGCGGTCGACTGGCAGGTCGGCCTGCCGCTGGCGCTGGGAGGGGTGCTGACCGTGTCGTGGGGCGTGCACCTGGCGCACACCCTGCCGCCACGGCTGTTGCGGGTGGCGTTCAGCTCGGTGCTGCTGGCGGCCGCCGTGACGATGCTGGTGACTGGCGGCGCCTGAGCCGCATGGGCCGAATGAGTGGGCTCAGGCCGGCGCGAACTGCGCGGCCAGGAAATCGATGAAGGCGCGCGCCCGCGCCGACTGCCGGCGTCCGCCCGGATAGACCACGTACAGGTCGGCCGCCGGCTGCACGTACTGCGGCAGCACGATGCGCAGGCGGCCGCTGTCGACGTATTTTTTCAAGTCCCATTCCGAGCGCACCAGGATGCCGTGGCCGTCCAGCGCCCAGCCGAGGGCGATGTCGCCATCGTTGCTCGACAGCGTGCCCTGCACCTTCACCGAGACATTGCGGCCCTCGTGCACCAGGCGCCACACGCCGTGCGCGTCCTCGTTCTGGCGGTGGACGATGCAGCGGTGCCGCGCCAGGTCGGCCAGGCTGCCCGGCGTGCCGTGCTGCTCAAGGTAGCGTGGCGAGGCGCACAGGAAGCGCCGGTTCGACATGATGCGGCGCGCCACCAGGCGCTGGTCGGGCAGCTCGCCGAAGCGGATCGCCAGGTCGATGCCGGCCGCGACCAGGTCGACCGGGCGGTCGGTGACGTCGAGCTGCACCTCGACCTGCGGATAGCGCTGGGCGAAGCTCGAGACCAGCGGCGCGATCGCGGTGCGCCCAAAGCCCAGCGAGGCGTTCACCTTCAGCCGCCCACGCGGCACCGAGCGCGTGCTCGATACCGCTTCTTCCATTTCGCGCAGCTCGGCCAGGATCCGGGTCGCGTAGTGCAGATAGGTTTCGCCTTCCGGCGTCAGGCTGCTGGTGCGGGTGGTGCGGTTGACCAGGCGCACGCCCAGGTGTTGTTCCAGCTGCGCCAGACGCTTGGTGGCGGCGGGCGGGGTCAGGTCCAGCTCGCGCGCGGCGGCCGACAGGTTGCCGTGCCTGGCCAGCAGGACGAAGAATTCGAGGTGGGAGGCGAGGTCGTTTTTCACCGCAGGTTAATAATCTAGTGAATCCGGCTCAATCATAACCGCCTTTGAAGAGAATAATCTGGTGGCTCGTTCAACCGCAAGCGAAGGAATCCCAGATGAGAATCGTCGAAATCCGCGAAAAGACTGTCCCGATCAGCTCCCCGATCCGCAATGCCTATATCGATTTCAGCAAGATGACGCTGAGCGTGGTCGCGGTGGTGACCGACGTCGTGCGCGACGGGAAGCCGGTGATCGGCTACGGCTTCAATTCTAACGGCCGCTACGGCCAGGGCACCCTGATGCGCGAGCGCTTCATCCCGCGCATCCTCGAGGCCGACCCGGCGTCACTAGTCGACGATACGGGCGACAATCTGGATCCGCACAAGGTATGGCAGGCGATGTTCACCAACGAGAAGCCGGGTGGCCATGGCGAGCGCTCGGTGGCCATCGGCACCATCGACATGGCGGTGTGGGACGCGACCGCCAAGATCGCCGGCAAGCCGCTGTTCCAGCTGCTGGCCGAGCGTTATGGCAACGGCGAGCCGGATCGGAAAGTGTTCGTGTACGCGGCCGGCGGCTATTACTATCCGGGCCAGGACCACGGCAAGCTGAAGGACGAGATGCGCAGCTACCTGGATCGCGGCTACACGGTGGTCAAGAAGAAGATCGGCGGCGCCTCGCTCGACGAAGACCTGCGCCGCATCGATTCGATCCTGAGCGTGCTGGGGGATGGCCAGAAGCTGGCGGTGGACGCCAACGGCCGCTTCGACCTGGACACCGCAATCGGCTACGCCAAGGCGCTGTCGCAGTACGATCTGTTCTGGTACGAGGAGGCGGGCGACCCGCTCGACTACGAGCTGCAGGCCACGCTGCGCAACTACTACGACAAGCCGATGGCCACCGGCGAGAACCTGTTCTCGATGCAGGACGCGCGCAACCTGATCCGCCACGGCGGCATGCGTCCCGACCGTGACTGGCTGCAGTTCGACTGCGCGCTGAGCTACGGGCTGGTGGAATACCTGCGCACGCTCGATATGCTGCGCCAGCATGGCTGGTCGGCCAGCCGCTGCATTCCGCACGGCGGCCACCAGATGTCGTTGAACATCGCGGCCGGGCTGGGGCTGGGCGGCAACGAGTCCTATCCCGACCTGTTCCAGCCGTATGGCGGATTCCCTGATGGCGTGAAGGTCGAGAATGGTTTCATCACGATGCCCGACTTGCCGGGAATCGGGTTCGAGGGCAAGGCCGACCTGATTGCCGAGATGCGGCGGCTTACCGCTTGAGTGGGGGCGTCGTGCGCCTGCGCCGCTTGACCACGACCGTGCCGGCCATCTTGTCGTGCCAGCCCTGCTTGCGCGCATCGATGCCGACCCAGATGAGGCCTAGCCCCAGCGGGATGCTGGAGACGAAGTAGCCGATGTAGCGCACCAGGAACTGGCGCGCGCTCGGCCTGGCGCCGGTGCGGGCGTCGACGATGACGGCGTCGATGGCCATCTTGCCCGGCGTGGTCGAGCGTGCGAGCCAGAACAGCATGATGACGATGGCGGGCAGCACCCAGCCGATCAACAGGTCGGCCAGGCCGCCGTCGAAGGACGGATTGTGCCAATAGGCCGGCCCGTACAGGTACCAGAGCAGCGGCGCCGTGAGCATCATCATCAGGATGGTGTCGAGGAGGGCGGCGCCTACCCGGAGCCAGAAGCCGACGTATTCCGGTTCGCTTGCGTCGTGCGGCGCCATGCTGTCCTTTCGGGCGGGATGTCAGTGATGCAGTGGACAGTAGCACCGGCCCGGCCGGCATGCAAGCAGGCCGGGCGCAGGTCAGACGCAGGTCAGACGCAAGTGAGCCGCAGGTCAGCTGTCCTTGTCCAGATAGCGCGCCACCGCTTGGCCCACCTCGGTGGTGTTGGCCTCGCCGCCCATGTCCGGCGTGCGCGGGCCTTCGACCAGGCAGCGTTCGATCGCCGCCAGCATGGCGTCGTGGGCGGCGGTATAGGTGGCGTCGCCCTGGCCCAGGAACTCGAGCATCATCGCTCCGGACCAGATCATCGCGATCGGGTTGGCGATGTTCTTGCCGTAGATGTCGGGCGCCGAACCGTGCACCGGCTCGAACAGGGAAGGGAAGGTCCGCTCCGGATTCAGGTTGGCCGACGGCGCGATGCCGATGGTGCCGGTGCAGGCCGGGCCGAGGTCGGACAGGATGTCGCCGAACAGGTTCGAGGCCACCACCACATCGAAGCGCTCGGGCGAGATCACGAAGCGCGCGCACAGGATGTCGATGTGGTACTTGTCCCATTTGACGTCGCCATACTGCTGGCCGATGGCGGCCACGCGCTCGTCCCAGTAGGGCATCGAGATCGAGATACCGTTCGACTTGGTGGCGGCGGTCAGGTGTTTCTTCGGACGGCGCTGGGCCAGGTCGAAAGCGTACTTGAGGATGCGGTCGGTGCCGTGGCGGGTGAAGACCGATTCCTGCAGCACGAATTCGCGCTCGGTCCCTTCGAACATCTTGCCGCCGACCGAGGAGTATTCGCCTTCGGTGTTTTCGCGCACCACGTAGAAGTCGATGTCGCCGGGCTTCTTGTTGGCCAGTGGGCAGGGCACGCCGGGCATCAGGCGCACCGGGCGCAGGTTGACGTACTGGTCGAACTCGCGCCGGAACTTGAGCAGCGAACCCCACAACGAGACATGGTCGGGCACCGTGTCGGGCCAGCCGACGGCGCCGAAATAGATCGCCTCGAAGCCGTCGAGCTGCTGGCGCCAGTCGTCCGGCATCATCTTGCCGTGCTGGGCGTAGTAGTCGCAGTCCGCCCAGGCGAAGGTGGTGAATTCGAGGCGGATGCCGAAGCGGCGGGCGGTCACCTCGAGGGCGCGCAGGCCCTCGGGCATGACTTCCTTGCCGATGCCGTCGCCGGCGATGACTGCGATCTTGTGGGTGTTCATGTGGCGTGCTCCTGCGTGCTGGATGGGTGTGGTCAGCATAATCCAAAACGCGGTGTTTATAATATGGCTTTCCGTGGCTGCAAGGAACACGAATCGTGAATAATCTGTTGGAGAATGCCGACTTGCGCGTGTTCGTGACCGTCGTGCGCAAGGGCTCGTTCGCCCAGGCCGCCGCGGAACTGGGCATGTCGGCGGCTTATGTGAGCAAGCGCATCGGCGTGCTGGAAGAGGCGCTGGGCGTGCGGCTGTTCCAGCGCACTACGCGCCGCATCGTCATCACCGAGGAGGGCGAGCAGGCCTTCGGGCGGGCCCAGGCCATCCTGGACAGCCTGGACGGTCTGGTCGACGAGGTATCGGAGCGGCGCCGCGAGCCCAGTGGCCGGGTGCGCATCTGCAGCAGCTTCGGCTTCGGGCGCAATGTGGTGGCGCCGGCCATCGCCAAGCTGGTGCGCGCCTATCCGGCGCTGCAGATCCGGTTCGAGGTGTTCGACCGCCTGGTCGATCCGGTGGCCGAAGGTTTCGACCTCGACGTGCGCATCGGCGACGAGATCGCGCCGCAGCTGATCGCGCGCCGCCTGATGGCGAACCACCGCATCCTGTGCGCGGCGCCGGATTACCTCGCACGGCATGGCGCGCCGCGCGCGCTGCAGGAGCTGTCCGGCCACCAGTGCCTGGTGATCAAGGAGCGCGACCACCCATTCGGTGTGTGGCGGCTGCGCGCGCGCGGGGGCGAGGAGACGGTGAAGGTCTCGGGTGCGCTGTCGACCAACCACGGCGAGATCGCGCTGCGCTGGGCGCTCGACGGCGCCGGCATCATCCTGCGCTCGCGCTGGCATGCCCAGCCCCATCTCGATGCCGGGCGGCTGGTGCAGGTGCTGCCCGACTTCAGCCAGGAAGCGAATGTCTGGGCCGTGTATCCCCAGCGGCTGGGCAATTCGGCCAAGGTGCGGGTGTGCGTGGAATTCCTGGAACGCGAGCTGGCGGTGGGGCGAGCACCGGAATAGGGCATATCGGCTGCGTGGCTCGCACTGAAACAGGGGTGCGCGCACTGGAATGGTGCTCCGCACAAGCCTGTTGGCCGAGGTGTTTCTCATCTACTACGCCAGCATGCCTGGTGTATCGACATTGCGCCGCAACATGAGCGATAATAGCGCCCCGAAGCACACCATACCCCGTGCGTTTCGCGCATTTGCGCCTACCCGGCGCGCCGGCATCCCTGTTACCTCTATATCTCAAGGAACATGAACTTCAGCTCTACGCTCGTCGCTACCCCCTGCACGGCCACCCGGCGGACCCTGTCCGTTCGCGTGGCGATCGCCACCATCGTCGTCGATGCGGCGGTGCGCGGATGAGCCAGTCTGCCATGTTCCCCGGTTCGGCATCGTCGTCCCAGCGCGCAGTCGTGGTCAAGCCGCATTCGCCACTCGATGACGTCTACGGCATTGCCGTCGGCGTGCTGTTCGTCGTGATCGGCATCGTGCTGCTGCAGGCGGCCCAGCTGATCACGGGCGGCGTGGCCGGCATCGCGCTGCTGACGTCGTATGTGAGCGGGCTGTCGGTCGGCACGCTGTTCATGATGATCAACGTGCCGTTTTTCCTGTTCGGCTACCTGTTCATGGGGCCGCTCTTCACCTTGAAGTCGCTGGCGGGCAGCGCGTTGATCATGGGCCTGCTCAAGATCATGCCCTTCGTGCTGGTGATCGATCACATCCACCCCGCGGTGGCGGCGCTGGGCGGCGGCACCTTCTGCGGCATGGGCATCCTGGCCATGGCGCGCCATGGCGCCGGCGTCGGCGGCACCGGCATCGTCACCCTGTGGCTGCAAAAAAAGTACGGCATCAATGCCGGCCGCACCCAGGTCATGATCGACAGCGTCATCCTGCTGCTGGCCCTCGGCCTGGTAGCCCCGCACCTGGTCGGCTGGTCGGCACTGAGCGCGGTGGCGATGAGCAGCATGGTCATGGTCTGGCACCGCTCCGGCCGCTACTTCGGCAGCTAACCCTCAATTAGGGTCAGAGTCGAATTATTGAGCAATTTCTCCGCTTGATTGGCAGCTATTCTCGATGAACAGCTGCCTATAATCAGGCAGCGAAATAATGAGGGTCAGCGTCGAATTATTTTCCAATTGATTTTTAAAAATTGGCAAACAATTCGACACTGACCCTCTTTGTTTTACGTTCGTGCGAGCGCTATCATCCGTAAAACTATTTCTCGGCTCTAATTGGTTCTCAATCGCCAACAAAAATGGCGCCAAATCTGGCGCAAAGAATTAGGGTCAGAGTCGACTTATTGAGCAATTTCTCGGATCGTCGATAAGTTCGACGCTAATGCTCAGGTCGATCAGAAATATTGCCCAGCAATTAGGGTCAGAGTCGAATTATTGGCCAATTGATTTGCTGAAGTTGTCAAACAATTTTACTCTGACCCTAATTATGGATTGGGCTGGGGCGGTAAGCGCGCGCGGCTGGGTGGAAGTGGGTTGTAGAATTGAAATTTTATTGTCTGGAAATTGCCATGCCGCGTCTATTGCGTTGTGTTGTGTTCGGGCTGTTGTTTGCGTCGTGTCAGGCGGTTTTTGGGCAGCCGCGTGGCTTGCTGATTCAGAATGCGTATGTCGTCAGCCTTGATCCACAGCAGGGCGAGCGGCGCGATGCGGATGTGCTGGTAAGGGATGGGCGGATCGTGGCGGTTGGGCGCGGGCTTGAGGCGGCGGGGGCGGAGCGGATCGATGCGCGTGGGATGATCCTGCTGCCGGGGCTGGTCGATACGCATAACCATCTGTGGCTCAGTGCGGCGCGCGGGCAGTTTCGGAATACACCTGACACCGATTATTTTGCGCTCAAGAAGCGGTTGGGGCGGCACTATACGCCGGATGACGTTCGTATAGGCACGTATTTCGGCGCTGTTGAGACCCTGGCGTCGGGCGTTACGACCACCGTCGATTTCTTCCATAACCTGCGCAGCCCGGCGCATCTGGAGGCGGCTGAACAGGCGCTGCTGCGAAGCGGTATTCGCGCGCGGTTGCTGGCGGGCGCGCATGACGATCTTGGCGCGGCCGAGAGCGTCGACCTCGAGCTGCTCGCCGCCGCGGCGGCGCGGGAGAGGCCGGGGCGGGTCACGCTGGGGCTCGGCTGGCGCGGTGTGGGGGAGGGCAAGGCCGACGTGGCCGCGACCGGCCGCCGCGAGATCGCGGCCGCGCGCAAGCTCGGCTTGCCGGTCTCGGTGCATTCCGGCGGCAAGCGCAACGGCGCACTGGCCGCCAGCGGACTGTTAGGTGAGGACGTGCAGATCGTGCATGCCACCGGCGCCACGCCCGCCGAGCTGGCGGCGTTTCGAAAGGCCGGCAGCGCGCTGTCGCTGACGCCGGTCACCGAGCAGCGGGTCGGCTATGGCCTGACCGTGCTGGACGACTACTCGGCGGTCGGGCGCATCGGCCTGGGCATCGACGGCACCGCGCTGGCCGGCAGCGCCGACCTGTTCGCCAATATGCGCCTGCTCGCGCTTACCGCATCCGGCGCCGGGAAAAAGGAAACAGCGGTCGCCCCGCGCCACATCCTCGAACTGGCGACGATCGAGGCGGCGCGCTCGATCGGCATGGACGATCAGATCGGTTCGATCACGCCCGGCAAGCGCGCCGACCTGATCCTGCTCGACCCCGGCGCCCTGAACATGGCCCTGGCCGAGGACAGCGATCCCTATGCCCTGATCGTGTACTCGGCCACGCCGGCCAATGTCGATACGGTGATCGTCGACGGCGTCGTACTCAAGCGAGACGGGCGCCTGATCGGCGTCGATGTTCCCCAGGTGATGAAAGAGGCGCGCGCCTCGATCGACGCCATCCTCGAACGCTCAGGGGGGAAACCTCAATAGGCTTTCGCCGCCGGATTGGCGTGCAGCAGCAGGCTGGCGCGCAGGCCCGGATGGTTGTCTTCCAGCGTCAGGCTGCCGCCATGCAGGCGCGCCACGGCCGAGACCACGCTCAGGCCCAGGCCCACGCCCGGCGTGCCGCGGCTGGCGTCGACCCGGTAGAAGCGCTCGATCACGCGCGTGCGCTCGTGTTCCGGAATGCCCGGGCCGTTGTCGGCCACCACCACCGCCACCCGGTCGGCGTCGAGGCGGCGCGCGGTGATCGCGATCGCGCCGCGCACCGGCGCGTATTTCAGGGCGTTGTCGACCATATTGCCCAGGGCCTGGGCCAGCAGCACCGGGTCGCCCACCACCCGCAGATCTTCGGGCGCGTCGAAGCCCAGGTCGATGTCCTTCAGTTCGGCCACCGGGCCGTAGAATTCGGTGACCTCGGCGCCCAGCGCGGCCAGGTCGACCTCGACGAAACCGCGGCGCCGGCTGCCGCTGTCGATCTCGGCCAGGCGCAGCAGCGCGTTGAAGATGCCCATCACCCGGTCGACGTCGTCGATGGCGGCGTCGATCTCGGCGAAGGTTTCCTCGCTCGGCGGACGCGCCACCGACAGCTCCTCGAGCCGCGCGCGCAGCTCCGACAGCGGCGTGCGCAGGTCGTGCGCGATCGCGTTCGACACGTCCTGCACCCCCGTCACCAGGTGCTCGATCTGGTCCAGCATGCGGTTCACGGTGCGGGTCAGCTGCTGCAGCTCGTCGCCGTCGCGCGGCTCCACCAGGCGGTGCGACAGCTTGCCCTCGATGATCGAGGCCGTGGTCTGGCTGATGCGCTGCACCCGCCCCAGGAGCGCGCGGCGGATCAACACGCCGCCCAGCGCGGCTCCCACCAGCACCGCCAGTGCGCAGCCCAGCAGGCCGTAGGCGAACAGGCGCTCGAGCTGCTGGAAGCGATCCAGGTTGCTGGCCACCAGCAGCATATAGCCGTCTTCCAGCGTCACCCGCACCAGCTCCACGTTGCGCGGCTTGTCGTCGACCCGGATCGTCACCTGGCACAGGCCGTCGCGTTCGGGTACGCCCTCGGGCCACTCCGGCAGGTTGCCGGCCAGCTTGGCGCCATCGGGCGCCACGAACAGCATGATCTTGCGCACGCCGTCATTGACGCCGTGGACCTGGCTGTCGATCGCCGCCGCCAGCGCCGGCGGGCCCTGGCGCTCGAACAGGTTGCGCAGGTGCCGGGCGTCCGTCTTGAGCAGCTGGGTGCGCACCTCGCCGATATTCTTGTGCCAGGCGAACCACAGCGGCGCGGCGAACATCGCCAGCACCAGCAGGGTGACGACGGCGTATCCGATCGCGATGGTGCGGGCGGAAAAACTGGGCAGGCGCAGGTTCAAGACGGATGTCTCATGGCTGGTCGGTCAGCATATAGCCGGCATTGCGCACGGTGCGCAGCAGCGGAGTGGCAAAGCCCGCGTCGATCTTCTGGCGCAGCTTGCTGATGTGGACGTCGATGACGTTGGTCTGCGGGTCGAAGTGGTAATCCCACACGTTCTCGAGCAGCATGGTGCGCGTCACCACCTGGTTGGCGTGGCGCAGCAGGTAAGTGAGCAGCTTGAATTCGCGCGGCTGCAGCGCCACCGGCTTGCCGGCGCGCGTGACGCGGTGCGACAGCATGTCGACCGACAGGTCGCCCAGGCTCATCACGGTTTCCACCGCCTGGCTCTGCGAGCGGCGCAGCAGGGCGTCGAGCCGCGCCAGCAGCTCGCCGAAGGCGAACGGCTTGGTCAGGTAGTCGTCGCCGCCGGCGCGCAGGCCGCGGATGCGGTCGTCCACGCCATCCAGCGCGCTCAAGATGAGGATCGGCACCCGGTTGCCCTGCTGGCGCAGCGCTTCGATGATGCCCAGGCCGTCGATCCCGCCCGGCAGCATGCGGTCCATGACGATCGCGTCGTAAGGCTCGCTGACGGCATGGTACATGCCGTCGCGGCCGTTGTCGGCGTGGTCGACCGTATGGCCGGCCTCGGTCAGCCCCTTCTTGACGAAGCGGGCCACGCGTTCATTATCTTCGACGAGTAACAGTTTCACGGCAGTCTCAGTGGGAAGCCGGCATTGTATCCGCTGCCTCGGCCTCGGCCTTCGGCGCGTGGGCCACCGGCGGTGGCGGCGGCGGCGCGTGGATCGCCGGCGGCTTGGCGCGGCCGGCGACGATCACGTAGAACAGCGGAATCAGGAAGGTCGCCAGGAAGGTCGCCGTCAGCATCCCGCCGATCACGCCGATGCCCAGCGCGTTCTGGCTGCCCGAGCCGGCCCCGCTGGAGATCGCCAGCGGCAGCACGCCCAGGATGAAGGCCATCGAGGTCATGATGATCGGACGCAGGCGCACCTTCGACGCTTCCATGACCGCCTCGACCAGCTCCATGCCCTGCATCTGCAGCTCGCGTGCGAATTCCGCGATCAGGATCGCGTTCTTGGCCGACAGGCCGATGGTGGTCAACAGGCCCACCTGGAAGAACACGTCGTTCTCCATGCCGAAGGCGGTGGCCGCGCCCAGCGCACCGAGCACGCCGATCGGCACCACCATGATCACCGAGATCGGGATCGCCCAGCTCTCGTACAGCGCCGCCAGACACAGGAACACGACCAGGATCGACAGTGCGTACAGCAGCGGCGCCTGGGCGCCGGCCTGGGATTCCTGCAGCGAGATGCCGCTCCATTCGAAGCCGATGCCTTGCGGCAGCTGGGCCGCCAGGCGGGTCATGATGGCCATCGCCTCGCCGGTGCTGTGGCCGGCGGTCGGCTGGCCCACGATCTCGGCCGAGGTGATGCCGTTATAGCGCTGCATCGACGGCGAACCCCATGACCAGCGCGCGCTGGCGAAGCTCGAGAATGGCACCATATCGCCCTGGCCGTTCCTGACGTGCAGCAGCTTGATATCGTCCGGGTTCATGCGGAACTGGGCGTCGGCCTGGATGTAGACACGCTTGATGCGATTGTCCATGTCGAGGAAGTTGTTGATGTAGCGCGAGCCCCAGGCGGTCGAGAAGGTCTGGTCGACCAGGGTCAGGTCGATGCCCAGCGCAGCCGCCTTCTCGCGGTCGATGTCGATCTTGTAGGTCGGGTTGTCGGCCTGGCCGGTGAAGCGCACCCGGGTCAGGGCCGGTTCCTTGGCGGCCAGTTCCAGCAGCTGGTCGCGCGCCTTGGCCAGTGCGTCGCGGCCAAGGCCGCCGCGGTCCTGCAGCTGCATCGTGAAGCCGGTGGCCGAGCCCAGGCCGCGGATCGACGGCGGCTCGATCGGCACCACCTGGGCGTTCTGCAAGTCCTTGTAGCGCGCGGCGATCCGGTTGGAGAGCGCCGACACGTGCAGGGCATCGTCCTTGCGCTCGTTCCAGTCGTGCAGGCGCACGAACATGCGTCCCACGTTCTGGCCGCGCTGGCCCTGGCCCGAGCCGTTGATGACCATGGTCGCCTCGACCATCGCCTTCTCGTCATTGAGCAGATAGGTGCTGATCTCATCGAGCACCTTGCCGGTCTGTTCCTGGGTGGTGCCGGCCGGGGTCTGGACCTGGACCAGCATGAAGCCCTGGTCTTCCTTGGGCAGGAAGCCGCCCGGCAGGCGCAGGAACAGCGCCGCGACGATGCCGATGATGACCAGGTACACCACCATCCACAGCGCGCGGCGGCCCAGGATGCTGCTCACCGCGCCCAGGTAGCGGTCGCGGCTCTTGTCGAAGCCGCGGTTGAACCAGCCGAAGAAACCCTTTTTTTCGTGGTGATTGGGATCGACCGGCTTGAGCATGGTCGCGCACAGCGCCGGGGTCAGGGTTAGCGCGATGAAGGCCGACAGCAGCATCGAGGCCACCACCGTCAGCGAGAACTCGCGGTAGATCGCGCCCACCGTGCCGCTCGAGAAGGCCACCGGCACGAACACCGCCGACAGCACCAGGGCCACGCCGATCAGCGCGCTGGTGATCTGGCCCATGGCCTTGACGGTCGCTTCCTTCGGCGGCAGGCCATCCTCGTGCATCACGCGCTCGACGTTCTCGACCACCACGATGGCGTCATCGACCAAGAGGCCGATCGACAGCACCAGGCCGAACATCGACAGCGTATTGACGGTAAAGCCCAGCGCCGCCATGATGCCGAAAGTCCCCAGCAGCACGACCGGCACCGTGATCGACGGGATCAGGGTGGCGCGGAAGTTTTGCAGGAACAGGTACATGACCAGGAACACCAGCACGATGCCCTCGATCAGGGTGTGCACCACGCCGCTGATCGATTGCTCGATGAAGGGCGTGACGTCGTTCGGGTACACGGTGCGCAGGCCCGGCGGGAAGAATTCGCCCAGCTCGGCCAGGCGGGCGCGCACCGCAACCGCGGTGTCGAGCGCGTTCGCGCCCGGCGCCAGCTGGATGCCCAGGCCCGACGCCGGCTTGCCGTTGTAGCGCACGTCGACGTGGTAGTTCTCGGAGCCGAGCGCGACCCGCGCCACGTCCCCGATGCGCACGCTCGAGCCGTCCGGCTGGACCTTGACCAGGATGCGCTGGAATTCCTCCGGCGTGCGCAGCAGCGTCGCCTGGGTGATGGTGGCGTTGATCGATTGTCCCTGCACCGCCGGCGTGCCGCCCAGCTGGCCGCCCGAGACCTGCACGTTCTGGGCCCGGATGGCGGCGCTGACGTCCAGCGGCGTGAGGGCGTACGCGGTCAGCTTGACCGGGTCGAGCCAGATCCGCATCGCGTACTGGGTGCCGAACACGTTCATGCTGCCCACGCCCGAGATGCGGCTGAGCGGATCCTGGATGTTCGACGACACGTAGTTGGCGATGTCGAACTTGGTCATGCTGTCGTCGTCCGACACGAAGGCGGCCACCATCAGGAAGTCGCTGGTCGACTTGGTTACCCGCAGGCCGGTCTGCTGCACCTCGGCCGGCAGGCGCGGCACGGCCGCCTGCAGCTGGTTCTGCACCTGCACCTGGGCGATGTCGGGATCGGTGCCGGCGGCGAAGGTCAGGGTGGTGGTCGAGCGACCCGAATCGTCGCTCGAGGAGTCCATGTACAGCAGGTTGTCGATCGCGGTAAGCTGCTGCTCGATCACCTGGATCACGGTGTTCTGCATGGTCTCGGCCGAGGCGCCCGGGAAGTCGGCCTGGATCTGCACCGACGGCGGCGACACCGGCGGATACTGCTCGATCGGCATGCTGTACAGGGCGATGCCGCCTGTCAGCATGATGAGCAGCGAAATGACGATCGCGAAGATCGGGCGCTGGATGAAGAACTTTGGCATCGTCGCTTATCCCTGGCTGGCGGGCGCCGACGGCGCGCCGATCCGGACCACGGTGCCCGGACGCAGCTTCTGGGTGCCGCTGACGATCACGCGTTCGCCTTCCTTC
Source organism: Massilia sp. CFBP9012 (assembly GCF_034045115.1). Lineage (NCBI taxonomy): Bacteria > Pseudomonadati > Pseudomonadota > Betaproteobacteria > Burkholderiales > Oxalobacteraceae > Massilia > Massilia sp. CFBP9012. Next base: position 631,479 of record NZ_JAXCWM010000001.1, on the reverse strand, counting down.
AGGCCTTCGTCGATCAGCCAGTAGCCGTCGACCAGGGCGCCGGTGCGTACGCTGCGCAGCTGGGCCTTGTTTTCGCGGTCCACGACCATGACGGTCGCGGTGCCCTGCGGGGTGCGCGAGACGGCAGGCGCCGGCACCCGCATCACGGCCTGGCGCACGCCCTGGCTGACGCTGGCGCGCACGAACATGCCGGGCAGTAGCAGCTTGTCGGGATTCGGGAAGCGCGCGCGCAGGGTGACCGCGCCGGTGGCCTGGTCGACCGTCACGCCGGAAAACTCGAGCGTGCCGCTGCGGCTGTACGTGGTGCCGTCTTCCAGCGTCAGGCTGACCTTGGCGGCGTTGGCGCCGTCCATGCGCACCCGGCCGGCGGCGATCTCGCGCCGCAGGGCCAGGCCGTCGACGCTCGATTGCTGCAGGTCGACGTACATCGGGTCGATCTGCTGGACGGTGGTCATCAGGGTCGCGGCGCTGCCCTGGACATAGGCGCCCTGCGTCACCGTTGACACGCTGCTGCGGCCGGTGATGGGCGCGCTCACGCTGGTGTAGCCGAGGTTGATGCGGGCGGTATCGACGGCGGCCCTGGCGGCGGCGACGTCGGCCGCGGCTTCCAGCTGGGCCGCCTCGGCGTTCTCGAATTCCTGCTTGCTGACCGCGTTTTCCTTCACCAGCACCTGGTTGCGCTTGAGCTGGGAGGCGTTGCTGGCCAGGGTGGCCTGGGCCCGCTGCAGCTCGGCCTCGGCGCTGGCCAGCGTGGCGCGATAGGGCGCCGGGTCGATCAGGTAGAGCGGATCGCCTTGCTTGACGTCGGCCCCTTCCTTGAAGCGGCGTTCCTGCACGATGCCGTCGACCCGGGCCCGGACCTCTGCCAGTAGGAAAGGCGCCGTGCGACCCGGCAGGGCGATGTTCAGCGCCACGTTGGACGTGTTCATCGTCAACACGGCCACCTCCGGAACGGTGGGCGCGACGGGTTTCGGGTCTTTGGCGCAGGCGGACAGCAGCAGCGCCGCCAGGACGGTGGCGCCAAGGGCCGGCTGGCGGCGCAAGGAAGTGGTCGAAGGCATGTGGTCGGATCCGGATTGCAAGGTTGAGAGCGGTATTTTCCCTACCTTCGATCATGCCCGGCGCCGGCTTAAACGGGGGTGTGCGAATTATTAATTTTCGTTAATGTTGTCCTTCAGCTGTGCCAGAATGGTCAATGGATGAGCGATAGGCTGTTACCGCAGAGTGGAAAAGTGCAACTCGGCGCTCCCGACCGCGGGCGGGGGGAGTATGCCCGCCGCCATGGCCTGGGACGGGGAGTATCGGCACTAATGTCCGACGGTTTCGCCGCGCGCGAATGCCAGCAGGTCGGCGTTCACCCGGTCCTTGTGCGTGTCGGTCAAGCCATGCGGCGCCCCGGCATAGGCGATGAAGGTCGCGTGCGGCACCAGGCGCGCCGAGGCCCGGCCGCCGACGTCGATCGGCACCACCTGGTCGTCGTCGCCGTGGATGATCAGCGTCGGCTTGTCGAATTTCCTGAGGTCATCGCGAAAATCGGTTTCGGAAAACGCCGCGATCGAGTCGTAGGTATTCTTGTGTCCGCCTAACATTCCCTGCAAGAACCAGGACTGGATCAGCCCCGGCGATGGCGTTGCGCCCGGCCGGTTGAAACCATAGAAGGGGCCGGAGGGGATGTCGAGGTAGAGCTGGGCCCGGTTCTCCAGCTGGCCGGCGCGGATGCCGTCGAACACTTCGCGCGGCACGCCGTCCGAATTGTCGGGGCGCTGCACCATCAGCGGCGGCACCGCTCCGATCAGGACAAGCCGGGCGATGCGGCCGGTGCCATGGCGGCCGACGTAGCGCGCCACCTCGCCGCCGCCGGTCGAGAAGCCGACCAGGCATACGTCATCAAGGTCGAGCAATTCGAGCAGCTGGGCCAGGTCGTCGGCGTAATGGTCCATATCGTTGCCATCCCAGGGCTGACTGGAGCGCATATGCCCGCGCCGGTCGTGGGCGATGGTGCGCAAGCCGTTGTGCGACAGGTGCAGCATCTGCGCTTCCCAGCTGTCCGCGCCCAGCGGCCAGCCGTGGCAGAACACGACCGGCCGGCCGCGGCCCCAGTCCTTGTAATAGATGTCGACGCCATCGCGGGTGGTGAAATAGGCCATCGTGTTTCCTTTCGACGAGGTGGAGGTGGCCCGGCATGGTTCAGATGCCGGGCCTCGTCGATTGTTCCGGATCGGCGGCAAGGCGTTGCCGACCGGATCAAGGATTAGAACTGATTGCGCAGTCCAAACACGATATTGCGTCCTCGTAGTGGCGACTGGGCTTTGACGAAGGACGCGTGGCTATACGCCAGCTCGTCCGTCAAATTTGTGCCGCTAAGGTAGAGCTCGGTCCAGCGGCCGGGGCCGTGGGGGAAGCGGTAAGCCAGGGTCGCGTTGAGCATATTGTAGCCATCGGTGCGCGTCTCCAGCGGCGCCAGCCGGTCTTGCGTGAACTGGCGGTAGACCTCGAACCCCGCCGACAGCGGCCCCCAGTCGCCCTGGTAGCGGGCGCCCAGCCGAGCCGGCGGGATGCGCGGCAGATAGCCTTTCTCGTCGGCGAGTTCGGCATGCACGTAGTCGCCGAACACGGTCACGCGCGAGGCCGGCGTGAGGCGGTAGCTGGCCTGGCCGTCGATGCCCTTGAAACGCGCCTTGCCGGCCGTATAGATCAGGAAGTGGTGGGCGAGGCCGTTGCGGGTCTCGGTTTCCAGCGCGTGGGCGTACACATAGTTGTCGACGTCCTGGTGGAACAGGCCGACTTCGAACTCGAACGGGCCGCCGGTCTTGCGCAAGGTCAGGTTCAGCGCGTCCGATTTTTCCAGGACGTCGCCACGGAAAATGCCGGCTTCCCCGAGAATGGGGTCGATGAATTCCCAGTCGGCCAGCAAGCCCAGCTCATAGCTATTGGTGGCGAGGTTGTTGCCGAAGGCGAATAGCTCGCGCATATTCGGCGCCCGCTCGGTGCGCGCCAGCGCCAGGGCGGCCGAGTAGCCGCCGCCAAGATTCCAGGTCGCGCTGATCGATGCGGAGAGCGGACGATGCTTGCGCTCGGGGTTTCTGCTGACATGGCCCTCGCGCATGCTTGCTTCGAGCACCTGGCGCCAGTTCGGGCCGTCCATCTTTTCATAAGAGGGAATATATTCCTCCGGCACACGGATGAAGAACTCCCCGGGAATCGGCACGCTGACCGTGCGCCAGTCCTTGCGCACGGCGAGCTCGACGTCGACGGCGCCGAACGCGCGCCGTTCGCTGAGGAAGAGCCCGGTGTTCTCGGTCACGTAGCGCGTCTGCCCTTCGAACCCGTAGAAATTGGTCGAGGGCACGTGCAGGTCGATGAGATTCAGCCCACCGAAGGTGCCGTCCGTGTACTGCAGGCCGATCGTGCCGGTGAATCCGAGCAAGGGTTTGTGGGTGAGTTCGAGGCGGCCATCCTTGACCTTGTTGGTATAGCGGCTGTACAGGATGGGGCCATCGATCTCGTTGTGCTGGTAGTCGGTGTGGGAGGCGCGGAATTTAATGCCGGAAAAGCCGGGCAGCGGATCGGCATAGTCGGCCCGGACATCCACGCGGTCGCTGCGCAGGTCGATCCAGGCCGTGTCCGAGTCGGGATTGTCCAGCGGATTCTGGTAACTCCCATGCCCCACGCAATGCAGGTCGACCCGCACCGGATTGAAATAACCGTGCAGGTGACACACGCCATTCGCATGGCTGTGTCCGGGCAGGCCATATTCGTTGCGCACGCGCGTATAGGCCACGCCAATGTAGCCCTTCTTGGTGATCCACGAACCGCCCATGCTATAGCTCTCGCTGTCGGCGAAAGAGTCGCGCAGCCTGTCGGCGCCGAAGGCGGACGGCACCTCGTATTCGCCGGCCTGGCGTTTGGCGCCTTCGGCATGCAGGGCGAAGTTGCCGCTGCCGGCGGTGACGCGGCCGACCACGGTTTTCTCATTGTCGCCAGTGCCGTAGCGTACTTCGGTCGCGCCGCTGACGCCGCCTTCGGGGACCAGCTTGGGTACCTTGCTGTCGATCAGGTTGATCGCGCCGCCGGTTGCGTTGCCGCCGTAGCGCACTGCGGCCGGCCCGCGCTGGACCTCGATGGCGTCGAGCAGCAGCGGATCGGTGGCGATGCCGTGGTCGGGCGACACCGACGACACGTCGAACAGGTTGGCGCCATCGCTCAGCACTTCGATGCGGGGCAGGGTCTGGCCGCGGATCACGGGCCTGGCGGCGCCGGCGCCGAAATTGTCGAGGTGCACGCCAGGCAGGCCGGCCAGCGTCTCGCCCAGGGTGCCCATGCGGCGCCGCACGAGTTCCTGGCCCGACAGGGTCTGTACTGGCGTGACGGTCAATGGGGCGGCGTCGTCGCGGCGGGCGGTGACGACGACGGTGCTGTCGGGCTCCGCTTCTTGCTCGGCGGCCAGCGGCAGGGCGGGCGCCAGTACAAGGCAGGCGCCCAGGATGGGAAGGCGGTTCATGGTAGTCCTTTCAGGGTGATCAAACGGTTGCTGCGGCCGAGGCGGCGAGCGCCATCTCTTCCAGATACAGTTGCTCGAGCTCCAGCGCCGACACCTCGTTCGCGCGCAGGGTGCGCAGCAGGCGGCCGTCGCGCATCAAGCCGATGGTGGTGGCCACTTCGCGCGCGCGGAACAGGTCGTGGGTGGCCATCAGCACCGCCGCGCCGGCGTCGCGCTGGCGCAGCAACAGGCGGTGGAACTCGGCGCTGGCCTGCGGGTCGAGACCAGACGTCGGCTCGTCCAGCAACAGGCCGCGCGCCTGGCGCGCGATGGCCAGTGCGATCGCGACCTTCTGGCGCATGCCTTTCGAATAGCCACTGGCGCGGCGTAGGGCGGCGGCGGCCGGCACGCCAGCCTGTTCCAGCCAGCCGCGCAGGCGCGCCGGGCTACGGTCAGGCACACCGGCCAGGCCGGCGAAGTAATCCAGGTTTTCCAGGCCGGAGAGTTCCCCGTACAGCGCCACCTGCTCCGGCAGGTAGAGCAGGCGCCGGCGCGCGGCCAGCGGATCCTTCTGGACGTCGATGCCGTCGACCAGGGCCAGGCCCGAGGTCGGCGCCAGGAAACCCAGCAGCAGCTTGATGGTGGTGGTCTTGCCGGCGCCATTGGCGCCGAGCATGCAGAAGATCTCGCCCGGCGCGATGCGCAGGTCGAGGTTATCGAGGGCGCGCTGGCCCCCGAAGGATTTGGACAGCGCTTGTGCGTGCAGCATGGTGGACCTCATTCGGTGAAGGTGGCGTGGCGGCGCAAGCGGCGGCCGGCGGCCAGCAGCAGGGCGGTCATGCCGAGGACGATGACGGCGGCGTCGAACAGCAGGGCGCCAAGGCGCCGGGCGGGCGGCGCCTCGCGCAGCAGGAAGCGGGGCAGGCCGCGGTCGTAGTCGGCGACGGTGAGCAGGCGGTCCTGGTCCAGGTGGCGCCGCACGATCCGGCGCACCTCGAGCAGGAAACCGTGGGCCTGGTCCTGGAAGCGCAGGGCGCGCCCGGCGTCGCTCCCGGCCAGTCGTTCCAGCGCGTCCTGCAGTGCGATTGCGGGCGAGACCACGCGCAGGCCGTCGAGCCAGGCCAGACGCTGCGCCTGCTGCGCGCGGTAGGGCTGGAGTGCCTCCTGGATCAGCCGTTCGCCGCGCTCGACTTCGAGCGCGCGGCGACGCAGGCTGTCGGGGATGTTGGGTGCGGGCACGCGGTCAGGCGCGACCGCAGTGCGCAGTTCGGCGCGCGCCTGCATCGCCATGGCGCGCAGCGCGTTCGCGCGCTCGGCCTGGCTGACCGGCGGCGCGGCCAGGTCGGCCACCCCCAGGGCCAGCGCCGGCAGCAGCACGACCATGGCCAGCCAGGCAGCCAGGCAGCCCAGCGCCGCCTGGGCGGCGTTGCAGGCGACCAGGTTGACGAGCAAGGCAAGCACGAGCCAGAACAGCGCATAGAGCAGCACCAGGCCGCCGGCCTGCAGCAGCGCCGCCGGCCCGGCCTGGCTCGCGAAGGCGAGGGTCGCCACCACGATCGCCGCCAGCGGCAGCGCCAGCAGCAGCGCACGCGCCGCCGTCTTGGCCGCCAGCAGATGCGCGGGCGTGACCGGTTGCGACAGCAGCCATGGCGCCATCCCACGTTCGCGTTCAAACGCGAACAGGTCGAAGCTACCGGCCAGCACCAGCAGGGGCAGCAGCCAGACGATCGCGAAGGCCAGGTCGAACCGGCCGGCCGCCAGCACCGCCGGGTTTTCCATGCCGGCCGTGTGGCGGTCGAAGATCGTATTGCTGGCGATGAACGGGAAAACCGTCGCCGCCATCGGGTAACCCTCGGCCTGGCCGACCGTCAGCAGCGCCAGCTCGCCCGGCGGCAGGGTGGCGCGCAGCGACATCGCGGTGGCGTACAGCGCGCCGCCGTAGCGCGACTTGTTGTCCGGCGTGACCTGTTCGGCGAGCTGGGTGCGGCGCATGGCGTGCGTCGCGCGCTCGTCCTCGAGGATGAGCGCGAGCGTGGCCTGGCGCCCCTCGACCCAGGCTGCGCCGTTCCACGCGGCGCAGGCGCACATCACGCCGAACAGGAGCCACAGCGGCAGCAGCCAGCGCCCGCGCAGCAGGCGCCGTCCTTCCATGCGGATGATGGTCAAGGTCGCACTCATGCCGCGCCCTCCAGCCGGCGCACGGCCAGCCGCATCAGCAGCAGTGCGCCGCCCACCCAGGCCGCCAGCGCGGCAAACGGTACGACCGTGCGCGGCAGCAGCTCGCCCAGGGCCAGCGGCTGCGGCGCGAACGCGATGCCGCGCGTGATCGCCGCCACGTCGCTGGCGTACTCGCGCATCTGCGGCTTGCGATTGAGTTTGATGTCGCGGTTGAGCGCCTGCACGGTCTCGTAGCGGTAGCGCTCGGCCTGGGCCAGGAAGTGGCGGTGCGCTTCCATATCGGTGCGCGCCAGGCTGGACGACAGCGGGCGCAGGGCCAGCAGCGGCGAGAGCGCGCTTCCGGCCAGCGCCAGGCGCGCCTGGGCCGCGTAGCCGTCGTACAGCCGGTCGACGTGGCGGTTGTAGATGTCGGCGGTCGCCTTCTCGCCATGCTCGAACAGCAGGCCGGCGTAGTTGATGGGCAGCTCGTCGATGTGCCTGACGCCGTAGCGGGCCAGCGTGGCCTTCTCGAATGCGGCGAAGCGCACGTCGCGTGGGCTGTGGCCGTCAGGCCCCTTCATCACCTCGTCGGTCACGGCGGCCTCGAAGGCTTCCGCGCTCGGCGTCGGATGGCGCGCCTCGGCCAGCATGGGCGCCAGCATCGGCGCCAGCACCGCCGTCACGATCCAGAACGCCAGGGCGCCGAACAGTGCCGCGCGGCTGCTTGCGCTCCAGGCCGAGATGGCGAGCGTGACGCCGAGGAAGGCGGTCCAGTACAAGCCATGGGCGGCCAGCATCAGGCCAAGGGCCGCGAAATGGGCGGCGCTCCAGGCCGGGATGGTGGCCAGCGCGGCCAGCATGCCGACCAGCGCAAGGAGCGGCAGCAGGGCGGCCGCGCAGGCGGCGAAGCGGCCCAGCATCAGTTGCCAGGGCGTGGCGCCGGCGCCGATTTCCTGCCAGGCCAGCTGGCGCGCCCGCTCGCCGGAAAAGACGCCGAAGGCGGCGAACACGATCATCAATGGCACCAGCACCTGCAGGGCGAAGGCCGGGCTGAAGCCGCCAAAGCGGCTCAGGGCCGCGCCCCCGTCGGTCGCCCTGAAACGGCTGGCGTTCTGGACGTGGCCTTCGAGCTTGAGGGTGGAACCCAGGTGGGCCGTCACGCCGGGATCGAGCACCGCCAGCGGCGTCGCCGGCTTGTAGACAAAACGCCCGAAGTGGGCCGCGCCGTGCGGGTTGGCCTCGCCCTGGGCCTCCCACACCGCTTCCTCGGCCAGGATATCGTGCATGCGCGCGGTCTCCAGGCGCCCGGTATCCAGCGCCGCGTCGAACAGGGCGAGCGCGCAGAGGGCCAGCACCAGCAGGCCGAGCAGTCGCAGACGGCGCTCGCGCGCCAGCGACATCCACTGCTGGCGCACGATCAGGCGCAAGGGCGTCGGGACAGCGGCGGTCATCGGTAGCTCCCGCGCACGCTCAGCAGCACGCTGCGCGGGTCGCCGTAGATGTTATAGGTGTTCAAGCCACCCACACGCGCCCAGTAGATACGGTCGAACACGTTGTTGACGGCGAGCGTGACGGCCAGGCGGCGGTCCAGCGCATAGCCCAGCTGGGCGTTGGCGACCGCGTAGCCGCCCTGTTCGCGCACACCAGGCACGCCGGTGCCCAGCAGTGCGCTGCTGGCGCTCATGCCGCCGCCGAGGAACAGGCCGCGCATCCAGGCCGGCTGCCAGCGCGCGTACAGTTTCAGGCTGTGCTTGGGCTCGAAGGTCGACCATTCGGCGCCTTCCAGGGTCGGGTGGACGCCGTATTCGGTGCGCAGGAAGGTATAGCCGGCAGTCAGGTTCAGATCCGGCAGCGGACGGCCGCCGATCTCGAACTCGACCCCGCGCACCTTGACGTCGCCGGCGGGAACGTAGACGTCGATGACGTCGGTGGCCAGCGCGCGGTTGCGGTCGCGCGCATTGAACACGGCGGCCGAGGCGTTCAGGCGGCCGTCCAGGAACACGCCCTTGGCGCCGATCTCCACCTGGCTGCCCACGCGCGGATCGAGCGTGCGGCGCCCGGCGTCCATCTGCGATTGCGGGAAGAAGATGTCGGCGTAGGAGACGTAGGCATTGACCTCGGGCGCGACATGCCACAGCAGGGCCGCCGATGGCGTGACTTCGCCGCGTTCGCGGGTGGTGGCGACGAAGGCCGTCTCGGGTGTCGGCGCGATATTGCGGGTCTCGTTGCGGTAGTTGGAGCTGCGCGCGCCCAGCGCCAGGGTGAACGGATCGGCGAGCGAGAGCCGGGCCTGGGCATAGGCGCCGCTCTGGGTGACGCGGTTGGCGTTGCCGCGGGCGAAGTCACCGCTCGGTTCCGGCACGCTGTCGGGGTTGAAAATGTCGACGTTCGGCACCGCCGCATAGGTGACCGACTGGTTGTCTGCCACGCGCCGGTCGAAGTTGTAGCCGACCGTCAGGCCGTGGCGGCGCCCGAACAGGGAGAACGGGCCGCTGGCGAACAGGTCGGCCGCCTCGCGCTCGAAATCCAGCCCGGCCATGCGGCGCGCGTAGGTGGCGGTATTGTTGGCGCGGTTCACGCCGGTGCTCGGGTAGCCGTCCTTGTAGAACTTGTCGACGCTGCGGCGCACGGCGCGCGCCCGCAGCTCCCAGCCCGACGCCAGCTTGTGCGCCAGCTCGGCCTCCGCCTGGCTGGTGGCCCACGCCATACGGTTCCAGGACGGATATACATGGGTCTCGCGCGGCGCCTCGATGAAGGCGCCGTCGCTCCATGCCGGCAGGCCCATGGTGGTCGAGTCGAGGTCGTCGACCTGGCGCGTGAAGGCAAGCGACAGTGTGGTGCCCCGCGCCACGTCGGCGTCCAGCGCCAGGTAGCCCAGCCATTTGCGGTCATGGGTGGTGTCGTGGAAGTAGTCGCGGTCCTGGAAGGTCGCGACCGCGCGGGCGCGCAGCGTGCCGGCGGCGTTCAGCGGCCCGCCAGCGTCGATCTCGACCCGGCGGTTGTCGTAGGAGCCGAGGCTGACTGCGCCCGAGAACAGGTGCGCGCGGCTGCCGCGCTTGCGCACGAAGTTGATCACGCCGCCCGGCTGGCCGGCGCCGGCGGTCACGCCCGATGGTCCGCGCAGCACCTCGACCCGCTCGTAGACCGCCAGTTCGAATTCCTGCTGGCCGCTGCCGGCCTGGCTGGCGGGAATGCCGTCATAGCTCAGCTCCATGGCGTAGCCGCGTGCGCGGAAGTCCGGATTGGCGCCGTCGAAGGGCATCACGCTCACGCCCGGCGCCTGCTGCATCAGGTCGCCCAGGGTGAACAGGTTCTGGTCGCGGATCCGTTCGGCGCTGAACACGGTGGCCGATTGCGGGATGTCGATCAGGCGCTGCGGCGTCTTGCCGCCGACCGTAGCGTGCGACGGCGCATACGGCTCTTCCAGGCTGGCGTTGACCACGACCTGCGGCAAGTCCTGGGCGGCGGCGTGGGCGGCTGGGTGACCGGCGAGCGCGGCGCCAAGGCACAGGCCCAAGAGCGTACGGCGCGGCGCTGGGCAGGATGCGGTATCGAAAGGCTTCTTCATTTTTCTTTCCTTGGGGCGTGCGGCGGCCTTGTCCCGTCATGCGCGGGACGCGGCAACGCCGCTGGTTGATGCAACGGCGTTGCGAATTCAGGCGCGCGCTGGCCGGAGGGCCGAGCGCGGGCGCGCACGGCCGATGCCGGCGTGCGGATGGATGACGATGTTCATGGTGCGGCGAGGACCCGGTGCATGGCCGTGGCCCGTCAGCGACGGGTCAGGCCGAAACGAGAGGACGCACGGGCGCGCGTCTGGACAATCCAGGGCGCCGGGCGGACTTCAGGTGCAGCGACGGATCAGGCGAAGGGCGGGGCGCGCGAGCGGAAGGCCAGCGCGGGCGCGGCTTCGATGCCGCGCGTGGGGACGGCGTGGTGAACGACGGCGGCCGGATCGGCCGGTTGAAGATGGAAGGTGGATGCCGGCAGGGCGGCCGCGAACTGGGCCGCCGCGACGCACAGCTCGCAGGCGTGGGCCGCGAATTCCTGGGTGTCGCCGCTCAGTTCCTGGGCTGCTGCTGCCGCCGCGATCGTCGCGGCCGGCGCCAGGTGGCTGACGGCGTGCGATAGCGAAGCCTGCTGGGTGAACAGCAGGAACAGCATCAGCAATAGTGACAGCGGTCGACGCACGGTCCGGATCAGCCTTGGCGCAAAGCCCTTGAAAGATGGTCGCAAACAGGGTGCGACGGAAAGGGCTTGCAGTATAAACCAGGGTAGGTGGAAGGGTTTATATTTTTTTGCAAGCCAGAATGAAAACATGGTCATTTTCCTGTGGCGGACAGGCCACGCAAGATACTGAACAGGCCGCTCCCGAGTTCTCGTGGGGCAACTATTCACGTAAAATCGGTAAGTTACATACTTCATACAAACGCTCGTCGATGCGTCTGCCAACTGTCCGGAATCTGCCACGCAATCTGCTGCCCCGGGGGCTGGCGGGATACATGGCGCTCGCAACGTCCACGCTTTGCGCCGTCCTCACGATCATCCTGGTCGCCCTGGTCCAGAACCAGGCGCGCGACCACGTGCGCGAAAGCATCGGCTTCGGCCTGGGCGAGCTGGCCCAGCAGGCCGCGGACAAGCTCGACCGCGGCATGTACGAACGCTACCGGGAAGTCAATCTGCTGGCGCGCCGCATCGGCGACCTGGGTCCGCGGGCGACCCTGGAATCGCAGCGCCGCCTGCTCGACGACGCCCACCGCAGCTATGGCTACTACAGCTGGATGGGCATCGCTACCGTGGACGGCAAGGTCCAGGTGGCGGCGCGCGGCCTGCTCGAAGGCGCCAATGTGGCGGCCCGGCCGTGGTTCACGAACGCCCTGGCCGGCATCCACATCGGCGACGTGCACGAAGCGCTGCTGCTGGCCAAGCTCCTGCCATCGGTGAGTGGCCAGCCGCAGCGCTTCGTCGACGTCGCGTTTCCGATCGAGGACCCCGACGGCCGGCCGCGCGCGGTGCTGGGCGCCCACCTGTCGTGGCAGTGGGCGCGCGACGTCGAGCGTTCGGTGATCGAGCCGATCCAGGAGGGACGCCGGGTGGATGCCCTGATCGTCGATACCAAGGGCCTGGTCCTGCTCGGACCGCCCGGCCTGCAGGGCACCACCATCGATACCGCCAGCCTGCGCCGCGCGCGGGGCGAGCGCGGCATCGGCTATGTGCTGGAGCGCTGGAGCGACGGCAGGGAATACCTGGTCGGCTACCGCAAGACCGACGGCTACGCCGATTATCCCGGCTTGGGCTGGACCGTGCTGCTGCGCCAGGAGGCGGGCAATGCCTATGCGCCGGTGCACAAGCTCGGCCAGTATGCGCTGTGGACCGGCGTGGGCCTGGCGGTGCTGTTCTCGATCGCCGGCGCGCTGGTGGCGAACTGGATCACCCATCCGATCAAGAACCTGCAGGTGTACGCCGACCGCATTCGGCGCGGCGTGGTGGCGCCGCTGGTGCCCGACGCGCGTTCGTATGACGAGGTGCGCAGCCTGGCCAGCGCCCTGAATACGCTGCTGGAGGACCTCGTGCGGCGCGGGCACGAGCTGGAAGAGCTCAACCGCACGCTGGAGCAGCGGGTGAGCGAACGCACCCAGGAACTGGCGAGCGCGCTGGCCATCGTCCAGCAGAACGCGCAGCACATCAACACCATCATCGAGACCGCCCACGACGCCTTCATCGGCATGGACCTGGACGGCGTCGTCACCGACTGGAATACCCAGGCCGAGCGCATGTTCGGCTGGCGCCGCCACGAGGCGATCGGCCGTCCGCTGGCCGAGCTGGTGCTGCCGCAGCGCTACCACGACTCGCTGCGGCGCGCCATCGTCGAGTTCCGCACCACCGGCCACACCGATGCCCTGAACCGCCGCGTCGAGCGCATCGTGCGCACGCGCCAGGGCGAGGAGTTCGCCATCGAGATGACGGCCGGCATCGCCGGCATCGGCGAGCGCAGCTTCTTTTCCATCTTCCTGCACGATATCTCGCTCAGGAAGCGCGTCGACCAGATGAAGAACGAGCTGGTGGCCACCGTGTCGCACGAGCTGCGCACGCCCCTGACCTCGATGCGCGCCTCGCTGTCGCTATTGAAGAGCGGCGCGGCCGGGCCGATCGACGGCGAAGTCGGGGAACTGGTCGAGATCGCGCATCGCCATTGCGAGCGCCTGGTGCGCCTGGTGAGCGATATGCTGGACGTGGAAAAGATCGAATCGGGACGCCTGTCGGCGCATTCCAAGCCGCAGCCCCTGATGCCGATCGTCGAAGACGCACTCTGCGCGATGCGGGTCCAGGCCCAGGATGCGCAGGTCGAGCTGCGCAGCGCCTGCGAAGCGGGCCTGGAATGGCTGCCGGCCGAGGTCGACCGCGACCGCATCACCCAGGTCCTGATGAACCTGCTGTCGAATGCGCTCAAGTATTCGCCGCCGCAGGGCGCGGTCGAGGTAATGCTGGCGCGCAGCAGCCGCGGCCTGCGCATCAGCGTGGCCGACCGCGGGCCGGGCATCCCGCCCGCGTTCCGCGCGCGCATCTTCCAGCGCTTCTCCCAGGCCGATGCGGGCGCGGACCGCAAGACCAGTTCCGGACTGGGGCTGGCGATCAGCCGCCAGATCATGGTCGAACATGGTGGCGACCTGTCGTTCGAGGACCGAGAGGGCGGCGGCACCTGCTTCCACGTCGACCTGCCGCTCACCGCGGCATCGCAGCGCGCGCTCGCGGCCTGAGCGTCTCAGTCAGGGTTTCAGCCAGGGTCTCAGCAAGAGTCTAAGCCGGCTTCCTGGTCGGCCGTCCACACGGCCAGTTCGTAGCCGTCGGGATCGACGAAGTGGAAGCGCCGGCCGCCGGGGAAGGAGAAAGTCTCCTTGCTGATGCGGGCGCCGGCGTCGACGACGCGGCGCAGGGTCGCTTCCAGCTCGTTCGAATACAGGATCACCAGCGGGCCGCCGGCGCGCACCGGAGCATCGGTCGTGAAGCCGCCGGCCAGGCGGCCGTCGCGGAACTCGGTATAGCCGGGGCCATAGTCGATGAAGGTCCAGCCGAACACCTGGCCATAGAAAGCCTTGCTGCGCGCGATGTCGGCGACGTTCAATTCGATGTTGTCGATCTGGTGGTGATGGCCTTGTGTGCTCACTGTCGTCTCCGGGCGTGATATGGAGACGCCATGATACGTCAAGACGTTACTCAGCCGTCCAGCAATCCCGCCGCTGCCTGCACCAGCGCCTCGGGACTGAAAGGCTTGACCATGTAATGATCGGCCCCCGCGGCCAGGCCGGCCGCGACGTCGCTCTGCTGGCCGCAGGCCGACAGCAGCATGACCTTCATGCCGGCGGTGGCCGGCGCGTCCTTGAGCTTGCGGCACAGTTCCAGGCCGCTGATGCCTTCGCCCAGCCAGACGTCCAGGATCAGGAGGTCGGGCACGGATTGCGCCAGCTGGGCCAGCGCGGCCTCGGCGCTGGACGCCTGGGCCACCTCGCCCAGCGCGCGCAGGGTCAGGCGGATCAGCAGGCGCAAATCGGGCTGGTCGTCGACGACGAGGATGCGGCGTGTCGTCAAGAGGCCTCCGGGTCGGTGGGCGCGCCGTCGCGCGGCAGCCAGAAGGTCACCTGGGTGCCGTCGCCCGGCGTCGAGACGATCTCCACCTGGCCGCAGTGGACGTCCACGATCTCGCGCACGATGGTCATGCCCAGGCCGTTGCCCGGCACGTCGGGCAGGGCGCCGGCGCGCCAGAAGGCGTCGTACACCTGGCGCTGCTGGTCCGGCGTCATGCCGACGCCGCGGTCGATGACGGTCACGGCGGCGCCCGGCCGGCCGTCGCGCGCTTGGGGCCCGATGCCGATCCCGACCTGGCTGTCCGGCGCCGAATACGCCAGGGCGTTGGCCACGATATTGGCCAGCGCCTGCTGCACGCGCTGAGGGTCGGCCTGGACCTGCGGCAGGTCTGGGGCCGGGTGCAGCACGATGCGGGCCGACTGCGCCGCGTCCTCGATCCCGGCCTTCACCTTCTCCACCACCTGGGCCAGGTCAAGCGGCGCCGGGTGCAGCTGGTCCGAGCCGCCCGAATCGATGCGCGCCAGGTCGAGCATCTGGTTCACCAGGCCGATCAGGCGATTGGCCTGGCGGTGGATGATGTCGATCAGTTCGCGCCCGGTGGCGGCGTCGAAGTCACGCTTGAGCAGCAGTTCGGAAAAGCCCAGGATGCTCGCCATCGGGGTGCGCAGCTCGTGGCTGGCGGTGCGGAAGTAGTCGTGGCGGCGCCGGTTGGCGGCGCGCACCCGTTCCTGCTCGGCGCGGTGCCAGGCCACGTCGCGCACCGTCGCCACCAGGTAGGCGCGGCCGTCGAGCGTCATCTCGGCGATCGAGACCTCGGCCGCGAAGGCGCTGCCATCCATGCGCCGGCCCGTGCCCTCGTGGCGCGCCACCGCCTTCGGGGCGATCCCGATCAGGGCGCCCGACGACTGGCCGGCCAGCGCCTCGCAGGGGGCGCCGAACATGCGCTCGGCGGCCGGATTGCAGGACTGGATCGTGCCGGCCGCGTCGAACAGCAGCACGCCCTCCGGCAGGTGGTCGAGCAGGGCGCGCACGGTCGCCGCGCTGCGCCGCTCGCGCTCGGACACGGCCTTGAGCTCGAGGGCGGCGACCTCGCCCGCGACAATGCTGGCCAGGTCGCGCAGCAGGGTGCGTTCTTCGGGGCCGAATTCGCGCGGGACGCGGTCAATGATGCACAGGGTGCCGATGCGTGCGCCGTCGCCGATCTCGATCGGCGAGCCGGCGTAGAAGCGGATGCCGGCATCGCCCAGGACCAGCGGATTGTCGGCGAAACGGGCATCCTCGCAGGCGTCGCGCACCACCATCACATCGTCCTGCAGGATCGCGTGGGCGCAGAACGAGGCCGAGCGCGGCGTTTCCGGCAGCGGCATGCCGACGCGCGACTTGAACCACTGGCGGTCGGCGTCGATCAGGCTGACCAGGGCGGTCGGCACGTCGAACAGGCGCGCCGCAAGTCGCGTAATGCGGTCGAAGCGTTCGTCGGGAGGCGAATCCAGGAGGTCGAGGTCGATCAGGACCTGCAGGCGGCGCGCCTCGTCGGCGGGCAGCGGAGCGCAAGTGTGGGGTGTCTCGTTCATGATCATTGGTGTGCTTTGGCGTGCGTTGGCTATTCTGGCCCGCTCAGGATGCCGCCGGCAGCCGCGCGGTGACCGCCGCGCGCAGGGCCGCGAGCGGGGCCGGCTTGGTGAGATAGGCGACATCCTCGGGAAGGCCCAGGGCCAGCACCGCCGGCTTGTCCATACCGCTGACGACGACCAGCGGCAGGCTGGCGGTGGCTGGATTGTTGCGCAGGGTGCGGATCATGCCGAAGCCGTCCAGGCCCGGCATGTGCAGGTCGCTCACCAGGATGTCCGGCCGCGCTTCGCCGATCCGTATCAGCGCTTCGATGCCGTTGCTGGCCTTGCGCACCGCGAGGTCCAGTCCCCAGGTCGAGATCTCCAGCTCGTACAGGCGCAGCAGCACGGCGTCGTCGTCGACAATCAGGACGCTGCGCGTGCAGGTGGTCGGCGCGATCGGGCGCAGCGCGGGCGTCGGACGCGCTACGCCAGCCAGGGCGGTGCGGCGTTCGGACAGCAGGCGCTCGACCGACTCGACGGCGATGCGGCGGTGGCCGCCGGCCGTCTTCCAGGCCTGCAGCGTGCCGTTCTCGACCCACATCTGCACCGTGCGGTGCGATACGCCGATCTGCTCGGCGGCCTGCCTGGTGGTGCAAAAGGCGGCCCGGTCGAACGAACGTTCCTCGGTGACTTGCTGATCGGCGATTTTCATATTTACTGATTTTACTGTTTCACATTTGCCTGTCAAGGGCAAACCACAGGTAGATCAACTTACCGCAGAGCAAATCGATGGCGGACGGGGCCGGTGTGGCGCAAGCGGTACACCGGCCCCGCCGGAACGGGCCGGTATGCCTTATCCCACGCCGTCGTCAGTGATGGCCGGGGGCAGGTAAAGTGTGACTTCCGTGCCCACCCCCAGCTGCGATTCGAGCGTGATCTGGCCGCCGTGCAGGTCGACGATCTCCTTGAGGATGGTCATGCCCAGGCCGCTGCCGGGCACGCTGGAATCGCGGTCGACGCGGTAGAAGGCGTCGAACACCTGGGCCTGCTGCTGCGGCGTCATGCCCAGCCCCTGGTCGCGCACCCGGACCGCGACCAGGAGCCGCCCGTCGCGCCGTTCCAGGCGCGCCTCCACCGTGATCGGCGTGCCGGGGGCCGAGTACTTGATGCTGTTGCTGACGATATTGGTCAGCGCCTGCTGCATCTTTTGCGCGTCGGCCGCCAGCGGCGGCAGGTCGGGCGCGAGATCGGCGCGCACGCGGTGGGCCTGGCCCAGGCCTTCCAGGCTGGCCAGGGTCTGCTCCACCAGCGCCGGCAGCGCCACCGCGGCGAGCTTGAGTTGGGACGTGCCGCCGGCCTCGATGCGCGCCAGGTCGAGCAGCTGGTTGACCAGGTCGACCAGGCGGCCCGATTCGCGGTGGATGATCTCGACCAGCTCGCGCTGGGTGGCGGGATCGAAGTCGCGCTTGAGCAGCAGCTCGGAAAAGCCCAGCACGCTCGACATCGGCGTGCGCAGCTCATGGGTGGCGGTGGCGAAGTGGTGGCGCCGCCGCTCGTCGGTGGCGCGCGCGCGTTCTTCCTGGGCGCGGCGCTGGGTGATGTCGCGCACGGTAACGGCGAACTTGGGTCGGGCGGCCCAGGCCATGCGGCAATACGTGAACTCGACCGGGAAGCGGCTGCCGTCCAGCCTCCGCGCGCCCGTCTCATACGGGCAGCCCTCGACCAGCAGGCCGGCACGGCGCCGGGCGACCAGGTCTTCGTCCAGCAGCTCGCCCAGCGGGCGGCCGGCCAGCATGGCGCCGCTGGCGCCGAAGATCTTCTCGGCGGCCGGATTGGCGGCGACGATCACGCCGTGGACGTTGAGCATCAGGATGCCGTCCGGCAGGTGGGCCACCAGGGCCTTTTCCCAGCCTTCGGGCGCGGGGCGGCCAGCCGGCCGCGCGCGCAGCTCGTCGCCGGCGATGGCGGCCAGGTCGCGCAAGGTCGCCATCTGGTCCTGGTCGAAGTGGCGCACCTGGCTGTCGATCACGCACAGGGCGCCGACCCGGCTGCCGTCGGGCGCGGCCAGCGGAATGCCGGCATAGAAGCGCACGCGCGGCTCGCCCAGCACGAAGGGGTTGGCGGCGAAGCGAGGGTCTTGCCGCGCATCTTCGATCACCAGGCCTTCGGGATGCTCGATGGTATGGGTGCAGAATGAGGTGGCGCGCGCCGTTTCGTGAAGGTCGATGCCGACCCGCGACTTGAACCACTGGCGTTCGGCGTCGACCAGGGCGACCAGCGAGATCGGCACGCCCAGCAGGCGGCAGGCGAGGCGGGTGATGCGGTCGAAGCGTTCTTCAGGCGGGGTGTCGAGCAGTTGCAGCTCGTGCAGGGCCCGCACGCGCGCGGCGTCGGGCTGGGCGTCGGGCAAGGCGGTACGAACAATCTTGTGCGGCTCGTGTCGCATTCTTCTCAGTCCTGGTTAAGTCTCCATGGCGCCGTCGCCCGCGCCCAGCAGCTGTTCGACCTTGGCGCGCAATTCGGGGAAACGCACCGGTTTGGAGAACACCGGTATGTCGGACGGCAAGCCCATCGACGCGATCGTAGCCCGGTCCAGGCCGCTGATCACAATGATGGCCATCTTGCCATAACGCGGGTCGGCACGTAGTGTACGTACCATGCGGAAACCATCCATCCCCGGCATGTTCAAGTCGCTGATCAACAGGTCGGGCTTGGCTTCGCCGATCCGGATCAGGGCGTCGAAACCGTCGCGTGCCTTGATCAGCTCGGCATCCAGGCCCCAGCCCGAAATTTCCAGCTCGTACAGGCGCAGCAGGGTGGCGTCGTCGTCGGCCATCACGATGCGGCGCGCCGAAGATGGCGTTGCCTGTTCGGCCGCCTGGTTGGGGGGCGAGCCGCCCGCCACCGCATGATTGCGCTGCGCTACCAGCCGGTGCACCGAGGTGAGCAGGATGCGGCGATGGCCGCCCGCCGTTTTCCACGCTTGCAGTACGCCGCCCTCGACCCACAATTGCACCGTGCGGTGCGAGACGCCGAGCAGGCTCGCGGCCTCTTTGGTCGAACAGACTTCCGAGGAAGCGGGATCTGGCTGCGCCGGCGATGGACTGCTGTGCGATTTCATTGGATTCAGGTGTGCATAGGGTTAAACGCCCGCCGGCATGGGCCGGCAAAAACGCGCGTCGCACGCTTGCCGGATTGGCACAGGCGTGCGACGAAGCATGATACAGGCTGCCGGCATGCGCAACAGATACGCATGGGCAAGTCAACAATCTATCAAATTCTCACAATTTGCGATAGTGAAACGCGATGATTCGTTTCCTCATTGTAACTTGCGGTGACAAACCTATGCAGCACGATTGGATTTGTCTTATTGGACCTTGACTGAAATAGTGACGCTGCCCGTTGCCCCGGGCGCCAGGGTGCCGCTGACCCCCCATTCGACCTTGCCGGTGGCGCCGACTTCGGGCTTGCTCGCCACGATGCACGACAGGCCTGCCGGCATCGATCCGCAGTTGCTGTCCACATAGGTGGTGTAGGCCGGGGTCGGGTCGCTGACCTTCAGGTTGTTGAGCGTGGTGGTGCCGGTATTCTCGAAGGTGATCGTGTAGACGATGGTGGCGCCGGGCAGGGCGGCCGATTTGTCGGCCGCCTTGGTCAGCTTGAAATCGTCGCAGGTCTGGCAGATGCCTTCGACGGTCACCACCATCTCGCCCAGGCCGATGCCCAGCAGCTTGAGCAGCGGGTCAGCTACGCCGGACAGGATCGGCGCCAGCAGCGGCGACACGACCTTGGTCACCAGCGTCACCACCAGCGGCTGGACCACGCCCTGCAGCAGGCCCAGGCTCGGCATGTCGCGGAACTTCAGGTTGCTCACCAGGCTGTTGGCGGCATTGGTCACGAACATCGTGCTGCTGCTGACGGTGCGGGTCTGGGGGAAGCTGCCGCTCATGGTGACGCTGGTCGAGAACGGCGCCTGGGCGCGCACGATGCTCTTGACGTCGAGCGGGATATTGACCGAGGCCAGGCCCAGCGCCAGCGTCGCCTGCAGGTTGCCGATGTTGCCATAGTCGACGTCGGAGTCCTGGATGGTGCGGGTGCGGTTGAAGAACACGCCGTCGTCGATCTTGCCGATGTACAGGTCGGCCACACCCGGGGCCACCTGCAGGGTGACGGCCTTGGTGGCGGCGTTGACGGCCGCCAGGCTGCCCTGGCCGCGCGCGACGTCGGCATAGACGTCGAGTTTGCCGATCGCGATCGAGGCGCTCTGCAACAGGCCGAGGCCGACCAGGGTGTCGGTAAGCGGGGCCAGCGAAATCAGGTCGAGCTTGAGCTTGATGCGCACCGCGGCCGAATAGAAGGTCGAGCCGGTCGGACCGCACACGTACGATGGCGGCTCGATCACCTGGGCGTACAGCTGCAGGCTGTTGACGATGCCGGCGGCGCCCAGGACGCCGCCCGAAATGCCGACCGGGACCGGCGTGGTGAGCACGTTGCGGCGGTTGTACAGCTGGATCAGGCCGGTGAACATGTCGAGCGCATTGACGGTGGTTGTGCCGAGCGAGCCGGTGTCGGCCGTGATCTTGAGCAGGTCGCCCAGGCGCACGGTGGCGCCGGCGCCGTTCAGCTGCGAGGCCAGGCCCGAGAGGGCGGCGGCCAGCTGCGGCTTGGCTTCGGCCTGCGCCTCGACCGACAGCGCGTTCGCGATCTGCGCCAGCGTGACGTTCGCGCCCAGCACCTGCGAGGGGCTGGACAGGTTCAATTGCGTCTGCAGCACCTTCAGGAAGTTCAGAAGGTTCAGGTTGCCGCCGGCCAGCGCGTTCCAGTCGAGCGCATTGAGCGAGACCCCGGTGCCGAGCAGGCCGCCCAGCAGGGGGCCGAGCAGGGCGCTCTTGTTGGTGTCGATGCTGGCCAGGCGCGGGCCGGCGGTGATGCAGGCGCCGGTGGCGGTGCATTGCGCGCGCGCCGGCAGGGCGGCGGCCAGGCACAGGACCACCAGCAGGGCACGCAGCCAGGTGAAGCTCACGAATCGCGAAGTCATGTCTTTTTCCTCGTTCTTGTTACTTGAGCAGATCGCCGGACAGCAGGCCCTGCAGGGTATTTTCGTCGAATTTCATGCGCATCCGCACATAAGCGCCTTTGGCGGTGGCGTCGGCGCCGGCCAGGTCGCGCTCGGTGAAGCCCATGAAGTTGTAGCCGGCCGAGACCCACATATTCTTCTTGAGCTGGTAGCCCGCTTCCAGGCCCGCAGCGTACTGGCGGCCGCGGGTGTCGCGGTCGAGCAGCATCTGGGCGGTGGCGCCGACGTCCCAGTCTTCGTTGATCTCGTGGGTCACGCGGCCGGCCACCAGGTGGCTGACGGTGCGGGTCGACAGGCCGTTCGAGCGGTCCAGCGCGACCTTGGCGGCGTAGCGCGCGCTGACCACGGTGTCGCGGCGCAGCTGCCAGTTGGCGTTCATCGACACCGCATGCACGGCGCGCTTGAGGTTGGCCGGGCCGTCGTCGCGTTCCAGCTTGTACTCGTACTTGGCAAGGCCGGTCACGCCGATCGACTCCAGGGCGCGGTAGGCCACGCCGCTTTGCAGCAGCTCGGTCAGGCGCAGGGTGGTGCCGGCGCCCTTCGAGCGGGTCGCGGCCAGGGTGTTCTTGCCCAGGAAGGTCCAGCTCTCGTCGATCTTGTAGGCCAGGCCCAGCGTCGACAGCAGGCCGTCGCTGTCTTCGCCGTGGCGCAGTTCGAGGCGCGCGTTGCCGGTCCAGGTCGGATGGCGGCTCACTTCGATGGCGCCGGTCAGGGCGATCGCTTCGTTGTCGCGGGCGCCCGAGATCACCTTGACGCGTTCGACGCTGGTATTGGCGCGCACGCCTTCGCCCAGGGTCCACAGGTTGCGCAGGCCAAGGGCTGCCTCGGCCTGGCGCTCGCCGCTGATGGTGCCGGCCGGGGAGGTGCCGCCGGCGCGGTATTCGGTGAACACGCGGCCGTCCTGCATGTAGTCGCTGTCGACGCCGAACACGGTGGCGCTACGCTGCTGGCCCTGGTTCAGCGCATAGGTCGAACCCAGGCTGCTGATCAGTTCATGGCGGCCGTAGACGCGGCTGCCGCCGGCGAAGCGATAGTCGCCGCCCAGGGCCACCATGCGGCGGCCGTTGTCATGGATGTCCTGTTCGCCTTCAAGGAACACGCCGGCCTGTGGCAGGCCCGGGATCTGGGTGGCGATCTTGGCGCGCACGCTGGTCAGGTCCGGCTGGGCCAGCACGACGTTCTCGCCGGCCGATTCGCGGGCGTGGCGCACGCCCAGTTCGACCTGGACGCCGTTGTCGAAGGTGTAGCCGCCGAACAGCTGCACGCCATTGCGTTCGGCCTCGGTTTCCAGGTCAGCGGTGTGCAGGGCTTCCAGGCCGAGACTGGCGCGCTCGGTGACGCGGTAGCGCACGGTGGCGCCGCCTTCGGTGCGGCCCTTCGGCAGCGACGACGATGGATTGTCGAAGTTGGCGTCGGCGCGGCCGGCGAACAGGCGGCTTTCCAGCTTGCCGTCGGTGCGGGTGGCGTCCAGGCGGGCGGCGCGGCCTTTCTGGTCGGCCTTTTCCATTTGCGCGGCTTCGACGATGACGGTGGTCTTGTCGTCCGGGGTCACGCTGGCGTTCACGCTCACCAGGCGGGTCGGGGCGGCCGGGTTGCGGTCTTCCACGGCGCTTCCGCCGACTTCGACCATCTCGCCGATCTTGTACTGGGCGGCGATGCCGCCGACCCAGAAGCGCGGGTGGCCCTGGTCGACTTCATAGCTGATGCGCAGGCTGACCGGGTTCATGTCCGGGTCCAGGCTGGCGACCGGGGCGCGCAGCAGGATGCGGCCGGTCAGCGGGTCGATGTCGTACTCGGCGTAGCGCGCCAGCAGGCGGCGCGACAGCATCAGGCCGGTCTGGTTGCGGTCGCGCACGACGATCTCGACGCGCTCGCTGTTGATGACCATCAGGCCGCCGCCGGTGAGGAACGGGCCCGAGGTGCCGTTGGCGGCGATCTCTTCGACCATTTGGCGGGTGGTGTCGTAGCTGGCGAACGAGTCGAAGGTCAGGTTGCCGATTTCCGAATGGGTGCGCAAGCCCGTCAGGTTGCGGCTGTAGGCGCCCAGGTTGCGCGCCGGGGTCACGCCTGGCGGCACGTAGTCGCCGTACATCACGTACGAGCGGTCGCGGTCGGCGCGCAGGTAGAGGCGGCTGGTCGACTGCGCCTCGAAGCCACGGCGCGCGTCGTCGCCGTAGGTCGGGTAGTAGGCCAGCGGATCGATGTCGCGGAACAGCTTCGGCTCGGTTTCCTTGTCCGAATCGTAGGCCATGGTCAAGAGGGTGTCCTCGCCCACCTGGCCCTTGGCGAACATGGCGGCGCGGGCGCCGGCGGCGGGGCCATTGCCATTGCCTCGCTCGGCCATGTGGCGCAGCTTGTCCTCGAAGCCGTCGAAGTCGCGCAGCGGGTTGGCGGTATTGCCGCGCACCCGGTTCAGGCTGATGGCGCCTTCGACCACGCCGGCCGCAACCAGCGGACGCAGGTCCGGCACGAAGCGCAGCGCGCCCTTGGCCTGCAGCAGGCCGCTGGCGGCCAGCAGGCGGGCTTCGCCGGCTTCCTTCGGGGCGCGCAGCGAGAATTCGGCGCTGCCGCCTTCGACGAACACCTGGTAGCCGGGCTCGCGCGGGTCGAGGTCGGTCGTGTCCCACTGGCCGGCGCTGGCGTCCAGGGTCACCGGGGTGCGCTCGACGACCGGCACGCCGTCGGCGTCTTCCAGGCTCACGTTGATCAGCACCGGCTGCTTCCCGTCGGCCGGAGCGGCCTCGGTCTGCGGCTTGATGCGCAGGCGCGCCAGCTTGCCCGGCACCACGACGCCGATGCGCTGGCTGCCGCGGGCATTGCCGAAGGCATCCTTCTGGGCGATTTCCAGCTCGTTGTGGCCCGGGCGCAGGGCGACGCCGACGTATTCGTAGACGTCCAGCTGGCGGTCGGCGACGGTGCTTTGCTGGCCAACGTGGCTGTCATCGACTTCCACGCCGTTGACGGTGAGGGTGAAGCTGTTGCCGGCGGCGCCCTTGATGCGCACCATCGCCTGGCCGTACGGCAGGACGGCGCCGTCTTCCAGGCCGATGAAGGCCAGCTTGTTGTCCATTTTCGCCAGGTCGAGGTCTTCGATCCTGGTGATCGTGACGGTTTTCTCCGGCACGGTCAGCGCGGAGGCGGCTTGCAGCTCGGCGCGCAGGCGCTCGGCGCGACCGGCAATGGCGGCGCGCAGCTCGTCGCCGCAGGCGTCCAGGGCGAAGTCGGCGCGCGCCAGCTCGCCGTCCTTGAGGTCGACGAAACGGCTGCCGGCGTCGCCCGCATTGCGGTTCGACAGGATGGCCAGCTGGCTGCCGGCTGGCAGGGTGGTGGCGTCGACCTTGGCCACGTGGGTGCGCGGGGTGACGCCGGCGAAGCTGTAGCGGCCTTCGGCATCGGTCTGCGCGAAGTTGCCGTCTTCCAGCCAGATGCGCACGTCGGGCACGCCCGGCTCGCCACGATCGCGCAGGCCGTTGGCGTTGCAGTCGGCGAACACGGTGCCCAGGATGTGGCCCTTGTCGCTGAAGATGCCCGCTTCGACCTTCACCTTGGCGGCGGCCACGGTGCTGGTGAAGACCAGGGGCGCGGCGCTGGTGGCGTGGGCGCGGTTGATGCCGTCGCCCTGCAGCGCGCCGGCGCCGATGCGCACGCGGTAGCGCAGCACGCGGTTCGAGCGGCGCGGCAGGTCGCCCACATTGATCACCAGTTGCGGGCCGCGGTTGGCGAACTTGCCGTCGAACGGTGCGTTATCCAGGCGCATCGAGCCTGGCACGTAGCTGAAACCGGCCGGCAGGTCGTCGATGACGGTGACGCCGTTCAGGGTCTCGTCGGCGGTATTGAACACGCGCACGGTGTAGTCCAGCACTTCGCCGATTTCGACCACGGCGCGCGAGGCGTTCTTTTGCAGGTACAGGGTGCCCGGGATCGGGTCGAGCGGGACGTCGATGGTGACCACGCCGAGGGCGGCGCTGACGGTGAACTCGCCGCCGAACGAGCCGTACAGGTTGGTCTCGCGGTTGCCCGGCAGCTGGCCCGCGGAGGTCTTGGACGGGAAGCCATAGTTGTTCGGGGGGATGACCTTCAGGCGGTACAGGCTCGGGGCGACCAGCGGGAAGTGGTACATGCCGTTGCCGTCGGTGACGACCGTGCTCGGCAAGCGGCTGACGGCATCGACGTCGAACACGATCGCCGGGCCGCCGGGATTGCCGCCGTTGCCGGCGCCGGTGACGTCGATCAGGGTCACGGTGGCGCCCGCGACCGGCTCGTTGCTGACGCTGTCGTACACGATGCCGATCGGGTCGACCAGGATGTCGGTCGAGATGGTGCCGTTGCCGCAGCCGGCGATGCTGGCGGTGAGGGTGTCGTCGGCCATGACTTCGAGCATGCCGTCGCCCACGTCGTTTTCGTGGCCGTCTTCGTCCATGGAGCGGTCCATGGTCATGGGAGTGATGCGGAACAGGCCGCTGTCGGCGGCGGTCTCCGAGGCCATCCAGGACTGGCTGTCGCCGCTCTTCTTCGAGGAAATGGTGACGCGGATGTCTTCAGCCCGGCTCGGGTCGGCATTGCAGTCGGCCGCCGAGATCTGTATGAACAGCTGGCCGTTGGCGCGGGTGGCGCGCGCGACGGTCGAGAAGGCGGCCGAGGTGAAATAGGTGATGGTGTCGGTGCGCTGCGCGCGCACGGTGTTCGATTCGACGGCGCCGGCGCCGCCGCCCGGCTGGGCGAAGGTGGCGCTGGCCTTGTTGACGATGGCGGCTCCCGCGTCGCTGCACAGCAGCAGGGTGGTGACCAGGCAGAAGAAGACGAAGTGTCGGAGCTGAGTGATCATGGCGCGGGAGTCGGAAAGAGAATTCTGAAAGCGGCGTCCGGGGACGCCGCGCTTGCTGGATGAAAGAACGCTTACGGGTTGATCTTGACGCCGAAGTTCAGCGTGTTCGACTCGTTCGGGTTCAGGTTGAAGCCGGTGGCCGACACCGTGGTGACCACGCCCGCGGTGAGCGGAGCCAGGATCGCGCCGAGCAGGGTCTGGGCGGCGGCGCCGGTGTGGTAGGTGGTGTTGGCCGGCACGTTGTCGGTGATGACCACGGCGTTGATCGTGGTCAGGCCCTTGTTGGTGGCGACGATCTGGTAGCGGATGCAGGCGCCAGGGGCGGCGGTGATCGGGTCCTTGGTGAACTCGCCTTCCGGGGTGCCGTTGCAGTCGGCGTCCAGGGCCTGGGTCTTGACCAGTTCCAGCAGCGAGTCGCCGGCGACGACGGTCACGGCTTCATGGATGCGGTCCGAAATGGCGACGTTGGTGGTCGACTGGGCGCGGAACCAGATGTCGGTGGTGCCCGGGGTGGCGCCGGCGGCCGGGGTGACTTCGGCGGTAACCTTGACGTTGGCGCCGGCGGCGACGGTGGCGTTGGTGATCACCTGGCCGTTGGCGTCCTTGAACACGACGGTCCAGCCGGCCGGCAGCGGGGTGCCGCCGAAGTTGACGTCGGTGCTGGCGGCCAGCGTGAAGGTGTCGGGGCTGCCGCCGGTGTTGTTCAGGTAGATGACGAACGAGGTCATGGTGCCGGCGGTGGTGAGCTTGGTCTCGATGGCCGAGGCTTCCGGACCCTGGCCGTTGCCCGGCGCGGTCGGGCCGAAGGCGTTGGCGGTGATGTCCATGAGGGCGCCGGCGCCGACGGTGGTGGTGTCGGTGCTGGTGGCGCTGATGCTGCCGTTGAAGCCGCTGGTGGCTTTGACTTGCATGGTGTTGGTGTTGCCGGTGGTGGCGCCTGCCGCCAGGGTGGCCACGGCCACGAAGCGGTAGGTGGCGCCCGGGGCCAGCTGGCCGGTCGAGGTGATCGGGGTGGCGTTGTCGGCCGCGCCGTTGCCGTCGGCGTCCAGGTAGAACACGACGCCGGTCAGGGCCAGGGCGCCGCTATTGGTCTGGGCCAGGGCGAAGGTGTCAGGGCCGTTACCGGTATTGGTCACGCTGTGGGCGAACACCACCTGGGTGCCGGCCGCGCCGCTCTTGGCGGTGCCGTTGTTGATGGCCAGGCTGGCCACTTGCTGCACGGTGGTGGTGACCACGTTCGACTGGACGGTCTTGGTGCCGGTCGAATCGGTATAGGTAGCGCTGGCCTGGTTGGTGATCAGGGTGCCGGCGGCGGTCGGGGCGGCGCTGGCGTTGGCGGCTGCCAGCAGCGAGGCTGCGGCGACGAGCGTGAGACGGGTTTTCATGGCTTCTTCCTTCTTGTCAGACGGGAAATGAATCGGGTTTGTACTGCAAATGAACCGGGTAAAAACGAGATAAAATTATTAAAATGACAACTAAATCGATGGAATTCGGGCGTCAGGGCGGTCCTCCCTTATCTGCTTGCCAACTTGGGCGCGCTGCCGATCGAGATCACCTTCATGCGTGAGCTGACGGTGACTGCCTGACCGGGCGCGAGGTCGCCCAGGTTCCAGCGCAGGAAGCGGTATTCCGAGGCCGGCACCCGCTCGACGACGCGCAGGCCCTTGCGCACGACTTCACGGGTGAGGGGCAGGGGAGCGAAGGTCTTGCCGTCGAGGCTGGCCTGGACCGCCTTCGGCGCCGCGCTGCCGGCCAGGTAGCTCATCGCGCCTTCGGGCACCGGCAGGGTCGCCGCCACCGCCTGGGCCACGGCCTTGCCCTGGTTCTGGTAAGTGATCTGGTATTCGATGGTGTCGCCGATTTCGGCTTCGAGGGCCGGCACCAGCTTCTCGCCACCCTTGTCCTGGGCGACGACCTGGAAGGCTTGCAAACGCACGTCGACGGCCTGGGTATCGGCCGCGAATACTTTGGTGCCTGCCAGCACGATGGTCCAGAACAGCAGGATATTCAGGATACGAATGGTCATGGAATTCCTTTGAATCGAACGGTGGGTGGGTGGGGTCATCATGGTTTCGGTTTTACTGGTTTAGTTGACGATCTGCATTCTATCGAATTTACTGAGTTACTCAAGAAAAATATTTCGTATTTGCAGATTTTGATGTTGTGAGGGAACATCTTGAACAAGCGACAGCAGCCAGTTCATAGATAGTTGGTATGCAAATCGGCAAGTCGAGGATGTTGTTGCTGAGAAACAACGACATCTGTCCTGTTTTTTAATCTTCTGACTTTGCTGAATTTACTGTCTGCGTTTTTTGGCGCATGATTGTTTCCATGCATGCTGTGGCGCCGCGCTCCGCGTCGTCTTCACTTACTTACCTGTGGATATATGGAAACCATCTACCTGGAATCGCCCGACGCCCTGCAGGACTTGCGCGCGATCTATTCGGCGCTCGACGGCGCCCAAGCCATCATCGAATTCGATTTGAATGGCAACATCCTGCGTGCCAATGACAATTTCCTGGCCGTGACCGGCTATACCGACGACGAGTTGACGGGCCGGCATCATTCGATGTTCTGCGAACGCGACCTGATCGATTCGCCGGCCTACGTGCGCTTCTGGCAGGACCTGGCCGCCGGCAAGGCCGACCGCGCCGAGTACAAGCGCATCGCCAAGGGCGGGCGCGAGTTCTGGATCAATGCCTCCTACAATCCGGTCAAGGACGCCAGCGGCCGGGTGTGCAAGATCATCAAGTTCGCCACCGACATCACGCTGGAAAAACTGCGCGCCGCCGAGACCGCGGGCCTGGTGGCCGCGATCGCCAAAGCCCAGGCCGTGGTCGAATTCGACATGAACGGCATGCTGCTGGACGCCAACGCCAACTTCCTCGACCTGCTCGACTACGCGCTGGAAGACGTGCGCGGCGAGCACCACCGCGTGTTCTGCGACGACGAATATGCCGCCAGCGCGGCCTATCGCCGCTTCTGGGGCAAGCTCAATCGCGGCGAATTCGACGCCGGCCGCTACAAGCGCCATGGCAACCACGGCAAGACGGTGTGGATCCAGGCCACCTACAACCCGATCTTCGACGCCGACGGCAAGCCGGTGAAGGTGGTCAAGTTCGCCACCGACATCACCGAGCAAGTGATGCTGGAGCAGGCCGCCGTCGCGCGCGCCGAATCCGAGCGCCTGAAGGTCGACGCCCTGCTTGAGCAGGTGGCGCGCGCCTCGCGCGGCGACCTGACCGGATCGATCGACACCAGCGGCGACGAGCCGCTCGACCAGCTGGCGCGCGGCGTCATGAAGATGATCGGCGACCTGCGCGCCGTGATCGGCGACGCCGTCAACGCCGCCGGCAAGCTCAACGACTCTTCGCGCGCGATCGCCGACCGCTCCAACACGGTGGCCGCCAGCGCCCAGGCGCTGGGCGCCACGGTGGAGCAGATGAACGCCTCGGTCGACGGCCTGACCGCCTCGATCAACACCATCGCGCGCAGCACCCAGGAAGCCAATTCCCTGGCCCAGAACACCCGCGACGAGGCCGAGATCGGCGCCAGGGCGATCGCCCGCTCGATCGAGGCGATGGCCATGATCAACCAGTCGTCGGAAGACATCGGCGAGATCGTGAAGGTGATCGGCGAGATCGCCGGCCAGACCAATATGCTGGCCTTCAATGCCGCGATCGAGGCCGCGCGCGCCGGCGAGCACGGCCTGGGCTTCTCGGTCGTGGCCGACGAGGTCAGGAAGCTTGCGGAACGCTCTTCGCAGGCGACCAAGGAAATCTCGAAGCTGATCAACGAATCGGTGCGCCGCGTGGCCCAGGGCAGCGAGATCTCGCGCCAGGCCAGCGAAGCGTTCGACCGCATCACCACCGGCGTGGGCAAGACCTCGCTGGCGATCGCCGAGATTTCGGACAGCGCCAGCGAACAGTCGCTGACGGCCAAGGAAGTGAGCGCCGCGATCTCCTACATCGCCCAGGAAACCGAGCGTTCGGCCGGTTCCTGCGACAGCATCGCGCGTTCGACCGAGGGCCTGAACGAGCATGCCGGGCACCTGAACGCCACGGTGGCCCGCTTCGTGGTGTAAAGGGGCGATATGGGACTGAGCGATATGGGACTGAGCAATATGGAACTGAGCGATGACAAGCTGGACGCCATCATCGGCCTGGTGCGCAAGCACACCGGCATCGCCATGGGCCGGCACAAGCGCGTGCTGCTCGAGGGGCGCCTGCAGCCGCGCCTGCGTGCGCTCGGGCTCGACAACTATGGCGCCTACATCGAGCGCCTCGACCACGACCGCCAGGAGGTCGTCTCGTTCATCAATTCGGTGACCACCAACGACACCGCCTTCTTCCGCACCCCGGCCGTGTGGCGCTGGCTGGAGCGCGAGTTCCTGCCAGAGTGGGCGGCGCGCGCCGAGGCTATGCCGCTGCGTATCTGGTCGGCCGCCGCAGCCACCGGCGAAGAAGCGTATTCGCTGGCCATGACCTGCCTCGAGGCGCGCAGCAACTTCCCCGGCCTGCGCTTCGAGATCCTGGCCACCGACATCTCGACCGAGGCCCTGGCCGCGGCGCGCGCCGCCGTGTACCGCGGGCGCAGCGTGGAGCGTTTCGAACGCGACCACCCGGAACTGTTCCGCAAATACCTGCGTCCGGTGGGCGACGCCTTCCGCGTCGCCAGCGAGGTGTCGCAGTACGTCGAGTTCGCAGAACACAATCTGCTGCAACGGCCGCCGCGCGTGGCCGGCTTCGACCTGGTCATGCTGCGCAATGTGCTGATCTACTTCGATGCACAGGCCCAGCAGCGGGTGCTGGCCGGCGCCCGCGCGTCGATGCAGCGCGAGGCGCGCCTGGTCCTGGGCGAGCAGGAATCCATCACTCGCCTGGACACGGATTTCGTGTTCGAGCAGGCCCACGTCTATCGTATCGGGGATTAAACCACCATGACTACGCACCTGAACCATCGCCTTGACCACACCGCCCATGTCCTGACCGGCCAGATGCAGATCGGCCAGGGCGAGCAGGTCCTGACCGCGCTGCTGGGCTCCTGCGTCGGGATCGGCATGATCTGGCGCAAAGAGCGCCGCTGCGGCCTGGCGCATTGCTTCCTGCCCGAGGGCGTCGAGACGGGCGAAGATTCCGCGCGCTACGTCAGCGCCGCGGTGCCGCGCCTGCTGGCGGCGCTGGGCGTGCGCCGCGAGCAGTACGACGAGGTGGACGTGGTGATCGCCGGCGGCGCGCGCATGCTGAACCTGCGCACCCACGACGGTGCGGTGGGCACCCGCAATATCGCGGCGGCGCGCTCGCAGATCTCGCTGCGCGGCCTGCAGGTGACGTTCCAGGACGTGGGCGGCTCGCAGGGGCGGCGCCTGTCGATCGACTGCGATCGCCAGACCTTCAGCGTGGTGCGCATCCAATCCGCCCAGCGCGCGCAGATGGTGGCGGCATGAACGCGCTGAACGATATGCATGCCGATGCGCGCACCGCCGTGGCCGCGATCGGGGCGCAACAGGCCGCCGCCGCGCGCGTGCTGCGCGAGGCCGCCGGCATGGAAGTGGTGGGCACCTTCTTTTTGGCCGGCCAGGAATTCGCGCTGCCGGCCGACCATGTGCGCGAAGTGGTGGGCATGCCAGCGCGGATCACCCCGATCCCGCTGTCGCCAGCCTGCCTGGAAGGCATCTTCACCCTGCGCGGCGCCGCCATTCCGCTCCTGAACCTGGGCCGCATCTTCGATCCCGCGGCGTCCGCTGCCTCGAACGAGCAGCGGGTGGCGATCGTCGACGTCGACGACATCCAGGTCGGCCTGGTGTTCGACGCCACCGGCGAAGTGCTGCGCGTGCGCCCCGAGCAGCGCGCCGGCCTGCGCTGGAGCGAAGACCAGCGCTTGGACTCAAACCTTGGGGTGGTCGCCGGCGCGATCACCCTGGAAGACGGCGCGCGCATCGTCCAGATGCTCGACGCCGCGCGTCTGGTGCGCATCGATAACGTGCCGCAAGTGCGGGCCCATGCCAGCGTGGCGCGTGAAGCCTGGCGCATGCGCTTCCTGCGCCAGGCGCAAGGCCGCAAGTGCATCTCGTTCACCGTCGGCGGCCTGCGCTTCGCGCTGGCGATGGAGGCGATCCAGGAAATCATGCGCGTGCCGGCGCTGCAGCCGTCGGTGATGCTGGGCCGCCTGTGCAAGGGCTGGCTCAACCTGCGCGGCGCACCGGTCGGCGTGGTCGATTTCGGCGCGCTGCTGCAGTGCGCGCCTGCTACCTGCGACCCGGATGACGCGCGGGTGCTGGTGGTGCGCATCGGCGACGAGCAGCTCGGGCTGCTGGTCGACGCGGTCGACGACATCCGGCCGTACTTCGACACCGACATCCTGCCGATCCCGATGCTGGGTACGGCGCGCGGCGCCATGTACCGCGGCTGCCTGCCCAATGCGGAGCTGGGCGACAGCCTGTTCCTGGCGCACGAGGCGCTGTTCTCGGATGCCGAGGTGGCCGAGATCTGCGCCGGCCACCGCCGCCTGTATGCGGCCGAAGCCGGGGCCGCCCGCGCGGCCGAGAAGAAGGTGGGCGCGCGCCGCGTCTACCTGGCCTTCTCGCTGGACACTGGCTGGGCGGCCGATATCGGCCAGGTGCGCGAGATCGTCGATTTCGACGGCCCAGTCACCCGTCCGCCCGGCATGCCGGCCTGTGTGCACGGCATGATGCAGGTGCGCCAGCAGATGGTGTGCGTGATCGACCTGCGCACCCTGTATGGCATGGCGCCGCTCGAAGACCGCTCCGGCTGCCGCATCCTGGTGCTGGAGCACGAGGGCGAGCGCTTCGGCCTGGTGGTCGACCGTGTGGACACCATCCTGTCGCTGCCCGACAGCCAGCGCCGTCCTTCGCCGCAGCTGCTGCGCGTGAACGGGCCGGACGATATGCGGCGCGACGCCGCCGAGGTGCTCGAGGTGCCGGGCGAGGACGGGCACATGGACGGGCAGGAGCGCGTACGCACCCTGCTCGACAAGGAGCGCTTCCTGGCGACCCTGCGCGGTCAGCTCACGCGAGCTGCTTGACGGCCTCCACGGCGTCGTCCAGGAGGGTGCGCGCCACGCCGGGGTCGGTGACGATGCGCGACATGGTGAGCGCGCCGATCATGATGGACAGGGCGATCCGTGCGCGCCGGGTCGCTTCCGGCGCCGGGACGGCGCCCATGCGCCGCGCGAAGACCTGCACCAGCCGTTCGAAGCCTTCGCTGGCGACCTGGCGGGTGGCGGGCGCGGAGCGCACCAGTTCACTCCCTACCGCCGCGAACAGGCAGCCGCCGCCGGCATGGGCGGCATCTTCCAGGCGCAGATAGGTCCAGGCCAGGGCCTCCAGGTCGGCGGGGGCGCCATCCCCGCCGGGCGCGAGCCGCTGCGCCGCCTGGCGCAGGGCGAGTGCGCTGGCTTCGGCGATCAGCTCGTCCTTCGACACGAAATGCTTGTAGAAGCCGCCATGGGTGAGACCGGCCGCGGACATCAGTTCGGCGATGCCGGTCTGGTGGATGCCGTTCTGGCGAAACACCGTCGACGCCGTTTCCACGATCCGCTCGCGCGTCTGCGCCGCCTCCACTCTCGATTTTCCCATCCACTTCCTCCAGGGTTCTGCTGGCGCGAGTATAACGCGCAGCGCGCTGTCCTGCCGCCTCAGAACGGCTCGACCCAGGGCCTCAGGTCGATCTCGTGGCTCCAGGCGCTGCGCTCCTGCCGCATCACGGCCAGGTAGCTGCGCGCGATGGCCTCTGGGTCGAGCGTACTGTCCGGTCGCGCCGGCGGGTCGGCGCGCGTCGCGGAGCGCACCAGGCCGTCGATCACGATATGGGCCACGTGGATGCCTTGCGGCCCCAGTTCGCGCGCCGCGCTCTGGGCCAGGCCGCGCAAGGCGAACTTCCCCATCGCGAACGGAGCCGAGTCGGCGAAGCCCTTGACGCTGGCCGTGGCGCCGGAGAGGACGATGCAGCCATGGCGCGCCGGCGCCATGCGCAGGGCGGCCTGCTGGACCACCAGAAAGCCGCCATAGGCCGACGCCGCCAGGTCGGCGCCCACCTGCCGCGGGTCGAGCGTGAGAATCGAGGCGCGGGCCGGCCGTGACGCGGCATTGTAGACCACGACGTCGGCGGGCCCATAGGCCCATTCGGCGCACGCGAACAGCTCGGCGACCGACGCGGGATCGGCTGCGTCGGCCTCGAACGCCAGGGCCCCGATGTCGGCGGCCAGCGGACGCAGGCGCGCGAGATCGCGCGCGCCCAGCGCCACCCTGACACCCTGCGCGATCAGCTGGCGCGCCAGCGAGGCGCCGATGCCGGGGCCGGCGCCCACGATCAACGCCGTACGATAGGGGAAGACGTTCATGCCGCCAGCGCCGGAAAATGGAGCACGATGTGGCGCCGCAGCTCGTCGATGACGTCCTGCGCCGGACGGGCGCTGTACTTGAGGCTCAGGATCACCTGGTTGACGCCGATCTCCTGCAGCAGCTCCAGCAGCTTGAGCAACCGGTTGCGTCCCAGCCGGTAGCCCAGGTGGATCGGCTGCGGCGCGGCATCCGGATCGTTCGCCAGGTCGATGAACAGGGACTGGATGAATGGCTTGAACTGCTCACCGCAACTGGCGGCCACGCTGGCGCGGAAGGTGGCAATCAGCAGTTCCTGGTGTTCCAGCTGCCTGGGATACGTGATCCAGCCATGGGCATGTTCGGCGATCCAGTCCACCGACTGGCGACTGTTGCCGGTGACAAGCAGCGGCACTTCCCGCGCCAGCGGCTTGGGCACCAGGTCGGCCCCCTCCAGCGCGCCGCCTTCCCAGCGCGCCGGTTCGAAGCTGGTGCCCTGGACGGTGCGCATCACCGCCAGGTGCTCGCGCAGGATCGCGCCGCGACGCTCGGGGTCGACGCCGAAGGCGGGAAACTCCACCGGGCGGTCGCCGGAGGCCACGCCCAGCAGCAGGCGGCCCCCGCTGAGCCGGTCGACGCTGGTGGCCGCCTTGGCCACGTGCAGCGGGTTACGCAGCGGTACCACGATGCCGCCGGTGCCGAGCGCGATGGTCGAGGTTTTGGCCGCCAGGTAGCCGAGATAGACGAAGGGATCGAAGATCTGGCCGAGGTCGCCGAAGCCCGGGTCGCGCAGCGGCACGTCGCGGATGAACAGCGAGGCGAAGCCGGCGGCTTCGGCTTCCTGCGCCCGCTCGGCGTGGCCTTCCATGCTGGGCGCGTCGCCCTGGTAGGCTTCGATCGGATAGAACAGGCCGAGGGTCAGCCGGCCCGGCGCGAAGCAGCGCGTGAAGCCGGGCAGGGTGGAATACGGGCGTGAAGATGGTGAAAGCATGGTCAATCCTAGCGAGTAATGGCGGGTTGGACGGCGTCCGTCGTTGGCCTGGCATGAAGCACGGCAAGCGCCGCCAGGGGCAGCAGTGCGGCCAGTGCGGCCACGCTGCCGGCCCACGGCGTCAGTTCCATGGCGCCGCGGGCGACGATCAGGCTGCCGCACAGGGCACCCATCGAAATGCCCAGATTGAATGCCGAAATGTTCAGGCTGGAGGCGAAGTCCATGGCCTGCGGGGTGTAGCGTTGCGCGGTGGCCAGCATCGCCGCCTGGAGCGGAGGGCCCAGGCCGAAGGCGAACAGGCCCCACACGAACAACATTGCCACTATTGGCGTCTGCGAGCGGATGACGAGTGCGATGAGCGCCTGGGCCAGCGCCAGCCCGACCAGCATGCCGGCCAACGTACAGGCCCAGCCGTAGCGGGTAACGAGGCGTCCGCCCACCAGGTTGCCGACGAAGGTCGCAGCGCCGAACACGACCAGCAGCGCGCTGGCGGTGGCGGCCGAGAAGCCGGAAATGTCGGTCAGGATCGGCGTGATGAAGGTGAAGGCGGCGAAGCTGGCGCCGAAGCCCAGCACGGTCACCGCCATCATCGACAGGATGGCGGGACTGGCCAGCGCCGCCAGCTGCGCGCTGGCCTTGCCTGCGCCGCCCTGGGGGAGCTGGCCGGGCAGCCAGCGCAGCATCGCGCCCAGACCGATGGCGGCCAGCAGCGCCACGGCGAGGAAGGGCAGGCGCCACTCCATCAGGTTGCCCAGGAAGCTGCCGAGCGGTACCCCGATCACCATCGCCAGCGTCAGCCCGGCGAACATGGTGGCGATCGCGCGGCCGGCCTGTTGTGACGCGACCAGCGCGGCCGCCACGGTGGCGCCGATGGCGAAGAATGCGCCGTGGGCGACTGCCGTCACGACGCGTCCGGCCAGCAGCATGGCGTAGCTCGTCGAAAACGCCGACGCCAGGTTGCCGAGCAAGAAGGCGACGAGCAGTCCGGCCAGCACCCGGGTACGTGCGAGACGCGACAGGGCGAGCACCAGCAGCGGTGTGCCCAGCGCGAGCGCCAGTGCGTACAGGCTCACCAGGGCGCCAGCGCTGTCGAGGGAAATCCGGAGGTCGGCGGCGATGGACGGCAGGATGCCGACCACGATGAATTCGGAACTGCCGATGGCGAAGGCGCTGATTGCCAGCGCGATCACGCCGGCGGGCATGCGGTCGTGTTGTGTGTTCATGTCGGGCGTGGAAGGAAATGGAAGCCCCCGGCGCCGGAATGCGCGGGGAAGCGGCTGCGGGCGGCTCAGCCCTTGAGCATCATGTCATTGAATTCCTGGAAATAGGCCGCTTCGTTGGGGCCTGGATTGGCGCGGATCCTGCGCACCCGGTCCACCAGGACTTCGTCGGCGCCGGTGGCCAGCAAGGCCATGGATTCGGCGATGAATTCGGCGCGCGGCATGGCGCCTTCGGCCTCATTGCTGTTCAGCAGATCGGTGCGCACCCAGGGCGGGGCCAGTTCCACCACCTTGACCGTGCTGCCTTCGAGCTGGTAGCGCAGGGTCATGGTCCAGGAGTGCAGCGCGGCCTTGCTGGCCGAATAGACCGCGCCGATCGCGAACGGCACGAAGCCCATGCCCGAGGTGACGTTGACGATGGTCGATGCGGGTCGGGTTTTCAGGTGTTCGACCAGGGCCGAGGTCAGGCGGATCGGGCCGAGAAAATTGGTGGCGACGCTGTCGACCAGCATGCGGTCGTCGATCGGTTCGGCCGGGTTGTCGATCGCCATCACGCCCGCGTTGTTGATCAGGACATCCAGCGAAGGGAAGTCGCGCAGCACCCGCGCACTGGCCTCGGCAATGCTTTCCTGGTCGGTCACGTCGAGTTCGATGGCGCGCATGCCCGGATTTGCCTGCGTCACGGCATCGAGGTAGTCTTTGCGCCGCCCGGCGACGATGACCTGGTTGCCGAGCCGGTGGAAGGCTTCGGCCAGGCCGCGGCCGATGCCCGAGGCGCCGCCGGTGATCAGGATCGTGTTGCACGTCATTTTCATGTTTCTGCTCCCTGTTGAGGTGTATGGAGCGATGAGCATAGGCAGTGGCCGAAACAAAATCCAACAATCGTTTTTGGTATAAGATACAAATATGAACAAATTATCGAGGCTGGGCATCAAGCAGCTGCGCATCATGGCGGCCTTGCTCAAGGACGGCAACCTGAGCCAGGTCGCGGACCAGATGGGATTGACGCAGCAGGCCATCAGCGCCAACCTGGCGACCCTGCGCGAAGTATTCGGCGATCCGCTGTTCGTGCGCACCGGACGGGGCGTGCTGCCGACCGCGCTGGCGCTGGAGATGGGGAGCGAGATCAATGCGATCCTGGCCGCGCTCGAGCGGCTGGTCGAGCGCGGCCCCTTCGATCCAATGGAAGTGCGGGCGACGGTGAATATCTCCGCCTCGGATTACGCCCATGCGGTGGCGGTCGCGCCGCGCCTGCGCGCCATCCGCGACCAGGCGCCGCACCTGAAGCTGATCCTGAGCGAAGCCGAGGTCGACACCTTGCCGGCCAGGATGGGCAGCGGCGAGATCGACCTGGCGGTGAATATCCCCGCCAATGTGCCGGCCAGTTTCGAGCGCCGCGTCCTGTTCCAGGAGCATTACGTGTGCGTGGCGGCGGCCGCTTCGCCGCTCGCGGGCAAGCGCCTGAGCCTGAAGGCGCTGGCGCAGCAGCAGCATGTGGTGGTGTCGCCGGCGCGCGCCAACCTGGTCGGCTCGGCCGACGGCTGGCTCCAGCAGCTGGGACTCGAGCGCAATATCATCCTGTCGGTGCCGCATTTCCTGCTGATGCCGCAGGTGCTCGAGGCGACCGGCGCGGTGGCTTTCCTGCCATCGCGGCTGCTGCCGCATCCCGGCCTGGCGCGGGTGCGGCTCGATGGCGACGTGGTGCCGCCCGGCTTCGAGCTGATCGCCGCCTGGCATCCGCGCGCGGCGTCCAGCCCCCTGGCGAGCTGGCTGGTTGGCATGCTGGCGCGCTGAAGCGCAGAGTCAGCCCAAGTGGCTGCCCCAATGCGGGTGGCGCGCCACGCGGCGTTCGATATCGCGCAGCATGCGCAGCGACCGTTCCAGCTTGTGATAGGCGTCGCCGCCTTCCTCCCAGCCGGTGTAACCGATATAGCCTTCGTAGCCCAGGCGCTTGAGCAGCGCGACCACCGCAAAATTGTCCAGTTCACCGACGTCGAGCGGTTCGATCGTCGCGATGCCCATGAAGCCGAGCGGGCTGCGCCGGGCGCCCGCCAGGTTGACCTGCTTGATGTAGGGCAGGGCGCGGCGCAGCAGGGCCGCGAGCTGGTCGCCTCCGCCCATATACCAGTTACCGCTGGTGAACAGCATGCCGAGCTTGGGATGCGCCATCTGTTCGCACAGGCGCAGCGCGTCGTCGTGCTTGTCGAGCCAGAAACCGATATGGGTGTACAGCAGGATGCGGCTGCCGCGCGCCTGGGCGATGGCGAGCGCCTGTCGCAGCAAGGCGCATACCGCGGCGTCGCCGGCCGGATCGGAGCGGTTGAGGAGCGGGCCGGCCGAGCGGATCGCCAGCTCGATGGTCGAGCCCTCGGGCATCGTCTCGATCATGGTGAGAATGCCGCTGTTGCGCAGGTCGCGTTCGCCCAGCGCCAGGTCGAGCACGATGTACACGCCGGCTACCTCGAGCCCGTAGCGTTCGCCGACGTGCGCCAGCGGCGCCGTGCTGGCCCAGTTGCGGCCATCCCATACGCTCAGGTGCATCGCGTCATAGCCCACCTCCTTGACGATCTCGCAGCGCTCTTCGAAGGGATAGACCCCCAGGCTGCTGTAGAAGGGCATGTCCATCGCATAGAATTTCTGGGTCATTGGTGCTCCATTCGATCCGGGTTGACGCCTTACGAAAGGCTTGACGCGCCAGTCTAGGGTCCCCTGGATACAAACTCAAACAATCATTCTTTGTGTGAGATACAAGAAGAAATCGAATGTCTTCGGCCATGAAGATTATGATTGACATCCATTTTCCGGCGTGCGAATAATAAAAAAGATGTCGATCGTCATCCATCTTTTCGACATCGTTTACCTTTTATCTGGAGAAGTAAAATGACTATTACCGCCGGCTTCGATGCCACCAACGACCCTCGCAATGACATTAACTGGCCCGAGGCCTACAAGCCGGAAACCGCCCCCCTGTACGCCCGCAACGAGCTGGTCATTCCAGCGCCGCCGGCCACCGTCTGGGCCTGGCTGACGTATGCCAAGAGCTGGCCCGAGTGGTATCCGAACGCGCAGGACGTGGAGTTCACGATCTGGCCGGGCCCCTACTTGCGGGCCGGGTCGGAGTTCCGCTGGTCGACCTTCGGCTTCCGCCTGACGTCGACCGTGCACGATTTCGAGAAGGAGCGCCGCCTGGCCTGGGTGGCAAAAGCGGACGGGGTGCTGGCCTACCACACCTGGTATCTGCACCCGCTGGAGGATGGCACGACGCTGTTGATCACCGATGAAACCCAGATCAGCACCCTCGGCATCTGGTCCACCGATGTGTTCACCAAGGGACTCGTCGAGCAGCACGACGTGTGGCTGCGTGAGCTGAGCAAGAAAGCCCAGACCGGCCTGCCGCCAGGCTGACCCGCCGCCATCTCACCGTCATTCCCCCGTCGTCCAGTGCCGGAGCCCGCTCCGGCACTGTCCACTCCCACATCGTTTCATTCCTGATCTTCGTGAACATCCTGCTTGCGCCGCTGGCACTTTTGAGTGCATTCATCGGCAGCGCTTACGCGCAATCGTCGGTCCAGTTCTATGGCAATATCGATATCGGCTTGATCAAGCGTAGCGGCCAGCCGCTGGCGCTCGGCAAGCGCGCCAACAATACACTGGGCATCAAGGGCAGCGAAGCGCTCGGCAACGGCCTCGATGCCTTGTTCCAGCTCGAGATCCGCTACGAGCCGGACACCGGCAGCGCCGAGCAAGGGCCGGGAGGCGCGCAGCGTCCGCTGTTCCAGGGACAGAGCCGGGTCGGCCTGAGAGGCGCTTTCGGAACGGTGAGGCTGGGGCGCGGCCTCACCGCCTTCCAGGAATCGAGCGCGGCCTTCGACCCGTGGTACGGGTCGCCGACGCCGGCCGGTTTCCAGACAGATCTCACCATTGCGGGCTTCACGTCCGACCCGCTTGGCCCGGTCGGCAACTCGACCAACCGGATGTCGAATGGGCTGTTCTACAACTCGCCCGAGGTGGCCGGCATGCAGCTCAATGCGACCGTCGGCACGCGCGAGGCGAATGGGGGGGCGCCCCTGATCGGCAAGGGCAGCGCGCAGGACCCGCAATATCCCGCGAACGCGGCGCCATCAAGCACGCCGGTATCGCTGACGGCGACCTACCGTCGCAAGGACCTGTCGCTGATGCTGGCCTTCGAGCGCAATGCCGTCGAAAGCCGCCTGTACTCCGCCG
The DNA here is from genome assembly GCF_034045115.1 of Massilia sp. CFBP9012. Taxonomy (NCBI): domain Bacteria; kingdom Pseudomonadati; phylum Pseudomonadota; class Betaproteobacteria; order Burkholderiales; family Oxalobacteraceae; genus Massilia; species Massilia sp. CFBP9012. The sequence continues at coordinate 591,033 of NZ_JAXCWM010000001.1, read as the reverse complement.
GGGTGTCGCTGGTGCCGACGCCGTCGACGCGGGTGATGGTGTCGCATACCAGGCAGGACCAGTCCCATACCCGGGTCGTACAGGCGCACAGCAAGGCCTGGGTTATCGGCCTGCAGCAGGTGCTCGGCCCCGGCCGGGTGCTGGCGGGTTACGGCTGGAAGGACGTGGACGAGTCGTCCACGGCCAGGCAGGCCTCGCTGGGCTACGAGTATGACTTATCGAAGCGCACGCGTCTCTACGCCGACGTGTCGAGCAAGAAGGCGCCGCAACGCGTCCGCCACCTCGATCTGGGCGTGAACCACCAGTTCTAGGCCAGCTTTTCCAGCAACGCCTCCAGCTGCCCGGCATCGTAGGGCTTGGGCAAGTGCGCGTCCGCCGCATCCGATGCGTGGCTCGCCCCGCTCATGAAGACGATCCGCGCGCGCGGCAGTCTTTGCCTGACCGTGTGCGCCAGCGCCTCCCCGCTCATGCCCGGCAGCTGCAGGTCGGTCAGCACGATGTCCGGCTGCCTGTCCAGCAGCGCCTGCGCCGCTTCGGCGCTGGCTGCGTCCAGCACCTCGTAGCCCATGATGCGCAACAGTTCCGCGGTGTTCTCGCGGATGTCGTCCTCGTCTTCCACCAGCAGCACGCGCGCCTTCGAGCCGGCCGGCGCGGCGGCGCCGGGCGATGGCTGCAGGGCGGCGTTCTTTTGCTGCTGGTTGGCCAGCACGTGGCGGATCTTGCGCGCCAGGTTGTCGCGGGTATAGGGCTTGCCGAGCAGTTCGACGCCCGGATCGAGGCGGCCGCCGTGCACGATCGCGTTCTCGGTATAGCCCGAAGTGAACAGCACCGCGACGTTGGGCAGGCGCTCGCGCGCCTTCTTCGCCAGCTCCGGGCTGCGCAAGGGGCCCGGCATGACGACGTCGGTAAACAGCAGGTCGATGTGGATGCCGCTGTCGATCACGGTCAGGGCCGAGGCGGCGTCGTTGGCGCGCAGCACCCGGTAACCCAGGTCGGCCAGCAGGTCGACCACGGTCAGGCGCACCTGCTCGTCGTCTTCGACCACCAGCACGGTCTCGTGGCCGCCGGTCGCCGGCTGCGCCAGCTGTTCGCCGGCGTGATCCTCGGCCCGCAGCGAGCGTGGCAGGTAGATCTTGACGGTGCTGCCTTCGCCGACCTCGCTGTAGATCTTGACGTGGCCGCCCGACTGCTTGACCAGGCCATATACCATCGACAGCCCCAGGCCGGTGCCCTTGCCCTCGGGCTTGGTCGAGAAGAAGGGCTCGAAGGCCTGGTCGATGACTTCCTGCGGCATGCCGCTGCCGGTGTCGCTGACGGCCAGCAGCACATACTGGCCGGGCGCGACCTCGGGATGGGCGGCGCAGTAGCCGGCGTCCAGTGCGGCGTTGGCGACCTCGAGGGTCAGCTTGCCGGCGCCGTCCATGGCGTCGCGCGCATTGATCGCCAGGTTCAGGATCGCGTTCTCGAGCTGGGCCGGGTCGACCTCGGTGGTCCACAGGCCGCCCGAGATCACCATCTCGACGTCGATCTCCTCGCCCAGGGAGCGCCGCATCATGTCTTCCATGCTGCCCAGCAGGCGCCCGATCTTGACCGCCTTCGGCTCGAGCGGCTGGCGGCGCGCGAACGACAGCAGGGAGCTGGCCAGCTTGGCGCCGCGCTCGACGCCGTTCATCGCGTTCTCGACGCGCTTCTTGATCTCGGGCAGGCCGTCGGCGCGGCGCGCGATCAGTTGCAGGTTGCCGCCGATGACTTGCAGCAGGTTGTTGAAATCGTGCGCCACGCCGCCGGTCAGCTTGCCGATGGTTTCCATCTTCTGCGCCTGCTGCAGCGCGGCCTCGGTGCGCCGCATGGCTTCCATCTGGGCCAGGTCGGTGCTGATGTCGCGGCCTACCGCGTGGATGTACTGCTGGTCGGGCGAGGCGGTCCAGGACAGGTGGCACCAGCTGCCGTTCTTGCGACGCCAGCGGTTCTCGAAGCGGAACACCTGGCCCCCGAGGCGCAGCGCGTCGATCTGGGTCGCGGTCGGCGCGCGGTCGTCCGGATGCACCAGCTCGAGCAGCGAGGTGGCCTGCACCTCGGCCTCGGTCCAGCCGAGGATGGCCGTGAACGCCGGATTCACCGCGAACAGGGCGCCCTGGAGGTCGGCCACCAGCATGATGTCCTTCGACAGCCGCCACATGCGGTCGCGCTCGGCCGTGCGGCGCTCGACCCGTTCCTCGAGGGTGGCGTTGGCGACGGCCAGCGCCTCGCTGGCGCGCTTCTGTTCCTCGATGTCGATGCTGCTGCCGATCCACAGCGCGCCGTCGCCGGCCTCGCCCGGCGAGCGCCGTGCGCGCACCAGGTGCCAGCGGTATTCGCCATCATGGCGGCGCAGCCGGATCTGGGCGTCGAGCGGGGCGCCGGACGCCACGCTGGCGTCCCACAGCGTGCGGTAGCGCGCGACGTCGTCCGGGTGCACCAGCGCGCCCCAGCCGCGGCCCAGCACACCCTGCGGATCGGCGCCGGCGCTGGCATATTCGTGCACGCGGTCGTTGATCCATTCGACGCTGCCGTCCGCGCGTGCCGCCCACACGTGGTTGGGCATGGCCTGGGCGAAGGTGCGAAAGCGCGCTTCGCTGGTGCGCAGCGCGCGTTCGGTGGTCACCCGTTCGGTGACGTCGTTGCCTTCCACGAAGGTGGCAAACACGGCGCCGTTCGCGTCGCGCAGCGGCTGCAGCACGAAGTCGATGAAGAAGTGCACCGGCGCGTCCAGGCCGGGATTGCGCAGCGTGAGTCCGACACCCTCGGCGCGGAAGGTCGTGCCGTCGGCGAAGCAGCGGTCGAGCACGTCGACGATGCCGCGTTCGGCCAGTTCGGGCACCGCCTGTGCCGCCGGCATGCCCAGGAGAGGACGGTTGCCGGTCAGCGCGCGATAGGCGTCGTTGGCCAGCGCGTAGCGATGCTCGCGGCCCTCGAGCAGGCAGATGAAGCCGGGCGCCTGTTCGAACATCGAGTTCAGGCGCTCGCGTTCGGCGCGCACATGGCGCTCGGCCTTGACCTTGCTGGAGGTCTCGACCACCACCGACATCACGCCGGCGATGGCGCCGTCCTGGTCGCGGATCGGCGAATAATCGAGGTTCATCCAGACCGGCTCGGGCTGGCCGCTGCGGTGCAGGGTCAGTTCCTGGTCCTGGTAGCTGAGGGTGCCGCCCGCCAGGCCCACCTTCATCACGTTGTCGTTGAAGTCGGCCACCTCGGGCCAGCCTTCGCGCACCTTGGAGCCGAGCAGCACCGGATGGCGCCCGCCGGCGAACACCCGGTAGGCGTCGTTGTAGATCATGTAGCCGTCCTCGCCCCACAGGGTGACGATCGGCGCCGGGGTGGCCATGATCAGGGCCACCGTGGTCTTGAGTACGGTCGGCCAGTCTTCGATCGGGCCCAGGCTCGTGGTATCCCAGGGGAATGCTAGTATCAGTCGCGACGTCTCGTCAGTGGCGGGCAGGAAGGGAAGGCTGGCTGGCGGCATCGGTGCGAATGATAAAAAGTGGACGATGCATTTTACACTTCGGATAACATGGAAGACGCCATGTTCGTCGCCACTGTTATTATTAGGCAACAATTTCCAGGCCCTTTTCATGTGCGTTAATTATCGCCCCCCGACACCCGAGCAGTTCAATGGCCGCATTGGCGCCTTCAGCATCCTGCCAGGCGACTGGCACTGGCCCGAGGAAACCTGGAAGGATTACGCGGCGCCGATCCTGCGCGCCGCGCCCGGCTTGCCGCTGGAAGCCTGCGTGGCCAGCTACGGCATGGTGCCGCGGCGCCACATCCCGCACGAGGTGAAACCCTTCGACACCATGAATGCGCGCGCCGAATCGCTGCTCGAGCGGCGCTCGTTCGCCCCGGCCTGGCGTCGCCTGCAGCTGTGCGCCGTGCCGATGCTGTGGTTCTACGAGCCGTGCTACGAGAGCGGGCGCGCCGAGCGCACCGCGATCGGCATGGCCGACGAAGGGCTGTTCTGGGTGGCGGGCCTGTGGCGCGAGTGGCAGGAGGCCGATGGCGCGATGTCGACCGCCTTCACCCAGATCACCATCAACGCCGACGACCATCCGCTGATGCGGCGCATGCACAAGCCGGGCGACGAGAAGCGCTCGCTGGTGCTGCTGGGGCAGGAAGAAGTGGGGGACTGGCTGGCCTGCCGCGATACCGACGTCGCGCGCAGCTTCCTGCGGCATTATCCGGCCGAGGCCATGAAAGCGTGGCCGGCACCACTGGCGCCGAAGCGGGCCGCGCCGCCGCCATCGCCGAACCTGGAGTTGTTCTAGCCGCCGACGTATTGACGGTAAAAGCGCGCACCCAGGCGGGTCAGCACCTCGTAACCGATGGTGCCGGCCTGGCCCGCGACCTCGTCCACCGTCTGCTGCGGGCACAGGAGGTCGACCGTCTGGCCCGGCGCGATCCGCGCTTCGGGGATGCCGGTGACGTCGAGTGTGATGCTGTCCATCGACACGGTGCCGGCGAAAGGCACGGCCACGCCGTCCACGAAAGCCCACGAGTGGCCGGTGAGGGCGCGCAGCCAGCCGTCGGCATAGCCGATGGCGATGGTGGCGATGCGGCGCTCGCCCTGCGCGATATAGCGCGCGCCATAGCCGACGATGTCGCCTGCGGCCACGGTGCGCAGCTGCACCACGCGCGCCGCCAGCGACACCGCCTGCGCCAGCGGATTGGCGTGACCCGGCTGGGGATTGATGCCGTATAGCGCGCACCCCGGGCGCAGCAGGTCGAAGTGCCAGGCGCCGCCCAGGAACACACCCGAGGAATTGGCCAGGCTGGCCGGCACGCCTGGGAACAGCGCGCGCACCTCTTCGAAGCGCTGGCGCTGGCGCTCGTTGAGCGGGTGCGCCGGTTCGTCGGCGCAGGCCAGGTGGCTCATCACCAGGCGTAGGTCGATGCCTTCCAGCCAGGCCGGATCCTGGCGCAGGCGGTCGAGGTCAAACGGGGCCAGGCCCATGCGCGACATGCCGGTATCGACCTGGAGCGCGGCCGGCAGTTCTCGGCCGAGCTCACGTGCCAGCGTGCGCCATTCGGCCACCTGGCCACGGTCGTTCAGCACCGGCACCAGGTCGTGCTCGACGCAGTCGCGCGCCGTGCCCGGCATCGCGCCATGCATCACGTGGATGGTGCAATCCGCGGGCACGAGCTGGCGCAGGCGGATGCCTTCGTCGAGGTGGGCCACGAAGAAGCTGCGGCAGCCTTCGCGCACCAGCGCCTGCGCGACCTTGTCCATGCCGAGTCCGTAGGCGTCGGCCTTCAGCACGGACGCGCAGGCGGCCTGCGCGCCACCGGCCTGACCGCGTTCGCGCAGCAGGCGGTAGTTGGCGCGCACCGCGTCCAGGTCGATCGTGAGGATGGCCCCGGCGCGGGCGCAGCTTGCCTGGTCGCTCATCGGGTCAAGCCTGCGCCAGCTTGCCGGGGGCGGCGCCGCTGCCGCTGCCCGCGTAGCGGAACACGGCCAGGTCGTCGGCGCGGATCGACGGCGCCTTGCCGCCCACCAGATCGGCGATCACGCTGGCCGAACCGGCCGCCATGGTCCAGCCCAGCGTGCCGTGGCCGGTGTTCAGGAACAGGTTGCGCAGCGGCGTGGCGCCCACCACCGGGGTGCTGTCCGGCGTCATCGGACGCAGGCCGGTCCAGAAGCTGGCCTGGGCCGTGTCGCCCGCGCCCGGGAACAGGTCGTTGACGACCAGTTCCAGGGTTTCACGGCGGCGCGGATTGAGATCGAGGTTGTAGCCGGAGAGCTCGGCCATGCCGCCAACGCGGATGCGGTCGTCGAAGCGGGTCACGGCGATCTTGTAGGTTTCGTCGAGGATGGTCGACACAGGCGCGCGCGCAGCGTCCGTGATCGGCACCGTCAGCGAATAGCCTTTCATTGGATAGACCGGCAGCGGGAACCAGCGCTGCAGCAGCAGGCGCGAGTAGCTGCCCAGGGCCAGCACAAATCGGTCCGCGGCGAATACGCCCTTGTCGGTGTCAACCGAGACGACCTCGCCGCCCGCTTCATTCAGATGGCGGATCGCTGTGTCGAATTCGAAGCGCACGCCCAGCTCGCGCGCCATGGCCGTGAGGCGGGTGGTGAACAGCTGGCAGTCGCCGGTTTCGTCGTTCGGCAGGCGCAGGCCGCCGACCAGCTTGTCGGCCACATTGGCCAGCGCCGGTTCGGCCGTGGCCAACTGCGCGCCTTCCAGCACTTCGTAGGCGACGCCGGCGTCGCGCAGCACCTCGATGTCCTTGGCCGCACCGTCGAACTGCTGGCGGGTGCGGAACAGCTGCACCGTGCCCTGCTGGCGGCCTTCGTAGGCGATGCCGGTGTCGCGCCGCAGCGCGCGCATGCAATCGCGGCTGTATTCGGCTAGGCGCACCATGCGTTCCTTGTTGACGGCGTAGCGGCCTGGATCGCAGTTGCGGTACATCTCCCACATCCAGGCAAGCTGGAACAGCGAGCCGTCGGGACGGATCGCCAGTGGCGCGTGGCGCTGGAACAGCCACTTGGCGGCCTTGAGCGGAATGCCGGGCGCGGCCCAGGGCGAGGCATAGCCGGGCGAGATCTGGCCGGCATTGGCAAAACTGGTCTCGTGGGCGGGGCCGGGCTGGCGGTCGATGACGGTGACCTCGTGGCCGGCCTGCGCCAGGTAATACGCGGTGGTGACGCCGACCACGCCGCTGCCCAATACGATGACTCGCATATATCCCTCGAAAGCTGAATCCAGAAAAGGTTGCCATCGTAGCGCGGGTAGGGAGATAATTGTTTCTGTTAACACGTCATTTTTCAGCAAATATTCTGGATTTGAGCCATGCGCGTACAAAAAGCCTCGAACCGCATCCTGGACCGGATCGACCTGCACATCCTGTCCATCCTGCAGCAGGATGCGCGGATCGTGATGAAAGACCTGGCCGAGCAGGTCGGGCTGTCGCTCACGCCCTGCATCGAGCGGGTCAAGCGCATGGAGCGCGACGGCGTCATCCAGGGCTACTACGCGCGCATCAATCCGCAGGCGCTGGGCATGCAGATCCTGGTGTTCGTCGAGATCAACCTGCACCAGAAATCCGACAAGGCCTTCGAACGCTTCCGGCGCGCGATGCTGGCCATTCCCGAGGTGATGGAATGCCACCTGGTGTCGGGCGACTTCGACTACCTGATCAAGGCGCGCATCCCCGAGATGTCCGAATACCGGCGCCTGCTGGGCGAGATCCTGCATGTGGCCGACGCCGGCCAGTCGAAGAGCTATGTGGTGATGGAAGAGCTGAAGGAAACGTTGGCGCTGTCGATTCCGCGCTGACCCTCATCGGCGATCCCGCAAAAACCGCAAGGATGACGCCGGCTCATCCTATAATGAAAATTTCCCCTCTGGAACACCCATGCGCGCCGTTGCCGGACCCGTCCTGTCCCTTCGACACCTCCTGATCCTGCTCACCGCGATCGGCCTGCTGCCGCTTGCCCTGCTGGGGGTCTGGACCATCCACGGCGCCGGCCTGTATCTGGAACAGGAACAAGAGAGGATGATGGTCGGCCACGCGCGCGCGCTGTCGAGCGCCATCGACGCCGAGCTGGACGCCACCGTGGCCGCCCTGAGCGGCATCGCCAAGAGTCCCCAGCTCGCCAGCGGCGACCTGCAGGCCTTCCACGAGACGGCCAGCCGCCTGTCGCGGCCCGACTGGCTGGGCGTCGTGCTGACCGGCGCCGACGGCCGGCCCCTGTTTCGCACCATGGCGCCGTACGGCGCGCCGGCGGCGCGCGTCGCCGACCCGGGCAGCCTGCACCAGGCGATGGAGGAGCGCCGCCCGATGGCCGGCCGCGTCGCGCGCGGGCAGGGCGGGCGCCCGGCGGTGCCGGTGCGGATCCCGGTCACGGGGCTCGACGGCCAGCCCTGGGTGCTGACCGCTGTGGTCCAGCCGGACAGCTTCCTGGACGTGATCATGCGCCAGAAGATCCCGCCCGAGTCCGTGATCGCCGTGATGGATGGCGGCGGCGCGCTGGTGGCGCGCTCGCGCGACCAGGAACGCACCGTGGTCGGCGGCCCCAGCGCTTCGCTCACGGCGCTGATGCGCAGCGGCGGCCCGGAAGGCGTGGGCCCCACCACCGCGCTCGAAGGCGACGACGTGATCAGCGCCTACACCACTTCGCCGCGCTATGGCTGGGTGGTGGCGGTGGGCGCCCCCAGCGCCGGCTTCGGGGTGGGCTTCTTCCAGCGCTTCGCGGTCTATGTGCTGGGCGCCTGGGTGGTGCTGAGCGCCTGCATCGCGCTGGCCTCGTGGCTCTCGGGCCGCATCGTGCGCCGCATCGAGAGCGTGCAGGCCGGCGCCGCCGCCCTGGGCAGCGCGGGGACCGTGCGGGTGGCGCCGTCGCGGATCAAGGAAATCCGCGAGATGGGCCAGGCGCTGGAGGCCGCCGCCAGCCGGCGCGCGGCACAGGAAGAGGAGCGTTCGCGCCTGCTGGCGTCGCTCGAGGAGGCGCTGGCCCAGGCGCGCCAGGCCGGCCAGGCCAAGGACGCCTTCCTGGCCATGCTGGGCCACGAACTGCGCAATCCGCTCAGCCCGATCCTGACCTCGCTCGACCTGATGGACTTGCGCGACGAACCGGGCAGCCAGCGCGAGCGCGGCGTCATGCGGCGCCAGGTGACCCACCTGCGGCGCCTGGTCGACGACTTGCTGGACGTCTCGCGCATCGCCTCCGGCAAGCTGGCGATCGAGACCCGCCCGCTGAACCTGGCCGAACTGGCGCGCCACGCGGTGGCGGCCCTGCCGGGCGAGCCGATCGCCCTGGAGGCGCCGCCGGAGGTCTGGGTGGATGGCGACGAGACGCGCCTGGTGCAGGTGCTGGGCAACCTGCTGTCGAACGCGGCCCGCTTCGGCAGCAGCGACACCCGCGTCACGCTGGAGGTGCTCGATGGCGAGGCGGTGCTGGGCGTGAGCGACAACGGCGCTGGCATGGCGCCGGAACTGCTGGCGCGCGTGTTCGAGCCGTTCTACCAGGCGCCGCAGCAGCTGGCGCGGCGCACCGGCGGCCTCGGACTGGGCCTGGCGATCGTGCGCGAGATCGCCCAGCTGCATGGCGGCCGGGTCGCGGCCCACAGCGCCGGCCCGGGCGCCGGCAGTCGCTTCGAGGTGATCCTGCCGCTCGGCGCGCCGAGCGCGGCGAGCGAGCCGGGCCCGCTGGCGCCGGCGGCGCCGGGTCGCCACATTCTGCTGGTCGACGACAACGAAGATGCGGCCGCAGCCAGCGCACTGCTGCTGCGCCATCTGGGCCATGCGGTGCGGGTCGCCCACAGCGCGGCCCAGGCGCGCGCGCTGGCCCTGGCCGAACCGCCCGAGGTGGCGATCCTCGACATCGGCCTGCCCGATATGGATGGCTATGCGCTGGCCGCGGCCTTGCGCGCCGATGCGGGCGCACCGGCTGCGGGCGGACCGGCCGCCGGCGCCGCGCTGCGGCTGGTGGCGCTGACCGGATACGGCCAGCAGGCCGACGTCGCGCGCGCGCTGGCGGCCGGCTTCGACGTGCACCTGACCAAGCCGGCGACCATCGAGGCGCTGCAGGGGGCGGTGGCGCCGGCCGGGGCCTGAGCATCCGGGGCAATCTGCGGGCCGGGCAGCGCGGTGAAGGCATAACCGCGTCCGGCCACGTTCACGATCGCGCTGCCGGCGTCGCCCAGCACCTTGCGCAGGGCCGCGATCTGCACCCGCAGGTTGGCCTCGACCACCACCGTATTCGGCCACACCCCGGCCATCAGCGCGCGGTTGCTCAATATGTTGCCCGGTCGGGAGGCCAGCAACGCCAGCAGGTCGTAGGCGCGCGCGCCGATCGGCAGCGGCTGGCCGGCGCGCAGCAGCAGGCGCTGGGCGAGCAGCAGTTCGAAGTCGAGAAAGGCGATCCTGGTGGGGGCGGGTGGGCCGGAATCCATGGCAAGCCTCGTGTCTGTTGGTGGCGGCAGCGGTCGGGTCGTATCTTGTCCGATTGTCCGCCCCCACGGCGCGGCGGCGCTAGAATTTTCCTGCTGTCGTGTGCGGTGACGGCAAGCGTACGCCGGGCGTGTCGGGGCGGGGCGATAATACGGACGGGCTCACGACGGAGGACGGATGGCACGCAAGCACGACCTGCCGCTGCACGAGGTGCGGCGTTACCTGGAACCGGGACCGGTGGTGCTGGTGACCTCGTGCCATGCCGATGAGCGCGACGTCATGGTGATGGGATGGCACGCGGTGATGGAATTCAGTCCGTCGCTGATCGGCTGCGTGATCTCATCCGCCAACCACAGCCACGGCCTGATCCGCGCCAGCGGCGAATGTGTGATCAACCTGCCGACGACGCGGCAGCTCGAGGCGGTGCTGGGCGTCGGTTCGACCACCGGCGCCGAGGTCGACAAGTTCGCCGCCTTCGGCCTCACGCCGGAGGCCAGCGAGCGGGTGGCGGCGCCGTCGATCCGCGAGTGTCACGCCCAGTTCGAGTGCCGGCTGCACGACGACAGCCTTGTGGGACGCTACGATTTCTTCATCTGGGAAGTGGTGGCGGCGCGCGTCGCGCCGCGGCCGCGCCATCCCGAGACCCTGCACTACAAGGGCGACGGCACGTTCATGGTCTCGGGCAAGGTGATCCGGCGCCAGCGCGCGGGCCTGAAATGACGTTCAATGGTGGCGCGAGCGCCAGCCCGCATGCCCGGCGCCATGCAGCAGGATGCGCGGCACGCGCCCGCCGGGCCGGCCGGCCGGCGCGTGCCGCGCCGTGGCCAGCGCCAGGTCGGTGCTGATCCGGTGCAGCGACAGCAGGTCGAGCAGCGCCGCCACCAGCTGGCGGCCGAGCGTGACGTCGCCATCCTCGACCAGCGGCATGGCGCGGTGCAGGGCGGTCAGGATGGTGGCGTTCTCGGCGCGGTGCTCGTGCAGGCGTTCGTAGTCGAGCGCTTCCATGACTGTTTCCTCGTGCCGGAACCCGACCTCGACCGCCGTGACGACGGCCGGGAAGGCGTGCACGAAGCGGTCGTCGGGCGTGCAGCTGCTGTCGGCCGTGTCGGCCAGGCGGGCGCACAGGTGGCGGCGGGCATGGCGGATCGCGGCGCCGATGGCGCCGGCGCTGCCTCCTGGATAGTGGTGGAAGGTCATGGCGGAAATCGTGGAAAGTAGGTCGAGTGGGATTCAATGGGCGATGAGCAGCGGCGTCGGCGCGTGGTCGAGCACGTCGCGCGTGACGCCGCCGAGGATCCATTCGCGGTAGCGGCTGTGGCCGAAGGCGCCGGTGACCATCAGCCCGGCGTGGCAGTCGCGCGCCATGTCGATCAGGGCCTCGCCCTCGGTGGCGCGGGTATGCGCGACGGCGACATCGACCTTCAGGCCGTGGCGCGCCAGGTAGTGTGCCATGTCGGCGCCCGGCTCGTCGCCGTGCAGGCCCGATTGCAGGTCGGGGTTGACCAGCGCCAGGTGCACGGTGCCGGCCTGGGCCAGCAGGGGCAGGGCGGCGTTGATCGCGCGCTGGGCCGGCATGCTGCCATCCCAGCCGACCAGTGCATCGCCGGGGATCGGCTTGCCGTGGTAGGTGTCGGGCACCACCAGCACCGGACGGGCGCCGTGCAGGGCAAGATATTGGGGCAGGCCCCGTTCGGTCGTGGCGCGGCGGCCATGAACACGGCTGAGGTCTTGGCTAACTACCACCAGGTCGGCATAGCGCGCCTGCAGCAGCAGGCCGTCGCGGTCGGCGTCTTCTACCATTCGCGTCTCGGCGCCGTGGATGCCGAGGTGTTCGGCCTGGGCCACGAAATCGTCAAGCACGACCGTGACGGAATCGCGCAGGTCCTGGAATTCGCGGTTGGAGACCGGCATGGCCATCGAGCCGTTCAGCACAGCAAAACTGGCCATCGACAGCCCGGTGGCGGCGCTGCCCACCAGGTGGGCGCCGTGCGCGCCAGCCAGAAGCGCGGCCGCGCGCAGGCGGCTCTCCTGGCAGGGACCGCCATCGACATGGACGAGTATGGTCTTGAACATGGTGATCACTCCGTTCGAACGCGAGACTGAAACGTGGCGCACGGCATTTCACTATACGCCGCGCAAGGGGGCATGTCAGGCGCACGGTTGATCGCGATCAAACAGGGGTGAAATATCGCGGCGTCCTGTGCTGGAATGGTTTTGTTGACAAGCAAGAAGCGAAGGATTAGCGTTGACCGCTTCGCCACCTCGACCGCCTGTTCATAACCGATGCCGATGAATCGTCCGCTTGTTTCCCTCATCCTTGCCTGCACGCTCGCCTTCGCTTTCGCATCCCCGGCACGGGCGGCCCAGTTCAGTGTGCTGCTGTTTACCAAGTCCACCGCCTGGCACCACGATGCGGTGCATGCCGGCGTGGCGGCGGTGCAGGAACTCGGCAAGTTGCATGACTTCGAGGTGTTCTGGACTGCCGATGCCGGGCGCGTGATGAACGATGCCGAGCTGGCGAAATACCAGGCGGTGATCTTCCTGCTCACCACCGGCGACGTGCTCGACGCGGCCCAGCAGGCGGCCTTCGAGCGCTTCATCCGGCGCGGCGGCGGCTACGTCGGCGTGCACAGCGCGGCCGATACCGAGTACGACTGGCCGTGGTATACCAATATGGTGGGACATATGTTCCACATCCATCCCGCGATCCAGACCGCGATCGTGAAGGTCGAGGACGCGAACTTCCCTGGCATGGAACGCTTCGCGCCGCGCAATCTGTTCACCGACGAATGGTATGAATACGGGCCGGCGCGTTCCAAAGACCTGGTCTACCTGCTGAGCGTGGACGAGAGCAGCTATCGTCCGCAGACGGCCTGGCCCGACCGCGTGGGCAAGGGCATGGGTGCATTCCACCCGATCAGCTGGTACCAGTACTACGACGGCGGCCGCGCCTTCTATACCGGAATGGGCCATATGGGGGCAACCTACCGCGATCCGGTCTTCCTGCACCACCTGTATGGCGGCATCTACTGGGCGGCGACCGGACGCGGCATCGGCCCCGGCCAGGCCCGGCAGCGCCAGGCCGTCGACAATGGCGCACAGCCCAACTAGGCCGCCAGCAGCGCGAACAGGATCAGCACCAGGCCCACCAGCGACACCATCCACACCAGTGTGCGCAGCACCGGGATGCCGGCCGCGTACAGCGGCACGTAGACGATGCGCGCCAGCAGGTAGAGCCAGCAGCCCCACAGGGTCAGGGCACCGTGCGTGCCCGACACATGGGCGATCAGCACCGCCGCCGCGAACAGCGGCAGGGTCTCGAACAGATTGGCCTGGGCCCGCTGCAGGCGCGCCGTCACCGGGCGCGGCGGCGGCGCGGCGCCATCGCGCGCGCTGACATTGTATTGGGCGCCCGTTTCCTGGGTGCGCAGGGTAGAGGGCAACAGGATCTGGACCAGGGCCAGCACCAGGGTCCAGGCCAGCAGGGTGAGTTCGGTGGTCATCGCGCTTCTTTCTCGGATTTTTTCTCGTTGTGGACGGGCCGCATCCGATCATACGTGAGCCGGTGTGAAAGCCCGCTCTGCTATTCGGCCTACCATGCGCGTTATCCTGCTTGCAAGAAAGAGAATGATCGTTTATTCTAAAAAAGAGTAAACGTTCATTCATCTTTCATCCATCGACGGTCCGTCGCTTTACCGAGGTTCGCGCAATGCCATCCATTCATCCTGTCTCCAGAGGCGCAGGCGCGCAGGTGCTCCTGCCGCTGCTGCTGGGTTCCATCCTGCTCGCCGGCTGCGGCAAATCCGATTCCAGCCAGCAGGCCACCCAGGCCCCGCCGGCCCAGGCCGTGACCGTCGTGACCTTGAAGGCCGAGGACGTGACGCTGACGCGCGAGCTGGCCGGGCGCGCCACGCCGTCCCTGATCGCCGAAGTGCGGCCGCAGGTCAGCGGCATCGTCAAGGGACGCCTGTTCGAAGAGGGCGGCACGGTCAAGGCCGGCCAGCCGCTGTACCAGTTGGCCGACCTCGAGTACGCCGCCGATGCGGCCAGCGCCCGCGCGGCGCTGGCGCGCGCCAAGGCGACCCTGCAGCAGGCCCAACTGGGCGCGCGGCGCTCGGGTGAGCTGGTGAAAATCGACGCCGTCAGCCGCCAGGACGACGAAAACGCGCAGGCGGCGCTGGCCCAGGCCCAGGCCGATGCGGCCGCCGCGCAGGCGGCGCTGCAGCGCAGCGAGGTCCTGCTCGGCTATGCCCGCATCGTCTCGCCGATCAGCGGCAATATCGGACGCTCGAGCGTGACCCAGGGCGCGCTGGTCACGGCCAGCCAGGAGCAGCCGCTGGCCCTGGTGCAGCGGCTCGATCCGATGTACATCGACGTGACCCAGTCCAGCAGCGAACTGCTCGATCTGCGCCGCGAGATGGCCGCTGGCACGCTGAAACAGGCGAGCGACCTGCCGGTGAAGATCCTGCTCGAGGATGGCACGACCTATGCCCGCGAAGGCAAGCTGGCCTTCACCGACGTGACGGTCGACCCGACCACCGGCAGCTACACCTTGCGGGTGACGGTGCCAAACCCGGACGGCGTCCTGCTGCCCGGCATGTACGTGCGCGCGCAGGTGGGCAACGGCGTGCGCAACGCGGCGCTGCTGGTGCCGCAGCAGGGCGTGGCGCGCGACCCGAAAGGCAATGTGTCGGCCATGGTGGTCGGCAAGGACAACAAGGTCGTACAGCGCCAGCTGGAAGTGAGCCGCACGATCGGCAACCGCTGGCTGGTCGACAAGGGCCTGGTTGCGGGCGAGCGCGTCGTGATCGAAGGCCTGCAGAAGATCGGCCCCGGGGCGACCGTGGCGCCGAGCGAGGCCGGCGCAGCGCCGGCCGCACCTGCTGCTCCGGCAGCGGCAGCGGCCACCGCCGCCGCCGCGCAGCCGTCGAAGTCGTAAGGGAAGAATCAGATGGCACGTTATTTCATCGATCGCCCCATCTTCGCGTGGGTCATCGCGATCATCATCATGCTCGCCGGCGGCCTGGCCATGGTCAACCTGCCGGTGTCGATGTACCCGACCATCGCGCCGCCGACGGTCGAGATCCAGGCCACCTATCCGGGCGCCTCGGCCAAGGTGGTCGAGGACTCGGTGACCCAGATCATCGAGCAGAACATGAAGGGGCTGGACGGCCTGCTGTACATGTCGGCCAACAGCTCGGCCAACGGCCAGGCCACGCTGACGCTGACCTTCTCGAACGGCACCGATCCCGACACCGCGCAGGTGCAGGTGCAGAACAAGCTGCAGCTGGCGATGCCGCTGCTGCCGCAGGACGTGCAGAGGCAAGGCGTCAACGTCAGCAAGGCGGCCTCGGGCTTCCTGCAGGTGCTGGCATTCGTGTCGGAAGACGGCAGCATGACCCGCGACGACATCTCGGACTATGTGTCGGCCACGCTGGTCGACCCGCTCTCGCGCGTGCCGGGCATCGGCAACCTGCAGGTCTTCGGCGGCAAGTATGCGATGCGGATCTGGCTCGACCCGGCCAAGCTCGAGACCTTCGGCCTGGCCACCAACGAGGTGGTCGCGGCGATCCAGGCCCAGAACGCGCAAGTCGCGGTCGGGCAGCTCGGCGGCGCGCCGTCGATCGAATACCAGCAGCTCAACGCCACCATCCAGGCCCAGGACCGGCTGCAGACGCCAGAGCAGTTCCGCGACATCGTCGTGCGCAGCAATCCGGACGGCTCGGCCCTGCTGCTGGGCGACATCGCGCGCGTCGAGATGGGCGCCGAGTCGTATGAATTCATCACCAGCCTGAATGGCAAGGCCGCCACCGGCGTGGCGCTCTCGCTGGCCACCGGCGCCAATGCGCTGGACGCCGCCGAAGGCGTCAATGCCGAAGTGGCGCGCCTGTCGCAGTTCTTCCCACCCGGCCTGAAGGCGGTGGTCGCGTATGACACCACGCCGTTCGTGAAGGTGTCGATCGAGGGCGTGGTCAAGACCCTGATCGAGGCGATCGTGCTCGTGTTCCTGGTGATGTACCTGTTCCTGCAGAACCTGCGCGCCACCCTGATTCCGACCATCGCGGTGCCGGTCGTGCTGCTCGGTACCTTCGGCCTGCTGTCGGCGATGGGCTTCTCGGTCAATATGCTGACGATGTTCGCGATGGTGCTGGCGATCGGCCTGCTGGTGGACGACGCCATCGTGGTGGTGGAGAACGTCGAGCGCATCATGGCCGAAGAGGGCCTGAGTCCCAAGGAAGCGGCGCGCAAGTCGATGGACCAGATCACCGGCGCGCTGGTGGGCATCGGCATGGTGCTGTCGGCGGTGTTCGTGCCGATGGCCTTCATGACCGGCTCGACCGGCATCATCTACCGCCAGTTCACGGCCACCATCGTGTCGGCCATGGCGCTGTCGGTGCTGGTGGCGATCGTGCTGACCCCGGCCTTGTGCGCCACCATGCTCAAGCCCGTGGAAAAGGGCCATCACGGCGCCAAGAAAGGCTTCTTCGGCTGGTTCAACCGCAAGTTCGACGCCGGCAGCGCGCGCTACCAGCGCGGCGTGAAGGGCATCCTGCATCGCAGCGGGCGCTTCCTGGCCATCTTCGCCTTGCTGGTGGCGGTGATGGGCGTGCTGTTCGTGCGCATGCCGAGCTCTTTCCTCCCGAACGAGGACCAGGGCGTGCTGCTGGCGATGATCCAGGCGCCGGTGGGATCGACCCAGCAGCGCACGCTGGAATCGATCCGCAAGCTCGAGCAGCATTTCCTGACCGAGGAAAAAGACAATATCGAAACGGTCTTCACGGTGCAGGGCTTCAGTTTCGCCGGCGCCGGGCAAGCCAGCGGCCTCGCGTTCATCCGCCTCAAGGACTGGGAGTACCGCACTGACGCCGACACCAGCATCGACGCGATTTCCGGACGCGCCATGGCGGCCTTCGCGGGCATCAAGGATTCGCTGGTGTTCGCGTTCGCCCCGCCGGCGATTCCTGAACTCGGCGTGGCCAGCGGGTTCTCGTTCTTCCTGCAGGATAACGCGCAGCAGGGGCACGACGCGCTGCTGGCGGCGCGCAACCAGTTGCTGGGTGCGGCCGCGAAGAGCGATCTGTTGACCAATGTGCGGCCCAACGGCCTGGAAGACACGCCGCAGCTGCGCGTCATGGTCGACAAGAAAAAGGCGGCCGCGCTTGGCCTGCAGATCGCCGACATCAATGCGACGCTGTCGACCGCCTGGGGCGGCCAGTACATCGACGACTTCGTCGACCGCGGTCGCGTCAAGCGTGTGTACGTGCAGGCCGATGCGAAGTTCCGCATGGTGCCCGAAGACTTCCAGCGCTGGACCGTGCGCGCCGCCGACGGCAAGATGGTGCCGTTCTCGGCGTTCGCCAGCACGCGCTGGGACTATGGCGCCCAGCGCCTCGAGCGCTACGAAGGCGTGCCTGCAATGGAGATCCAGGGCGAGGGCAAGGCCGGCGTCAGTTCGGGCGCCGCGATGGACGAGATCGAGCGGCTGGCGAAAGAGCTGCCGCCCGGCTTCAACGTCGAGTGGACCGCGCTGTCGTACCAGGAGCGCTCGGCCGGCGACCAGACCACGATGCTGTACACGCTGTCGCTGCTGATCGTGTTCCTGTGCCTGGCCGCGCTGTACGAAAGCTGGAGCGTGCCGACCGCGGTGCTGATGGTGGCGCCGCTCGGCATCCTCGGCACGGTGCTGGCCAACTTCATGATGGGCATGAACCGCGACGTGTACTTCCAGGTCGCGATGCTCACCACCGTTGGCCTGACGAGTAAAAACGCGATCCTGATCGTCGAATTCGCCAAGGAAAACGTGGAGCAGGGCGTGGAACTGGTCGAGGCGACCATGATGGCGGTGCGCGATCGCCTGCGGCCGATCATCATGACTTCGCTGGCCTTCGGCCTGGGCGTGCTGCCGCTGGCCCTGGCCTCGGGCGCCGGAGCCGGCGCGCAGCGCGCGATCGGCACCGGCGTGGTGGGCGGCATGCTGGTCGGCACCGTGCTGGGCGTGTTCTTCATCCCGCTGTTCTATGTCGTGATCGGGCGCCTGTTCAAGCGTAAGAAAGCGGTCAATCCTCAACCCCGCACCGGAGCCGCGCAACATGAGCAAGCTTAATCTCTCACCGATCATGCTGGCGCTGTCCCTGGCGCTGGGCGGCTGCGGCATGCTGCAGCCAGAGTTGCCGCAGGCGCAGGCGAACATCCCGTTCGCCTGGCCGGAGGCGCCTACCGCCGCCGCGGATGCGGCGCCGGCCGACAGCATCGGCTGGCGCGATTTCTTCACCGATCCCAAGCTGGTCAGCATCATCGCCAGCGCGCTGGAAAACAACCGCGACCTGCGCGAAGCGGCGCTGAACGTGGAACGCACCCGCGCGCTGTACAAGGTACAACGCGCCGACCGCCTGCCATCGGTCGGCCTGTCGGTGGCCGCCGAACGGAGCGGCGGCAGCGGCGCCATCGCCGCCGCCACGCCGGACGTGGTTTCGGCCGGCGTGGGCATCTCGACCTTCGAGCTGGACCTGTTCGGCCGTGTGCACAACCTGTCCGAGGCGGCGCTGCAACAGTACCTGGCCCAGGAAGAGGCGCGCCGCGCGGTGCAGATCAGCCTGATCGGCGAGATCGCCAACGTCTACCTGACGCTGGCCGCCGACATCGAGTCGCTGCGGGTGGCCCAGGCGACCCTGGACGACCAGCAGGCGCTGTTCGAACTGATCGTCAAGCGCCAGGCGATCGGCGCGGTATCGGGACTCGACGTCGAGCAGGCCCGCACCACGGTCGAGACGGCGCGCGCCGATGCCGCCCAGTTCGCGGGCCTGGTGGCGACCGGACGCAACCAACTCGCGCTTCTGGCCGGCAGCCAGGTGGCGGAAGCCTTGCTGCCGGCCGGCTTCGACGTCGCCGTCTCGGGTCTGGCGCCGCTGCCGGTGGGGTTGGCGTCCGACGTGCTGTTGCGCCGTCCCGACGTACGCCAGGCCGAGTACGTGCTGCGCGCGGCCAACGCGAACATCGGCGCCGCGCGTGCCGCCTTCTTCCCGTCGGTCACGCTGACCGGGAGCCTCGGTTCGGCCAGCGACGAGCTATCGGGGTTGTTCGAATCGGGCACCAGGCTGTGGCGCTTCGCGCCGAGCGTCAACCTGCCAATCTTCCAGGGTGGTCGCCTGACCGCCCAGCTGGGGGTGGCGCAGGCGGACCGCGACATCGCGCTGGCGCGCTACGAGCGCGCGATCCAGTCGGGATTCCGCGACGTGGCCGACGCGCTGGCCCTGACCCGCACGCTGGACGCGCGCCGTGCGGCGCGCCAGTCGCTGCTCGATGCGGCCGAGCGTACCCACCGACTGTCCAAAGAGCGTTATGATCGTGGCCTCGACAGTTACCTGGTCCTGCTGGACGCCCAGCGGACCCTGTATTCGGCGCAGCAGGGCCTGATCGGCGCCCAGCTGGCCGAGCAGGACAACAGGGTCAGGCTGTATCGGGTGTTGGGCGGTGGTTGGAACGAACGGATGGGAGGCAGTTAAGCATCATGGAAAGTACGCGAATGCAGTCGGCAAGGGTGAGCGACCGGGCGCAGGCCCAGAAGGACAGGATCCTGAACGCGGCGGAAAAGGCATTCATCGAGCATGGATTCCATGCCGCCGGCATGGCGCTCATCGCGGCCGAGGCCGAGATGAGCCCGGGCCTGATCTACCGCTACTACCCGGGCAAGCACGACATCATCCTGGCGATCATCGAGCGCCAGCTCGAGGAGAACCGCGCCGGGATTCGCGAGCTCTATGACAGCGGCCTGGACGTGCCGCAGTCGATGTACGAGCACTACAGGCAGTGGTGCACGACCGACCCGCAAGTGATGAACGCGGCGCTGTACGCCGAGACCAGCGCCGAGGCCACGCGCAGCGCCTCGCTGGCGCAGGCGGTGGCGCAGTCGGATGCCGCGGTGCGTGAAGACCTGGCGCGCTGGATGGCCACGCCGCGCGAGCAGGGCGGCGGCGGCTTGCCGCCCGAGCAGGCGCCGGTCGCCGCGCTGTCCATGCTGTTCTTCATGAACGGGCTGGCGATCCATGCGATCCGCCAGCCGGGTTGCGACGACGACAACGTCCGGGCCGCGATCGAGAATTTTGTGAAGGGATTGTTCCCCTCGCTCGCCTGATGTAACGCGCCGGATACAACGGAGACCCATGGTCCGCAAAACAAAAGAAGAGGCGCTCGAGACGCGCCGCCGTATCCTGGACGCGGCCATCGCCGTATTCGACAAGCGCAGCTGGAAGGACGTGACCCTGGAAGACGTGGCGAACGCCGCCGGCGTGACGCGCGGCGCCGTCTACTGGCATTTCGCCGGCAAGGAATGCCTGTTCGACGCGGTCTGCAAGGCCACGCCGCTGCCGGCTGAACTGATCGACGCCGGCGTCGAGGCCTGGTGCGGCGACGACCCGCTGGGCCACTTCCGCCAGGCCTGTCTGGCGCTGCTGGCCGAAGCGGCAGCGCTGGACGGCGCGGCCGACGTCTTTTCAGCGCCGTCGAACCGCGAGGAGTTGCTCGATCCGGCCGGCAGCCTGCTGCTGCGCCACCGGACTTCGGTCGAGCGCTCGCGCCAGTCCCTGCAACGGGTGCTGCAGGCGGCGATCGACAAGGGCCAGCTGCCCGCCACGCTCGACACCGAACTGGGCGCGCGTCTGTTGCACGGCATCGTGGCCGGGCTGCTGGGCGACTGGCTGCTCAATCCGGGCAGCTTCGACCTGGCCGCCGAAGGCGAGCGCGCGCTCGATGCGGCGCTCGTGATGCTCAAGGCGCCATCGCTGCGCTTGGAGCCAATCTAATCGAGCAAGTCCTGGCGCGGCCGCTCCCACTGCGGCACCGGCGCCGGGCAGGGCCGGTCCGCCATTTCGGCGTAGGGCAGGGTCGAGAAATTATCGACCCCGGGCGCGCTAAAGCGGATGTCGGTGGCCTTGCCGTCGATGAGAGAAGGTACGCGCGCGAATCGCAGCCAGCCGTCGAAGTGGCAGTTGTCCCGCTGAAGCGCGCGCAAGCCGGCCAGACTGCCGTCTTCCTTGTACTTCCACGATAGCGTGCCCTCAGGCCCGACTGCCCCCGGCTCGCCGCCAAAGCGCGCCGGGCAGGCGGCGACGTCGCTCACGCCTGGCGCCAGGCTAAGGGCGCCGATACGCACCGCATAGCTGCCGGCGCCGCCACTGTCGGTAATGGCCGCGAACGACCAGCATAGGGGATTCGAGGGGAAGGCCGACAGCGGCATGTCGAGGATGCGGCTGCCCGGCTCGAGCTGGGCCAGGGCCGAGCGGATCTGCTCACGCGCCAGGTGGCCGGCCACGCCCTGCACCGCGATGAAGCCCAGGCAGGCCACGATCGCGGTGACCAGGCCGGCCGATCCGCCACGGCGCGCCATCACGGCCACCACACCCGCTACCATCAGCAGTCCGGCCAGCGAACCCCATTGCAGGAAGCCCAGATAGGTAAACGCCACAGGGGCGGCCAGGATCAGGGCCGCGAACAGCCAGCGCAGCACCCGGTTCGGCACCAGCAAGGCCAGCGCGATCCCGAGCGCGGTCCAGAATACCGGCTCGATGATGAACACCATGTCGCCATATAGCCAGCGTGAATCGAGCGGGTGGAAGGGATGCACGCCATACACGTTCAGGAAGTCGAGCGACAGGTGCAGCACCATGCCGACGGCAGCGGTGGCCAGCACCGCGCGGCGTGCCGGGCGGTCGTCGCGCATCAGGCGCCGCGCGCCCGGCCACAGCAGCCAGAGCAGGCCGAGCAGCAGCGCGATCTGAGGCAGGGCATACAGCAGCGTATGCGTATGGCCGCGGTGGTGCAGCAGATAGCCGAGCGGCGGCGCCAGCAAGGGCGTGAGCACCAGGTCCAGGTCGGGGAAGTTGCTGGCCAGCGCGCCGGTGGCGAGCAGGACGCGGCGGCGCGTGCGCGCCTTGTGCGGATCGGGATGGGCGGGCAGGGCGCGGTTGGCGAGTTCGCCCAGCAGCAGGCCTACCAGGGAGTGAGTGAGATTGTCCATCCCACAAGTTTACCGTGAAAGCAAGACATTGAACTAAATCAAGAATCTCTTGGTTACATAGCACGGTGGACCATCGCATTTTTGATGTAGGTCATACTTTTCGCATTTCCTCATCGTTAGAATGCAAGAAACTATATTTCTTAAAAGCAATGAGGAGAGAGCACAGTGCGCAATAACCAGCCAGTCACCGGGATCGAATACGTGATGCAGCCGGGACAGTCGATCGTCTCGAAGACCGACACCAAAGGCCGCATCACCTACGTCAACCCGAGCTTCGTCGACGTCAGCGGTTTCAGCGAGGGCGAGCTGCTGGGCAAGGCCCACAATATGGTGCGCCACCCCGACATGCCGCCCGAAGCCTTCGCCGACCTGTGGGCGACCCTGCAGGCGGGCGAACCCTGGACCGGCCTGGTCAAGAACCGGCGCAAGAACGGCGACTTCTACTGGGTGGTGGCGAACGTGGTGCCGATCCAGGAGCGCGGCCGCGTGACCGGCTATATGTCGGTGCGCACCGCGCCCACCCGCGAGCAGGTCGAGCAGGCCGACGGGCTGTACCGCCAGATCCGCGCCGGCCAGGCGCGTGGCCTGGGCATCGTGCGCGGGCAGGTGGGGCGCACCGGCTGGCGCCGGCGCCTGAATATCCTGGCCGTCCTGCGCGAGCTGCCGCTGAGCCAGCGCCTGGGCTGGATGATGGGCGCGCAGACCCTGCTGCTGGCCGCGCTCGGGGCTGCCGCCGATGGTCTGGGCTGGCGCGTGCTGGCCGGCGCCGGCGTGCTGGCCTCGCTGGCGGTCTGGTATGAGCTCAACCGCAGCATCGCGCGGCCCCTGCAGGATGCCGTCGCGACGGTCTACGCGCTGGCCGGCGGCGACCTGGCGCGTCCCGTCCCGGCGCCTGGCGGCGGGGAGATCGGCCGCCTGCAACTGGCGCTGCGCCAGCTGAACATCAACCTGACTGCGATCATGGGCGACGTGCGCGACAACGTCAGCTCGATCGAGCTGGCCACCCGCGCGATCGCCGCCGGCAATGCCGACCTGGCCAGCCGTACCGAAGCCCAGGCCGCCAGCCTGGAGCAGACCGCGAGCAGCCTGGGCAATATCGCGCGCGCCGCCGGCCGCAATACCGACAGTGCGGTGCAGGCCGACGGCATGGTGCTGGCCGCCACCAAGGTGGCCGGCCAGGGCGGGCAGGCGGTCGAGCGCGTCGGCCAGACCATGGACCGGATCAGCGGTTCGGCCAATCGCATTGGCGACATCATCGGCTTGATCGACGGCATCGCCTTCCAGACCAATCTGCTGGCGCTGAACGCGGCGGTAGAGGCGGCCAGGGCCGGTGAGCAGGGACGCGGTTTCGCCGTCGTGGCCGGCGAGGTGCGCAGCCTGGCCCAGCGCACCGCCGGCGCCGCCAAGGAGATCAAGGGACTGATCGAGGTCTCCAGCGGCCACGTGGGCGAGGGGACCGAACTGGTCGGCCAGGCCGGCCAGACCATGCGCGCGGTGGTCGACCAGGTGGCCGAGGCGGCCGCCATCATGAGCGCGATCACTGCCGCCAGCCGCGAGCAGGCCCAGGACATCCTGGGCGTCAATGTGGCGATGAACGAGCTGGACGCGATCACGCGGCAGAACGCCGCCCAGGTCGAGGAATCGGCCGTGTCGTCGGGCAGCGTGGCCGATGAGGCGGCGCGCCTGTCGCTGGCCTTGTCGGTATTCAAGTTCCAGGCGCTGTAATCGTTAGATATGGATGAGCATTGAACTGCTGAGCTGATCCGCGGTCCAATCCCGGTCGCCATCGACCGGGAGCGCACGATGAAAGCGCCGAAATTTGAGGAGTCATTTACCCAGCTAGCGCTGCTGAACCAGCCGCAGCGTCAACAGGTGCTGGCCGCCCTGCATCCGGCTGCCGGGCTCGACCGGGTGGTCGCCCTCATCGGCGAGATCCGGTCAAAGGGGCGCTGCTGCCCGGATTGCGGCTGCGAGCGCTGTCACCGCCATGGCCAGGCTAACGACTTGCAGCGCTTTCGCTGTTGCGCGTGCGGCCGCACCTTCAACGATCTGACGGGTACGCCGCTGGCGCGGCTCAGGCACAAGGGAAAGTGGCTCGATTATCTGGAAACGGTGCTCGATTCGCGCACGGTCCGCTCCGCGGCCAAGCGTGTGGGCGTGCACCCGAACACCACGTTTCGCTGGCGCCATCGCTTTCTCGGCCGGGTCAAGGACGACCGGCCCGAGCGCCTGGTCGGCATCGTCGAGGCTGACGAGACGTTCCTGCTCGAATCGCAGAAGGGTTCACGCAAGCTCGATCGCAAGCCGCGCAAGCGTGGCGGCAGGGCCGCCCTGCGTGGCATTTCGCATCATCTCGACTGCATTCTGGTGGCGCGCGACCGCAGCGGCCAGACCATCGACGCCGTCACCGGACGCGGCGCCTTGAAGGTGAGCCAACTGGTCACTCACCTGCTGCCGAAACTCGATCCCCAGGCGCTGCTGCTCACCGATGCCAACGCCGCCTATCCCGCCTTCGCCCGTGCCCATGGCATTGCGCACCAGGCGGTCAATCTCAGCGCCGGCGAACGCGTCCGCAACGGGGCCAAGGGCGCCATCCATGTCCAAAACGTGAACGCCTACCACCGGCGTTTCAAGGAGTGGCTGATGCGCTTCCATGGCGTGGCGTCACGTTGGTTATCCAACTACCTGGGCTGGCATTGGGCGCTCGATGGCGGGCGGGTCACTTCTGTCGAGCAATTGCTGCGTATTGCATTCGGAGTCATCAACAGATAACGAGGACAGCGCCAAGTTCAAACATGGCGGCTAGGGCAACTCGACCATATTTGATGCATGTCAAGGATTTGCGTGAAGCAGATCAATAAACTGACAGCTAATCGTGCCACTTTGCATTTCCGCAAAGTGGCCAGCAGCTGGAGTACCTCAGTCATGTTCGCAGAAGTGCAAGCGGCGTCCCCTGCGCCGGCCCCCACCCAGTCCCCATCCAAACCCGCCATCGTGCTTCATCCGGTCGTCGAATTCGATGGCGACCTGCTGGCCCGGCTCGGCAAATCCGGCCCCCGATATACGTCCTACCCGACGGCCGATCGCTTCAGCCCCGACTTCGGCTACCGCGACTACCTGCACGCGGTGGCCAGCGTGCGCACCCGCGGCAAGCGTCCGCTGTCGTTGTACCTGCACATCCCGTTCTGCGAAAGCGTCTGCTACTACTGCGCCTGCAACAAGATCGTCACCAAGCGCCGCGACAAGGCGGCGACTTACCTGTCTTACCTGAAGCGCGAGGTCGAGATGCAGGGCCTGCTGTTCGCCGGCATGAACGAGGTCGAACAGCTGCACTTCGGCGGCGGCACCCCCACTTACCTGTCGGACGAGCAGATGGGCGAGCTGATGGCACACCTGGCACGGTGCTTTCGCTTCGCGCCCGACGAACGTGGCGAATATTCGATCGAGGTCGACCCGCGCACCGTCTCGACCGAACGGGTGCACAGCCTGCGGCGCCAGGGTTTCAACCGGATCAGCCTGGGCGTACAGGATTTCGATCCCGACGTGCAGAAGGCGGTCAACCGGGTCCAGCCCGAGGCCGAGACGGTGGCCATCATCGACGCCGCGCGCGCCGCGGGTTTTCGTTCGGTGAGCATCGACCTGATCTACGGCCTGCCGAAGCAGACACTGGACAGCATGACGCAAACCCTGGACAAGGTGATCAAGGCCAGCCCGGACCGCATCTCGGTCTACCACTACGCCCACATGCCCCACCTGTTCAAGCCGCAGCGGCGCATCCTGGATGCGGACATGCCGGACAGCGACACCAAGCTCGAGATGCTCCAGCTGTGCATCGAGCGCCTCGGCGCGGCCGGCTATGTGTACATCGGCATGGACCATTTCGCCAAGCCGGACGACGACCTGGCCGTGGCCCAGCGCCAGGGCCGCCTGCACCGCAACTTCCAGGGCTACTCGACCCATGCCGACGCCGACCTGGTGGCCTGCGGGGTGTCGAGCATCGGCGCGGTGGGCGCCACCTACAGCCAGAACGTCAAGACGCTCGACGAATACTACGACCTGATCGACCAGAACGAGTTGCCGGTGCAGCGCGGCATCCGCCTGTCGATGGACGACGCGCTGCGCCGCGCGATCATCCAGAAGCTGATGTGCCAGTTCGAGCTGTCGATCCCGGCCATCGAGCAGGCTTTCCCGATCGCCTTCGACCAGCACTTCGCCGCCGAGCTGGCGCTGCTCCGCAAGATGCAGGACGACGGCCTGGTGCAGGTGGGGCCGGAGTGGCTGACCGTCACGATGAAAGGCCGCCTGTTGATCCGCAACGTGTGCATGGTGTTCGACCGCTACCTGGCCCGGCCGGGCGAGGGGCCGCGCCACTCGCAAACCGTCTAGGGGCGATCCATGAGCGGCGTCAGCCTGTTTCCGGTGTTTCTGGTCGGCCTGGCCGGCAGCGTGCATTGCGCCGGCATGTGCGGCGGGATCGTCGGCGCGCTGTCGCTGCCGCGCCCCCGCCAGCCTACCCCGGCCTTGCGGAAACCGGCTTTCCCGGTGCCGGTACACAGCGTGACCGCGAGCGCGTCGCTTGCCTGGATCGGTGCCTATAACGCCGGGCGCATGGCCAGCTATATGACGGCTGGCGCACTGGCCGGGGGATTGGCCGGCAGCGCGGCCTCGCTCGCATCGTTGCCGGCCTTGCAGGCAGGCTTCTACTGGGCCGCCAACCTGATGCTGGTAGCACTGGGGTTGTTCCTGATGGACGCCTGGCGCGGCCTGGCCCACGTCGAGCAGGCCGGCCAGGCCTTGTGGCGCCATCTCGCGCCGCTGCTGCGGCGCGCGAACGGCGCCAGGGCTGGCGGCGGACGCATGTTCGCGCTCGGCGCCCTGTGGGGCTGGCTGCCGTGCGGGATGGTGTACAGCGTGCTGGTGACCGCCATGCTGAGCGGCTCGGCGCTGGGAGGCGCCGGCGTGATGCTGGCGTTCGGCCTGGGCACGCTGCCGATGCTCGCCGCGCTCGGCCTGGCGGGCGGCCGCCTGCGCGCCTTGATGGCGCGGCGGACGGTGCGCCTTTGCTGCGGGTTGGCGATCCTGGCCTTCGGCATCCTCGGCCTGGCGCGCGCCGCCGGGGGCCTGCCGGCCGGCTGGATGCACGAGCTATGCCTTGCGAGCCCGGCATGAGCGCCGTCCTCAAGGAAGCGGTGCGCGAGGCGGCCGGCGCGGCCGCGGCGCGCACGGCGGCGGCCGGGTGCTTCCACTGCGGCCTGCCGGTGCCGCACGACAGCGCCTGGCAGGCCACGATCGACGGCGACGTGCAGCGCATGTGCTGTCCCGGCTGCGCGGCGGCGGCCCAGGCCATCGTCGACGGCGGCTTCGCCGACTACTACGCGACCCGTACCGCCTATGCCGCCCAGGCCGACCTCGAGGCCGCCAATGCGCCCGAGCTCGACCTGGTCGACGACGGCGATTTCGATGGCTCGGCCAGCTTCACGGTGGAGGGCATCCGCTGCGCCGCCTGCGTGTGGCTGATCGAGCGCCGCCTGCAGGACTTGCCCGGGGTGCTCGATGTCAGCCTGAACGTGGCCACCGAGCGCCTGTTCGTGCGCTGGGATCCTTCCGGCTGCCGCCCGAGCAGCATCCTGCGCACCCTGCGCGCGATCGGCTACACCGCCTATCCCTACGATGCGCGGCGCCACGGCGAACAGCTCGAGCGCGCGCGCAGGAAGCTGTTCCGCCAGCTGTTCGTGGCCGGCCTGTCGATGATGCAGGTGATGATGTATGCGGTGCCGGTGTACATGGCCGACGAAGGCACGATGGACGCCACGATGACGGCACTGATGCACTGGGCCTCGTTCTTCCTGACCCTGCCGGCGGTGCTGTATTCCGCCCGGCCATTCTTTGCCGGCGCCTGGCGCGACCTGCGGCGCGGCGTGCCGGGCATGGACGTGCCGGTCGCGCTCGGGATCGGCGCCGCCTTCGCCGGCAGCCTGCAGGCGCTGGTGTCCGGGCAGGGCGATGTGTACTTCGATTCGGTGACCATGTTCGTGTTCCTGCTGCTGGGCAGCCGCTATCTCGAACTGGGCGCGCGCCGCAAGGCGGCCGGCGCCCTCGAACGCCTGCAGCAGGGCTTGCCGCCGTCGGCGCTGCGCCTGCGCGGCGACCCGCGCTTGCGTGACACTGAACTGGTGACGGCCGGCAGCCTGCGGGTGGACGACCTGGTGCTGGTGCGCGCCGGCCAGGCGGCGCCGGCCGACGGCATGATCGTCGAAGGCGAGACCGACGTCGACCTCGCGCTCCTGACCGGCGAAAGCCGCACCCAGCGCCGCGGCGTGGGCGACCTGGTGCCGGGCGGCGCGCTCAATGCGGCCGGCGCCATCGTGCTGCGCGTGACCTCGACCGCCCACGACAGCACGTTGGCGATGCTGGTGCGGCTGGTCGAACGCGCGGGACAGGGTAAGCCGGCGCTGGCCCTGTGGGCCGACCGGGTGGCCGCCTGGTTCGTGTTCGGCCTGCTGGTGCTGACGGTGCTGGCCTATCTCGCCTGGCTGCAGGTGGACCCGAGCCGGGCCTGGCAGGTGGCGATCGCGGTGCTGGTGGTGTCGTGCCCGTGCGCGCTGTCGCTGGCCACGCCGACCGCGCTGGCCGCCGCCACCGATCGCCTGTTGCGGCGCGGGGTGCTGTCGGTGCAGCCGCACACGCTGGAAACCTTCGACCGCGCCACTCATGTGGTGTTCGACAAGACCGGCACGCTCACCCATGGTCGCCCGGTGCTGCGCCAGACCCTGTCGGTGGGCAGCCTGGCCGGCTTCGACTGCCTGCGCATCGCTGCCGCGCTGGAGGCCGACAATCCGCATCCGCTGGCGCTGGGGATCCGCGAGGCAGTCATCGGATCGCCGGGTGAATCGGCCCGCGCGGAACGCACGCAGTTCACGGTCGGGCAGGGCGTCGAGGGCTGGATCGATGGACGCTACTACCGCCTGGGCAGCGCCGCCTGGGTCGCCGGCGTGGCCGGCGGCGTGGCGCGCGCCGCGGCGCCGGTGGGCACCACCTCGGTCTGGCTCGGCAACAGCGAAGGCTGGCTGGCACGCTTCGACCTGGCCGATGGCCTGCGGGCCGACGCCGCGGAGGTGGTGCGCCGCATCCGCGACAGCGGCAAGACCGTGATCCTGCTCAGTGGCGACGAGCAGCATGCGGCGCAGGCCGTGGCGGCCCGCCTGGGCATCTCGACTGCCATCGGTGGCAAGCTGCCGCAGGAAAAGCTGGCCTATGTGCGGCGCCTGCAGCAGGACGGTGCGATCGTGGCGATGGTCGGCGACGGCATCAACGACGCGGCGGTGCTGCGCGGGGCCGACGTCTCGTTCGCGATGGGCCGCGGGGCCGAACTGGCGCAGCTGCATGCCGACGGCGTGCTGATGGGCGACAGCCTGGCGCCGCTGGCCGACACCCTGGACACGGCGCGCAGCACCCTGGCGGTGATCCGCCAGAACCTGACCTGGGCCACGGTCTACAACGTAGCGGCGATTCCGGCGGCGGCGACGGGCTTGCTCAATCCCTGGCTGGCGGGGATTGGCATGGCAGCCAGTTCGGCCGTGGTCGTGCTCAATGCGCTGCGCTTGCGAAAGGACTAGGGCGATGGAAGCCTTGTATTTGCTGGTGCCGCTCAGCGTGGTGGTGGTGGGGGTGGCCTTGTGGGTGTTCTTCGGGGCGGCCGAGAGCGGGCAGTTCGACGATCTGGAGGGGCCGGCGTATCGCGTCTTGCAGGATGATGATAAATAGGGTCGGCGGATAAGCCGCCAACCCACAAGCGGCACAACAATGGATCACATGGTCGGACCGCGCCCGGTATGGGTTTCCTTCTCGATGCGGTCCTGGCATTCGATGCAGGTGCGCACCGTCGGCGTGGCCAGCAGGCGCGCGTCGGGGATCTCGCGGCCGCACGACTCGCAGATGCCGGCGCCGCCGGCCTCTAGCTTGCCGAGGGCGACGTCGATCTCGTGCAGCGTGTTGGCATCGTGTTCGGCCAGGTGGACTTCGTCGTGGCCGATCATCTCGGCGGTATTGCGGTCGTCGCCCTGCGCTTCATGCGCGAGCGGGCCGATCGGCGGGGCATCGCCCTCGTCGGCCGTGGTGCGCGCACGGACGGCGCCGAGCAGGTCTTCACGCGCCGCGTTCAGGCGCTTGGACATTTCTTCGTGAACGGATCGGGAAAGAGGCGGCATAGCGATTCCTTATTGGTTAGTGAGGAAAAGCCCCCCGTGACACGGTGGGCCGTCTAGTTTTGGACTTGACTCGTCTCAAAACGATGCCCGTGGAATTGTGGAAGAAAGCGTCGCAGCTGGGGCACAACAGGGCTGCAACAGACGTTCCTCATACTCTATCCATCAAGGAACATTTTGATACACATCAAGGATTTTTAAGGTTCCTAAAAGCACACTCCTGACTGTCACTCAATCGTGTCATTTCAGGAGAGTATCTTGGACAGCAGTCTAAACTATAACTACAAGATCGTGCGCCAGTTTGCCATTGCGACCGTGGTATGGGGCGTGATCGGCATGGCGGCAGGGGTGTTCATCGCGGCCCAGTTGGCCTGGCCCGCGCTTAACTTCGATATCCCATGGGTCAGCTACGGACGCCTGCGTCCGCTGCACACCAACGCGGTCATTTTCGCCTTCGGCATTTGCGGCCTGTTCGCTACCTCGTACTACGTGGTGCAGCGCACCTGCCAGGTCCGCCTGTTCTCGGACAAGCTGGCCGCGTTCACCTTCTGGGGCTGGCAGGCAGTGCTGCTGTGCGCCGCGGTCACGCTGCCGATGGGCTTCACGCGCGGCAAGGAGTACGCCGAACTCGAATGGCCGATCTCGATCCTGATCGCCATTGTCTGGGTCGCCTACGCCGTGGTGTTCTTCGGCACCATCGTCAAGCGCAAGGTCAAGCACATCTACGTCGCCAACTGGTTCTTCGGCGCCTTCATCCTGGCGGTGGCCATCCTGCACATCGTCAACGGCATGACCTCGCCGGCCTCGCTGATGAAATCGTACTCGGTCTACTCGGGCGTGCAGGACGCCATGATCCAGTGGTGGTACGGCCATAACGCGGTCGGCTTCATCCTCACCGCCGGCTACCTGGGCATGGTCTATTACTTCATTCCGAAGCAGGCCGAGCGTCCGGTGTACTCGTACCGCCTGTCGATCGTGCACTTCTGGGCGCTGATCTTCACCTATATGTGGGCCGGTCCGCACCACCTGCACTACACCGCGCTGCCAGACTGGACGCAATCGCTGGGCATGGTGTTCTCGATCATCCTGCTGGCGCCATCGTGGGGCGGCATGATCAACGGGATCATGACCCTGTCGGGCGCCTGGCACAAGCTGCGCTCCGACCCGCTGCTCAAATTCATGATCGTCTCGCTGTCGTTCTATGGCATGGCCACCTTCGAGGGCCCGATGATGTCGATCAAGACCATCAACGCGCTGTCGCACTACACCGACTGGACCGTCGCCCACGTCCACGCCGGCGCCCTGGGCTGGGTCGGCTTCATCACGATGGGCTCGATCTACTACATCATCCCGCGCGTCGCTGGCAAGAAGCAGATGCACAGCGTGGCGATGGTCGAGACCCACTTTTGGGTGGCGACCATCGGGGTCGTGCTCTACATCGCCTCGATGTGGATCGCCGGCGTGATGCAGGGCCTGATGTGGCGCGCGGTCAATGCCGACGGCACCCTGACCTATACCTTCGCCGAAAGCGTCAAGGCGACGTATCCCTACTACGTGATCCGCGTCACCGGCGGCGCCCTGTACCTGACCGGCATGGTGCTGATGGCCTGGAATACCTGGATGACGATGCGCGGCACCAGGAGCGTCGACGTCCCGATCCCGGTCGGGCCGAAGAATCCGCGCGGCGTGAACGAAGCCGGGCACGTCGTCCCAGCCTAAAGAAACCAGGAGTTTGCAATGAAATTCACCCATGAGTGGATCGAAAAGAATGTGTGGCTGCTGATCGGCCTCGTCCTGCTGGTCATTTCCTTCGGCGGCCTGGTCGAGATCGTGCCGCTGTTCTTCCAGAAGTCGACCACCGAACCGGTCGCCGGCCTGAAACCGTATTCGCCGCTGCGCCTGGCCGGCCGCGACGTCTACATCCGCGAAGGCTGCTACGGCTGCCATTCGCAGATGATCCGGCCGTTCCGCGCCGAGACCGAGCGCTATGGCCACTACTCGGTGGCCGGCGAGTCGGTCTACGAGCACCCGTTCCAGTGGGGCTCCAAGCGCACCGGTCCCGACCTGGCGCGCGTCGGTGGCCGCTACAGCGACGAATGGCACCGCACCCACCTGGACAATCCGCGCGACGTGGTGCCCGAGTCGAACATGCCGGGTTATCCATGGCTGGCTAGAACGAAGCTGATCCCGGGCGAGATCATGCCGAAGATGCGCGCGTTGAAGCGCGTCGGCGTGCCCTACACCGACGAAGAGATCGCGCTCGCGCCGCAAGACCTGGTCGACAAGACCGAGCAGGACGCGCTGGTCGCCTACCTGCAGGGGCTGGGCACCCAGATCAAGACGAGGAACTGATATGGCACTCCAACAAATTTTCGACGACGCCAGCAGCGTCATGACCGTCATCAGCTTCGCGACCTTCATGGGCATCGTGGGCTGGACCTACCTGCTGCACAAGGGCAGCGATTTCGACGCGGCGGCGCGGCTGCCGTTCGCCGACGGCACCATTGAAGACGGAGAGAATTGACATGGCCGACTTCTTCAACGATTTCTGGCATTACTACGTCGCGGTGATCACGATCCTGTCGATCGCCGGCTGCGCAATCCTGCTCTGGTCGCAGTCCAAGTTCAAGGTCAAGCTCGATGCCGACGGCAAGCCGCAGCAGACCACCGGCCACGTGTGGGACGAAGACCTCACGGAACTGAACACGCCGATGCCGCGCTGGTGGATCGTCCTGTTCTGGCTGTCGATCCTGTTCGCCGCCGGCTACCTGGTGCTGTATCCGGGCCTGGGCGCGTGGCGCGGCACATTGAAATGGGACCAGGTGAGCGAGTACCAGGCCGAGCTGAAACAGGCGAGGGCCGAATACGGTCCGCTGTTCGAGCAGTACAAGAAGCTCGACCTGAAAGCGGTGGCCGCCGACCCGCAGGCCCACGCGATCGGCGAGCGCCTGTTCCTGACCTACTGCTCGCAGTGCCACGGCTCGGATGCGCGCGGCAGCAAGGGCTTCCCGAACCTGCTTGATGACGACTGGCTGCACGGCGGCGAGCCGGACGTCATCAAGACCACGATCATGAACGGCCGCACCGGCATGATGCCGCCGATGGGCGCGGCGGTGGGCTCGGACAAGGACGTCGAGAGCGTGGCCCACTACGTGCGCTCGCTGTCGGGCCTGTCGGCCGATCCGATCAAGGTCGCCTTCGGCAAGCCGAAGTTCGCCACCTGCGTGGCCTGCCATGGCGCCGAGGGCAAGGGCAACACGATGCTGGGCGCACCGAACCTGGCCGACAAGACCTGGCTGTATGGCGGCAGCGTCGAGACCGTGATGGAGACGATCCGCAAGGGCCGCACCAACACCATGCCGGCCTTCGGCGACTTCCTGGGTGAAGAGAAGGTCCATGTGCTGGCGGCCTATGTATGGAGCCTGTCGAATCCGAGCGCGCCGGCCCCCGCTAATGTGACGAAAGCGACGGCAGCAAAATGACAGACCCTGCTGGAGCGCCGCGCGAAGCGATCGTCCGCATGTACGCCGCGCGGAAAGACATCTTCCCGCGCGAGATCAAGGGACGCTATGCGACGCTGCGCTGGGCCTGCGTCTGGCTGACGCAGATCCTGTTCTACGGCCTGCCATGGCTGAACATGAACGGCCGCCAGGCCGTCCTGTTCGACCTGGCCAGCCGAAAGTTTTACCTAGCAGGCATGGTGTTCTGGCCGCAGGACTTCATCTACCTCGCGGCACTGCTGATCGTGTGCGCCTATGGGCTGTTCCTGGTGACGGCGGTGGCGGGCCGCGTGTGGTGCGGCTTCGCCTGCCCGCAGACGGTCTACACCGAGATCTTCCTGTGGATCGAACGCAAGATCGAAGGCTCGCGCAGCAGCCAGATACGACTCGCACGCCAGCCGTGGAATGCCGAGAAGGTCGCCAAGCGCGGCGCCAAGCACCTGTCGTGGGGCGCGGTCGCATTGTGGACCGGATTCACCTTCGTCGGCTATTTCGCCCCGGTCCGTTCGCTGGGCGGCGAGATCGCGGCATTCGGCCTGGGGCCGTGGGAAACCTTCTGGATCCTGTTCTATGCCTTCGCCACCTACGGCAATGCCGGCTGGCTGCGTGAGCAGGTGTGCAAGTATATGTGCCCGTATGCGCGCTTCCAGAGCGCGATGTTCGACAAGGACACGCTGATCGTCACCTACGACGTCGAACGCGGCGAGCCGCGCAACGGCCGTCGCAAGGGCGAAGCCCAGGCGCTCGCCGGAAAGAGCGGCGACTGCATCGATTGCAGCCTGTGCGTGCAGGTGTGCCCGACCGGGATCGACATCCGCCAGGGCCTGCAGTACGAATGCATCGGCTGCGCCGCCTGCGTCGACGCCTGCAATATCGTGATGGACAAGGTCCAGCGGCCGCGTGGCCTGATCCGCTACGCGACCGAGAATGGGCTGGCCCGGAAGCTCGGCGCGCTCGAGATCCGGCGCCGCATGCTGCGCCCGCGCGTGCTGGTCTACAGCGCGGTGCTGGCGATGCTGGTGGCGGCGATGGGCACGTCGCTGGCGCTGCGCAACCCGCTCAAGCTGGACGTGATCCGCGACCGCGGTTCGATGGGGCGCGAAGTCGAGGATGGCCGTATCGAGAACGTGTACCGGCTGCAGGTGATGAACACCAGCGAAGCGCCGCAGACGCTCCAGGTGAGCGTGAGCGGCATCCCCTCGGCCACGGTGGTGGACGACGGCGCCATCGCGATGGACGGCGCCAGCACGCGCGCGGTGCCGGTGCGGGTGCGCATCGACCAGGGCGCCGGCAAGCCGGGATCGAACAAGATCGAATTCACGGTGCGCTCGCTGACCGATCCGGACCTGGGCGTGAGCGAGGGCGCGGCCTTCATCGTTCCGAAGTGAGCAAGCTGATATGAGCAAGGAGAAGGATATGCAAGCGACCAACCCCAACTTCCCGCAGCAGGCGGCGCCGTGGTACAAGCACCGCTGGCCGTGGTTCCTGATGATCGGCCCGGTGGCCGTGATGATCGGCACCGGCGTCTCGGCCTGGCTCGGCGCGCAGCAGCCCGATGCGATGGTGGTGGCCGACTACTACAAACAGGGCAAGGCCATCAACCAGGACCTGCGGCGCGACCGCGTCGCCACCGAGCTGGCGCTCAATTTCGAGGCCAGCCACGATGCGCAGGCAGGGCGCCTGAACGGGCGCCTGGCCAGCGGCGGCCAGCCGGTGGTGGCGCCATTCCACATCCGGCTGGCGCATCCGACCCTGCCGGAGCGCGACCTGGAGCTGGAGGCGCTGCCCGACGCCCAGGGCCGCTTCTCGGCCGTGCTGCCGATCCTCGAGCCGACGCACTGGCAGGTGGTGGTGGAGGGCGCGGCGCGCGATTGGCGGCTGGCGCGCAGCTGGAGTCCGGCGAAGCAGGCGCAGCTCGTGATCGAGGCAGACACTAGGCCGGCTGCGATCCCAGGCGCGCAATGACGCGCACATAGACCAGCTCCGCCACCAGCTCGACCAGCGTCTGCGTGACGATGATCGCCGGCAGCAGCGGCACCGCGCCCGGGACGGCCAGCGCCAGCGGCAGCACCACCAGCGAGTTGCGGGTGGCGCCGCTGAAGGCGACCGCGCGCCCTGCGGGCGGCGCCAGGCGGAACAGGCGCGCCACCAGCCAGCCGGCGAGTGGGGCCAGCAGCGCGAAGGCGATATAGACCGGCGCCACCTGCAGCGCCGCATCGAGCGCCTGGCCGAGCTGCGGCAGCACCGACGCCACCACGATGAACAGCACCAGCGCCGTGGCCGGCACCGGCAGCAGGCCAAGCACGGTTGACGCACGCGCACCGGCCGGGCTGCGGCCGGCCCAGAGCTGCACACTGACTGCCAGCAGCAGCGGCACGGCGATCAGCCACACGAAGGCGTCGATGAAAGGCCCCGGCTGGATCAGGCCGGCCGCGTCAATGCCGAGCAGGATGCGCAGGTAGACCGGCAGCATGAGCATCTGCGCGACCAGCAGGACGGGCGTCGCGGCCAGCAGCAGGCGCGCATCGGCGCGGCCCAAATGGGAGAACGTGACCACGTAGTCGATGCAGGGCGCCAGCAACACCAGTAGCACTCCCAACCGGACCAGGGGATCGTCCGGCACGAAGGGCAGCAGGCCGGCGACCAGCAGGGGAACGACGATGAAATTCGTTACCAGGAGGGCGCCAAGGAAGCGCGTGTTTGTAAAGGCGCGGCCCAGTTCGGCCAGTGGCACCTGCAGGAAGGTCACGAACAGCATGAAGGCCAGGGCGGGGTTGACCGCACGGTCCAGCGCCGTCGTCCCCGGCAGCGCCTGCGCCGCCAGCGCGGCCAGCGCCACCGTCGCGAAATAGATCCCGATCTGATTGTTTTCCAGCTTGTCCCTGATGTGCTGCATGCGGTGTCGTCGCTTTCTTGGTGGAGGAGGGCTGGCCCTTGCAAACCGGCCAAGCGGGGATTATACGGAGCGCAGGCCAACCCCGAGGCGGTCGTGAGGTAAGATGCCGTCCAATGCGATTCGGTGGGAGAGGAAGTGCGGTACCGGAACTTGTTGTTGTATTGGCTGACGATCGGCGTACTCGGGATGCTGGCGTTTCGCTTGCCCCTGGTAGGCTTTGCGCTCGGCATCGGTGCGCTGCTTTACTTTGTCTACGCGATTGCCTACTGGCTGCTGTTCGTGGTGTTCTTCCACCAGCGTCCATACAGCCGCATGGTGTTCGGCATGGCGCGCCGTACCTTCGCCATCAGGCTGGCGATCGGCGCCGCGGTGGTGTGCGTCGGCAGCCTGCTGCTGGGGTGGATGGTGCTGGCCTGCCTTGGCGCGGCGGTGCTGTATTACTGCGGCGAGATCGAACTGAAGGACCGGATGATCGCCGCGGCGCGTGATGGCTTCGACCGCCCTCAGTGACGGCACAGCGGCGAGGACTGCGCCGCCCATGTTGCCGCATGCAGCAGCGTATCCCTCGCCGACTCTCCCGGCTTCGTCGGCACCTCGGGAGCGATGCCGCCGCGGATGACCGGCGCGTCGCCGATCGCATAGCGCGACGTCGTCAGCGCGAGCATGGAACCATCCGCCATCCGGTGCGCGACATTGGCAGTCGTCGCGCCAGAAGATGTCTGGCCGAAGGTGCGCGTGCGCGAACCTTCTCCCATCAATGCGACCAGCAGCATTTCCCCAGCGCTGCTGGTACGCTGGTCGACGACGACGGCCAGCGGCCTGCCGGCGAAACGCTGCAGAGGATTGCTCGCTCGCCCCCCGTGCCGCGCTTCCATCTGGCGCAACTGCGGCGGGTTGACGAAGGCCCTGCGCGTGCCGTCGCGCCCGACCCAGGCCGCCGGATTGGCCTGGCCGAACAGGGGATGCATGGCGATGAAGGGCGGCCAGGCGTTTCCTCCAACCTGGGCGCTCAGGTCGACGACGAGGGCGCAGGCCTTGTCCGCACCCGGCGTCGTCGCGTAGTCCGCGTGGAAGCGCTGCAGGAATGGCGGCGCCTCGGTCTGCAGATCGCCCATGCTTTGCGGCGGCGTCCAATGCAGCACCACGCCGTGGGCCGTCAGGACCAGCGCGAACGACGACGCCGTTCCTTGAGCGCGCGCGCTCGCAAGGC
Organism: Massilia sp. CFBP9012; assembly: GCF_034045115.1. NCBI lineage: Bacteria > Pseudomonadati > Pseudomonadota > Betaproteobacteria > Burkholderiales > Oxalobacteraceae > Massilia > Massilia sp. CFBP9012. Next base: position 553,277 of record NZ_JAXCWM010000001.1, on the reverse strand, counting down.
CTTGCTGGACCCGACGTCCGGTCGACGGCGGCCGGATGGACGAGTGGCCATCCGCGTCGAGGGTGCCGAGCATCGCGTTCACGTGCTGGAACAGCGGCTGGCGATCGACCTCCGCCCCAGCGCCGTCGAGCGCCGCCAGCAGCCGCGCCTTGGCGCTCGCGTATTCGTCCTGATTACGCGGGTACAGGCCCTCGGCTTCGACCAGCTCGATGGTCCGCTGCACGACGGCGCGGGCCGTCTGTGCCGGGATCGGATCCGTCATGACCGGCGCCTGCGCCAGCACGTTCGGCAAGAGCAGAATCGTCGCCGACGCCATTGCGATAGCGCTTATCCGCTTTCCGTGCCTGCCTGCCGCCACGCTCGCCCCGTTCGTATAGTCCAGGCATGATACTAGCCGCGACCCGTCATGCAGTGAGAGTAAATTGCGACCGAATGTAAGGCGCCGTACGTACGCCGCCCGACAACACCGGCGTTGTCGATCTGTTTACTTCCATGTTAGATTCCTTGGCGGCAATTGCTACCCGCCGCAGATAATCAACCACAAGGAAGACACCCAAGATGCCATCGACCCGCCAGCGCAGCCTGCGCGCCACCATCGCCGCCCTGTTCATCCCCGCCATGCTTGCCGGCGCGTCGCTGCCAGCTGTCGCCGCACCGGCCGCCACCCAGGCCGCCGCAGTCGCCCCCTATAAAGCCTTCGACGCCTGGAGCGACAAGTTTGCCGAGGATTGGGTACGCCTGAGCCCGCAACTGGCGACGACCACCCAGTACTTCGGCGGCGCCGAGCAGACCAGGCTGGACCGCGAGCTGACGCCGCTGACCGCGGCGCACCGCCAGAAGTCGGTCGCCATGGCGCGCGAGGGCATCAAGCGCCTCGACGGCTTCAAGTCGCAGCCCCTGAACGAGACCCAGAAGATCTCGGCAGCGGTGATGCGCTGGTCGCTGCAGAACGTGATCGCCAACGAGCAGTTCGAGGACCATTCCTTCGTGTTCTCGCAGTTCAGCGGTCCGCAGATCGGCCTGGTCAACTTCATGACCAACACCCACCCGATGCGCACGGCGGCCGACGTCGACAGCTACCTGGCCCGCCTGGACCAGGTGGCGGTCCGTCTCGATGAAGCGCTGGTGCGCGCCAAGGGTGCGGCGGCCAAGCAGATGATCCCGCCGCGCTTCATCCTGGAGCGCGCCCAGTTCCAGGTCGATCACTTCCTCAAGCCGGCCGCCGCCGAGAACGTGCTGGTCACCACGCTGGCCCAGCGCACCGCCGAGATCAAGGACCTGTCGCCGGAGGCGCGCACGGCCGCCATCGCGCGCGCGACCGGCATCGTCGAACAGAAGATCCGTCCTTCGTACACCCGCGTGCAGGCCTTCATGGCCGAGATTCATCCGAAGACCGGCGACGTGGCCGGCATCTCGCGCCTGCCGAACGGCGCCGCCGCCTACAAGCGCGCGATCGAGAACTTCACCAGCACCCAGCTGACCGCCGACGAAATCCACACCATCGGCCTGCGCGAAGTGGCGCGCATCGAAGCCGAGATGGACAAGCACCTGCGCTCGCTGGGCCTGACCGACGGGAATATCGAAACCCGCATGAAGCAGCTCGACGCGCGCTTCCAGCCGAAGGGCGAGGGCGACCCACGCCCGGCGATCATCGCCAGCTACAACGAGATGGTGCGCGACGCCGAGCGCAGGAGCAGCACGCTGTTCAACCTCAAGCCGCGCGCGCCGGTCGACGTGCGCCGCGTGCCGCCGCTGACCGAGCCGTCGGCCGCCGCCCACTACACCTTGCCGGCGCCGGACGGCAGCCGTCCGGGCATCTTCTGGGTGCCGCTGCGCGGCCCGACCTTCGACATGATCCGCATGCGCAGCCTGGCCTACCATGAAGCCGTGCCGGGCCACCACTTCCAGCTCGCGATCCAGCAAGAGATGACCGGCCTGCCGAAGTTCCGCAGCCAGCGCATCTTCAGCGGCGGCAGCGCGCACTCCGAGGGCTGGGCGCTGTACACCGAACGCCTGGCGGTGGAGCAGGGCTGGTACAAGGACGACGTCCCGGGCCTGCTGGGCGCACTGGGTTCGGAACTGTTCCGCGCCCGCCGCCTGGTGGTCGACACCGGCCTGCACACCAAGGGCTGGACCCGCCAGCAGGCGATCGACTACGGCATCGGCGCGCAGGAGACCGAGCGCTACGTCGTATGGCCGGGCCAGGCCAATGCCTACATGATCGGCATGCTGCGCATCCTGGAATTGCGCGAGAAAGCACAGAAGGAACTGGGCGACAAGTACTCGCTGCCGGCCTTCCACGACCTGGTGCTGGGCGCCGGCTCGGTGCCGCTCGACGTGCTGGGCGAGCTGGTCGATAACTGGATTGCGCAGCAGAAAAAGTCGTGATCAGAATCTGCGTGCGGCCATGCGCCGCACGCGAGTTCTAATTCTGCATCACCGTTAGCCTGTAATCCCGTCATCCCCGCGCAGGCGCACTAGCGTCCGGAATATTTATACGCAACGTATGCATCGTCATCCCCGCGGAGGCGGGGATCCAAGTGAAGTCACAGAATGTTCATGCTCTTGCGTGACCAGAACGTTCATCGGAGGTCGATTTTTAGGCCACTGGCCGTGCACACTTGGGTTCCCGCCAAGGCGCCCGGCGAGGGCGGGAACGACGTGGTTTTTCCTATACAGCGGCCTTTTTCAAGCGGCCGAAATTATTCCGGACACCAGTGCGCGCAGGCGGGGATCCAAGTTCGACGCACTGCCGCAAGCGCATATCGCAGTGGCTGTTCGACGGCGCTTGGATCCCCGCCTGCGCGGGGATGACGTTTTGGCGCCAACACTGTTGTCATCTTTCGAGGGCTGTCGAGGGTGAATGGTCTTTTTTGACCAAGTGTAGCGAGAACACGAATGATAATGATTATCGTTTACATGTATTGACGTTCTCGGTAGAATCATTGTTTTACTTGCAGTGTTTCAACACGCACTAATCCACTGAGAGAGACCGCCTCGCCATGAAAGCAATAAAAAGCCGCAAGCACCCAATCACCCGCAGCCAGCTTGCGGGCACCGCACTGGCCGCGGCCCTGCTGCCGCTCGGCGTGCACGCCGCCGACGATGCCACCGCCGCCACTGCAGCGCCTGCCACTGTCGCACCACAGTCGACCGTCGAAGTCGTCGGCAACTACGAGAACCCGTTCCGCGCCGAGAATGCCTCGTCGCCCAAGTACACCGAGCGCCTGGTCGACACCGCCCAGACGATCCAGGTGATCAAGAAGGAGCTGTTCGAGCAGCAGGGCGCCCTGACCCTGACCGAGGCGCTGCGCAATACCCCCGGCGTCGGCGCATTCTTCCTGGGCGAAAACGGCAACACGACGACCGGCGATGCGATCTTCATGCGCGGTTTCGATACTTCCAGCAGCATCTACGTCGATGGCGTGCGCGACATCGGCTCGATCTCGCGCGACGTGTTCAACCTGGAGCAGATCGACGTGCTGAAAGGCCCGGCTGGCACCGACAACGGCCGCAGCGCCCCGACCGGCTCGGTCAACCTGGTGACCAAGAAGGCCAATCTCACCGACCTGGTGACCACCGCGATCACCGGCGGCAACGGTGACCAGAAGCGCATCACGGCTGACGTCAACAAGGTGCTGGATGAACAGCGCGGCATCGCCGTGCGCCTGAACGTGCTGGCCCAGGATTCGGGCAGCGCCGCGCGCGACGTGGTCGAGAACAAGCGCTGGGCGGTGGCGCCGAGCATCGGCTTCGGCCTGAACGGCCCGACCCGCGTGCACCTGGACTACCTGCACGTCGACCAGAACAACATCCCTGACGGCGGCGTGTTCGTGATCGGCCTGCCCGGCTACACCAGCCCTGACCGCGCCCGGCCCTGGGTCGCCGACGCCCCCAAGGTCGACCCCAAGAACTTCTATGGCTCGGTCGATGACTACGACGACGTGAAGGCCGACATGGCCACCGTGCGCATCGAGCACGACTTCTCGCCGACCATGAAGCTGCAGAACACTAGCCGCTACGGCAAGACCAGCCAGGACTACCTGCTGACCGCCTTCCTCACCAGCGCCGCCAACCTGGCGACGCCGGTGCAGGGCGACCCGAGCACCTGGACCCTCGCGCGCAGCATCCGCACCGGCAAGGACCAGGAAAACAAGATCCTCACCAACGTCACGACCCTGACCAGCCAGTTCAATACCGGCGCCGTGTCGCACACCCTGGTGACGGGCCTGGAAATCACCAGCGAACGCCAGACCACGTGGGGCCTGACCGGCCTGGGCACGCTGCCAGCCGCCAACATCTATCGCCCGAACCCGAGCGACGCCCCGACCACGCCGGTCGACGTGCGCCGCACCGGCGCCTACAACGAGGGCGAGGTCGACACCCAGAGCGTGTATGTATTCGACACCGTCAAGGTCGGCGAGCGCTGGATCTTCAACGGCGGCGTGCGCGTCGACCACTTCCGCGGCGACTATTCGGTGGTGGCGCTGTCCAATAACGCGCTGACCGCGACCCGCTTCAAGGTCGGCGAAAACCTCGTCAACGGCAAGCTGTCGGCGCTGTACAAGCCGACCGCCAACAGCAGCGTGTATGCGATGGTGGCCAGTTCCAAGCAGCCGCCGGGCGGCAGCTTTACCGTGTCGGGCAACGCCAACAGCGCCCAGAACCCGATCTACGATCCGCAGAAGACGGTCACCACCGAAGTCGGCGGCAAGCTCGACCTGCTGAAATCGAAGCTGTCGCTGTCGGCCGCGCTGTTCCGCACCGAGGTCGAGAACGAGGTCGAGCAGGACCCGGTCGACCTGCAGTACTACCAGACCGGCGAGAAGCGGGTGCAGGGCGTGGAGCTGGGCGCCACCGGCGAACTGGCGCCGCACTGGCTGCTCAGCGCCGGCTACCTGTACATGGACACCAGCGTCGAGCGTGGCCGCAACGTCACCGCCGCCGGCGAGAACAGCCTGACCTACACGCCGAAGCAGTCGTTCACCGCCTGGACTTCGTACGACCTGCCATGGGGCCTGCGTATCGGCGGCGGCGCGCGCTTTTCCGACAAGCTGGCGCGCGGCACCGACGGCGCGATCGGCACCCCGGCCTACACCGAGTCGTACTGGGTGTTCGACGCCATGGTCGGCTACAAGGTCAGCAAGAACTTCGACCTGCGCCTGAACGTGTACAACATCGGCGACGAGAAGTATGTCGCGGCGATCAACAAGAGCGGCTACCGCTACACGCCGGGCACGCCGCGCTCGGCCAGCCTGACGGCGAACGTGCGCTTCTGATACGTCGGCGCCGCCTGAAACCGGGCGGCGCCTGCTGTATACTCGGAGCCCATGCGCATACAGCTTTTCTCCGACCTGCACCTCGAACGCTATCCCGGCTTCCAGCCGCTGATCCTGCCGGACACCGACGTCGTGGTGCTGGCCGGCGACATCGGCTCCTACCAGGACGGCTCGCGCCTGGAAACCCAGGATTTCGGACTCGAGCGCTTCTCTCCCGCATTGCCGGCGCTGGCCGGCAAGCGGGTGCTGTTCATTCCCGGCAACCACGAATTCGATTCGCTCGACTATGACGCGACGTATGCGCGGCTGCGCGCCACCTGCGAGCGGCTCGGCATCGTCTGGCTCGACCGCGAGATCGTCGTCATCGATCACGTGCGCTTCATCGGCACCACCTTGTGGAGCGACTTCGATGCCCTGGCGCTGCGCGACACCGACCTCACCAAGCAGATGCAGCAGCGTAACAAGGCGTTCCGCGCGGCCAACTACTACCTGAGCAAGAACACGACCCTGAAGGATGGCGAGAAGGTGCTGGCCGAGGGCATCCGCGCCATGTCGCTCGACTGCCAGGCCTGGCTGCGCGCGGCGATGGCCACGCCGTTCGAAGGCAAGACGGCCGTGGTCACCCATTTCGCGCCGAGCCTGATGAGCGCCGATCCGCGCTACGGCCTCACGCCCGGCACGGCGGGCTTCTGCAATGCGCTCGACGGCCTGTTCAAGCACGCGCAGCTGTGGATGCACGGCCACCTGCACTGCCTGAACGACTACACGGTCGAGGGCCGCGACGGCGCCCATTCCTGGTCGTGCCGCGTGGTGGCCAATCCGCTGGGCTACCTGAGCAAGGGCGAGCAAGAGGCTTTTCGTCCCGAGCTGGTGATCGAACTGTAGGGACGACTACTGCGTCGCCTCGTCGGCTGACGAGAAGGTGCCCATCAAGGCCTCGATTCCATCCGCCGCCTCGGGCGGGTGTTCCTGTTCCGCATACTCGGCATACACCCAGTCGCCGCCGGCGCGCGCCACGCACTCGGGCGGCAGCGGCTCGTGCTGCGGCGTCTTCGCCAGCGCGACGCGCATGAAGTCGACCCACATCGGCAGCGCCAGGGTCGAGCCGAATTCGCGGCCGCCGAGCGAGCGCGGCTCGTCATAACCCATCCAGGCCACCGCCGCCACATTACCGCCATAGCCGGCAAACCAACCGTCGATCGCATTGCTGGTGGTGCCGGTCTTGCCGGCCAGATCGTGCCTTTGCAACTGGCGCGAGGCCGCCGCCGCCGTGCCGACGCGGGTGACGTCGCGCAGCATGCTGTCGACGATGAAGGCGTTGCGCTCGTCGAGCACCCGTGCACTTGCCTGGCGTGGCGCTGGCGCCGCCTGCTCGAGCAGGACGGTGCCATCGCCATCCTGGATGCGCGCGATCAGCCACGGCTCCACCCGGTAACCGCCGTTGGCCAGCACCGCATAGGCACCGGCCATCTGCAGTGGCGTGACGGCGCCGGTGCCCAGGCCGAGGGTCAGGTTGCGCGGCTGGCGCGCGGCGTCGAAGCCGAAGCGCGCCAGGTGCTCGCGGGTGTAGTCGACGTCCAGCGCGCGCAGCATGCGCACGGTCGGCACATTGCGTGAGCGCGACAGCGCGTGGCGCACGGTGACCGGGCCCTGGAACACATTGTCGTCGTTGCGCGGCGACCAGTTGGCATAGGCCTTCTCGGCGCTGAAGTCGAGCGGCTCGTCGAGGATTTGCGTGCCGGGGAAGAAGCCGCGTTCCAGGCCGGCGGAATAGACAAAGGGCTTGATGCTCGATCCCGGCTGGCGCCAGGCCTGGGTCACGTGGTTGAACTTGTGGACCGAGTAATCGAAGCCGCCGACCAGCGCGCGGTAGGCGCCGGTCTCGGTGTCGAGCGCCACGAAGGCGGCGGCCACCTCGGGCAACTGGGCGATCGACAGGGCGCCGTCGGCGGCCTTCGTCAGCCGGATGACGGCGCCGGGCGTCAGCTTCGCAGCGGGCTTGGCCTTGCCCGACAGGGCCCCGGCGGCAAAGGCCAGGCCGGGGCCGGTGATCTCGACGGCGTCGCCGTTGGCGAGCAGGGCGCGCACCCGCTTGGGCGAGGCGGCGATGACCACCGCCGGGCTCAAGCCGTCGACGATGGGCCGTTTCTGCAGGGCGGTGGCGGTCGCGTCCGCTTTTTCGTCGGCGTCGGCTGGCAGCACGATGCGCGCTTCGGGGCCGCGGTAGCCGTGGCGGCGGTCGTAGGCGAGCACGTTGCGGCGCACCGATTCGTAGGCCGCATCCTGCTCGGCGGCCACGATGGTGGTGGTGACCGTGATGCCGCGTTCATAGGCGGCCTGGCCGAAGCGGGCGTGGACCGCCTGGCGCGCGATCTCGGCGACCCAGGCCGCGCGCGGATTCAGGGTGGCGCCATAGCTGCGCACCTGCAGGCGTTCGGCCAGGGCGCGGCGGTACTGGGGCTCGGTGATCATCGCAAGTTCGCGCATGCGCCTGAGCACGACCTGCTGGCGCTTGCGCGCCGCCTGCGGATTGGATACCGGATTGCTGCTGGAAGGGTTTTGCGGCAGGCCGGCCAGCATCGCGAGTTCGGCCAGGGAGAGTTCGGGCAGCGGCTTGCCGAAATAGGTGCGCGCCGCGCTGGCGAAGCCGTAGGCGCGCTGGCCGAGATAGATCTGGTTCAGGTAGACCTCGAGAATCTGGTCCTTGGACAGTGCCTTCTCAATCTTGTAGGCCAGGGCAACTTCAAGCAGCTTGCGTGGCATCGTCTTGTCGCGCGACAGGAAGAAGTTGCGCGCGACCTGCATCGTGATGGTGGACGCACCCTGGCTGCCGAAGTCGCCGATATTGGCCTTGGCCGCGCCGAGCGCGCGGATCCAGTCGACCCCGCCGTGCTCGTAGAAGCGGGTGTCCTCGATTGCCAGCACGGCCGATTTGAGCAGCGCCGGCACCTTGGCCACCGGGACGAACTCGCGTCGCTCGGCGCCGAATTCGCCGATCAGGACCTTGTCGGCGGTGTAGACGCGCAGTGGGATCTTCGGGCGGTAGTCGGTGACGGCCTTGATGTCGGGGACGTCAGGCAGGATCGAGGCGCCGGCCACCTGCGGGGCGGTCGCGAGCAGCAGGGCGGGGAGCAGGATGGCGAGGGAGCGGCGTGGTTTCATGGCGGTTTCGTGGACGGTTGGTCAAACGCGGCCGATCTTACTGTCGCGCGGCTGCCGGGTCATGCGAAAAGGCCAAGGTAGTGCGACATGCCCCGGCGCGGCGCGGATGGCGCTACCTTGAAGCCGCTTTACCACACACCGGGGGCGTAGAATAGCCGGGGTGCGATGGCGCCGGCTCGGCCTTTGCACACCATGTCCCTCCTTGTTTATCCGACCGTATGATTTTTTCGCCAAACCCTACGCGCCTGCGACGGCAGGCAGCTCTCCTGATACTGGCTTGCAGCGCCCAGTTCGCTCACGCCGATGACGGCGATGCCATCAATCCCGACCGCCCTAACGTCGCCAACTCCAGCCAGGTGGTCGGTCACGGCCGCGTTCAGCTCGAGATTGGCGTCGACTGGGATCGCCAGCGCGATGATGACCTGCACGTGCGCACCTTGAGCACGCCGGCGCTGCTGCGTATCGGCCTGGGCGACACGACCGAACTGCGCGTCGAGACCGACGGCCGCAGTATCGAGCACGGTGTCGATCCGCTTACTCGCGAGCGCACCACGAGTGCGGGCTGGAATGCCACGTCGATCGGTGTCAAATGGCATTTTGCCGATGGGGAGGGCGCGCATCCCGCCCTGGGGCTGATTGGCACGATGGCGCTGCCAAGCGGTAGCTCGGCGCTGCGGGTCGCGGGTGTCCTGCCGCAGCTGGTGCTGGCGGCTGAATGGGATCTGCCAAAAGGCTGGTCGTTGGCCGTGACGCCGGGTGCCGGGGCCGACGTGGACGATGACGGTGCGCGCTACCGCTACGGTATCCTGGCGGTCTCACTGGGAAAGAAATTCACTGAACGCCTTCAGGGATTCCTTGAAGTGGCGGCGCCGCAGATCGCCTCTGCATCGCATGGCGGCGACCGGATGCAGGTAGACGCCGGCGTGAGCTGGCGACTGAACAGAAACTGCCAGGTCGATGCGATGGTGGTGCGTGGGCTGAACAAGAATACGCCCGATCTGGGCCTGGCGTTCGGGCTGTCGGTGCGGCGCTGAGTGAATGGCCGTGCGCCGCCCTGGCTCGATCAGGCGGTGCGCGCCAGGTCCATGGTGGCCAGCAGCGCGTCCCGGTCCGCCGCCAGCTGGCCGGGATCGAGGAAGGCCGTGGCCTGCAGCGGCAGGAACTGCAGCCAGGTCAAGCCGATGCAGCCGAAGGCCGCCTTCAGGTAGGGCGTCAGGAAATCGGGCTGCCTGGCCTGTTCTCAGCTGAACACGCCGCGCGAGGCGATGCCGACATACACCGGCCGGTCGGCCAGCAGCCCGACCTTTTCGCCGCCCGCCGACATGCCGATCGTGCGGCCGACCCGCAGCAGCTGGTCGATCCAGGCCTTGAACACTGACGGCAGCGTGAAGTTGTTCATCGGGGTGCCGATCACCAGCACGTCGGCGGCTTCGACTTCCTGGATCAGCGATTCGGACAGCTGCACGCCCCCGTTAGCCGGGTTGGCCGCCTGCGCGGCGGCCATCGCGGCGGGCGTGGCCAGGGCGGCTGCGTAGGCAGCCTCCGCATGTGGAATGGGCTCCAGGCCCAGGTCGCGCCGCAGCACCTCGGCGTGAGGATGCCGCGCCAGCAGCTTCTGGACCATCGCGTTCGATAACGCGCGGCTGTGCGACCCGGCGCGCGCACTGCAATCGATGTGAAGGATATTCACTGGCGCATCCCGATCGCGAGGCGGTTGAAGGCGCTCATCAGGGCGATGGCGAAGGTGAGGTCGGAGACTTCGACGTCACTGAAATATTCCCTGAGCGGCTCGTAGTCTGCGTCCGGCGCGCCGGTGCGGTCGACGTGGGTCAGCGCCTCGGTCCAGGCCAGGGCGGCGCGTTCGCGTTCGCTGAAACGCTGGCTGACGCGCCAGCCGGCCAGGCTGTCGAGCTTCGCGTTCGACACGCCGTCGGCGCGCAGGGCCTTGGCATGCATCTCCAGGCAGAAGGCGCAGCCGTTGATCTGCGACATGCGCAGCCACACCAGCTCGATCAGCTCCTTGCCGAGCGGGCTGCTCTCGAGCGCCTTCTTGGTGGCGCCGAAGCCCTGGTAGGCGGCGGGGGACAGGGAATAGTAGGGCAGGCGTTGCGGGGCACTCATCAGGAATCTCCGGTAAGGGGGTAGTTGGTCGATTGCGTACATGGCGCATGGTCATCGTCATTCAATGCGGATACTATAGGCGGATCATGGCCTACGCAGTAGGTGCAAGAATTGAAGAAACGAATAGGACATCGCGATGGACCTGCACAACCTGGCGCCAAGCCGTGGGCGCGGCGAGCCGATCTACCTGCAGCTGTACCGCCGCTATTGCGAAGCGATCGCCGCGGGCAAGCTCAAGGCGGGCGACCGGGTGCCGTCGGTGCGCAGCCTGGCCAGCGAATTGAATCTGGCGCGCGGCACCGTCGAAGCGGCCTACCAGATGCTGGTTGGCGAAGGCTATTTCGTGGCGCGCGGTGCGGCCGGGACGGTCGTCTCGCCGCGGCTGGCGAAACTGGCCGAGCCGGCGCGGCCGCGGAGCGCGGCGCGCAGCGCGCCGGATGCCGGTTCGCAGCAAGGCGTCCCGGGCGAAGCCATGCCGTTCCAGCTCGGGTTGCCGGCGCTCGACGCCTTCCCGCGCAAGACCTGGACACGCCTGGCCGGACGCACCTCGCGCGCCCTCGAGACGATGGCGATGACCTATCCCGATCCGGCCGGCTATGCCCCCCTGCGACGCACCATCGCCACCTATCTCGGGATCGCGCGCGGCATCGACTGTTCGCACGAGCAGGTCTTTGTCACGCCTGGCTACCACGGCGCGCTGGAACTGGCGCGGCGCGTCCTGCTGCGCGATGGCGACGTCGGGTGGTACGAGGATCCGGGCTATGTGCTTGCACGGCGTTTCCTGGTGCAGTCCGGGTTGCGCCTGGCGCCAGTGCCGGTCGACGACGAAGGACTGGACGTGGCGCGCGGCCTGGAACGGGCGCCGGATGCGCGGTTCGCCGTGGTGACGCCCACCCACCAGAGCCCCATGGGCGTGGCGATGTCGCTGCCGCGCCGGCTCGAACTGCTGGCATGGGCCGACGCCGCCCGCGCCTGGATCGTCGAGGACGACTACGACAGCGAGTTCCGCTACCACGGCCGTCCCTTGCCGGCCCTGAAAAGCATCGACCGCCACGGCCGGCTGCTGTACACCGGCACCTTCAGCAAAGTGCTGCTGCCCGGCCTGCGGCTGGCCTACCTGGTCGTCCCTGAATCGCAGGTGACGCGTGTGCGCGACATGGTCGACCATCTTCCCGGCCCGGGTTCGATCCTGCCGCAGGCGACGGTGGCCGAGTTCATGGAACAGGGCCACTTTGCGCGCCACTTGCGCAGGATGCGCACACTGTACGCCGAGCGGCGCGGCTACCTGGTCGATGCGCTGGCGCGAGAGATGGGAGACGCGCTGACGGTGCAGCCGCAGGCCGGCGGCATCCACGTGCTGGCGCGGCTCGCTGCCGGGCAGGACGACCGGGCGCTGGCTGCGGCGGCGCGGGCGCGTGGAATGGGATTGCAAGCCCTCGGCGACTGGCGGATGGGCCGGTCGCGCCGCGGCGGCTTGTTGATGGGGTTTGCCAACTTCGCGACGCCGGAGATGGCGACGGTGGCGGTACGCCGTCTGCGTGAAGCGATCGCGGAAGTCTAGCGCCGGTGCGCCGAAGCGCACGAAATCACGCCCGCTACCAGCAACACCAAGGCAGCCGTCTCGAACCCGCTTGGCCAGCGGGCTTCCCACAAAAAGCCATACAAGGCCGCGAAGATGGTCTCGAACACGATCATCTGGCCCATCAGGCTCAGGGGCAGTGCGCGGCTGGCGTGGTTCCACAGGGCGTTGCCGACCACCGAGCACAGGATGGCGACCGCGCTGACCAGTGCGCCGAACCGCAGCCAGACCGGCAGGGTATGCTCGCCCGGCGCCAGCACGAAGGCCGGCACCGCCAGCGCCAGCGCCATGACGCCCGTCACCACGCCCACCAGCAGATTCCATTCATGCGACGAAATCCCCTCGATGCGCGCCAGCCAGCGGCTGTTATGTACCGCGAAGATGGTCCACGACACCAGCGCGCCAAAGGCGCAGGCCAGGCCGGCCAGCGAACCGGGTCCGGACGCCGACAGCGACTCCCAGCCGATGCAGGCCAGGCCGGCGCCGCTCAGCAGCATCGAAGGCAGCAGCCGGCGCAGCGGCACCGCGTCGCCGTCGCGCGAACCCACCATGGTGACCGCGATCGGCAGCAGCCCGATCACGATCGAGGCCATGGCCACGCCGCCAAGTTGCACCGCATTGGCGAGGAACAGGTAGTAGATGATGTTGCCAGTGAGGCTGAGCCCGATCAGGGCGCGCCACGCCGGCCAGCCGAGGTGGCGGCGCAGCCGTCGCCAGGCAGGGTAGATGAGGATGGCGGCGACCAGGCCATAGGCCAGGTAGCGTCCGGCCGAGAGCTGGATCGGCAGGAATTCGGGCGCCAGTTCCGGGGCCAGGAAGACCAGGCCCCAGAGTGCGCCGGCGGCGATCCCAGCGCCGATGCCGAGCAGGGTGGAGCGGGACAGTCCGCCCGCGCCAGTAGCTTTGTACATGATGAATCTCCTTTGAGTGGAGATTCTCTGGCCTGGACCTGCCCCTGGTCTTGGCCGGGACTACTGCGGTTTTGGCGGTTTCTCCTGCGCTGCGCGCCGATAGGCGGCAGGCGTGGTGTCGAACACGCGGCGCATCGCCCGCGTCAGGCTGGCCTGGTCCGAGAAACCGCAGGCGATGGCGATGTCGGCCACGCTGCGCGCGCCGTCCGTCAACATGCCGCGTGCGCAATCCAGGCGGCAGCCCAGCAGCCAGGCATGCGGCGTGCTGTCCAGCTCTTCGCGAAACAGCGCGTGCAGGCGGCTCACGCTCAGGTTGGCGGCGCGCGCCATCGATTCGGTGCTCCAGGCCAGGCCGGGCGCGGTCTCGATGCGCGCCAGCAGGGCGGTCAGGCGCGAGGTGGTGCGCGGCGCGTCCAGGCTCAGGGTGTCGAGCAGCAGCGGCACCCAACCGTGCACCAGCGCGCGAGATGGAACGGACTCGCGCGTCATCAGTCCCATGAACTCGACCAGCTTGCGCGCGGCAGGGCCGAGCGTGACGAAGGGCCGCTCCAGCAGCCGCTGCCAGGGACCGTCGCCGAAGGCGCCGCCATCGACGTCGACGATCAGGGAGTCATTCGCGCCCGGGCTCGATTGCGCATGCCCGGCGCCGGGCGCTACCAGCGCGCCATGCAGGGGATCGAGCCGGCCGCGCCGCTCTTCGATGTCGAGCACGACTTCGCCGTGCAACGGCAGCACCAGCTGGGCGAAGTCGTGGCGGTCGCCCCAGTGCACGCGGTCGTAGCTGCGCAGGTGCATGTCGCACGAAGGCAGCAGCGTCATGATGTCAGGCCATCGGGCTGCACACGTCGGTGCCGGCCGCCAGCGCCTTCAGCTTGACCGGATCGAGCAGCGTCACTTCGCGTTTGTCGACCTCGAGCCAGCCCTGCTTTTTAAAGCGCGACAGCAGGCGGCTGATGCTTTCGATGGTCAGGCCCAGGTAGTTGCCGATGTCTTCGCGCGACATGCGCAGCTGGAAGCGGTTGGCCGCATAGCCGCGGGTGGCGTAGCGCGCCGACAGGTTGACCAGGAACACGGCGAAGCGCTGCTCGGCGCGCATATTGCCGAGCAGGAGCATGACGTTCTGCTCGCGCGTGATTTCCTGGCTCATGATGCGGTGGAAGTGGCGCAGCAGGGTCGGCACTTCGCCGAACAGGTCTTCCAGGCGCGCGAACGGGATCTCGCACACCTCGGAATCTTCCAGGGCTACTGCGTCGCAATGGTGGGTGCCGCTGATCGCGTCCATGCCCAGCAGCTCGCCGGCCATCTGGAAACCGGTGATCTGGGCTTCGCCGGCGGCGTTCACCTGGTAGGTCTTGAAGTGGCCGAAGCGCACCGCGTACAGGTTGCGGAACGATTCGCCCACGCTGTACAGGCGCTCGTCGCGCTCCAGGCGGCGACGGCGGCCGATGATCTTGTCCAGACGGTCGATGTCGGCGTCTTCGAGGCCCATCGGCAAGCACAGCTGGTGCATGCTGCACTGGGCGCAGGATTTGAGGGCGTGGATATTGATGGTCGGCTCGGCTTGCCGGGACAGGGTCTGGCTCATGAGGGATGGTCGCTTGGTTCGGTACACCGCGATTATAGACGTGTTGAAGCGTCAATCTCGACAAACAAATGCCATTTATTTGCAATTGAGAAACAATTCCGTTGCGTTCCGGTCGTTCGGCGCCCGTGCTCACCCATGCAGGGTTCATTTAGCCGTTTTAGGCAACTGTGCGCACTCAATATCAATCGAGGCCTACACTGCCATATAAATTGAACAACTGGAGTGTTCCCCAGTGCCATCAACTACTCAGACCTTGCCCGATCGCAGCGCATTTGCCACCGCAATCGTGCGACCGGATCTGCCGCCAGGCGGCGAAGACCAGGCCAGGGCGGATCTGTATGCCTTGCTCTCCCGGCTGCTGCTGGCCGCGCCAGACGCGGCGCTGCTCGATGCGCTCGCATCCAGCGATCCCATCCTGGCCGAGGGCGGCGATCCGGCGCTCGAACGCGCCTGGGACCAACTGACCGTGGCGTCCGGCGTGATGGATCCCCGTCTCGTCCACGATGAATTCAGCGCGCTGTTCGTCAGCGTCGGCACGCCGCCGGTCGATCCGTATGGCTCGCGCTACCTGGCCGGCTACATGAACGACACGCCGCTGGCGCATCTGCGCGAAGACCTGGCCCGGCTTGGCCTGGCGCGCATACAGGGGCGGGGCGAGTTCGAAGACCACCTCGGCGCGCTGTGCGAGACCATGCGCGTGCTGGTGGCCGGCTCGCCCGGCATCCGGCGCCAGCCGCTGGACGTGCAGCGCCGCTTCTTCGAGGCCCACATCGGCTCCTGGTGCATGCGCGCGCTGGACGACATCGCCAATGCCGAAGGCGCCAACTATTACCGCCTGGTCGCCCACTTCGCACAGGCATTCCTGGCAATCGAGGCGGAAAGTTTTGGAGTAGGAGAGGAAAACGATGACCAAACATGATCCACGAGTCCAGCAGGATCCCGGCCAGGACCGTCCCGACCCGGCGCGGCGCGGGTTCCTGAAGGCGGCCCCGCTGGGCGCGCTGGTGGTGGCCGCTGCTGCCGCCCCGGCGACCGCGGCGCCACAGGCCGCCCCGGCCGCGCCCGACCCCAAGGTCAAGCGCGGCTACCACGAGACGGATCACATCCGCCGCTATTACGAGACCGCCGCCTACTGGTAGGCAAGCAGAGGAATCGATATGTCACTGGTCAAGTCCACGCGCGACAGCGCGTTGAAACGGCGCCGTTTCCTGGTCGGGGCAGGCGTTGCCGCCGGCGCCGGCGCCCTGGCGCGCCACCTGCCGCTGAACGTGATCGAAGCGGCCCAGGCCGACCCGGTACCGGATACCCCGGTGCCGACCGTGGTCAAGCGCACCGTCTGCAGCCACTGCTCGGTCGGCTGCTCGGTCGATGCGGTCGTCGCCAACGGCGTCTGGGTGCGGCAAGAGGCCGCCTTCGATTCGCCGATCAATATGGGCGCCCACTGCGCCAAGGGCGCCTCGGTGCGCGAGCACGCCTTCGGCGAGCACCGCCTGCGATATCCGATGAAGCTGGTGAACGGAAAGTACCAGCGCATCTCCTGGGACCAGGCGATCGACGAGATCGGCGACAAGTTGCTGCAGCTGCGCAAGGAAGCCGGACCCGATGCGCTGATGGTGATCGGCAGCTCCAAGCACAATAACGAGCAGGCCTATCTGTTGCGCAAATGGGTATCGTTCTTCGGCACCAATAACTGCGACCACCAGGCCCGCATCTGTCACTCGACCACCGTGGCCGGCGTGGCCCAGACCTTCGGCTACGGGGCGATGACCAACTCGTTCAACGATCTGCACCACAGCAAGGCGGTGCTGTTCATCGGCTCCAATCCGGCCGAGGCGCACCCGATCTCGATGCTGCACTTCCTGCACGCCAAGGAGCTGGGCGCCAAGATGATCGTCATCGATCCGCGCTTCACCCGCACGGCGCGCTTTGCCGACCACTATGTGCGCGTGCGGCCCGGCACCGACATTCCGCTGGTGTGGGGCATCCTGTGGCATATCTTCAGTAACGGCTGGGAAGACAAGAAGTTCATCGAAGAGCGCACCTGGGGCATGGAGGACGTGCGCGCCGAAGTCATGAAATGGACGCCCGATAAGGTGTCGGACGTGACCGGCGTGCCGGAATCGGCGGTGCGCATGGCGGCCGAGATGCTGGCCACCAACCGTCCCTCGTCCGTGGTCTGGTGCATGGGCATCACCCAGCACCACGTCGGCACCGCCAATGTGCGCGCGCTGTCCATCCTGCAGCTGGCGCTGGGCAATATCGGCATTCCCGGTGGCGGCGCCAACATCTACCGCGGCCACGACAATGTGCAGGGCGCGACCGACGTCGGCCCCAACGGCGATTCGCTGCCCGGCTACTACGGCCTGGCCGAAGGGGCCTGGAAGCACTTCGCCGCGGTCTGGGGTGTCGACTACGACTGGATCAAGTCGCGCTTCGGTTCCAAGGAGCTGATGGAAAAGCCCGGCATCACGGTGTCGCGCTGGTTCGACGCGGTCAATGAAGAAAACCAGTTCATCGACCAGCCGAGCAATCTGCGCGCCGTGCTCTACTGGGGCCACGCCCCGAACAGCCAGACCCGCCTGCCGGACATGAAGGCGGCGATGCAAAAGCTCGACATGATGGTGGTGATCGACCCCTACCCGAGCATGACGGCGTCGATGCACGGCCGCAGCGACGGCGTCTACCTGCTGCCGGCCGCCTCGCAGTTCGAGACCCAGGGTTCGTGCACGGCCTCGAACCGCTCGATCCAGTGGCGCGAGCGGGTGATCCAGCCGCTGTTCGAATGCAAGACCGACCACGAGATCATGTACCTGTTCGCGCGCAAGCTGGGCTTTGCCGACGAACTGGTGAAAAACATCAAGGTGGTGCATAACGAGCCGGTGGTCGAGGACATCCTGCGCGAGATCAACCGCTCGTGCTGGACCATCGGCTACACCGGCTGCTCGCCCGAGCGGCTCAAGCTGCACATGGAAAACAAGCACACGTTCAACCCGACGACCTTGCGCGCCGATTCCGGCCCGTGCAAGGGCGATTACTATGGCTTGCCGTGGCCGTGCTGGGGCACGCCGGAGATGAAACATCCGGGCACGCCGATCCTGTACGACTTGAGCAAGAGCGTGGCCGAGGGTGGATTGCCGTTCCGCGCCAACTGGGGCGTCGAGCACAACGGCTCGAGCCTGCTGGCGGCCGACGGCTCGACCAACAAGCACAGCGAGCTCGACTTCGGCTATCCAGAATTCGACCACGTGTTCCTGAAAAAACTGGGCTGGTGGGCCGAGCTGACCCCGGCCGAGCAAGCCATGGCCGAGGGCAAGAACTGGAAGACCGACCTGTCGGGCGGGATCATCCGAGTCGTCATCGCCCACGGTTGCGCGCCGTTCGGTAATGCGCGGGCGCGCTGCAACGTGTGGAACTTCCCCGATCCGGTGCCGGTCCACCGCGAACCGCTGGCCACGCCACGGCGCGACCTGGTGGCCCAGTACCCGACCTATGACGACAAGGCCAATCACTGGCGCCTGCCTACGCTGTTCAAGTCGGTGCAGGCGGTCGACTATTCGAAGGACTTCCCGCTGATCATGACCTCTGGCCGCCTGGTCGAATACGAAGGCGGCGGCGAGGAGACCCGGTCCAATCCCTGGCTGGCCGAGCTGCAGCAAAACATGTTCGTCGAGATCAACCCGCGCGATGCGGTCCAGATCGGCGCCAAGCTGGGCGAATACGTGTGGCTCGAGACCCCGACCGGCGCGCGCCTGAAGATGATGGCGATGGTCACCGAGCGGGTGCCGGTGGGCCTGGTGTGGGCGCCATTCCACTTCGGCGGCTGGTGGATGGGCGAAGACCTGGAACAACACTATCCCGAACATGGGGCGCCGATCGTGCGCGGCGAGGCCATCAATACTGGCTGGACCTATGGCTATGACGCCGTGACCATGATGCAGGAAACCAAGGTGTCGCTGTGCCGCGTGGTGCGCGCCTGAGCTGACGGAGGAGACCGACATGCCAGCAAGAATGAAATTTATCTGCGACACGGAGCGCTGCATCGACTGCAACGGCTGCGTGACCGCCTGCAAGAACGAACACGAACTGGCCTGGGGCATCAACCGGCGCCGCGTGGTGACGATCAACGACGGCATCCCGGGCGAGCGCTCGGTGTCGGTGGCATGCATGCACTGCACCGACGCGCCATGTCTGGCCGTGTGCCCGACCAACTGCATCTACCACACCGAGGACGGCATCGTCCTGCACAGCAAGGACCAGTGCATCGGCTGCGGCTACTGTTACTACGCCTGTCCGTTCGGCGCGCCGCAGTTCCCCGAGACGGGCCTCTTCAACCACCGCGGCAAGATGGACAAGTGCACCTTCTGCGCCGGCGGCCCGGAACCGGATACCTCGGAAGCCGAGTTCAAGAAATATGGCCGCAACCGCATCGCCGAAGGCAAGCTGCCGGCCTGCGCCGAGCAGTGCGGCACCAAGGCGCTGCTGGGCGGCGACGCCAACATCATTGCCGACATCTATCGCCAACGGGTCGAGACGCGCGGCTACGGCCCGCAGCTGTGGGGCTGGAAGATCGCCTACGGCAAACCCAAGCGCGGCGGCGAGTACAAGGCCGAGGGCGACTCGCCGCGCGTCAACCAGGACTTGCGCGACTCGCAGAACCATTCCGGGAGGTTCCCGACATGAAGCTCATCAAGATCTGCGCGCTCATTCTGCCAGCGGTGCTGCTGGCCGGCTGCCTCGAAGTGGACCAGCATCCGCCATGGATCAAAGGCGAGTACGCCGGCAAGAAGGACGATCGCCACTACCAGCGCCGCTTCCACAACGACCGCCTGGCCTGGTGGGCCACGGTCGAGAACCGCAACGGCAAGCAGAACGAATACAACCGTGCCAACCCCTGAGGAGGCGACATGCGAGCAAATCTGAATGTGCTGCGCGCCATGCTGTTCCTGGTGGCGGCCCTGGTGTTCTCCGCTAGCTGGGCCGGCGTCAAGAACGAGCGCGCCGCGCCGGCCTCTGCCGAAGAACAGACCATGCTGCAGATCGAGGCCGACTCGGTCGTGCCCGACCCCGGCATGACCAGCGCCGCCTCGGGCCGGGTGCACATGGACCGGCATTACCTGGGCCAGTACGGCAGCAAGGAAGGCAACGTCATCGTCCAGCGCGGTGGCAACACCTGGCGCCACCTGCGCAACGGACCGCTGGCGACGATCGCCGGCTTCATCCTGCTGGCGGTGCCGCTGGCGATCTTTGTTTTCTACCGGACCATCGGCCCGGCCAACCAGGTGGCAGAGGCCGGCCGCAAGATGCAGCGCTTCAATCGCTGGGAACGCCAGGTGCACTGGGCCACGGCCTTCAGCTTCATCGCGCTGGGCATCACCGGCATCATCATCATGTACGGCAAGAAGATCATGCTGCCGTGGATGGGGCACGACCTGTTTTCCTGGGTGGCGATCATCTCGAAATACCTGCACAACTTCGTCGGGCCGCTGTTCATCCTGTGCTCGATCCTGATGTTCTTCACCTTTTTGAAGCGTAACTTCTACAACCGCGCCGACTGGCAGTGGGTCAAGCAGGGCGGGGGCATCGTCAGCCACAAGCACGTCCCGGCCGGCTTCTTCAATGCCGGCGAAAAGACCTGGTTCTGGGGCGGCGTGGCGCTGCTGGGCCTGATCATGTCGGTCACCGGCCTGGTGCTCGACTTCGCCGTCGGCCAGACCCGCTACGTGATGCAGGTGGCGAACGTGCTGCACGTGGGGGCGGCGGCACTGTACATGGCCGCCGCGATGGGCCACGCCTACATCGGCACCATGGGCACACCCGGCGCCTACGAGGCGATGCGCTACGGCACGGTGGACGAGAACTGGGCCAAGGCCCATCACCAGCTGTGGTACGAACAGATGAAGACGGGCGTTCCGCCCGGGATGGACAAGGACGGCAAGATGGTGCCTGGCCAGGGCGGCCAGCCGCGCCCAGGTCCGGCGCACTGAGGAATGGCGATGAAACGACACACTGCACCGACGATCGGCGGCATGGCTCTGGCGGCCATCCTGCTGGCCGCCTGCGACCGCGGCCAGTCTCCCGCCGCCAACGGCGTGATCCAGACGAAGTACCCCGGACAGGTCTCGTCCGGTGGACTGACGAGCGGGCAGATCATGGCGCGCACGGCGCGGCCGGAAACCGACGCCACCTATGCCGGCGGCACGCCGGGCATCGCCGGCGGTTCGGGCGGCAATACCAGCGGCGCCGAGACCGCCGGCGCCACCCTGGAAACCGGCCAGGGACCGTCGAGCGGCGTCACCCAGCCGTCGAGCGCCGGGCGTGAGGGCGGCAATCTGCCGTCGGGCGAGAATCGTCCCGCCGCGCCGGCGCGGGGAACTACCGAAGCCCCGGCGGCCAGTAATGCCGCGCCGCAGGGGCAGTCAGGAGGAACACGATGACGGTCAAACGATTGCGCGCCTTGTCGGCGCTGGCGCTGGGCCTGAGCCTGGCCGGCGCATCCTGGGCGGCCCTGCCGCCGCCGTCGGCGGCCCAGGCCCAGGCCGCGGCGGCGAAGAAGGCCGAGGCCGACGCCAAGGCGGCCAAGGAAAAGGAAGCACTGAACGCGTCGATGGACCGGATCAGCGGTCAATGGCGCCAGCGCGCCGCGCAGGAGGGCTGGACCATCAAGCCGCCGCCGCCCGTGACCGGGCCGATGGGTGTCGCCGCATCCGACCCGACCCCGGCGAGCGCCGGCGTGCCGGCGCCTGCCCCTGCCGGCGGCGCGCCGGGCACCTCGGGCGCCGCGCCGGCCACGGCGGCCGCTCCGCTCGGGGCGCGTGCGTTGCATGCGGCCACTGTGCCAGTCAAGAGCGAGAAGCTCGGTACGGCGCGGCCGAGCGAGGACGTCAAGCAGGGGCCGACCCGCGCCGAGCCGGCCGGGGCTTCGCCGACGGTTAACAAGCAAGGCGTGCCCAGGAACGCCCCCAAACAGTGAAGGCACGACGATGAAAATGGGAAGCATGCCGGTCGCCATCATCATGCAGCGGCGCGCGGTGCAGCACCGCTGGGGCGACATGGACAGCTGGGCCGCGGTGGGCATCGTGCCGGACCGCGGCGAGCTGCCGCGCCTGTCGGTGCTGAGCGAAAGCGCGGAACGCGACTACTACATGGTCTCCGGCCTCGAGCTCGAACTGTACACCGACGAGAACGAGGGCTATTACGAGAACATCATGGCGCCGGAATCAAAGGTGTTCGTGCTATGGCGGATGGAAGACGATCGCGCGATGCCGGCGCGCGCCTCGGTGAGCTACGTCGAGGGCACGCGCATGTTCGATTCGGGTGAGGCGGCCGACGGCGTGACCATGCCGGCCGAGATCTACAGCTGGGTCGCAGGCTATCTGCGCGAGCATTTCACGCCGCGCCCGCGCAAGGGAAGGCAGCACGGATGAGCGCTGACGTCATTGCCGAAGAAGGTTTCCTGCGCCGCTGGGCGCGAATGAAGTCGTCGCCGGAGCCGGTGGAAGAGGCCCTGGCCGCCGAGGCGCCGGTGACTGCCGTCCAGCCGCCGCCGGTGGAAGAAGCGCGGCCGCTGCCGACCCTGGACGACGTGGCGCGCCTGACGCCGGAATCCGATTACTCGGCCTTCGTCGCCAAGGGCGTCGACAAGGCCGTGCAGCGCATGGCGCTCAAAAAGCTGTTCGCCGATCCGAACTTCGCGGTGATGGATGGTCTGGACATCTATATCAGCGACTACAACAAGGCCGCACCGCTCACCGACGCCATGCTGGCGGCGCTCAAGCATGCACCGGGCGTGCTGGACCGCCTGCTGGCAAAGGACGAGGACGAAGACGAAGGCGATCCTGCAGCCGAAGGCGAGCCGTGCACGCCGACACAAGGGACCACATGAATATCCGACTCAACGACGGGGCGGCTTCCGACCCCGCCCAGGACGGTCGCGACGCGGCCGCCCGCCTGGCCGCGCTGCAGGCGGCCCGGGACTTTCCCGACTTCGAGGCGGCCGTCACCGTCGACTACCGCTCGCACGGCCGCACGCTGGTGGTGGGCAGCGCGGTCGATGCGCTGCCGCTGGCCGATCGGCTGGCCGGCACGCTGCCGGTCACCGTCCTCCTGCTGGACGAGCCGGACGGGCAGCCGCGCCTGTATCCGGTGCACAGGGCGCTAACGGTGGCGGTGGCCGGCTGGCTGGGCGCCTTCGAAGCGCGCTGGCGCGCGGCGGGCGAGCCAGTGGGCGAGGGCAGGTTCGACCTGGTGCTCGACCTGTGCCCGGCGCGCCTGATCGCCAGCCACCAGCGCCCGCACGGTTATTACGCGCCCGGCCAGGACGCGGCGGCGCGCCTGGCTGCGGTCGAGGCCCTGCAGGACATGGTCGGCGATTTCGAGAAACCGAAATACTTCAGCTACAAGGAGCGCATCTGCGCCCACGGCCGCAACGGCATCCAGGCCTGCACCGCCTGCGTCGACATCTGCTCGGCGCAGGCGATCGCCAGCGACGGTGACCGGGTGAAGGTCAACCCCTACCTGTGCGCCGGCTGCGGCGCCTGCGGCACGGTGTGCCCGACCGGGGCCATGAGCTACGCCTACCCGCCGGTGCCATTGACCGGCAAGCGCATCCAGGCCGCCTTGCGGGCCTTCCGCGAGGCGGGCGGCGCGCAGCCGGTGCTGCTGCTGCACGATGCGCAGGGCCAGGACGTGCTCGAGCGCCTTGGCGACAGCGTCCCCGGGCGCATCCTGCCGTTCGCGCTGCACCACGTCGCCTCGAGCGGCATCGACGTCTGGCTGGCGGCGCTGGCCTATGGTGCGGCCGGCGTCGCCGTGCTGACGACGGGTGACGAGGCGCCGCAATATGTGCAGGCGCTGGGCGAGCAGATGCAAATAGCCCAGGCGGTGCTCGATGGCCTGGGTTATGCCGGGCCGCACTTCCAGCTGCTTCAGTTAGGGAATTCTCCACTGGAGGCGGCCCAGGAACTGGCGCTGGCCCTGCGCCATGCGCCGCGCGGCGATGCGCCAGCCACGCCGGCCGTGTTCCACCTGTCGGTCGAGAAGCGCAATACCCTCGACTACGCGCTCGACCACCTGCATCGCCACGCTCCGCAACAGCCACTGCACATCGGCCTGCCCGTCAAGGCGCCGTTCGGTGCGCTGGCGGTCGACCGCCAGGCCTGCAGCCTGTGCATGTCCTGCGTCGGCGTCTGCCCGGCCAATGCGCTGCAGGACGGGCAGGGCGCGCCGCAGCTGCGCTTCATCGAGAAGAACTGCGTCCAGTGCGGCCTGTGTGCCAATACCTGCCCCGAGGACGCGATCGCGCTGCTGCCGCGCATCTCGTTCGCGCCCGAGCGCATGGCGGCGGTGGTGCTGAACGAATCGCAGCCCTTCCACTGTATCCGCTGCAGCAAGCCGTTCGGTACGCTGCAGATGGTCGAGAACATGCTCGGACGCCTGGGCTCGCACCCGGCATTCGCGGCCAACCTCGACCGCCTGCGCATGTGCGGCGACTGCCGCGTGATCGATATGATGGCGCCTGCCGACGAGATGCAGGTAACGGCGCTGCGTCGTAACTAGCGCGTCACCACCTGCAGAATCGGTGGCAGAATGGTCGCAAGGCGGGAGCGTCAGGTATCCCGCCATCCACATGGCATAGCGACCAGGAGACTCCATGACGCCAACCCAGCGCTTCGTGCAGGCGCGCGACTTCCTCCAGCGGCACCGGCTCGACTACGACACCGCCTACCGCGATTTCGAGCAGCCCGAGCTCGATCGCTTCAACTGGGCGCTCGACTTCTTCGACCATCAGGCCCGGGACAATCACGCGCCCGCCCTGTGGGTGGTCGAGGAAGACGGCAGCGAACGCAAGATTTCCTTCGCCGACATGGCGGCGCGCTCGAGCCAGGTGGCCGAATACCTGCGCAATCTCGGCGTGCGGCGCGGCGAGCGGGTGCTCTTGATGCTGCCGAACCGGGTCGAGCTGTGGGAAATCATGCTCGCCGGGATCAAGCTGGGCGCGGTGCTGGTGCCGACCACGATGGCGCTGGCGGGCGACGACCTGGCCGACCGCCTGGAGCGCGGACAGGTCAAACACGTGATTGCCCAGGCCAGCGAGGCCGATAAATTCGCGGCGCTGGCCGGCAGCTATACCCGGATCGCCGTCGGCGGCGCCCCGGCAGGCTGGCACGACTACGCGGACAGCGAAAACGTGGCCAGCGTGTTCGTCCCCGAAGGCGAAACCCGCGCCACCGATCCGCTGCTGCTGTACTTCACCTCAGGCACGACCGCGAAACCGAAGCTGGTGCTGCACACCCACCAGAGCTATCCGGTCGGCCACCTGTCGACCATGTACTGGATCGGCCTGCAGCCGGGCGACATCCACTGGAACATCAGCGCGCCTGGCTGGGCCAAGCATGCCTGGAGCTGCTTCTTCGCGCCGTGGAACGCGGGCGCCACCGTATTCGTGTTCAACTTTGAACGCTTCAGCAGCCGCGCCGTGCTCGACACGCTCGTGCGCTGCGGCGTGACCTCGCTGTGCGCGCCGCCAACCGCCTGGCGCATGCTGATCAAGGAAGACCTGGCCGCCTGGACGCCCGCCTTGCGCGAACTGGTCGGCGCCGGCGAGCCGCTCAACCCTGAAGTGATCGAACAGGTCGAGCGCGCCTGGGGCATCCGCATCCGCGACGGCTTCGGCCAGACCGAGTCGAGCTGCCAGATCGGGAACCCGCCGGGACAGCCGCTCAAGCCCGGCTCGATGGGCCGTCCGCTGCCGGGCTACCGCATCGCGCTGCTCGACCTCGACGACCGGCCGGCGGCGGAGGGCGAAATCTCGGTGGAACTTGCGTCGAATCCGATCGGTCTCATGGTCGGTTATGAAGGCAACGAGGACAAGACGGTCGAAGCGATGCGGGCCGGCCACTACCACACGGGCGACACGGCTAGCGTGGACAGCGACGGTTATTACTTCTATGTCGGCCGCAACGACGACGTGTTCAAGTCGTCCGATTACCGTATCAGCCCGTTCGAACTCGAGAGCGTGCTGATCGAACACGAGAGCGTGCTGGAGGCGGCCATCGTGCCCAGTCCCGACCCGCTGCGCCTGGCCGTGCCGAAGGCCTTCGTGACCCTGCGCGCCGGGGTGGAGCCGAGCCGCGAGATGGCCGCCGCGCTGTTCGCCTTTAGTCGCGAACGCCTGGCGCCCTACAAGCGGATCCGGCGCATCGCCTTCCGCGAGCTGCCCAAGACGATCTCGGGCAAGATCCGGCGCGTCGAGCTGCGCCGCGAAGAAGCGGGGCGCGACGCCGGGGCCGCGGATACCGTCGAATACCGGGCAGAGGATTTTCCGGGCTAGCAGCCAGACCTGACAGGAGAACCACCATGCAACTGCACGCGCCGATCCAGCCCTGCCTGTGGTTCGACACCCAGGCCGAGGAAGCGGTCAAACACTATATTTCGATTTTCCCCGACTCGCGCATCACGCACGTGTCGCACTACAGCGCGGCCGGCCAGGACGTGCACCGCATGACGCCGGGCAGCGTGATGGCGGTGCAGTTCGAGGTCGACGGCCAGCCCTGCATCGCCATGAATGGCGGGCCGCTGTTCCACTTCACCGAAGCCATCTCGTTCATGGTGATGTGCGACAGCCAGGAGCAGATCGACTATTACTGGGAACGCCTGGGCGAAGGCGGGGACGAGGCGGCGCACCAGTGCGGCTGGCTGAAGGACAGGTTCGGGCTGTCGTGGCAGGTGACGCCGACCGAGATCATGTCGCTGATGGCTGGCTCCCAAGCCGACGCCGTCATGACGGCGCTGCTCTCGATGAAGAAGATCGACGTCGCCGCGTTGCGCGCCGCGGCCGGACTTTCTTGACGAAGAGTGCGGACAAGGCGTGCCGATTGCCGCCATAATGGATGCATTCCTTCAATCGTCCATTCGGCATCAGATGACCAACAAGAACAGCGCCAGCAAGGGTGGCAGCAAGCCCGCCGATAAAGAACGCATGTATGAAGTACGCCAGTCGCCCGTTCACGGCAACGGCGTCTTCGCGCGCCGCCCGATCGCTGCCGGTGAACGCATCATCCAGTACAAGGGGCAGCGCATCAGCTGGGACAAGGCGACCCGGCGCGCCGAGAAAGCGGGCGGGCCGATCAACCATACCTTCTATTTCAGCCTGGCCGACGGCCGCGTGATCGACGGCGGCCGCGACGGCAACGACGCGCGCTGGATCAACCACGCCTGTACGCCAAACTGCGAAGCGTTCGAGGACGAAGGCAAGGTCTATATCCACGCGATGCAAGAGATCGAAGCCGGCGAAGAGCTGAACTACAATTACGCGCTGATCTACGACGAGCGCCACACACCCGCGCTCAAGAAGCTGTTCGCCTGCCGCTGCGGCACCCCCGGTTGCACCGGCACCATGCTGGCTCCAAAGCGCCGCGCAAAGAAGTAGGCGACAATACAGCCTGCCGCGCCCGTTGCGCAGATGCCTGGAGCCTTGATGAAACCCGTAGTCCGCAGCCTGCTGGAATCCGATCTTTACAAGTTCACGATGTGGCAGGCCCTCCTGCACAGCCATCCCGGCGCCATCGGCGACTATGAATTCCGCTGTCGTAACGAACCGGCCTATCCGCTGGCCGAACTCAAGGACGACGTCGAGCGCGAGCTCGATTACCTGTGCGGCATGATGTTC
Organism: Massilia sp. CFBP9012; assembly: GCF_034045115.1. Taxonomy (NCBI): domain Bacteria; kingdom Pseudomonadati; phylum Pseudomonadota; class Betaproteobacteria; order Burkholderiales; family Oxalobacteraceae; genus Massilia; species Massilia sp. CFBP9012. The sequence continues at coordinate 525,973 of NZ_JAXCWM010000001.1, read as the reverse complement.
ACCGAGGGCGAGGTGGCCTACCTGCGCGGCCTGCGCTTCATCAAGAGCGACTTCGCCGACTTCCTCACCCTGTTCCGCTTCCAGCGCAAGTTCATCCGGGTCGACACCGACGGCCCGCACCTGACGATCCGCGCCAGCGGTCCGCTGGTGCACGTGATGGGCTTCGAGATCTTCGTGCTCTATATCGTCAACGAACTGTACTTCCGCCGCTTCGACCAGCAGGAAGCACTGCTGGAAGCGCGGCGGCGCCTGCGGCAGAAGATCGACGAGCTGCGCGCCTTCGGCGAAGAAGCGCCGCGCGCCAATCCCTTCGAGTTCTTCGACTTCGGCGTGCGCCGCCGCTATTCCGGCGAATGGCACGATGAAGTGGTGGCAACCATGGCGCGCGAGCTGCCCCAGTATTTCAAGGGCACCTCGAACGTGTATCTCGCCTATAAGCTCAAGCTGACGCCGATCGGCACCATGGCCCATGAATACCTGCAGGCCCACCAGTCCTTCGGCACCCGCCTGCGCGACTTCCAGAAAGCCGCGCTCGAGAACTGGGTGCAGGAATACCGCGGCGACCTGGGCACGGCCCTGACCGACGTGGTGGGCATGGACGCCTTTTTGGCGGACTTCGACCTGTATTTCGCCAAGCTGTTCGACGGCCTGCGCCAGGATTCGGGCGACCCGGTCGTGTGGGGCGAGAAGGCGCTGGCGCACTACGCCAAGCTGCGCATCGACGCGCGCACCAAGCGCCTTGTGTTCTCCGATTCGCTCACGGTGCCCAGGGCGCTCGAGCTGTACCGCCATTTCGCCGACCGCGTGATGACCGGCTTCGGCATCGGCACCAAGCTCACCAACGACACGCCCCATAAACCGCTGAACATCGTCATGAAGCTGGTGCGCTGCAACGGCCAGCCGGTGGCCAAGCTGTCCGACACCAAGGGCAAGTCGCAGAGCACGGACGAGACCTTCATCGCCTACCTGCGCCAGGTGTTCAACAAGTACGACGCGGGCGACTGAGCGGGGGCTGAGCCCGGCCGGGCTGCGAGAATGTGTGAGACTGTGCGTCGCCCGACGCGCTATGCTGTGGGTTTCCCCGATTTTCCAACCCCTTGGAGGCCGCCATGAAGCAGCTCGCACCTATTGCCCTTGCCATGATGTTCGCGATGCCCGTCGTCGCCGTGCATGCACAGGAGACCGAGCACACCAAGGCCGGGGTGGCGGCCGCTGAGCAGTGGCTCAAGTTCGCCGACGCGGGCAATGGTGTCGAAAGCTGGCGCAGCGCCGGCACCGTCTTTCGCAGCGTCGTCACCGCCGAGCAGTGGAATGGCATGCTGGCGGGCGCCCGCGCGCCGCTGGGCGAACTGAAATCGCGCACCCTGGCCAACGCGCGCTATACCCGCACCTTGCCCGGCGCACCGGAAGCCGACTATGTGTTGATCCAGTACGGCGCCGTGTACGCCAACCGTCCGGGCGTGACCGAAACCGTGGTCACGTCGAGCGAAGCCGAGGGCGGCTGGAAGGTCATTACGTATCTGATCCAGTAAGCCGGCGCGTCCGGCTTGCGATCATGCGGCCGCGCGGGCAGCGGGACGTGCCGACTTGCGGGCCGGCGCCTTTCTCGCCACCGCCTTCTTGCGCGCGGCAGGCGGCCTCGGATTCTCCTGCTCGTGCCGCAGGCGCTGCTGCAGCATGGCCAGCACCGCCGCTTCCTCGGGTTGCAGGGCGTGCAGGTCTTCCTGCAGCGTCTCTTCGGTGCGCTCGCGCAGCACCTCGAGGGCGGCGCCGTCGAGATAGGCGTCCAGCACTGCGGGGTGCACATAGCACTTGCGGCAGATCGACGGCGTATTGCCGAGCTTTTCGGCCACCGACTCGATCGCACGCACGATGTTCTTCTTGGCCTGGGCCTCGGAATCGAACTTCTCGAACTCCTGCAGGGCCAGCGCGGCCAGCACGGTGCCCGACCAGGTGCGGAAATCCTTGGCCGTATAGTCTTCGCCGGTGATGGCGCGCAGGTAGTCGTTGACGTCGCTCGAATCGATGGCGTGGGTCTCGCCATCCTCATCCACGTACTGGAACAGTTCCTGGCCCGGCAGGTCGCGCGAGCGCGCGACGATGCGCGCCAGACGCCGGTCGTGCACCTTGACCTTGTGATAGACCCCGCTCTTGCCGCGGAAGCTGAATTCGACGTCGCTGCCATCGACCCTGGCGTGGCGGTTGCGCAGCGTCGTCAGCCCGAAGGATTTATTGGTGCGCGCATATTCCTCGTTACCGACCCGCATCATGGTCGCTTCGAGCAGGTAGACGATGGTCGCCAGCACTTTTTCGCGCGGCAGGCCGGACAGTTTCAAGGCGCGGTCGACTTCGGCGCGGATGGCCGGCAAGGCCTGGCCGAACTTGAGCATGCGCTCGTACTTGACCTCGTCGCGCGCCGTGCGCCACTTGGGGTGGTAGCGGTATTGCTTGCGGCCGCGCGCGTCGCGTCCGGTGGCTTGCAGGTGGCCGTTGGCCTGGGGGCAGATCCACACCTCGGTCCAGGCCGGCGGCACGACCAGGCTCTTTATGCGTGCCAGCGCCGTTTCATCCGTTACCGGTTCGCCGCGGGCGTCGAGATAGCGAAAGCCATCCTTGACGGCTTCGCGCCGGATGCCGGGCCGGTCGTCGTGGACGTAACGCAGGCCGGCCGCGCGCGCGGCGGCGGGTGGATCGCTGGGGACGGCATCGGTGGCGGGTTTTTCGCTGGGCATGGCAGGTTCGCTGGAAGGTGGATCTTCCAGCCGATCCTACCGATAGCTTCCCCTGATCACTGTACGCGAAGTAACGTAGGCGCAGTCTGAAGCATGTAGGCGCAATCTGAATCAGACTGCGCGTGCTCAGCGGTAGCGCGCCTCGACCAGGTCGATCTCGCGCAGCAGCTTGCGCGCGATCTCGTCCGACAGCTGGTTGTGGCGCGCCATGCGCAGCAGCACCGCGCGTTCCTGCTCGAGCGCGGCCAGGCGATAGTGGCGCTCGGCATTCTCGGCGGCGCGCGCGCGGACCGGTTCGATGCCGGCGCCGGTGCCACCATCGAGGCGGTACTGGTACAGGCTGCGCACCTGGTCGGCCGCGCTGGCATGCATCTCGGCCGCGCCTTCGGCATCGCAGCCCGCGGTGGGCGACGGCGGCGGGGCCGTCGCAATCGCTTCCAGCGCGGCCAGCGCGGCGGCGTGGCGCGCCTGGTCTTCCTCGCTTTCGTGAGCCGCCTCGGCCGGCAGCTCCAGGCCGCGCAGCACGCGCGGCAGGCCGACGCTGGCCAGCACCAGCGACACCACGATCACCGCGCTGGCCAGGAAGATCACCAGGTCGCGTCCCGGGAACGGCGTCCCGTTCGGCATCGCCAGCGGCAGGGTCAGCACGCCGGCCAGGGTGATCGCGCCGCGCACGCCGGCCAGCGAGGTGGCCAGGATCAGGCGCGGATTGGGGCGGTACACGGCTTGCTGCTGGCGCCGTGCGGCCAGCAGGGTCAGGCGCAGCGAGATCCAGACCCAGATGAAGCGCAGCAGGATCAGGCCGACGCTGATGGCCAGCGCATTGCCCAGCAGCCACCAGACGTCGTGGGCCGCCGGCAGCTCGGGCGCGACCAGCGCCGCTTTCACGATATTCGGCAACTGTTCGCCCAGCAGCACGAACATCACGCCGTTCAGTGCGAACTGCACGGTGTCCCAGACCACGGCGCGGCGCACCCGGGTGGTGGCCAGCGCGCGGCCGCTCAGCTCGACGTAACTCATCGTGACGCCGGCCGCCACCGCCGCCAGGATGCCCGAGGCCTGCAGGTGCTCGGCCGCCAGGTAGGCGCCGAAAGGCAGCAGCAGGTTGATCAGGATCGGCGATCCGCTCTCTTCGCCGATGCGCGCCGCCAGAATGCGCTGGGCGGCGCTGACGGCCACCGTCAGGCCGACGCCGATCGCGATGCCGGCCAGGGCCACCCACAGGAAGGTGAGGGTGGCGTCGCCCAGCGAAAAGGTGCCGGTGAGCGCGGCCGCCACCGCGAAGCGGAAGCACACCAGGCCACTGGCGTCGTTGAGCAGCGATTCGCCCTCGAGGATGTGCATCAGGCGCGGCGGAATCGGCACGCGCGCCGCGATCGACGATACCGCGACCGGATCGGTGGGCGCCAGGATCGCGGCCAGCGCGAACGACACGGCCAGCGGCAGCGACGGGATCAGCCAGTGGATCAGGAAGCCGGCCCCGATCACGGTGAACAGCACCAGGCCGAGCGCCAGCTCGAGGATGGTCGAGCGGTCGCGGAACAGGCCGACCTTGGGGATGCGCCAGCCGTCCAGGAACAGCAACGGCGGCAGGAACACGAGGAAGAAGATGTGCGGCTCGAGCCGCACACCATGGCTGGTGGTGCCGGAGATGGCGGCGCCGAGCGCGATCTGGACCAGCGGCAGGGGGACGGCGAACGGCAGTATCCGCACCAGATAGCCGCTCGCCACCACCGCCAGCAGCATTGCCAGTACGATTCCTACCTCATCCATCGATATCTCTCCCGTTTCAGCATGTCATGACAGGATGAAATGATACGGGATCGCGCGGCTTTACGTCGGCGGCGCTTGTGCCGCGCCGGCCGCTCAGGCCAGTAACGCAGGAAGACCGCGCAGATGCGCTAACAGATCTTCCAGCGGCATCGGCCGGTGGAACAGATAACCCTGCATGCTGGCATTGCCGTGGCGCGCGAGATATCCGGCCTGGGCCTCGGTCTCGACGCCCTCGGCGACCACGCGCAGGCCCAGGTGGCCGGCCATCGACAGGATCGACTGCACGATCGCGGTGCCGTCCTTGTCGTGCGGGGTGTCGCGGATAAAACTCTTGTCGATCTTGAGTTCGTACAGCGGCATGCGGGTCAGGTAGGCCAGGCTCGAATAACCGGTGCCGAAATCGTCGACCGAGATCCGGATGCCGAGCGCGGCCAGCTCGTGCATGCGCTCGATGGTGCGGTCGCGGCGGTCGACCAGCAATCCTTCGGTGATCTCGAACACCAGCTGGCCGGGTGGCACCCCGGTATCGTGCAGGATGCTTTCCACCCGCGCCACGAAGTCGGGCTGGCGGAACTGCATCGGGCTGACGTTGACCGACAGCGGCAGCGGATGGCCGGCGCGCGCCAGCGCATGCCAGGCCAGGCAGGCTTCGCGCAGCGCCCATTCGCCCAGCGGCACGATCAGGCCGCTCGACTCGGCGACCGGGATGAACTGGTCGGGCGGCACGCTGCTGCCGTCCTTGCGGCGCCAACGCATCAGGAGCTCGGCCCCGCTCGGGCGCCGCGCGCCGTCGACCTGCAGCTGCAGGTGCAGCGACAGCTCGCCGTGGTCCAGCGCCAGGCCCAGGTCGCGCTCGAGGGTGAGGCGGCGCTCGGCGTCGCGCAGCATGCCGGCCTCGAACAGGGTCACGCCGTTGCGGCCGCGCGCCTTGGCGTGGTACATGGCTGTATCGGCCTCGCGCAGCAGGTCGTGCAGCGGGGCCGGCGCGCCTGCCGCCGCGGTCAGCGCGACGCCAATGCTGGTGGTGGCGTAGTAGCGCTGGCCTTCGATGATCATCTTTTCGCACAGCGCGCCGCGGATCTCTTCGGCCAGATCCAACGCATGCGCGGTGGCGGCGCCGGCGTCCGGGCCCAGGTCGTCCAGCAGCACCACGAACTCGTCGCCGCCCAGGCGCGCCACGCAGGCCTGCTCTCCGGCCACCGCAGCCAGGCGTTCGGCCGCCTGGCGCAACAGCTCGTCGCCGACGGCATGGCCGCGCGCATCGTTGACGTTCTTGAAGTTGTCGAGGTCGACGTACAGCACGGCGCCCAGGGTGCTGCCGCGGCGTGCGCGCTCGGCCAGTTCGGCCAGGCGGTCCATCAGCAGGCGCCGGTTCGGCAGGCCGGTGAGCACGTCGTAGAAGGCCAGGCGGTTGACGGCGTCGGCGGCGGTGCGCGCCTCCTGCACCGAGCTTGCCAGCCCCTTGAACAGGGTGCCGGCGGCAAAGGTGACGAGGGCGCCGACGCAGCTGAAGTTGACCGCCACCACCAGCGATGACAACAGCGGATCGGTCTCCAGCCCCGGCACGTACAGCTTCGCGTAGCCGTTCATGCCGAACGCCACGATGCACAGCGCGCCGAGGGCGAGCGTGAGGATGCCGGGCCGGTTGCCGAGCAGGATCACGGCCATGATCGGCGGCGCCATCAGGTAGTTCAGGCTCACCGGTCCCACCGCCAGCATCAGTCCGATGGCGACCATGAACAGCACGGCCAGGAAGTTCAGCACGCGGAAGGTGTGCGGCAGGCGGTCGAGGCGCCAGATGGCGAAGATCCATGCCAGCGCCATTGCATCCATCAGCGCGATCTGCCACAGGCCCTGGCGCAGCGCCACGGCGATGCTCGGCAGGGCGGCGCTGATGCCCAGCAACAGTACGATCGGCAGCAAAGTAGAGAAAACACGCTCGCGCCATTGCGCGATATCGTCAGTGGGAACCATCAGGCAGCATCCAGGTCAGCATGCCCACAGAATTTCTCCGGAGTGCATAAATTTGCTTGTTGGCAAATTCTATGCACGCAGGATGTGCCCTGTCACGCGATATTTACCGCCTTGTTGTTCCGGCACGACCGAAGGTGAAATGGCAACAGGTCCGCCTCGACACGATGCGGACCAAGCTGCGGCTAGCGGGCGGCGGCCGCTGCCAGCAGCTCGCCCAGTTGCAGCGTGCTGACCGGCTTGACCAGGTAATGGTCGAAGCCGGCCTGGCTGGCCGCGTCGCGGTCTTGCTGGCGCCCGTAGCCGGTGGCGGCGACCAGGGTCGCGCCGCTGGTCTGCGGCAGGCGGCGCAGGCGGCGCGCCAGTTCATTGCCATCCATGTCGGGCAGGCCGATGTCGAGGATGCAGACCTGGGGCGCGAACACCTTGGCGATCTCGATCGCATCGACGCCGCAATAGGCGATCTCGACGTCGTAGCCGGTGGCGCGCAGGAACAGGTTGAGCGTGTGTGCGGCGTCGAGGTTGTCGTCCACCACCAGGATGCGCAGCGCGTTCGGCGCCGCATCGATGATCGGGCTGCCTGTGGGAAGCTGGACCGGCAGGTGCGCGGGCACGGGCATGCTTTCCTGCCGGTGGCGCGGCAGGCGCACGGTGAAGGTGCTGCCGTGGCCCAGGCCGGGGCTGCGCGCGCCGACGCTGCCGCCATGCAGCTCGACCAGGCTCTTGGCCAGCGCCAGTCCCAGTCCCAGGCCGCCCTGCGAGCGGTCCGGGGTGCGCTCGGCCTGGGTGAACAGGTCGAACACGCGTTCGACCAGGCGCGCGTCCATGCCGATGCCGTCGTCGCTCACGCTCAGTTCCCAGTCGTCGCCCACGTCGACCAGCTGGAGCTGGATGTGGCCGCCCTCCGGTGTGTACTTGGTGGCGTTGCCGAGCAGGTTGGCCACCACCTGCACCAGGCGCTTGTGGTCGCCCTTGACGTGGGCCGGGCCGGTCGGCAGGTCGAGCACCACCTTGTGGCGCCGCGCGCCGATCAGGGGGCGGATCTGCTCGGCGGCGTCGTCGATCACATTGCGCAGGTCCAGCACCTGGGTCGACAGCGACACCAGGCCGCGCGTCACGCGCGACACGTCCAGCAGGTCGTCGACCAGGCTGGTCATGTGCTCGACCTGGCGCGCGATGATGGCGCAGGTCTGGGTGATCTGGGCGTTATCCGAGTGCAGCAGCTTGAGCAGGTGGGCGCCGGTGCTGATCGGCGCCAGCGGATTTCTCAGCTCGTGCGCCAGCATCGCCAGGAATTCGTCCTTGCGCTGGTCGGCGGCGCGCAGTTCGCGCTCGGCCTGGCCGCGCGCGGCTTCCTTCTTCTGCAGGTTCTCGGCCATCTCGTCCAGCGCCGCCGCCAGCCGCCCGATCTCCTCGTTGCCGTATTCGATCTTCGTGCGCGCATCGAGCTCGCCGGCGGCGATGCGGCGCGCGACCGTGGTCAGGCCGCGCACCCGCTGCACGATCAGTTTTTCGCCAGCCAGCCAGGCCGCCAGCAGCGCCAGCAGGGTGGTGGCGCCGAGGCCGAGAAGGGACATGAACTGGGCGTCACGCGCGACCTGGGTGATCAGGTCGGTCGGCACGCCGATGGTGATGGTGTAGTCGGTGAGGGTCGGCGAGCCGACGCGGGCGAAGGCGTGCAGGCGCTCGATCCCGTCCTCGCTGCGCACCACCAGCGCGCGTTCGTGCGGCCCGCGCATGGCGTCCAGCAGCGGGCCGGTGACGCGCTTGCCGAACCAGCGCTCGGGGTCGGGGCGGCGCGAGATCAGGTTGCCCGAGGCGTCGGCCGTCTCCAGGATCGAGCCGGGCGGCATGCTGATGTCGTTGACGAAGGTGTCCAGGCCGGCCAGGTCCATGGCCGCGAACACCACCGCCACCACGTCGCCCGAGCGGTCGATGACGGGATAGGTGAGATTGATCGTATGCTTGCGGATCACGCGCCCGAACACATAGTCGCTGGCGATGAAGCGGCGTTCGGCGATGGCGCGCTTGAAGTGGCTGCGGTCGCCCAGGTTCACCGGATGCAGCATCGGCACCGCGCTGCAGGAGACGTCGCCGTTCAGCTGGATCAGGCCGAAGTTGACGTAGCCCTCGTTGCGGTCGAGGACATTGGCCAGCAGGGCGTTACAACCAGCGGTGTCGCCCATCAGGTCGGGCACGCTGACCAGGTCGACCAGGATCTGGCGCGCGCGGTCGATCGATTGCGCCTCGTTGGCGGCCGCCAGGGCGGTGAGGCGCTTGAGGTTTTCTTCCGAGGCGCGGATCGCCGCCTCGCGCTCGCGCAGACCGCCCAATACGGTGACGACGGCGATCGGTGTGATCGCCAGCAGCACCAGCAGCATCAGGCGGCTGCGCAGGCTATTCAGGCGAAAGCGCCACAGCAAACTGCTCATCGAGGCTCCGGCGCCTGCGCCAAGCGCGTACCGAATGCAATGATGCGGCGCACGCCTTCCATCAGGGTGTCTTCATCGTCCGAGATATAGCCGATGCGGATGAAGCCTGGCTCGCCGAGCGCGTCGCCCGGCATCAGCGCCACTCTTTCCTCGTCCAGCAGGCGCTCGGCGAAGCCGACCGTGTCCATGGTGAGCCCGCGCACCTCGCCCCACAGGTAGGGGCCGGAAGCCGGCGCATGCATGGTAATCCAGGGCACGTCGGCGAAGCGGCCCACCACCAGGTCGCGCCGCGCGCGATAGTCGCGCAGCAGCTCGTGCGGCGTGCCGGTGGCGAAGGCGGCCACCGCCGCCACCTGCGACAGGTGCGGCGCGGCGGCCGTGATCGGCCCCTGCAGGGTCTGCATCGCATTCACCAGGGCGGCGGGGGCGAGCGCGAAACCGACCCGCCAGCCCATCATGGCATAGCTCTGCGAGGCCGAGAACAGGGTGACCACGCCCACCGTGCGCCAGTCGCACAGCGCCGCCAGCGTGACGTGTTCGCCGTCATAGATCAGGTGTTCGTAGCTCTCGTCGACGATCACGTGCACGCCGCCGGCCGTCGCCCAGTCGCGCACCAGTTCCAGTTCGCGCCGGGTGAATACCTTGCCGGTCGGGTTGTGCGGATTGTTCAGCACCAGCACCTTGACGCGGCCGAAAGCCGCCAGGCACGCTTCGGTGAGCGTTTCCGGCAGGTCGGCCAGCACCACCTCGAGTCCCAGCAGTTCGGCGGTGGCGAGATAGGCCGGCCAGTGCGGACGGAACACGGCGATGCGGTCGCCCGGATCGGTCATCGCATACAAGGCCTGGTAATACGCCTGCTTGCAACCGTTGGTCACGATGATCTCATCCACCTGCGCCTCGATCCGGTTCTCGGCCGCCAGCTTGGCGCGCAGCGCCTCGCGCACCTTCAGCGCGCCGCCCACCTCGGTATACGGCAGTGTGCGCTCGCTCTCGATGGCGCCGGAGACGGCGTCCAGCACGGTGGCCGGGGCCGGGAAGTGCGAAATCGCGATCGAAAAATCGATGACTTGTTCACCCGCATTGCGCAGCGCTTCGGCGCGGCCATGCATGGCGGTGGTGGCAAGGGGACGGGAGTGCGCGATTCGGTCTGAGATCTTCATCTTGTCGGTGGCGTTTATCCAAGTTGGGTGGCCGGCTGCGCATCATCCGGGCTCTCGGTACGTTCTTTCTTGATTGTACTAAAAACTGGTGATTTCCAGAGGGGGTTTCTTACGCGCGCAACAAGTAATTGATACCTCAAGCATTGGGGTCGGGTAAACTATCACCCACACCAGCATCGGGGAGGGGAAATGAACATCGTCTGCGTGGGCGGCGGCCCTGCCGGTCTCTACTTTGGCCTGCTCATGAAACTGCGCCATCCGACGCATGCGGTGACCGTCATCGAGCGCAACCGGCCAGGGGACACCTTCGGCTGGGGCGTGGTGTTCTCGGACCAGACGCTGGGCCATCTGGCCCGGGCCGACGAACTGAGCGCGCGCGCCATCCTGCAATCGTTCAATCACTGGGACACGATCGATGTCCACTTCAAGGGCGCCACCGTCACCTCGCACGGCCACGGCTTTTGCGGCATCGGGCGCAAGCGGCTGCTCGACATCCTGCAAGAGCGCTGCCGCGCGCTGGGCGTGGACCTGGTGTTCGACACCCGGGTCGAGGACGTGCCCGAGCTGGCGCGCCGCTACCGCGCCGACCTGGTGCTGGCCGCCGACGGCGTGAACAGCGCACTGCGCCAGCAGTACCGCGAGGCATTCGAACCCGAGGTCGAGGAGCGCCTGTGCCGCTTCGTGTGGCTGGGCACGAAGAAGCATTTCGACGCCTTCACCTTCGCCTTCGAGGAGACCGAACACGGCTGGTTCCAGGCCCACGCCTACCAGTACGACGGCGAGACCTCGACCTTCATCATCGAGACGCTAGAGGCCACCTGGCGCGCGAGCGGCCTGGCCGACATGAGCCAGCCAGAGGCGCTGGCCTTCTGCGAGCGCCTGTTCGCGCGCCACCTGGACGGCGAGCCGTTGATGGCGAACGCCGCCCACCTGCGCGGATCCGGCATGTGGATCCGCTTTCCGCGCCTGGCCTGCCGCCAGTGGGTGCATCCGGTCGAGGTCGATGGGCGCCAGGTGCCGCTGGTGCTGATGGGCGACGCCGCCCATACGGCCCACTTCTCGATCGGCTCCGGCACCAAGCTGGCGCTGGAAGACGCGATCGGGCTGGCCGACGAGCTCGGGAAAGAAAGTGACCTCTTTGCCGCCCTGGCGCGCTACCAGGAGGCGCGCTTGGTGGAAGTGCTGAAACTGCAAAGCGCCGCGCGCAACTCGATGGAATGGTTCGAGAACGTGGCGCGCTACACGGCCATGGAGGCCGAACAGTTCGCCTATTCACTGCTCACCCGCAGCCAGCGGCTGTCGCACGAAAACCTGCGCCTGCGCGACGCCGCCTATGTCGACGGTTTCGAGCGCCGTTTTGCGGTTGCGGCGGCGCACCAGGCCGGGCTGGCGCCGCCCTCGGGGCCGGTGCCGCCCATGTTCACGCCCTACAAGGTGCGTGGCGTGCTGCTGAAGAACCGGGTGGTGGTCTCGCCGATGGCGCAATACTCCGCCGTGGACGGTGTGGTCGGCGACTTCCACCTGGCCCACCTCGGCGCGCGGGCGCTGGGCGGGGCGGCGCTGGTGATGGCCGAAATGACTTGCGTCTCGGCCGACGCCCGCATCACGCCCGGCTGCCCGGGCCTCTACACGCAGGAGCAGATGCTGGCCTGGAAACGCATCGTCGACTTCGTGCACACGGCCAGCGACGCCAGGATCGGCATCCAGCTCGGCCATGCGGGCGCCAAGGGCTCGACCCGGTCGATGTGGGACGGCATCGACCTGCCTCTGGATAGCGGCAACTGGCCGCTGCTGTCGGCCTCCCGCCAGCAGTACATCGAGGGCGTCTCGCAGATCGCGCTTGAAGCGACGCAGGGCGACCTGGAACGCATCAAGGACGACTTCGTGCGCGCCACCCGGGCTGCTTTTGACGCCGGCTTCGACTGGCTCGAACTGCACTGCGCGCATGGCTACCTGCTGTCGAGCTTTATTTCTTCCCTGACCAACCGGCGCCAGGATGCCTACGGCGGCAGCCTGGAAAACCGCTGCCGCTATCCGCTCGCGGTGTTCGCGGCGGTGCGCGCGGCCTGGCCGGCCGAGCTGCCGATCAGCGTGCGCATCTCGAGCCACGATTGGGTCGAGGGCGGCACCACGCCGCAGGAGGCGGTGCAGATCGCGCGCCTGTTCCGCGCGGCGGGCGCCGACATGATCGACTGTTCCTCGGGCCAGGTCAGCAAGCACGAGCGGCCCGTGTTCGGCCGCATGTTCCAGACCCCGTTCTCGGACCGGATCCGCAACGAGGCCGGCATCCCGACCATCGCCGTCGGCAGCATTTACGAAGCCGACCACGTCAACGGCATCATCGCCGCTGGCCGCGCCGACCTGTGCGCGGTGGCGCGTCCGCACCTGGCCAACCCGGCCTGGACGCTGATGGAAGCGGCGCGCATCGGCTACACTGGCGCTGCCTGGCCGCGCCAGTACGGGCCGGGCAAACAGCAGCTGGAGCGCAATCTGGCGCGCGAACGCCAGCTGCAGGCGGCAAGCGGACTGTCGCCACAGCAGGTGGCCGCGCGCCTGCTCGAAGGCTGATCAGTCAATCATCAGGAGTCACACATGCATTATCTACCGGGGCAGTCGCACCGCCTGCCGGGCGGGCGTAACAGCCTTGCCGGCTACGCGGCGCAGCACTTCGGCTTCGCGCTCGATGCCGGCGTCGCTACCCTCACCCTGAACCGGCCCGAGCGCAAGAACCCGCTGACCTTCGATTCCTATGCCGAGCTGCGCGACCTGTTCCGCGCGCTGGCGTATGCCGACGACGTGAAGGCGGTCGTGATCACTGGCGCCGGCGAGAATTTCTGCTCAGGCGGCGACGTGCACGAGATCATCGGCCCGCTGACGAAGCTGGACATGCCCGGCCTGCTGGCCTTCACCCGCATGACGGGCGATTTGGTCAAGGCGATGCGCGCCTGTCCGCAGCCGGTCGTGGCGGCGGTCGACGGCGTGTGCGCCGGCGCCGGGGCGATCCTGGCGCTGGCCTCCGATATCCGCTACGGCACGGCGCGCAGCCGCACCGCCTTCCTGTTCACCCGGGTCGGCCTGGCCGGCTGCGACATGGGCGCCTGCGCGCTGCTGCCGCGCGTGATCGGCCAGGGCCGCGCCGCCGAGCTGCTGTACACGGGCCGCTCGATGGATGGCGCACAGGGCGAGCGCTGGGGCTTCTTCAACCGCCTGTGCGCGCCCGAAGAACTGCTGGGCGAGGCCACCGCTTTCGCCGCCACGCTGGCCAATGGGCCGACCTTCGCCCATGGCATGACCAAGAAAATGCTGCAGCAGGAGTGGAATATGGGCGTGGACGAGGCGATCGAAGCCGAGGCCCAGGCCCAGGCGATCTGCATGGCGACCAATGATTTTCATCGCGCCTACCACGCCTTCGTGGCCAAGGAACGGCCGCGCTTCGAGGGGGATTGATGGACTACCTGGACTGGCCCTTTTTTGAAGAGCGTCATGGCGCGCTGGCGCGCGAACTCGATGCCTGGGCGGTGGACAACCTGACCGATGCGCATGGCGGCGACGTCGATGCGGTCTGCCGCGCGCTGGTCGCGCGCCTTGGCCGCGACGGCTGGCTGCGACACGCCGTCGGCGAAGAAGCCATCGATACCCGCGCCATCTGCCTGATCCGCGAAACGCTGGCGCGCCACGCCGGCCTGGCCGACTTCGCCTTCGCGATGCAGGGCCTGGGCAGCGGGGCGATTTCGCTGTTCGGCACCCAGGACCAGAAGCGGCGCTGGCTGCCGCCGGTGGCCAACGGAGAAGCGATCGCCGCCTTCGCCCTGTCGGAGCCGGAAGCCGGCTCCGACGTCGCCGCCATGCGCTGCGCGGCGAGGCGCGACGGCGACGACTGGGTGCTCGATGGCGAGAAGACCTGGATCTCGAACGGCGGCATCGCCGATTTCTACGTCGTCTTCGCCCGGAGCGGGGACGGCGGCGGCGAGGGGGGGAGGGGCTCGAAAGGTATCTCGGCCTTCATCGTCGACGCCACGACCCCCGGCCTGGAGATCGCCGAGCGCATCGACGTGATCGCGCCGCATCCCCTGGCGCGCCTGCGGTTCACCGGGTGCCGCGTGCCGGCCGACTGCCTGGTCGGGGCCGAAGGCCAGGGCTTCAAGGTGGCGATGGCGACGCTGGACGTATTCCGCACCTCGGTGGCCGCCGCCGCGCTGGGCTTCGCGCGGCGCGCCATGGAAGAAGCATTGGCGCGCGCCCAGGCGCGGCCCATGTTCGGCAAGACCTTGGCCGACTTCCAGCTCACCCAGGCCAAGCTGGCCCAGATGGCGCTGGAGATCGACGCCGCCGCGCTGCTGACCTACCGCGCCGCCTGGCTGCGCGACAGCGGCAAACGGGTGACGAAGGAAGCGGCAATGGCCAAGCTGGCGGCCACCGAATCGGCGCAGCGCGTCATCGACGCCGCGGTGCAGCTGTTCGGGGGGCAGGGCGTGCAGAGCGGGCAGGTGGTGGAAAGCCTGTACCGCGAAATCCGCGCGCTGCGCATCTACGAGGGAGCGAGCGAAGTGCAGCTCCTGATCATCGCGCGCGAGCTGCTCGCGCCGAAGGCTTGACCACATTGTCGGGAGCAGGGATGGACATTCTTCAACCGCCGGGCTGGCCGCGACCCAGGGGCTATGCGAATGGCGTGGCCTGCCGTGGACGGCAGATTTACGTCAGCGGCATGATCGGCTGGGACGCCGAAGGGCGCTTCCACACCGACGACTTCGTCGGGCAGGCGCGCCAGGCCCTGGAAAACATCGTCGCCGTGCTGCGCGAAGCGGGCGCCGGGCCAGAGCACATCGTGCGCATGACCTGGTATGTGGTGGACAAGCGCGAGTATCTAGATGCGGGGCGCGCACTCGGTGCAGCCTACCGCGAGGTGCTGGGGCGGCATTATCCGGCCATGAGCGCGGTGCAGGTTGCGGGGCTGATGGAAGAACGGGCGCGGCTCGAGATCGAGGTGACCGCCGTGATACCCGATTGATGAGGCGGAATCGATGCAGAGACTAAAACGCCTGACCTTCTGGGGCGCCGACGAGAATGACGACAGCTTGCCGCGCGCCGTAATCGCTGGACGCAAGACGGTCACCGCCGACACGGTCGAGGATTACTACAAGCCTTATAGCGAGTACGGCGATGGCAGCTATGAGGTAGGCGACCTGATCGAAGTGTACGACCTGAGGCAGCGCCTGCGCTGCCTCATCCGCGCCGTCGACGTCCAGATCATCCGTTTCGGGGACATCCCGGAGGCGGTGTGGCGGGGTGAGGGATTCGCCAGCGCGCGGGAGTTCCAGGACGTCCACGTTCGCTGTCTACCGCAATACGAACTGCATGACGACTTCGAGTTCGTCACCCTGCATTTCGAACTGGTCGAAGTAATCGCGGGCTGAGTTAAGGCTTGCTCGATGCGAGCCTGTCCAGTCTGTCCTGCTGGTTCTGCTTATAGAACAGGAAGGCCATCATGGTCGTGGCAAGCAACAACACCACGCTGGCGGCATCGACCGTCACATTGACGCGAACGTCTACTTTTACATCTTTCATGGAATTCTCCGGATGCATGGTAAGTGTTGGCGCTGAACGCATGGGGGCGTGGTGTATCGAGCATGGCATGGTGCGGTGCTGGCCTGCGCTATCGACCGAGCGCCACCACCCCGGTCATTCTGGTAACTTGGTTCAATAGTGAACCAAGGAGCAACACATGAACAATCCCATCGTGCACGTCATCCAGGATTTCGCCATCGCCGAGCAATTGCGGGCCGACCTGCTGGCCGCCGGCCTGTCCCAGGACAGCGTCGCCCTGTCGCCCATCGGAGACGAGGCGGGTCCGGGCCAATCCAACTTCACGGTCGGGGACTCGCCGTCGGCCAAGGGCGGCACCGACTACGACGACGTCTTTCGCCCGGAAGGCGATATTCACGGCGCCTGCATTCTCAGGGTGCTGGCCCAGAATCCACGCGAGGAAGAGCTGGCGCGGGCCATTGTCGAACGCCATCGCGCGGCGAATCCGCACGCGCTGAGCGAGCAGCGCCTGCCGTAACCTCGTCATTCCCGCCCTCGCCGGGGCGACTTGGCGGGAATCCAAGTTTGCCCGCGCTATCGCTGCCGTTTAAGCTGTCAGTGACGCATAGGACTTGGATTCCCGCCTACGCGCACTGGTGTCCGGAATATTTATACGCAAAGTATGCATCGTCATCCCCGCGGAGGCGGGGATCCAAGTGAAATCACAGAATGTTCATGCTCTTGCGTGACCCGAACGTTCATCGGAGGTCGATTTTTAGGCCACTGGCCATGCACACTTAGGTTCCCGCCAAGGCGCCCGGCGAGGGCGGGAACGACGTGATTTTTCCTATACAGCGGCCTTTTTCAAGCGCCCAAAATTATTCCGGACACCAGTGCGCCTACGCGGGAATGACGAGTTGGTCTGCTAGCTCCAGCTCAGATCAACCTTGCTGAGCGGGAGCTCGCGCACCCGCTTGCCGGTGGCGGCGAAGATCGCGTTGCATACCGCCGGCGCCAGCGGCGGCAGGGGCGGCTCGCCCAGGCCCGTCACCGGATGATCCGACCTCACGAAGTGCATCTCGATCTTCGCCGGCGCGTCGCCGATGCGCAGCAGCTGGTAATCGTGGAAGTTGCTCTGCACGATGCGGCCGTTCTCGAGGTTCAGCTCGGGGAACATCAATGTCGACAGGCCGTCGATCACGGAACCCTCCACCTGGTTCTCGGCGCCCGACAGGTTGATGATGGTCGGGCCGACGTCGGACGCCACCACCACGCGGTCGACCTTCACCTTGCCGTCCTTCGAGACGGTCACCTCGGCCACTTGCGCCACATAGCCGCGATGGCTGAAGTGGAAGGCGATGCCTTGCCCCTGGCCGCGCGCGAACTTCTTCTTGCCCCAGCCGGCCTTGTCTGCGGCGGTCTGCAGCACCGCGCGCATGCGCGCCACGTTATAGGGCTGGCCGCGCTCGACGCTCGGCGCCACGATATCCTTATCACCCAGCAGTTCGAGGCGGAAGGCCAGCGGATCGCGTCCGCCCGCATGCGCCAGCTCGTCGATGAAGCTGTGGAAGGCCCAGGCGAACACGCAGCTGCCGGGCGCGCGCCACGGCCCCATCGGGATGCTGCACTCCAGCGCGGTCTGCTCCAGCTGGCAGTTGGCCAGCCAGCGGCCCGGGAACTCGTCGGGCGACAGGCTGCCGCCGCTGCCGGGGCGCAAAGTGCTCTTGCCGTCCTGTTCCACCCGGTTGGCGAAGGTGACGAAGTGATTGTGCCATCCCACGACCTTGCCGGCCTTGTCGACGCCGCCGCGCAGGAAGTGGAAACCGCCCGGACGGAAGTGGTCGTGCTGCAGGTCGTCCTCGCGGGTCCAGGTCAGCTTGACCGGGGCCTTGTCCTTCATGCGCTGGGCGATCGCCGTCGCTTCGACGATGAAGTCCGAGCTCAGGCGCCGGCCGAAGCCGCCGCCGCTGCGGATGATGTGCATCGTGATCTTCTCGCTCGGGATGCCGCAGGTGCTCGAGACGAGCGCCTGGCCCGCGTTCGGGTTCTGGGTCGGGGCCCACAGTTCGAGCGCACCGTCGGGCTTGATCCAGGCGGTGCAGTTCTGCGGCTCCATACTGGCATGCGAGATGAAGGGGTAGCTGTAGGCCGCTTCCACGGTCTTGGCCGCGCCCTTGAGGGCCTTGGGGACGTCGCCATCCTTGCGCAGCACGGTGGCGCCGGGCTGTTTGGCGGCCGCCTTGGCCTGGGCCGTGAAGTCGGCCCAGCTGTGCTTGGCGGCGCCGCTTTCGTCCCACGTCACTTCGAGCGCGCGGCGGGCGCGGATCGCCGCCCAGGTCGAGGTGGCGACGATCGCCACGCCGGGACGCAGGCCGTTCAGGTTGCCCGTCCCTTCGATGATGAAGGCGTCCTTGACGCCGGGCAGGGCGCGCACCGCGTCCAGGTTGGCGCGCAGCGGCTTGCCGCCGAACACCGGGCACTTGACGTATTGCGCGTGCAGCATGCCGGGAAGCTGGACGTCGATGCCGAACAGCGGCTTGCCGCTGACGATGGCGGGATTGTCGACGCCACCGATGCGCTTGCCCAGCAGTTTGAAGGTGGCCGGGTCCTTGACCGCCACGCTCGCCGCTTCAGGCAGCGGCAGCTTCGCCGCCGCATCGACCAGTGCGCCATAGGCCAGGCGCCGCTTGCTGGCCGCGTGCAGGACATGGCCGCCGTCGGTCGTGCATTCGGCGGCGGGCACTTTCCAGGACTGGGCCGCGGCCTGCACCAGCACGGCGCGCGCGGTGGCGCCCAGGCGGCGGAAGTTTTCGTAATTGTTCGGGGTCGAGTTCGAGCCGCCCGCACCCTGGCTGCCATAGGCCTCCTGGTTCAGGTCGCCCTGGACTACGCGCACGCTTTCCCAGGCGACATCGAGTTCCTCGGCGATCACCATCGGCAGCGAGGTCTTGATGCCCTGGCCGATCTCGGGCTGCTTGGAAATCAGCGTCACGCTGCCGTCGCGCGCGATGCGGATGAAGGCGTTCGGCACGAAGTCGGGGTTGGCGGATCCGGTCTTGGTATCGGTCACGGCGGCCAGCACGCCTTGCGCCGACATGCCGATCAGGAAGGCGCCGCCGGCGGCGCCGGCGCGCAGGAAGCCGCGGCGGGAGGTGGAAGCGAGCGTCATGCCTTGGTCCCTTCGGTCGATGCGATCTCGGCGGCGCGGTGGATGCCCTTGCGGATCCGCATATAGGTGGCGCAGCGGCACAGGTTGCCGGCCATGGCGTCGTCGATCTGGGCGTCGGTCGGCTTCGGATGCTGCTTGAGCAGGGCGCAGGCGCTCATGATCTGCCCCGATTGACAGTAGCCGCATTGCGGCACGTCGAGCTCTTGCCAGGCCACCTGCAGCGGATGGCGGGCATCGGCGTCCAGGCCCTCGATGGTGGTGATCTTGGCGTTGCCGATGGCGGACACCGGCAGCACGCAGGCGCGGGTCGCCACGCCGTCGAGATGGATGGTGCAGGCGCCGCACTGGCCCAGGCCGCAGCCATACTTGGTCCCGACCAGGCCAAGGGTATCGCGCAGGGCCCACAGCAGCGGGGTGTCGGCTTCGACGTCGACGGCCTGCGCCTTGCCGTTGATATTCAGGGTGTATGTACTCATGACGCTCCTTCAAGGCAGTCCGAACAAGCTGATAATCCTAGCTGAAATTTCACTTATTCAACAGTATTGCTGAACAGGTCTTGCTAAGCCTTGAACAGATTCTGTCTCGTTTCCCTGCCTTGCTTGGGAGGTACGGATTAGTATGTGATACTTTGTTGCATTGTCGTTGATAATCATCTCTATGCTTAAACGTGGTCTGCGCCTGGTGCCGGCAACCCTGAAGCTGCGCATGGCGTGCGTCGCCGCCGTCCTGGTATTCGTGGCCACCTTGCTGGTCACCCTGTCGACCCTGGCGGTGGCCGAGCGCGGCATGAAGTCGGTGATCGGCGACCAGCAGTATGCGATGCTGTCCAATGCCGCGTCATTCATGGATGACCGCATTGTGACGCGTATCACCCAGGTCGAAGCGCTGGCTTCCCGCATGCCGCCATCGACGGGCGCGAACGACCGTGCGCGACTTTATCTCGAGGCCCAGGCGCCCACCTGGGAGCATGAATACCTCAACTTGATCCTGCTCGATGCCGCGGGCCGGCAAACCGTGTCGATGCGTCCAGTCGGCGACAACAAGCGGCTCGATGCCTCGGGCCGCGACTATTTCGAACGCCCCATGGCAACGCTTCGCGGTTATATGTCGCAGCCTTTCTTCAGTCGCATCTCTGAACGCGAGGTTGTCATCGTGAGTGCACCGGTACGTGACAGGGCCGGCAAGCCAAGTGGAGTACTTACTGCCAGCATGGACCTGCAGTCCTCGGGATTCCTGCGCCAGATATCGGCGTTAAGGCCGGGTGGGTCGGGCTATCTGTTCCTCATGACCGACAACGGGACCATGATCGATCATCCCGATCGCCGACGGCTGTTGCAGACGGCCGAGCAGGCTCCTTATGTCAATGCAAAAACCGATCCCGCGCTCAATGGCTTCGAAGGCTGGCTGGAAGGCAGGGACCGGGATGGCAGGACGTATATCTACGCTTACAAGCGCCTGCGTACGACGGGCTGGATTCTCGGGGCACGTTACCCCACCGAGGAAGCTTTCGCTCCGCTGGCGCAGATGCGCCGCAACGCCATCTACGGCGCGAGCGGCCTGGCGCTGGCGTCCGGCGTGCTGGCCTGGGCGCTGGTGTTCCGGTTGCTGGCGCCGCTGCAGCGCCTGCGCGACCGCATCCGCGCGATCCGCCACGACGGCGCAGACATCGCGGTGCTGCACGACGCCCGGCGCGACGAGATCGGGGAATTGGGCAATGCCTTCTACCAGCTGATGGCCGAGCGCGAGAACGCCGAAGGCCTGCGCGCGGCCAGCGAGAAGCGCCTGCGCCTGATCACCGACAACCTGCCGGTGCTGATCGCCTACCTTGATCGCGAGCGGCGCTTCAGGTTCGGCAACGCGACCTTCGAGCGCTGGTTCGGGGTCACGCCCGAGCGGCTGGTCGGCATGTCGATCGCCCAGCTGATGGGTGAAGATGCCGCGCGCCAGGGCGCGGATGGCCTGGAAGGCGCGTTCGCCGGCCGCGCCACCACCTGCCAGATGCGGTTGCTGATCGGGGGCGCGCCGCGGGTGCTGGAAGGCGTCTATATCCCCGACTTGCAGCCGGATGGCAGCGTGGCCGGCGTGTACGCGCTCAAGCACGACATGACGCACGTGAAGGAGGTCGAAGAGCAGTTGAGCCGCCTCGCGCGCATCGATACCCTGACCGGCCTGGCCAACCGGCGCAGCTTCAACGAGACCCTGCAGCAGGCGCTGGTGCGCGCCTCACGTCACGGCCGGGCGCTGGCGCTGGCCTACCTGGACGTGGACCACTTCAAGCGCATCAACGACAGCCACGGCCACGGCGTGGGCGACGAGGTGCTGAAGGAATTCGGCGAACGCCTGCGCACCTGCGTGCGCGCCAGCGACCTGCCGGCGCGGCTGTCGGGCGACGAGTTCGTGGTGATCCTGGAAGATATCGGGAGCGGTGGAGAGGCCGAACATATCGTGGCCCAAATCGCCGCCAAGATCGTGGCCGCGATGCGCGTGCCGTTCGTCACCGGTGCCGGGATGCTGGCGGTATCGGCCAGCGTCGGCGTCGCATTGTGGCGGCCGGGTCAGGGTGAAGACGCGCTGCTGGCGGCGGCAGATGGGGCTTTGTACGTGGCAAAGGCGAATGGCCGGGATGGTTATGCCGTAGGTGAGCGTGATTGCGCCACCTAAGCTGAACGTCGTCCCCGCGCAGGCGGGGACCCAAGTTTTGTTCGCATCACGGCAGCGCAGGCACAACTTGGGTTCCCGCCTTCGCGGGAACGACGTGCGCGCGCTAGCGATGCACGCGCGCTAACAACGTGCCGTGCTAACGACGTACGTGCATCACAACCCGCCCGGATACGTCTCCGGCGGCTCGCCCGAATGCCAGCCGCTGGTCGCGTCGAGCGGCTCCACCGCCGTGGTGCGGTCGATGTGGATCACGGCGTCGAACTGGCGCGGCAGCTGGGCCATGAAGTAGTGGCTCTGGCGCTCGCTGCGCGGCAGGTACAGCACGCCGATGGCGCGCTCCAGCCGCTCTTCCATCAGCGCGTCGCGCGCCGGCGACGGCTCGCGTAGCGGCAGGAAGAAGCGCTCGATGCCGGTGCTGTGCAGCAGGTGCTCGTAGCTGTTCTGCAGGGCCGGGCGCACATGCTTGTGCAGGCCCTCTCCATCCCATTCCGAGGCCGCCGTCACCCGGCCCTCGTAGGTGGTGAAGCCGATCAATACCGTGTCGGCGCCGTGGGCCTTGCGCGCCAGTTCGCCGAGCGTCCATTCCCCCTGGCGTCCGATCTCGGTCGCGCGCGCGTCGCCGATATGCGAGTTGTGTTCCCAGACCACGATGCGCGCCGGCTTGCCATCCTGCGACAGGTGACGCGCCACCGCGTCCAGGGTCTCGGCCATGTGGCTGTCGCGCAGGTTCCAGGATGAGATGCTGCCCTTGAACATGGTGCGGTAATACTCTTCCGCGTTCTTGACGAGGCGCGCGTTCTGCTGGGCGTAAAAGAACGCGTCGCCGGAGCCATCGGCCTGTACGTAGTCGAAGGCGCGCTGCTGCAGGGTGCGCAGGGTGGCGATCACGCCTTCCTGGCACGAGGGCGACATGCCGAAGCTGGCCTGATAGCCGTATTGCTGGCTGTCCCGCTCGTAGTGGTCGAAGCAGGCGTAGACCTTGCGCGCCTCGCGCGCGGCGTTGGGGTCGACCCGTTCCAGGTAGCGCAGCACCTCGTGGATCGAGGTGTACATGCTGTACAGGTCCAGGCCATAGAAGCCCGCCTTTGTGGCGGCGGCGCCCGCGCCGTCGTTGTGCGTGCACAGCCACTCGATGAAGTCGAGCACCGCCGTGTTGCGCCACATCCAGGCCGGGAAGCGTTCGAAGCCCGACAGGGCGGCGCGGCCGTTCGCATCCGCGCCTTCGCCGCGCACGTAACGATTAACGCGCCAGGCATCGGGCCAGTCGGCTTCGACCGCCACCGCGGTGAAGCCTTTTTCCTCGATCAGGCGCCGGGTGATGCGCGCCCGCTCGGCATAGAACTCGTGGCTGCCGTGGGTGGCCTCCCCAAGCAGCACGAAGCGGGCGTTGCCGACCATGTCGAGCAGGGCGTCGTAGTCGTCCGCGCCCCCGGTGAGGGGGCGGGCCGACGCGCGCACCGCGTCGAGGGTGGCATTGGTGAGGATGGCCACATCAGTGCAAGGCGCTGTGGCTCGGCGGCGCCTGATGGCCGGCGTAGTGGGCGCCGCCGCGCTCGATGAACTCCTTCATGCGCGCCAGGTCGTCGTCCATCTGGCGTTGCGGATCGGCGCCCAGCATGCGCGCGATGCCGTGGCCCAGCGCGCCAGCCGGCGGCGAGTAGGTCATGTGTACCGTGACGCGGGTGCCGTTGCCGGACGGCTCGAAGGTCACCGTGCCTTCCTGCTCGATTTCCGAACCCGGCTCGCTGCGCCACGACAGGCGCTCGGGACGCGACTGCTCGGTCATGACGGCGTTCCAGGCGTATTCCATGCCGCCGGGGCCGCGCACCACCCAGTGCGAGCGGCGGTGGCCCAGGTCGCGCACCTCGGTCACGTGCGACATGAAGCGCGGGAAGTTCTCGACTTCGGACCAGGCATCGAACACTTCCTTCGGCGAGGCGTCGATGTGGACCGAGTTCTCCACTTCGACCTGGCTGGCGGCGCCGCGGTGACGCAGCGAATCGACCAGCTGGCGGCCGCGGTCGCTGCGCAGCAGAACCGCCAGCGCGCCCAGGCCGAGCAGGGCCACGGCCGGCGAGCGGCGCGCCAGGCCGACCACGCTCAGGGCGCCGGTACCCAGCAGGGCGGAATTGGTGAGCGTCGGGCTGCGCGAGCCGAACACCTGGCTCAGGTGGTCGGTCCATGCGCGCACCTGGTTGCCGGCGGCGTGGGCGCGCGAGCGGGCGTCGGCTTTCAGGCTGTGCGCGGTCTGTTCCAGGCGTTCGCGCGCATGGTCGGCGCGTTCGCGGGCGCGTTCGGCAGCATGTTCGGCGCGGTCGCGCGCCTGGTCGGCGGCGTACTCGGCATGTTCGCGCGTTTCATGGGCGGCATGGCTGGCGCGGTCGCGCGCCTCGTAGGCGGCGTGTTTCACGCGATCGCGCGCCTCGTATGCGGCGTGGCTGGCGCGGTCTTTCGCGTCGTACGAGGCCTCGGCCAGGCGCTCGCGGGCATGTTCGAGCCGGTCGCGCGTGCGGTGCGAGACCTCGGCCAGGCGGTCGCCTGCCGCATGGGCGGCGCCGGCCAGGCGTTCGCCGGCAATGGCGGCGGCGCCGGTGGCGCGCACGCGCGCCGAGTCGAGGCGGTCGCCGGCGTCGTGCCAGGCGTGCCCGAGGCGGTTGCCGGTGCGTTCGCGCGCGTCGCGCAGCGCGCCGCGGGCGTTGGCGCGGCGCTTGGCACCGCGATCCGGGTCGAATGCGTACATCAGCAATGCGCCTGCGACTGCTGCGCCGATCCACTTGCCCACGTTGTTTGCTTGTTCATTGTTCGTATCGTTCATCTCGGCTCCTTGAGGTAGGGTTGACTGGCGCCGTGGCGTTAGCGCGCCCACGCCTGCGCCAGCAGGGATTGCACTTCTTCATCGTCGGTCTGCTCGAAGCGCCGGTACCACTGCCCCACGGCGCGAAAGCGCATCGGGGCGAGGGGGCAGACCACCTCGTCGGCAACGCCACGCAAGACCTGCAGCGCATCCTGGGCCGCCACCGGCACCGCCAGCACCAGCCTGGACGGATGCTGGCGGCGCGCGACTTCGACCGCCGCCAGCATCGTCGATCCGGTGGCGACGCCATCGTCGACCAGGATCACGCAGCGTCCCTCGAGCCGGGCCGGCGGACGCTCGCCGCGGTAGCGCCGCTCGCGCCGCGCCAGCTCGGCCTGTTCCGCCGCAACGACCGCATCGACCTCGGCCTGGGTTACGCCCATCAGGCCCGGCACGCCGGGCTGCAAGACGCACACGCCGCCGCTGCCGATGGCGCCCATGGCGAACTCCGGCTGGCTGGGCAAGCCGAGCTTGCGCACCAGCATCAAGTCGAGCTCAGCACGCAGCGCCTGGGCGATGGGGAAGGCAACCGGCACGCCCCCGCGCGGCAGAGCGAGTACCAGCACAGGCGGGTCGACTTCGGCGCGTCCGGCGTAATGACGCAGCGCCCCGGCCAAATGCCTGCCGGCGTCGATGCGGTCGATGAATGGTTCTGGCTCTTGCATGATGAAGAAGTTGTTAACTTCCAGCATACACAGGGACGAGCGTAGCCGTCGTTCGTTTGCCGCGAGGAATGATGCTGAGGAGAATGGCGGCCCCGGACGGGGCCGCGCGTGGGTGTCTGACAGCTTAGAACCTACCGGGATAGGTTCTTAGCCGAGCTGGCTGCTGTGGAAACGCAGGTGGTCTTCGACGAAGGTCGAGATGAAGTAATAGCCGTGGTCGTAGCCGGCGTGGCGGCGCAGGGTGAGCGGCTGCCCGGCCTTGGCGCAGGCATCCTCGAACGCCTCGGGCAAGAGCTGCTCGACAAGGAATTTGTCGCCCAGGCCCTGGTCGATCAGGATGCCGCCAGGGAAGGGCGCGCTCGTGTGCGACGCCATCAGTGCGCTGGCGTCATATTGCTGCCAGGCGCTTTCGTCGGCGCCGAGGTAGCCGCCGAAGGCTTTCTTGCCCCACGGGCAGCGGCTTGGCGCGGCGATCGGCGCGAAGGCCGAGACCGAGCGGAACAGGTCGGGGTGCTTGAGCGCCATGGTCAGCGCGCCATGGCCGCCCATCGAGTGGCCGAAGATGCCCACCTTGCCTGGATCGGCCTGGAAGGTGGCCAGCACCAGCGCGTGCAGTTCCAGCAGGTAGCTGTGCATGCGGTAGTGGCGCGCCCACGGTTCCTGGGTGGCGTCGAGGTAGAACCCGGCGCCGGCGCCGAAGTCCCAGCTGTCGCTTTCTCCCGGCACATTGGCGCCGCGCGGGCTGGTGTCGGGCGCAATCAGGATGACGCCCAGTTCGCTGGCCAGGCGCTGGGCGCCGGCCTTGATCATGAAGGTTTCTTCGGTGCAGGTCAGACCGGCCAGGTAGAACAGCACCGGCAATTTCTTCTCGCCCGCCGCCGGCGGCAGGTAGACCGAGAATTTCATGGGCAGGCCGATGGCAGCCGAGTCGTGCTGGTAGAAGCGCTGCACGCCGCCGAAGCAGGCGTGTTCATTGAGGAGTTGGGGCATCTTGGTGTTCGATACAGTTTAAGGATGACGCCAGTATGCCGGTTCCAGGCGGCGCTTGCCAACTAGACCACGCCCAGCGCTCCCAGCAGCGCGCCGAGCGCCAGCATCCACAGCAGGTGCAGGCGGGTGCGCCAGATGACGATGGCGGTGGCCGCCGTCAGCAACCACAGGGGCCAGTTGTCCATGTGTTCGCCGCCCTTGCCGCCGCCGGTGGCCAGCAGCCAGGCAGTCGACAGCAGCATGGCGATCACCAGTGGCGCCATGCCCTGCTTGAAGGCGCGCACGGCGCGCAGCTCGCGGTTGCGCTGCGCCCATTGCGCCACCTGGTAAGTGAAGACGGTGGAGGGCAGCATGATGCCGATCATCGAGATCGCGACGCCGCTGAGCGCGGCCGTCATGCTGCCGGAATTGAGTCCCACGTTCCAGCCCAGCAGGGCCACGAACAACACGTTGGGCCCGGGCGACGATTGGGCCAGGGCCACCGAGTCGGCGAACTGGGTCTGGCTGAGCCAGCCCTGGCGCTCGACCAGGTAGCGCTGCATCTCGGAGGTGGTCGAGATCGCGCCGCCGAGCGACATCATGGACAGCATCAGGAAATGGACGAACAGGTTCAGCCAGTCGTGCCAGCCGAATACCAGGACTGGCGCGTTCATGGCTTGAGCCGGCGCCAGGCCAGCACGCAGCCGAGGCCGCCGAGCAGGCCGATCACGGCCGCCAGCGGCACGCGGATCCAGGCCAGCAGCACGAAGCCGGTGGCGGCGATCGCGATGCAGGCCGCGAGCGGGATCACGTTCCTGGTCAGCGCGACCGACATGCGCAGGCCGGTGGCGGCGATCAGGCCGGCGGCGACGGCGGCCATGCCGCGCAGGGCGCCCTGCAGCTGCGGTTGAGCGGCGAACTGCGCATAGACCAGGGCCAGGCACAGCACCAGGATCAGCGGCACGGTGAGGATGCCGGCCAGGGCGCTCATGGCGCCGGCCAGGCCGAAGTGGCGGGTGCCGATCATCATGGCCAGGTTGCATACGTTGGGGCCCGGCATGATCTGGGCCACCGACCATTCTTCGATGAATTCCTCGTTGCTCATCCAGCGCTTGCGCTCGACGACTTGCTGCTGGATCACGGCCAGCACGCCGCCGAAGCCCTGCAGGGCGATCAGCGTGAATGAGACGAACAGGTCGGTCAGCGAGGTTGGACGGGGACGATCGGGTTCGGCCGACGCCGCAAAAGGTGCGGACTCCGGCGCGGAAGGCGGCAATGGCAGGGGTGAGGCGCTCATCTGGCGATTATCGCCGCAGGGCCCGCGCCGTGTCCACGAGCTACCCGCGCTGGATAAGAGCTCAGCCGCCGCCGATGCCCTCCATCACGCGCCCGGTGCCGCCGCATTGCGGGCATGGCTTGCCGTCGGCCAGGGTGCCGCGGCCGGCGCACGCGTCGCAGATGTCTTCGCCGGCGCCAGGCGTGCCGGGAGCGGCGTCGTCGCCGGGGTTCAGGTCAGGTTGGGTGCTCATGGAAATCCTCATGCTTGGTCTGTTGCGGCCGATTGTAGGCAGGATGGCGGCCGGGCGGCGCAGCGCAGGCGGAGGGGCGCCGGCATCTGCCATATAAAAGGTTTTCGCGTCTTGATACAGATTTGACATTGACTTCATGCCGCGATCGTCAATACTCGTGGTGCGTCAGTGACATAACCCACCGGAGACCCGCGCCATGAGCCCCTACCGTGCCCAGGATATCAATCAACGCCTCTCCGGATCGTCCGAGCTCAGGCACAACATGCGCCAGCAAGATATCGTGGCGCGCGGCATCGAGACCCTCGGGGAGTGCGGCACCATGCCGGCGCTCGAGTACCTCAAGGCGCATGGCGTGCGCCGGCAAGTGATCGAACGCGTGCTGCTGGAACCGGAACGCCGCCGGGCGCTCGCCTGAGCGGAACCAGCGCTCCCGATTGGCCACAAAGTTGCCGCAAGATTTATTTGTGGTGCATACTGTGTCGATCGGGGATAAATCTTGTAAACCCTTGATTTTCAGCGGAAACGAGATTGCCTTCCCAATAGGCAAATTGTTGAAACCCGCACGGGAGGCCGCGTCCAGCGTGTCAAGCCCCCGCTTTTCCACATACTTATTCACAGACTTTGTGGATATCCAAAAAACGCTTTGAATTTCCGTGACTTGGCAGCGATTGCTCAGGTCACGGATGATGTCATTCTTGACAACTTCTTGACATCGCGTTGATTGCGCCCTGCGGCGGGCGCATTTTCTTCTTGCGGGCCGGGACTGGATAAATGTACAGTATGGCATTTCCAGAATCCGCCCATGTCCGCCGTCGCCGATCCGATTGCCACCTCGTCTACCGACGACCCGTTTGCCAGGCTGAACCCCGAGCAGCGGGCGGCGGTCGAGCACGATGTCGGGCTTGACGCGCCTCGCCCCTTATTGGTGGTGGCCGGCGCCGGTTCCGGCAAGACCAATACGCTGGCGCACCGGGTGGCGCGCCTGATCCAGTCGGGCGCCGATCCGCAGCGCATCCTGCTGCTCACTTTTTCGCGCCGCGCCGCCACCGAAATGACCCAGCGCGCCGGCGGCGTGCTGCACCGCCTGTTCGGGCTCAAGGGGAGCCAGGCGCAGGTCACGCTGCCCTGGGCCGGCACCTTCCACAGCATCGGCGCGCGCCTGTTGCGCGAGTTCTCCGGCCGCATCGGGCTGGACGATCAGTTCACGATCCACGACCGCGGCGACTCCGAAGACCTGATGGGCATGGTGCGCCACGAGATCGGCCTGAGCCAGCTGGAAAAACGCTTTCCGCTCAAGGGCACCTGCCTGTCGATCTATTCGCGCGTGGTCAACGGCCGCGAGCCGCTGGACGGCGTACTGCAGGCATTCTTCCCCTGGTGCAGCGAGTGGGAAACCCAGCTCAAGGCTCTGTTCGGCGCCTACGTGGACGCCAAGCAGGAGCAGAACGTGCTCGACTACGACGACCTGCTGCTGTTCTGGGCCGAGATGGCGGCCGACCCGGTGCTGGGGGCCGAGCTCGGCGCGCTGTTCGACCACGTGCTGGTCGACGAATACCAGGACACCAACCGCCTGCAGGCGGCCATCGTCACCGGCATGAAGCCCGACGGCCGCGGCGTGATGGTGGTAGGCGACGATGCGCAATCGATCTATGGCTTTCGTGGCGCCACCGTGCGCAATATCCTCGACTTCGCCGGCAAGTTCTCGCAGCCGGCGCAGCTGATCACGCTGGAGCGCAACTATCGCTCAACGCAGCCGATCCTGGACGCGTCGAACGCCGTGATCGGCGCCGCGCTCGAGCGCCATGCCAAGACCCTGTGGACCGACAAGGTGTCGAGCATCAAGCCGCAGTTGGTGCTGATACCCGACGAAGCCGAGCAGGCGCGCTGGGTCTGCAACCGCATCCTCGAACAGCGCGAAACCGGCACGCCGCTCAAGAGCCAGGCGGTGCTGTTCCGCGCGGCCAGCCACAGCGCCGCGCTCGAGCTCGAACTCATGCGCCGCAACATCCCCTTCGTCAAGTTTGGCGGCCTGAAGTTCCTCGAAGCGGCCCATATCAAGGACGTGCTGGCCGTGCTGCGCTTCGCCCAGAATCCGAGCGGACGCCTGGCGGGGTTCCGCACGCTGCAGCTGATTCCCGGCATCGGCCAGGCAACCGCCACCCGCCTGGTCGAGGCGGCCGGTACGAGCAACGATGCGGCAACGGCGCTGGAGGCCTTTCCGGTGCCGGCGCGCTGCAAGGCCGACTGGCAGGCGTTCTGCGCGTTGTACCGGCGCCTGCGCACGCCGGGCCTGCGCTGGCCGATGGACCTCGAGCTGGCGCGCGCGTGGTACCAGCCGCACCTGGAGCGCCTGCACGACGATGCGCAGGTGCGCGCGGCCGACCTCGACCAGCTGGTGGCGCTGTCCGGAGGCTATGGCAACCGCGAGAGCTTCCTGGCCGAGATCACGCTCGACCCGCCGGAGGCCACCAGCGACCGCGCCGGCGCGCCGCTGCTCGACGAAGACTACGTGATCCTGTCCACCATCCACTCGAGCAAGGGGCAAGAGTGGAATTCGGTGCACGTGCTGAACGTGGTCGACGGCTGCATCCCGTCGGACATGGCGACCGGCAGCCAG
Source organism: Massilia sp. CFBP9012 (assembly GCF_034045115.1). Lineage (NCBI taxonomy): Bacteria > Pseudomonadati > Pseudomonadota > Betaproteobacteria > Burkholderiales > Oxalobacteraceae > Massilia > Massilia sp. CFBP9012. Next base: position 495,918 of record NZ_JAXCWM010000001.1, on the reverse strand, counting down.
GAAGACATCGAGGAAGAGCGGCGCCTGCTCTATGTGGCCATGACACGCGCGCGTGAAAACCTGCATCTGGTGGTGCCGAACCGTTTCTTCATCAAGCAGCAGTCGAGCATGGGCGACCGCCACGTGTATGCGGCGCGGTCGCGCTTCATCACCCCGGTCATGCTCAAGCATTTCGAGGAATGCGCCTGGCTCAGCGCCGACAAGCGCGAGCTGCGTACCCCGATGCCCGACAGCATCCGCATGATGGTACGCGACCGGGCCCGGAACGCGTGGAAATGACGACAGATGGACGCACGTTGGCGACTTATCCCCCGTGCCCCACATTTGTAGGAATTTGCCGCATGTGACATGGACGCGCGGAAGTGGTGCGCGTGCAAGTGACTGATTTTATGGGAGGTTTTTTTTGCCTTTTGAACGGGCATTTTGTTGAAACCCGCATCGATACTGCGCTTGCGGCTTGTCAAGTGGCGCTTTTCCACACAGTTATCCACATTTCTTGTGGATAGTCCAAAAGGCTGAATGAAATCAGCCACTTAGTGTTCAATATTACTTTATCACAACTTCCATTTCCTTGGCCAAGCACAGGCGCATGCTGTCTCAAGCGTGGGCGCTCGCCTTCAGCCGTTCGAGCTCGGCCAGGAAGCGCTCGCAAGCCACTCCAGGAGCCCACGGCTCCCACGGCCGACAGTCGTAATGGGCGGCAAGCGGATCCTCGGCCAGCACCGCGGCGCGGATCTTGAGGGTGCGCCGCACCTCCTCGCGCGACCAGCCGGCCACGTGCACGGCCTCGGTGGCCGCAGCCAGGCGGTCGGCGCGCTTGTGCGCCGCGTGGCCGCGCGCGTCCCAGGCCGGCAGGCCGTAGCGCAGGAAGACCATATGTTCCAGGCGCCTGGTCAGCGCGCGAAAGGCGTCGCCCAGGAAAGGCTTGATCACCGAGATTGCATCGAAGCCGAGCAGGCCTTCCTCGGCGTCGTGCAGCAGTTCGCGCAGCTCTTCCAGCGGCGTGATGGCCGGCGCGGCGGCGCGGCGCAACAGCATCACCGTGATCGAGTGCTGTGCCACCGACAGCGGCAGCGGCCAGGCCGAGTGGCCGCCCCAGCGGTAGGTGCGGGCCAGGCCGAGCGCCAGGTCGGCGTCGTCCCAGTCGAAGGGTGTGGGGTCGAGCAGGTCGAGGCGGCGGCCGGATGGCATGCGGACCCAGGCGCGGGTCCGGTCTGGCGTGGACGGGATGGACATGTGGCGATTTTACACACCGGCCCGTCCATTCTCCGCATAATTGACGCAGGCGAACGCAGGGCTTGCGCACCTGCGTAAAGTGGATCGGATGCGCTGGGCCGCATGGTGGTGAAGGAGGGGCGATGGGAGCGGACACGACGATCGATTGCGACCTGCTGGTGGTCGGCGGCGGCATCAATGGCGCCGGCATCGCGCGCGACGCGGCCGGGCGCGGCCTGGCGGTGGTGCTGTGCGAAAAGGACGACCTCGGCGCGCATACCTCGTCCGCCTCCAGCAAGCTGATCCATGGCGGCCTGCGCTACCTCGAATACCGCGAATTCGGCTTGGTGCGCAAGGCGCTGGCCGAACGCGAGACCCTGCTCAGGAGCGCGCCGCACATCATGCGTCCGCTGCGCTTCGTGATGCCGCATGTGGCGGGTCAGCGGCCGGCCTGGTTGATCCGCGCCGGCCTGTTCCTCTACGATCGCCTGGCGCCGCGCGCCTTCCTGCCCGCGTCCAGCGCGATCGAACTGGTCGGCCACCGCGCCGGGGCGCCGCTCAAGCCCGAGTTTACGCGCGCCTTTGCCTATTCCGACGGCTGGGTCGACGATGCGCGGCTGGTGGTGCTCAACGCCCTCGATGCGCACGAGCGCGGGGCGCGGGTGCTGACCCATGCGGCCTGCGAAGACGTGGTGCGCCGCGCCGCGCACTGGGAGGCGCGCATCGACCAGGATGGCGCGCCCCTGACCGTGCGCGCGCGCGGCCTGGTCAACGCCGCCGGCCCCTGGGCGGCCCGCTTCGCCGGGCGCGCCAACCGGGAGGCGCCGCACCGCGCGCTGCGCCTGATCAAGGGCAGCCACATCGTCGTGCCGCGCCTGTTCGAGCACAGCTGCGCCTACCTGTTCCAGCATGCGGACGGGCGGGTCGTGTTCGCGATCCCCTACGAAGAAGCGTTCACCCTGGTCGGCACCACCGACGTCGACTTCGCGGGCGACCCCGGCGCGGTGGCGATCGGCGAGGGCGAAACGCACTACCTGTGCGCGCTGGCCAACCGCTACTTCAAGCGCCAGCTGGAGCCCAGCGACGTGGTGTGGAGTTACTCGGGCGTGCGTCCGCTGCTGGAAGACGATGCCGGCAACCCGGCGGCGATCACCCGCGACTACTTCCTGGAACACGACGCTGGCGGCCCGCCGCTGCTGTCCGTCTTTGGCGGCAAGATCACCACCTACCGCAAGCTGGCCGAGGAAGCCGTCGACTGGATCGCGCCGCTGCTGGGCAAGACGCCGACGGGGGCATGGACGGCGCAGGCCGTGCTGCCGGGCGGCGACCTGTTCGGGCCGCAACCCGACAGCCGTGGCGTGCTCGAGTTCGACCGCTGGGTGGCGGCGCTGCAGAGGCGTGTTGCCTGGCTGCCCAAGCCGCTGGCGCTGCGCTATGCGCGCGCCTATGGCACGCGGGTGGACGTCCTGCTGGGAGGCTGCCAGGCGCTGGCCGACCTGGGCTTTGAAGTGGCGCCGGGACTGTATGAAGCGGAGCTGCGCTACCTGATGCGGCACGAGTGGGCCCGCAGCGCAGCCGACGTGCTGTGGCGCCGCACCAAGCTGGGCCTGCACCTGCGGCCGGGCGTGGCGAGCGGGATCGATGCATGGATGGCCGCCGAACGGTCGGCGACGGCCATCGTGTGACGGTTAACGTATCCGCTTGTACCAGGCGCCATCCTCGAACAGGGGCTGGTAGTCTCCCGCTGCCGCATCGCCCGCCACCAGCTCGCGGTCGATCCCGAGCACCCCGAACTGGGCCAGGCTGTCCCTGAACAGGCGCAGCACCCGCTGGCGCAGCACCGGGCCGAAGTCGGGCAGGACGCGGCAGCAGACGATCGCGTGGAACTCGTTGAACGAGCCGTCCGTCACCAGGCAGTACTGCAGCCAGGTGATGCGCTCGCGCAGCCGCGGCAGCAGGCGCGCGCGGCCGTCGCTGACCTCGAAGTAATCGGCCAGCCGCCCCGTGCCGCCGCTCGCCTCGTAGCCGCCCTGGGCCTCCACCAGCATCGTTGCCGGCAGCGTCGCTTCGCGCGCCTCGAACAGCAGTTCGTCGCTGGACAGGGTGGCGAATACCTCGGTGCGTCCGTACAGCTTTTCCTCGGCCAGCAGCACGGCCAGGGTCCAGGCCTCGCCCACGCCGGCCACCTCGGGCAGCCAGACCTTGGGCAGGGCGGTCGGACGCAGGCTGTCGGCCAGCGCGCTGCGCTGGCGCCGCGCCCAGTCGGGCCGGTCGAACAGGGACGCCGGCTGCACCGCCAGCGCGCGCACCACGCCCAGCGCCGCGCCGGGCGCATGCAGCACCTGTTCCTGCAGCCGCGACAGGTTCGGCAGGGCGTGCAGCCGCGCCAGGTCCTGCAGCCGGCGGCGCAGGATGGCGCGTTCGTGGCTGCGGTAGTCGAAGCCGAAGCGCTGGTACAGCGCTTCGAGCAGCAGCTCGATCTCGAGCTCCGCCAGGCCGGTATCGACCGGCACACCAGTCAAGGCGTTCATTGCGGCCTCAGTGCAGCCATCAGTGCAGCCAGACGCGCATCATCGACAGCAGCTGCGCCACGTCGACCGGCTTGGTGATGTAGTCCGAGGCGCCGGCCGCGATGCATTTGTCGCGGTCGCCCTTCATCGCCTTCGCGGTCAGGGTGATGATCGGCAGCGAGCGGAATTTGGGGATGCGGCGGATCGCCCGCATCGTGTCGTAGCCGTCCATCTCGGGCATCATGATGTCCATCAGGACGATCTCGATGCCGGGATCCTTCTCCAGCACCTCGATGCCGTCGCGGCCGTTCTCGGCGAACAGCACCTGCATCTGCTGGCGCTCCAGCAGCGTGGAGAGGGCGAAGATGTTGCGCAGGTCATCGTCGACGATCAGCACCTTGCGGCCGGCCAGGCCCGAGTCGAGGGCGTGGATCTCTTCCAGCATGCGGCGCTGGGTCTCGGGCAGGCTGGCCTGCGAACGGTGCAGGAACAGCGCCGTCTCGTCGAGCAGGCGTTCGGGCGAGCGCGCATCCTTGATCACGATGGTCTTGGCGAAGCGCTTGAGCTTCGTGACTTCCTTGCGGTTCAGCTCCTGGGCGGTGTAGATCACGATCGGCAGGTCGCGCAGGCGTTCGTTGCGGCCGATCTGGTCGAGCAGGTCGAAGCCCGAGATGTCGGGCAGGGTCAGGTCCAGCACCATGCAATCGAAGTGCGAGGATTGCAGGGCCTCGAGCGCGGCCGCGCCGTTGTCGACGGTGACCATATGGATGTCGTTATTGCCGATCAGGGACACGATCGAATCGCGCTGGGCCGGATCGTCCTCGACCACCAGCAGGCTGCGTTTGCCGCCCATCAGGAATTTCTGGATGCGCTTGAATTCTTCCTTCAGCTGTTCGCGCTCGACCGGCTTGTTGATGTACGAGATCGCGCCCTGGCGCAGCGCGCGCTCGCGTTCGCGTAGCGACGACATCACATGCACCGGGATATGGCGCGTGCTCGGATCGCGCTTCAGGCGGTCGAGCACCGTGAAGCCGTCGATGTCGGGCAGGTCGATGTCGAGCAGGATCGCCGACGGCAGGTAGTCGCGCGCCAGCGACAAGGTCGAATCGCCGCGGTGGGTGACGATCGCCTTGAAGTTCTTCTCGCGGGCGAATTCGAGCACCACCTTGGCGAAGCGTTCGTCGTCCTCGACGATCAGCACCGACGGGTCGCCCGGCGTCACCAGCCCGCGGTCGTCCAGCACGCTGGCGTATTCGACCACCGCGCCGCTCGGGTCGAGCAGGTCGGTCGTCAGGTCGAGCGTCGCCGTTTCGCTGTTCTCCTGCAGCACCGGCACCAGCGGGGCAGGGACCATCTGCGGCGGCAACAGGCGGGCCGGCTGCGGCTGGCGCGCCTGTTCATAATTGATGAAGCCGGCGCGGTTGTACGGCAGGTAAAGCGTAAACACCGAGCCGACGTTGACCGTCGACTCGACGCGGATCTCACCGCCCAGCAGGCGCGCCAGTTCGCGCGAGATCGACAGGCCGAGACCCGTGCCGCCATACTTGCGGGCGGTCGAGCCGTCGGCCTGCTGGAAGGCTTCGAAGATCAGTTGCAGCTTGTCGGCCGGGATGCCCACGCCGGTGTCGTACACCGAGAACGCCAGCACCGCATCGGCATGCTCCAGGTTCGGGTGGTCGGCGGTCCAGCCGCTGGTCACCAGGCTGATGCCGAGCGAGACCTGGCCGTGGCTGGTGAATTTGAACGCGTTCGACAGCAGGTTCTTGAGCACCTGCTGCAGGCGCGTGGTGTCGGTCATCACGGCTGTCGGCAGGTTCTCGGCCAGGTCGACCTGGAAGCCAAGGTGCTTGGCCTCGGCCATGTGCCTGAAGGTGCGGTCGACGTAGTTGCGCAGGTTCGAGAAGCGGTATTCCGACACGTCCAGGGTGACGGTGCCGGACTCGATCTTGGACAGGTCGAGAATGTCGTTAATCAGGGTCAGCAAGTCCGAGCCCGAGCCATAGATCGTCTTCGCGAACTCCACCTGCTTGCCCGACAGATTGCCTTCCGGGTTGTCGGACAGTTGCTGGGCCAGGATCAGCAGCGAATTCAATGGTGTGCGCAGCTCGTGCGACATATTGGCCAGGAATTCGGACTTGTACTTCGAGGACAGCGCCAACTGTGTCGCTTTTTCTTCCAGCGCCAGCTTGGCCTGCTCCACCTCGCGGTTCTTGCGCTCCACCTCGATATTCTGCTCGGACAGCAGGCGCGCCTTCTCGCCCAGTTCCTGGTTGGTTTGCTGCAGTTCCTGCGCCAGCGACTGCGACTGGGTCAGCAGCGACTCGGTGCGGCTGTTGGCCTCGATCGTGTTCAGGACCACGCCGATCGATTCCATCAGCTGGTCGAGGAAGGACAGGTGGGTTTCGGTGAAGCGATCGAGCGAGGCGATCTCGATGACGGCCTTGACCTGCTGTTCGAACAGGATCGGCAGCACCACGATATTGTTCGGCGGCGCCGAGCCCAGGCCCGACGACACCACGATGTAGTCGCGCGGCACGTCGGTCAGCCAGATGCGGGTCTTCTCCAGCGCACACTGGCCCACCAGGCCTTCGCCCGGCAGGAAGGAGGTCGGCAGCTTGCGGCTCGAGCGGTAGCCGTAGCTCGCGATCATGCGCAGGCGGGCGTCGGTCTCCTGCGAGTCCATCATGTAGAACACGCCATGGTGGGCCGACACCAGCGGCGCCAGTTCCGACAGAATCAGCTTGGTCACCGCCTGCAGGTCGCGCTGACCCTGGAGCAGGCGCGTGAAGCGCGCCAGATTGGTTTTCAACCAGTCTTGCTGCGCATTCTTCTGCGTGGTTTCCTTCAGGTTGCGGATCATCTCATTGATATTGTCCTTCAGGTAGGACACCTCGCCGCGCGCTTCCACCTGAATCGAGCGCGACAGGTCGCCGCGGGTCACCGCGGTCGCCACTTCACCGATCGCGCGCATCTGGTTGGTGAGGTTGGCCGCCAGCTGGTTGACGTTTTCCGTCAAATCCTTCCAGGTGCCGGCCACGCCCGACACGTTCGCCTGGCCACCGAGTTTACCTTCAGTGCCGACCTCGCGCGCCACCCGGGTCACCTCCGAGGCGAACGAGGACAGCTGGTCAACCATGACGTTGATGGTGTCTTTCAGCTCGAGAATCTCGCCCTTGACGTCCACGGTGATCTTCTTGGACAGGTCGCCGCGCGCCACGGCGGTGGTCACCGCCGCGATATTACGCACCTGACCGGTCAGGTTGGAGGCCATGAAGTTGACGTTGTCGGTCAAGTCCTTCCAGGTGCCGCCCACGCCCGGCACATAGGCCTGGCCGCCGAGCTTACCTTCGGTGCCGACCTCGCGCGCCACGCGCGTCACTTCCGATGCGAACGACGACAGCTGGTCGACCATCACGTTAATCGTGTTCTTCAGTTCCTGGATCTCGCCCTTGACGTCCACCGTGATCTTCTTGGACAGGTCGCCGTTCGCCACGGCGGTGGTCACCTCCGCGATATTACGCACCTGGGCGGTCAGGTTGCCCGCCATCGAGTTCACGCCGTCGGTCAAGTCTTTCCAGGTGCCGGCCACGCCCGGCACGTTCGCCTGGCCACCGAGCTTGCCTTCGGTGCCGACCTCGCGCGCCACCCGCGTGACTTCCGAGGCGAAGGAGTTCAGCTGGTCGACCATAACGTTGATGGTGTTCTTCAGCTCGAGAATCTCGCCTTTCACGTCCACCGTGATCTTCTTGGACAGGTCGCCGTTCGCCACGGCGGTGGTCACGTCGGCGATGTTGCGCACCTGGCCGGTCAGGTTGCCCGCCATCGAGTTGACCGAGTCGGTCAAGTCCTTCCAGGTGCCGGCCACGCCTTTCACCACCGCCTGGCCACCGAGCTTACCTTCGGTGCCGACCTCGCGCGCCACCCGCGTCACCTCCGAGGCGAACGAGGACAGCTGGTCGACCATCACGTTGATGGTGTTCTTCAGCTCGAGAATTTCACCTTTCACGTCCACCGTAATTTTCTTGGACAGGTCGCCATTCGCCACCGCGGTGGTCACCGCCGCGATATTACGCACCTGGCCCGTCAGGTTCGACGCCATGAAGTTGACGTTGTCGGTCAAGTCCTTCCAGGTGCCGGCCACGCCCGGCACATAGGCCTGGCCGCCGAGTTTACCTTCGGTGCCGACCTCGCGCGCCACCCGCGTCACTTCGGAGGCGAAGGAGCGCAGCTGGTCGACCATGACGTTGATGGTGTCCTTCAGTTGCAGGATCTCGCCGCGCACGTCGACCGTGATCTTCTTGGACAGGTCGCCGTTGGCCACCGCGGTGGTCACCTCGGCGATGTTGCGCACCTGCGAGGTCAGGTTGCCCGCCATCGAGTTGACCGAGTCGGTCAAGTCCTTCCAGGTGCCGGCCACGCCCTTGACTTGCGCCTGGCCACCGAGTTTACCTTCGGTGCCGACTTCGCGCGCCACGCGCGTGACTTCGGACGAGAAGGACGACAGCTGCTCGACCATGGTGTTGGCCGTCATCGCCGCGCGCAGGTACTGGCCCTTGAGCGGATGGCCGTCGACTTCGAGGGCCATGGTCTGGGACAGGTCGCCTTTCGCCACCGCGCCAATGACGCGCGCCATCTCGGTGGTGGGGCGCACCAGGTCGTCGATCAGGGTGTTGACCGAGCTGATCATCGTGCTCCAGCCGCCCACCACGCCCGGCAGGTCGGCGCGCTGGGTCAGGTGGCCTTCGCGGCCCACCACCCGCGAGACTTCCGTGACGGTCTCGACCATCTTCTGCTTGGTCTCGATGATGTCGTTCAGGGTATCGGCGATCTTGCCGGACACGCCGGTCCAGTCGTCAGGCATGCGTACCGAGAAATCGCCTTTTTTCAAGGCCATCAATGTGGTGAGCAGCAGCTTGACGTCCAACTGTTCGCCCATATCGGTCATGGTATTCATCGCCTGGATCCTCGTCCTGAAGGAAGTCTGTGGTTAGCCGGTGGTGACGGCAAAGGTGTCGTTTTTACACACACGCAAGATACAGTTCTATAGATCTAAGTCAAGCTGCGAAACAGTATCTCGGTTAGCAAATACTTGCTATTCTGAAATTTGTTACAGGTAATTCGGCGGAGGGTAGCCGATTCCCCCACGGAAGAGCGCACGATTGCAAATTGTTGTGGTTTATGCACGACAACATGCAAGCTAGATAGAAGTAAATATCTTGATTGTTAATTTCTGTGAATTTGTGAACGGGGTGAACCATCTAGCATAGGGGTGTTACATCAAACTTCGCCCCCATGATTGATACCGCCTTATTACTTGATCTGATGCAGGACAAGGATGCTTCCCACTGGAGCGCATCCTTGTTCACCATTGCGCGGGGGCTGGGCTTCGACCAGGTACTGTTTGGCGTCGTCAATTCGCGCCATACCCGTTTCGAGTCGGCCTTCTTGCGCAGTAATTATTCCGAAAACTGGCGCGAGCGCTACGACCGCAACGGCTTCGCCTACGTCGATCCGACCGTCGCCCATTGCCTGTCGAGCACGACGCCCATCGTCTGGCAGCCGGGCACCTTCGCTTCCAGCTCGCAGCAGGTCGAGCTGTACGAAGAAGCGAGCGCCCACGGCATTCGCAGCGGTGCGACCCTGCCGATCCACGGGCCGCACGGCGAATTCGGGGTGATCAGTTTCGCGTCCGACGCGCGGCCGGATGCCGCCGCACAGCGCGCGATGAACGAGGCGCTGCCGATGCTGTCGCTGGTGCGCGACTATGCGTTCGCGTCTTCCGGGCGTTTCCGCGAGGAGGCGGCGCGGCCGGACGAGGCGCCGCGCCTGACGCGGCGCGAGCTCGAAGTGCTGCAGTGGGTAATGGCCGGCAAGTCCTCATGGGAGGTCGCGCGCATTACGGGCTGCTCGGAGGCCACCGTTAATTTTCACCTGGCGAATGTGCGTCAAAAATTTGACGTCAACACTCGCCAGCAGGCGGTGGTCAAGGCCATCGCCCTGGGGCTCATCACCCCTGAAGATCACCATCGCTGAGCTTACCGTTCATGTACATGCGCAAAAGAATCGACACGGGCGTCGGGATCGCAAGACCGGTTTCAAAGCGGCTGCCGCTGGATTGGGTGACGCCGAAGCGGCCCCAGAATTTCTCCTGGCTTTCGCGCTTGGTGATGCGCAGCCGACGCAGTTCGTGCGGCGCCAGGCGTGTCGCGCCCGCGGCCTGGACCAGCTGGTTGGCCTGCAGCTCGGCTGCCAGTGCATCGCACATCAGATCGTTTGCCATGGTGGTTCCTTTCGGGGTGATGAATCAAATAATTCAGAAACTGCGTCGTTTCCAAAAGTATTGCACCGCCGATATTGCTCGCCACCTATCAATGCTGATAGTACCCAGCTTACCCGATTTGCATGACGCTTTCATGCGTAGTGCATATTACTTGAACCGATTTTCTCAACGAGGAGGGGGTTGGCAATGAGCATGCAAATCACGATCGCGCCACGACGCGCATTCGCATCGAAAGAGCTGTGGGAAATGCATACGCTGCGCGCCAAGGTGTTCCGCGGGCGGCTGGGATGGGAAGTGCCGGTGCTGTCCGGCATGGAGATCGATGGCTACGACGCGCTCGAGCCGCGCTATATGCTCATGCGCGACGGCGAGACGCTGCGCGGCTGCTGGCGTCTGCTGCCGACCGAAGGACCGTATATGCTCAAGGATTCCTTCCCCCAGCTGCTCGACGGCCAGGAGGCGCCGAGCGACCCGCATATCTGGGAGCTGTCGCGCTTCGCGCTCGAGACCGAGGGCGCCGGCAGCTACGGCTTCTCGGAAATGACCATGGAGTCGATCGCGGCCATCATCCGTCACGCCCATGAGCGCGGCCTGTCGCGCTACGTCACCGTCACCACCACTGCGATCGAACGCATGCTGCGCCGGGCCGGCGTGGTCACCACCCGCATCGGGGCGCCGCAGGCGGTCGGGATCGAGACCGCGATCGCGCTCTATGTGGAAATCGAGCCGACCTGGGAAGCGCTGTTCGCCAGGCGGCTCGCGTCCTGAACCGGGTGCGCGCCCAGTTGCCGCAGCAGGAAGGTGTAGGTCAGCGCCACCATCCGCGCGGTCTGGGCATTGTCGGCGGCGCCGGCATGGCCGCCCTCGGTGTTTTCCCAGTACAGCACGTCGTGTCCCTGGTCCAGCATGCGCGCCGCCATCTTGCGCGCATGCGCCGGATGGACGCGGTCGTCGCGGGTCGAGGTGGTAAACAGCACGGGCGGGTAGCGCTCGCCGGGCCGCACATTGTGGTACGGCGAGTAGCGGGCCAGGTAAGCCCAGTCGTCGGCATCATCGGGGTCGCCGTATTCGCCCATCCACGAGGCGCCGGCCAGCAGCAGGTGATAGCGCCGCATGTCCAGCAGCGGCACCTGGCATACCACGGCGCCGAACAGGTCGGGACGCTGGGTCAGCGCCGCGCCGACCAGCAGGCCTCCATTGCTGCCGCCCATGATGCCCAGCTGTTGCGGCGTGGTGACGCCGCGCGCAATCAGGTCCTGGCCGACGGCGATGAAGTCATCGAAGGCGCGCTGGCGGTGCTGGCGCAGGGCCGCCTGGTGCCAGCGCGGGCCGAACTCGCCGCCGCCGCGGATATTGGCCAGCACATAGGTGCCGCCTTGTTCGAGCCAGGCGGCGCCGGTCATGCCGCTGTAGAAGGGCTTGAGCGAGACTTCGAAGCCGCCGTAGCCGTACAGCAGGGTCGGATTGGATGCCCCGGCGCTTGCCCCACGGCGCGTGACGACGAAGTAGGGCACGAGCGTGCCGTCGCCCGAGGTCGCCGTGTGCTGGCTTACGTCGTACGGTTCGGCCTCGAAGAAGGCCGGCATCGCCTTGAGCGGCTCGCGATCGTCGCGGCCGGCATGCATCAGGTACAGCGTGGTCGGATGCAGGAAATCGGTCACGGTCAGGAAATAGTCGTCCGAGTGGTCCGAGTCCAGGGCCGATACGCCCAGCGAACCGATGCCGGGCACGGCGACCTCGCGCCGGATCCATCCCCCATCCTCATGGCGCAGCTCGACGATGCGGTTCTTGACGTTGTCGAGCACCGTCAGCAGCAGGCGGCTTCTGGTGGCCGCCACGCCGTCCAGCGAGGTCGATGGGGTCGGCGCGAACAGCACCTCGAAGGCGCGGCTGCCCGCCACGAAGGCGTCGAAGCCGGTCGCCAGCAGGGCGCCCTGGAGATAGGTCACGCCGTCGACCGTCCAGTCCGAGCGCAGCTCGATCACGAGCTGGTCGCGCAGGGCAAAGGCGCTGGCGTCGATCGGCTTGTCGATCCTCTGCAACCCGTCGCCGCGGCGCCAGAACAGTTCACTGGTATAGAAATCGATCTGGCGCAGCACGAAGGCGCGTTCCCAGCCGGGGCTGTTGTCCTGGTAGCCGGACGCCGCCATGTCGCCCGGCGCCGCCTCGTACACGGTGGTGGCCGCCGCCAGCGGCGTGCCGCGCTTCCACTCCTTGACGATGCGCGGATAGCCCGATTCGCTCAGGCTGCCGGGGCCGAAGTCGGTGCCGACGAACAGGGTGTCGCGGTCGATCCACGATACGTCGCTCTTCGCTTCCGGCAGCGTGAAGCCGTCGGCCACGAATCCGGGCAGCGCCAGGTCGAATTCGCGCACCACCTTGGCGTCGCCGCCGCCGCGCGACAGCAGTATCAAACAGCGCAGGCAGCGCGTGGCATCGGGCTCGAGCCAGGACACGCCGGCCCAGACCCAGTTTTCATTCTCGTCGCGCGCCAGTGCATCGAGGTCGAGCACCGTATCCCAGTTCGGCGCCGGTTTGCGATACTCGGCCAGCGTGGTGCGGCGCCAGATGCCGCGCACGTGGTTCGCGTCGCGCCAGAAGTTGTAGCAGTAGCCGCCATGCACGCCGACGTAGGGAATCTTGTCGCTCGAATCGAGGATGCCCTTCAGGCGTTCGCGCAGCGGCGCGAAGCGCGGATCGGCTTCCAGCTCGGCTTCGGTGGCCGCGTTGCGCGCGGCGACCCAGGCGCGGGATTCGTCGGTGTCGATCTGTTCCAGCCACCGCCAGGGATCGTCGTGGTGTTGCATGCTGTCCTCATCGGTATCACGCCGGCACGGCGCGCCGATATACTAGCAATTTTGCGTAGCGGCCACCGTCCGCCAGGGGAAGCATGAAGCGCTTGAGCATGCCAGGAATTGACGCCATCGAAGCCGCTTGCGCGCGCCTGGGCCGGCCCTTCGTGCTGTGGGGCGGCGGCATCGCGCTGTCGCTGGCGATCGGCCTGCTGCTGCATGCGGTGGCCGGCGCCGCCATCGAGGACGCGGCCGAGGGCCGCTTCGAACACGCGGCGCAGGCGGCGCGCGAACGGATCGACGCTGCGCTCGCCTCGTATGGCAGCGCGGCGCGCTCCCTGGCCGCGCTGCATGCGGCCGGCGGCGGCGACGCCGTGCCCGACCGTGCGTCTTTCCACCGCTACGTCGCCGCGCTCGACCTGCCGTCCAACTTCCCGGCGATCGAGGGCGTGAGCTATGCCGCCCACGTGCGCGAAAAAGAGCGCGCGGCCTTCATCGCCGCCATGCGCGCCGACCGCAGCGTCGATGCGCGCGGCTATCCCGACTTCACGATCTTCCCGGCCGGCCGCCGTCCCTGGTACGAGGTGATCGCCTACCAGTTCCCGATCGACCAGCCGAGCCGCCGGCTCGGCTTCGACATGGCCGCCAGGCCGGTCGTCGCGCGCTCCCTGGAGCAGGCGCGCGACAGCGGCGGCATGAGCGCCTCGGGCCAGCCGGTATTCCTGCGCGAGCCCAAGCCCCATTACGCGCTCGGGATGCGCGTTCCGGTCTATCGCGGCGGCGTGACGCCGCTGGGCGTCGAGGCGCGCCGCGCCGCCTATCTCGGCTCGTTCGGGATCGCCTTCTCGGTGCCGGACCTGGTCGAGAACGCGCTGGCCGCACCCGGCGCCCAGCCGCTCGCGGTGAGCATCTATGGCGCCGGCGCGGGGGACCTGCTGTTGCATGGCCCGGACGTACGGCGCACGCCGCCGGCGCCAGGGGAACACTTCGCCATGGCGCTGGACGTGAACTTCGCCGGCAGCCGGTGGCTGGCGCATTTCTCGGCGCCCAGGGCGGCCATGCTGGCCGGGATCGATCCCTGGCTGCCGATGGCGGCGCTGGCCTTCGGCTTCGGCGCGACCCTGCTGGTATATGGCCTGTTCCTGGCCCAGTACCGCTCGCGGCGCGCCGCCGACGAGCAGCGCCTGCTGCTCGACACGGTGCTGGACAACCTGGACGCCGAGGTCTACCTGAAGGACGGGCTGCGCCGCATCCGCTACCTCAACGCCAAGGGCGCCACGAGCCTCGGGCGGCCGGCGGCGGAGCTGATCGGCCGGCGCGACGTCGAGGCCATGGGCCGCGCCCTGGCCGATGCCGCCTGGGAACTCGACCGCGCGGTGCTGCACGACGGCCGCCGCAGCAGCGCCCAGGTGGCGCAGTCGGCGCCGGGCGCCGCGCCGCGCCAGTTGTGGACGGTGCGGGTGCCGATGCAGGTCGACGAGGAGGCGGCCGTGCTGTGCGTGGCAACCGACGTCACCGAACTGCACCGCCTGAAGGCCCGCGCCGACGCCGCCAGCAAGGCCAAGAGCGACTTCCTGTCGAATATGAGCCACGAGATCCGCACCCCGATGAACAGCATCATCGGCATGACCCACCTGGCGCTTCAGGCCGCGCCCGACGCGCGCCAGCGCGACTACCTCGAGAAGATCTACCACTCGGGCCAGCACCTGCTGGGCATCATCAACGACATCCTCGATTTCTCCAAGATCGAGGCCGGCATGCTGGAGCTGTCGCGGGTGTGCTTCATGCTCGACGCCCTGATGCGCAACGTCGAGGCGCAGTTGGGCACGGCGGCGGTGGCCAAGGGCCTGGGCTTCGACATCGAGATCGATCCGGTCCTGATGCGGCCCCTGTGCGGCGACTCGCTGCGGCTGGAGCAGGTGCTGCTCAATTTCGCCGGCAATGCCATCAAATTCTCCGAGCGCGGCCGGATCACGCTGCGTGCGCGCCTGGCGCGCGCCTTCGGTCCCGAAGTGCTGGTGCGCTTCGAGGTCGAAGACCGCGGCATCGGCATCGAGGCGGCCGCGCTGCCCCACCTGTTCACGCCGTTCCAGCAGGCCGACCAGTCGGCCACGCGGCGCCACGGCGGCACCGGCCTGGGACTGGCCATCAGCCGCCAGCTGGCCGAGCTGATGGGCGGCGAGGTCGGGGTGGTCAGCACGCTGGGCGAGGGCAGCACCTTCTGGTTCACGGCGCGCCTGGCCCTGGACGATGCCGGCGGCGGGCGTTCGGGAGGCATGCTGGGTGCGGGCCTGGGCGCTGCGCCGGCCCCGGCCCAGGCGCGCCTGGACGACTGCGCGGTGCTGCTGGTCGAGGACAATGCCTTCAACCAGCAGGTGGCGCGCGAACTGCTGGAGCAGTCCGGCGCCGCGGTCGAGGTGGCGAACAACGGCCAGGAAGCACTGGCGGCGATGGTGGATAAACGCTTCGACTGCGTGCTGATGGATGTGCAGATGCCGGTGATGGACGGGCTGGAAGCGACCCGCCGCATCCGCCGCGATCCCGGCTTGCGCGATACCCTGGTGGTGGCGATGACGGCCAATGCCGGCGTCGACGACCGCGCGCGCTGCCTGGCCGCCGGCATGAATGAATTCCTGACCAAGCCGGTGGTGCCGGAACTGCTGGCCGCCACCATCGCGCGCTGCCTGGGCCGGACCACGGCGCCGGTGGCCGACATCGCGATGGCGGGGCCCAGGCAGCGGGCGCCGGGACCCGCTGCCGCAGATGGGCAGAGTGGGCAGGGTGGGCAGGGTGGGCAGGGCGATGTGCTCGACCTGGCCAGCCTGGCCAGCACGGCCGGCGGCGACACCGAGCGGATGCGTAAATATGTCTTCCTGTTCCTCGATACCGCACGCGAGAACCTGGCCGGCATCGATGCCGCCCTGGCCGGCGGCGACCTGACCCATACCGCGAGCCTGGCGCATCAACTGAAGTCGGCCGCGCGCGCGATCGGCGCCGTCAGCTTCGGCGCCATCTGCGAAGACCTGGAGGCGCAGCCGAAGCGGGCGCCGCGCCTGGGTGCGGCCGGCACCGCCCAGGCCAGGGCGCTGGCGGCGCGCCTGCGCGCACTATTGATCCGGATCGAACGCGAAGTCTCGACCCAATTCGGCAGCAGGGACGGCGAGATGCGCTGAGCGCGGGAGCATCCTGCCGCCCTACCGCGGGCGGCCCAAACACGGTATGCTGTGGACCCGACCGTTCGACCTTCTCGCATGCCTTCCCCGATCACTCCCGGCCTCCTGATCCTCCATGGCAACCAGATGGAGCTGCTGCGCAGCGCCGTGTTCGACTGGTTGCGCAACCGTCCGCTGGGCCCCCTGGAAGAAGAGATCTTCCTGGTGCAGTCCAACGGCGTGGCCGAATGGCTCAAGATCGCGCTGGCCGAGGAGATCGGCGTGTGCGCCGCCACCAAGGTGGCGCTGCCGGCGCGCTTCATGTGGGAAGCCTATCGCGGCATGCTGGGCCGCGAGCGGGTGCCCAGCCGCGCGCCGTTCGACAAGGATCCGCTCACCTGGCGCCTGATGCGCCTGTTGCCCACCTTGCTGCAAGAGGACGGCTACGAACCTCTGGCGCGCTTCCTGGCCGACGGCGACGCCGAGCGCCGCCTGCAGTTGGCCGAACGGGTGGCCGACCTGTACGACCAGTACCAGGTCTACCGCGCCGACTGGCTGGACGACTGGGCCGCGGGCCGCGACCAGCTGCGCCGCGCCGCCGGCGACCCTGTACCGCTGGCGCCGGACCAGCGCTGGCAAGCCTGCCTGTGGCGCGCCGTGCACGCCAGCCTGGACGAGTCGCAGCGCGATAGCGGGCGCGCGACCATTCACCAGCAATTCCTTGCCGCGATCGAGGCCGGCCTGCTGCCTTCCGGCCGCCTGCCGCGCCGGGTAGTGCTGTTCGGGATGTCGACCCTGCCATACCAGACCCTGCAGGCGATCGCCGGGCTCGCGCGCCATACGCAAGTGCTGTTCGCGGTGCCGAACCCGTGCCGCTTCTATTGGGGCGACATCATCGATGGCCGCGACCTGCTCAAGGCCGCGCGCCGCCGCCAGCCGCAGCGCAACGGCGTCGACCTGGGCGCCATCCCGATCGAAGAGCTGCACGCGCACAGCCATCCGCTTCTGGCGAGCTGGGGGCGCCAGGGCCGCGACTTCGTGCGCATGCTGGACGAATTCGACAGCCAGGACCGGGCCGAAGATACGGATGCGCCGCTGCGGGTCGACCTGTTCGCCGACGACGATGGCGTGACCCTGCTGGGCCAGGTCCAGGCCGCGGTGCGCGACCTGCTGCCGCTGTCCGAACATCCGCAAGTGCCGCCGGAGCCCGGCGACCGCTCGATCGAGTTCCACATCACCCACAGCGTGCAGCGCGAGGTCGAAGTCCTGCACGACCAGTTGCTGTCGTGGTTCGCGCAAGACCCGAGCCTGCGTCCGCGCGACGTGGTGGTGATGGTGCCAGACATCGACGCCTTCTCGCCGGCGATCCACGCCGTGTTCGACCAGCACCGCCAGCGCGACTTGCGCCGCATTCCGTTCGAGATCGGCGATATGCGCGACCGCAGCGTGAATCCGCTGCTGGTGTCGCTCGAATGGCTGCTGCGCCTGCCGCAGCAGCGCTGCCGCCAGAGCGAGGTGCGCGACCTGCTGGACGTGCCCGCCGTGGCGCGCCGCTTCGGCCTGGGCGACGACGACCTGGCCATCCTCGGCCGCTGGATCGAAGGCGCCGGCGTGCGCTGGGGCCTCGACCACGAACACCGCGCCGGCCTGGGCCTGGGCATGGCGGGCGAACAGAATGCCTGGATCTTCGGCGTGCGGCGCATGCTGCTCGGCTACGCCAGCGGCGCCGGCGCCAGCTTCGCCGACATCGAGCCCTATGCAGAAGTCGGCGGGCTGGATGCGGCGCTGGCCGGTGCGCTGGCGCAGCTGGTCGATTGCCTGCTCACGTGGCGCGCCCAGCTCGACACGCCGCGCACGCCCGCCGCCTGGGGCGAGGCCGCGCGCGACATGCTGTCCTGCTTCTACGCCGCCAGCGACGAGGCCGACCGCCTCACCCTGCAGAGCCTGAACGAAGGCCTGCAGTGCTGGCTCGAGACCTGCGACTCCGCCGGCTTCGACGAGAAGGTAGAGCTGGCGGTGCTGCGCGAAGCGTGGATGAGCGAGCTTGACCAGCCGACCCTGAACCACCAGTTCGTCTCCGGCGGCGTGACCTTCTGCACCCTGATGCCGATGCGCGCGGTGCCGTTCCGCGTGGTGTGCCTGCTGGGCATGAACGACGGCGACTTCCCGCGCCGCGCGCGCCAGGCCGATTTCGACCTGCTGGCGCTGCCGGGAATGGCGCGCCCCGGCGACCGTTCGCGCCGCGACGACGACCGCTACCTGATGCTCGAAGCCCTGCTGGCGGCGCGCGACAAGTTCTACGTGAGCTGGGTGGGCCGCAATGTGCGCGACAACAGCGAACAGCCGCCATCGGTGCTGGTGTCGCAGCTGCGCGAATACCTCAAAGAGGGCTGGCACCTGGACTTGCATGCGCTGACGACCGAACACGCGCTGCAGCCTTTCAGCCGCGTCTATTTCCAGCAGGGCGGCCTGCTGACCTATGCCGGCGAATGGCGCCTGGCCCACGGCGCCGAGCAGCTGGAAGCGGGCGACGCCTTGCCGGCCTACGAACTGGAAAGCGATTTCGTGCTCAAGCTGGGCGAACTGGCCAGTTTCTTGCGCCAGCCCGCGCGCTACTTCTTCCGCCGCCGCCTGGGCGTGGTATTCGCCGATGCCGCCCAGGTGGGAGAGGACGAGGAACCGTTCGCGCTCGACGCGCTCGAACGCTACCAGATCGAGGATCACCTGCTCGACGACAGCGGCGAACCCGAGGAGCTGAACGAAGTGCGCGCCACGCTGGCCACGCGCGCCGAGCGGCTGGCGCGCGAGGGCGTGCTGCCGATCGGGCTGATGGGCCGCATGTGGCAGGAGCAGCTGGTCGAGAGCCTGGCGCCGGTGCGCACCGAGTGGCTGCGCCTGGGCGCGCGCTTCCCGGAGGCTGCGCCCAAGCAGGCGCTCCGTCTCGAGCTGGGCGACGTCGTACTCGACGACTGGATCGATCGCCTCAGGAGCAAGAACAGCAGTGGCGAGCACACCGCCTGGCTGATGCAGCTGTCCTCGAAGGTGCTGGACCGGAATGGCCGCCCACGTGGCGACAAGCTGATCGCCCCCTGGCTGCGCCAGCTGGGCAGTGCCGCGGCCGGCCATCCGGTGGCCGGCTACCTGGTCGCGCGCGACGCGGTGCTCGAGATGGCGCCGCTGGCGCAGGACGAGTCGCTCGAGGTCCTGCGCGACCTGGTGCGCCTGTGGCGCGCCAACCTGGACGCGCCGCTGCCGGTGGCCTGCCGCACCGCGCTGGCGCAGCTGGCCGACGGCGACCCGCGCGCCACCTATGACGGCGGCTTCGAGCTCAGTGGCGAAGTGGACGACCTGTGCCTGGCGCGTTTGTGGCCGGATTTCGCGGCGCTGCGCGACGCCGGCGGCTGGCCCGATCTGGCCGAAGAATTGTATGGACCGCTGGCGCGCTGGATGACCGACGCCGTCACGATCAAGCCCTTGCAGGAGTTGTCGGCATGAGCAGTAATAAACTCGAAGCGATCCGGTTTCCGCTGCACGGCTCGCGCCTGATCGAAGCGTCGGCCGGCACCGGCAAGACCTGGACCATCGCCGCCCTTTACGTGCGCCTGGTGCTGGGCCACGGCGGCGAGGACGCCTTCGTGCGGGCGCTGCTGCCGTCCGAGATCCTGGTAATGACCTTCACCCGCGCCGCCACGCGCGAGCTGTCCAACCGCGTGCGCGAACGGCTGGTGCAGGCGGCGGCCTACTTCCGCGGCGAAGCGCATGAGCAGGATAGCTACCTGGACGAACTGGCCGAGTCCTATGCGCCCGGCAGCGAGCGCAGCGTCGCCGCCCACCGCCTGATGCTGGCCGCCGAGACGATGGACGAGGCGGCGATCTTCACCATCGACGCCTGGTGCCAGCGCATGCTGCGCGAGCACGCCTTCGACAGCGGCAGCCTGTTCGACGAAGAACTGGTGAGCGACGAACGCATGCTGTTCGAGGACGCCGCCCACGATTACTGGCGCCAGCACGTCTATCCGCTCAATGCGCAGAACCTGGCCGTCGTGCTGGACACCTGGAGCGACGTCGAGGCGCTCAAGGCCAGCGTGCGTGAGCTGGTGCACCGCGGGCCGCTGCTGGGCGAGGTGGAGCGCGCACCGCTGGGTCAGCTGGTGACGCGCCTGGCCCAGGCCCAGCGCGACGAGCTGGCGCGCCTCAAGCACGGCTGGATCGAGCGCGCCGACGCCATGGAGCGCTGGATCGCCGGCCACCGCGAAGGCGCGCCCAAATGCTTCAACGGCAACAAGATGCGCGCCGATTCGCTGCTCAAGTGGTTCGAGGCGCTGCGCGCCTGGGCGCGGGACCCGGCGCTTCACATGCCCGACTTGAGCGACACCGCCTGGCGGCGCCTGACCCCGGACGGCATCGTCGACGCCTTCAGCAAGGACTTCAGCGCCGAGGTCCCGGCATGCTTCGACGGCACTGCCGCGCTGCGAGAGGCGCTGGCGGCGATCGATCCGATCGCCCATGCGCTGCTGCGCCACGGCGCCGGCCACATCGGCGCGCGCATGCAGGAGCTCAAGCGCCGCAACCGCCAGTTCGGCTTCGCCGACATGCTCGAACGCCTCAAGGTGGCGCTGCAGGGCGAGAACGGCGCGGCGCTGCGCGAACGCATCGTGGGTCAGTATCCGGTGGCCATGGTCGACGAATTCCAGGACACCTCGCCCGACCAGTACCGCATCTTCGACCAGTTGTACCGGGTAGCCGACAACGATCCGCAGCAAGGGCTGTTCCTGATCGGCGACCCCAAGCAATCGATCTATGGCTTCCGTGGCGCCGACATCCACAGCTACCTGTCCGCGCGGCGCGCCACCAGCGGCCGCCACTACCAGCTCGACACCAATTACCGTTCGACGGCGGCGCTGGTGGGGGCGGTCAATGCGCTGTTCCTGCACGCCGAAGGCGGCGACGGCCGGCCCGGCCATGCGGCGGCGGCCTTCCGCTTCCGGCGCGGCGACGACAATCCCTTGCCGTTCGATGCGGTCCGGGCGCGCGGCCACAGCAAACGGCTGATCGGTGTCAATGGCGACGGCGAAATCGAGGCGCTGGCCGTGTGCACCACCGGCCGCGACGACCTCAAGGCCGAGGACTACCGCAGCTTCTTCGCCCACCACTGCGCCGAGCACATCGTGCGCCTGCTGAACGACGTGCGGGTCGGTTTCAAGGATGAGGAAGACGGCAGCTTCCGGCGCCTGATGCCGGCCGATATCGCGATCCTGGTGCGCGACCGGCGCGAGGCTGCCGCGGTGCGCCAGGCGCTGGTGCGGCGCAAGGTCGCCAGCGTCTACCTGTCCGACAAGGATTCGGTGGTCGAGAGCGAGGAGGCGGCCGACGTGCTGCGCTGGCTGTACGCGGTCGCCAATCCGCTGGACGGCGCCCTGGCGCGTGCCGCCTTCGCCACCCGCACCGCGGGGCTGCCGATGGGCGAACTGGCCCGGCTGTCGAGCGACGAGCTGGCGTGGGAACGGCGGGTCGAGCAACTGAAAACCCTGCACGGCGCCTGGCAGCGCCGCGGCGTGCTGGCCATGCTGCGCACCTTCATTCACGAACTCGAACTGCCGGCGCGCTTGCTGGCCGAAGCGGGCGGCGAACGGCGCCTGACCAATCTGCTGCACCTGGCCGAACTGCTGCAAGAGGCCAGCGCCCAGCTCGAGGGCGAGCAGGCGCTGATCCGCTGGTTCGCCGAGCAGATCGAGGGGCTGGGCGCCGGTGGCGACGAGCGTGTGCTGCGCCTGGAAAGCGACGCCGAGCTGGTCAAGGTGGTGACGGTGCACAAGTCGAAAGGCCTCGAGTATCCGCTGGTGTATCTGCCGTTCGCGGTGACCGCGCGCGCGACCAACCGCCGCAACCGCGCCTTCTTCGAATACGTGGACGACGAAGGCAGCCGCCACCTCGACCTGGCGCTGTCCGACGAAGCGATGGAGGCGGTCGACCGCGCGCGTATCGAGGAAGACCTGCGTCTGCTGTACGTGGCCCTGACCCGGGCGCGCCACTTCCTGTGGCTGGGCGCGGCGGCGGTGGCCGGCACGCGCAAGGGAGAGAACCGGCTGCACGAATCGGCGCTCGGCTACCTGCTGGCCGGCGGGGCGCCGATCCCGGCCGACGGATTGCGGGATCACTTCACCGCGGTGGCCGGCACCGGCGGCGGCATTGTCCTGAACGAGCTCGACCCGGAGGAAGGCATCACCATGCTGGCGCGCCAGGATGTGCGTCCCGCATTGCTGGAGGCGCCGGTGTACCGCGCCGACTTCGAGAAGGACTGGTCGATAGGCTCGTTCACCTCATTGACCCGGCATGCGGTGGCGCCGCCGCCGACGCCGATGCGGGCCCAGGCGCAAACCCTGCTGGAAGAAGCGCCGCAGGTGCCGCAGCCGCCGCGCATCGAAGACGTCGCCTGGCACCGCTTCCCGCGCGGCTCGGTGCCGGGCAACTTCATGCACGAACAACTTGAGTGGATGGCGCGCGAAGGCTTCGACTGCCTCGACCAGCCCCATTGCGAGACGCGGCTGGTGCAGCGCATCGAGCGCGGCGGCTGGGGCAACCGGCTCGAAGACGCGCTGACCTGGCTGCGCGCGATCGTCGACACGCCGCTGCCGCCACTGGGCGCCGCGCTGCGCGATCTGCAGGGCGTGCTGCCCGAGATGGAATTCTGGTTCCCCAGCGAGCGCCTCGAACTGCCGGCGCTGGATGCGCTGTGCCGCGCGCACCTGTTGAACGGTATCGAGCGGCCGGTCTTGCCCGAGCGCGAGCTGCACGGCATGCTCAAGGGCTTTGCCGACCTGGTGTTCGAGCACGAAGGGCGCTACTGGGTGCTCGACTACAAGACCAATGCGCTGGGGACGGGCGACGCCGCCTACAGCCAGGCGGCGATGGAGGCCGGCATGGCCGAGCACCGCTACGAGATCCAGGGCAGCATCTACCTGCTGGCGCTGCACCGCCTGCTGCGCGCGCGCCTGGGCGAGGATTACGAGCCTGAATACCAGCTGGGCGGCGCGATCTTCATGTTCCTGCGCGGGATCGCCAATCCGGACACGCGCGGCTGCTGCGTGCTGGCCCCCGACCTGGAACTGCTGGACGGCCTCGAAAAATTGCTGGACAAGGAAAAGCATGGGCAAGACTGACTCCGATAGCGCCGCGCTGTGGCGCGAGATCGGCACGCTGACCGAGGCGGGCGAGCTGCGCCGCCTGTCGAGCGCTTTCGCGCGCTTCATCGCCGGGTTGGGGGCCGCGCCGCCGCCGCTGGTGCTGGCCGCGGCCATCCTGTCCGAGCTCGAAGGCCATGGCCACAGCTGCGTCCAGCTGACCGACCTGGCGACGAGCGCCGCGACCCTGCTGGGCTGGAGCGAGGAGCAATGGGCGCAGCTGACGAGCGCCGCGGGGCCGTTGCCGCGGGGCGTGGCGGGCTGGAGGAAGCTCTTGGCCAGCTGCGAGCAGGTATGGGTGCGCGAGGAATTCGACTACGACCAGCCGCTGGTGCTGGACGGCGAGCGCCTGTACCTGCGCCGCTACTGGCGCGACGAGACGCAGGTCGCGCGCGCGGTGCGCGAACGCGCCGAGGCGACCCACCCGGTGGACACTAACCTGGTGCGCGCCTGGCTCGACAAGCTGTTCGTGGCGGCGCCGGGCGGCAAGCAGCCAGACTGGCAAAAGCTGGCCTGCGCCGTGGCCCTGCGCGGGTCGGTCGCGATCATCACGGGCGGCCCCGGCACCGGCAAGACCTATACGGTGGCGCGCCTGCTGGCGCTGCTGTTCGCGACCGCCCCGGATGCCGGGCGCCAGCGCGTGGCCCTGGCCGCGCCGACCGGCAAGGCTGCCGCGCGCCTGAAGCAGTCGATCGACAAGGCGCTGAACGAACTTGCCGAACGCGTGGGCGCCGAGCTGCCGCTGCGCGACCTGACTGCGCGCATGGGCGCCGCGCGCACCCTGCACAGCCTCCTCGGGGCGCGGCCCGACACCCGCGCCTTTGCCCACCACCGCGGCAATCCGCTGGATGTCGATGTGTTGATCGTCGACGAAGCCTCGATGGTGCACCTGGAGATGATGGCCAGCCTGCTCGACGCGCTGCCGCCCGGCGCCACCCTGATCCTGCTGGGCGACAAGGACCAGCTGGCCTCGGTGGAGGCGGGCGCGGTGCTGGGCGATCTGTGCCACGACGCGCAGGCCGGCAACTACGACGCGGACACCATCGGCTATGTGGGGGCGGCCAGCGGCGAGGCGATTCCCGCCGAGTATGCGGGTGAGGGCGGGCCGCTGGCCCAGCAGACCGTGATGCTGCGCCACAGCCGCCGCTTTGGCGGTCCGATCGGCCAGCTGGCGCTGGCGGTCAATGCCGGCGACATGGCGCGCGCGGGGGAAGTCCTGCGCTCCAGTCTTGAGGGCGTGCGCTGGATCGAACACGCGCAACCGTCCCAGCTGCTGCAACTGGCCTACGCCGGCTATGCCCCTTACCTCGAACTGCTCAAGGGCGGCACGGCGGACGACGAGGACTGGGTACGCCGGGTGCTGCAGAGTTTCGAGACCTTCCGCATCCTGTGCGCGGTGCGCGATGGCGAGTGGGGCGTGTCGGGCCTGAACGAGGCGATCGAGAAGCGCCTGGAAGCGGGCGGACTGCTGCGCCGCGGCGCCGAATGGTATGCGGGGCGTCCGGTGATGGTGACCCGCAACGACTATTCGACCGGCGTGTTCAATGGCGACATTGGCGTGACCCTGGCCGACCCGGCGCGATCCGGCGCGCAACGGGTCTACTTTCTGGAGGGCGACAAGGTGCGCAGCGTGCTGGCCACGCGCCTGCGGAATGTCGAGACGGCCTTCGCGATGACGGTGCATAAATCGCAGGGTTCGGAGTTCCGCCACACCGTGCTGGCGCTGCCGCGCGAGAGCAACGCCATCCTGACGCGCGAGCTGGTCTACACCGGCATCACGCGCGCCAGCAAGGAGTTCACGCTGGTGACCCCGAGCGGCGACGTGCTGCGCGAGGCGATCGCCAGCCGTACGCACCGCACCAGCGGGCTGCGCGAGCTGGTAGCCTAGGAGACCGCCATGCGTCTAGCCGCATCCTTGCTGTTGCTATGCCTCGGATCGGTCGGCGCGCCGGCCGCCCAGGCTTTTGCGCGCACGCCGCTCGATGGCGAGCAAATCGCATCCGCGACGGTCGTCCTGTATCCTTCCGGGATCTATCCGCGCGCGCCGCTGACCGAGTCGGGGCTGGCGCGACAAGGCTGCACTTTCACGACAACCGGAGATAGTGCCCGGCACGTGGCGCTGGCCGGCATCCTGAACCGGCGCCTGGCGGACGGTCCTGAGGGCGATGGATTCCCGAACCACCTGCGCAATCTCGTCTACCTGCAGCTGCGCGACGGCAGCAGGCTGCGTTACACCTTTACCGATGAGTACGATGCGCAAGGCCGCGTGTATGGCTGGGTTGACAGCTACGCGGGCGACGGCAGGCCGCTGGTGGCTGGCCGGGAGCTGCTGTTCGACTTGCGTGACTGGGCCGCAGGTGTGCCCGACAGGAAGAACTTCAGGACAGAATGCCTGGACAAGACCGTCTGGCCGCCCGGGTCCCAGGTAACGCCACCCCAATGACAAAGAGGCCTTGCGGCCTCTTTGTCATTGGGACGATGCGACTTCAGTCGCGGCGCTTGCGCGTGGCCTTGACCTTGGCCGAGGCGCGCTTCTTGGTCGCCTTGGCTTTCGAGCCTTTCGAACTGGCGCGGGCCTTGGCCTTCGAGCTGCCGGCGCTTGCCTTGATGCGCGGACCACCCGCGGCGCGCGCCACCCTGGCCACCGGCTCGTCGCCCGTGATGAAGCGGCGGATGTTCAGCGCATCCATGACGCGCGCCGACGAGGCATTGGCATTGAGCAGCACCAGCGTCGCCTTCTTGCCGGCGGCGGTGATGTTCATGATCAGGCAGCGGCCGGCTTCGTTGGTGAAGCCGGTCTTGGACAGGCCGACGTCCCAGCCCTTGGCGCCGACCAGGCGGTTGGTATTGCGGTATTCGACGCCACGGCCGTTGATGTCGATGATTTCGCGGGTCTCGGTCGTCATGCGCACGATTTCCGGATAGCCGGCCGAGGCCGACGCCATCTTGACCAGGTCGGCCGCGTTCGAGCGGTTGTGCGGGGACAGGCCGGTCGGTTCCTCGATCTCGGTCTGGCTCATGCCCAGCGCGCGGATCTTGCGGCGCACGGCGGCCTTGAATCCTTCTTTGCCGCCCGGGAAGGTGCGGGCGAGGGCGGCGGCGGCGCGGTTATCCGAGGACATCAGCGCCAGGTGCAACACGTCGCGGCGCGCAATGCTGGCGCCGACCGGGACGCGCGAGCTGCTGAACTTGACGCGGTCGACGTCGTCGCGGTCGATCTCGATCATTTCGTCCATGTCGAGCTTGGCGTCGAGCACGACCATTGCCGTCATCAGCTTGGTCAGCGAGGCAATCGGCACGACCGCATCGGCATTTTTCTCAAGCAGGATCTTGCCGGTCTCGTCTTCCACGACGAGCACCGATTGCGAACCGAACGGCACGGCGAATGCCGCAGCCGAAAAGGTCATCAGGACCGTTGCGAACAGTTTCTTGATCATTATTTGTATGAAATCTGGGTTGAAGTTGAACGTCGGGGCGCCGGGCGGCGCAGGATCAACATCTATCTCTAGGGCAACTAGAGTAAGGACAATATCATCCATCCCAGCTGCATGTCTATGGCGCACGAGCAAATTCCCCTATGGGAAGCCATTTTTTGTCGGAAATGTGACGGTGGCGATTCGCAAGATTAACAACTCATGTCACATAGAAATGTCGAGTGACTAATTTCTGTGCATTTCAAACAAAACAGCCCTGCGCAGGGCAGGGCTGTTCAACACCAATTTTGCTCACTTGGCCTGGTAGATCTTGTCGAACTCGCCGCCATCGTTGAAGTGGCGCTTCTGGGCCGCGGTCCAGCCGCCGAAGACTTCGTCCACGGTGAACAGGCTGATCGGCTTGTAGTTGGCCGCATACTTCTTCATGACCGTTTCCGAACGCACGCGCATGAAGTGCTTGGCGCCGATTTCCTGGCCCGCGGGCGTGTACAGGAAGTTCAGGTAGGCGGTGGCCGGCTGGCGCACCTTGAGGCGATCGACCACCTTGTCGACCACGGCCACCGGCGATTCGGCCAGGATCGAGCTGGTCGGATAGATCACTTCGAAATCGTTGCCGAATTCCTGGCGCACCATGCTGACTTCGTTCTCGAAGGTCACCAGCACGTCGCCGATCTGGCGCTGGGTGAAGGTGGTGGTGGCCGCGCGGCCGCCGCCGTCCAGGATCGGCACGTTCTTGAAGATCTTTGCGACCAGGTCGCGCGCCTGCGCTTCGCTGCCGCCTTTCTTGATCACCGAGCCCCAGGCCGCGAGATACGTGTAGCGGCCATTGCCCGAGGTCTTAGGATTCGGGATGATGCTGGCCACGCCCGGACGGGCCAGGTCGGCCCAGTCGCGCACCTGTTTCGGATTACCCTTGCGCACCAGGAACACCATGGTCGAGTAATACGGCGTGGCGTTGTTCGGGAACTTCTTGGCCCAGTCTTTTGCCACCAGGCCGCGGTCGACCAGCAGGTCGATGTCGTTGGCCTGGTTCATGGTCACCACGGACGCCTCGAGGCCGTCGGCCACGGCGCGCGCCTGCTTGCTCGAGCCGCCGTGCGATTGCTTGATGGTGAGGGTCTGGCCGGTCTGCTGTTTATACGAGGCGATGAAGGCTGGATTGACTTCCTTGTACAGTTCGCGCGCCACGTCGTAGGACACGTTCAGCAGTTCGGCATCGGCCGCGCTGGCGTGCAGGGGCAGTGCGGCGCCGACTGCCAGGGTCAGGGCCAGGATCGAGCGGCGCAGCGTGTTCGGAGTGGTGTCGCGCATTATGTGTTCTCGCTTAAGGAAGTATTAGTGACAGAGTGCATGTTCCCTAATCCACGCGATTAACGGAACGATAGTTTCGTCATATGGTTATATGGGGAACGCGTTTGACCGTGTCGCCAGCAGGGTCTCTTACTTTCGGTGTATAGTCGAGGCCGTGCGATGCCAGGTCATCGTTCGTTCATATCCGTTTCCAAGTAGATGATTGATGTCCACGCGTATTGAAATCCGCAGGGCTGTCCCTGACGATGCAACGGCTGCCTGCAATCTGCTGCGCCGTTCGATCGAAGAGGGCTGCCGCGCCGACCACCAGGACTTGCCCGACGTGCTTGAAGCCTGGCTCGGCAACAAGACGCCGGCCAATGTCGTCGGCTGGTTCGCCTCGCCCACCAATTATGCCGTGGTCGCCGAGAGCGAAGGCGAGCTGGTCGGCCTGACCCTGTTGACGCAGGCCGGCAAGGTGGCGCTGTGCTACGTGCTGCCGGACGCCTTGCGCTGCGGCGTCGGCCGCGCGCTACTGGATGCGGTGGAAGAGCAGGCGCGCGCCTGGAACATCAGCAAGCTGCACCTGCACAGCCCGGCGGGCGCGAGCATGTTCTTCGAGCGCCATGGCTACATCAATGCCGGCAAAGAAAAAGCCTGCTACGGCCTCGAATGCGACCTGCTCTGGAAGCGCCTCGACGGCGCCTGCGATCCGGCGGCGCGCAAGCGTTTCTGCAACTGCGACGGGTAAATACCCGGGGCTGGCGCCAACGTGCAACAAAGCGATAACATTTGCACGCTTCGTGAACACTTCTGCATGCTTGTCGGATACGCTATAGTACGCACTATCGCAATTGTCGAGTAACGGATCCGCACCCATGGCTTCACGCAGAGATTTTCTTCACCATAGTGCCCGCCTGGCTGCGCTGGGCGCACTCGGCGCGCCGCTGGCGGCCGCCGCCACCGACCTCCAACCGCCTCCCGACCTGTTCGACTCGCAAGCGCTGGACCTGGATTTCTGGGTCAAGCCGCGCACCCTGTCCGTGACCCGTCCTGCCAGCGGCGAACGCGCCAGCGTGCTGTACTGGAAGGATGGCGAAGTGATCGATTCCGCCTACGAGCAACTGTGCCATCTGCTGCGCGACGTGAACGGCAAGGCCACCGCCAAGATCGATCCCAAGCTGCTCGAGATGCTGTGGAGCACCCAGGCCTTCATTGCCCGCTACGGCCTGCTGCAGCCGCTCGAAATCCTGTCCGGCTACCGCTCGGCGGCATCCAACGCGCGCCTGCGCGAAGCGGGCATCCCGGCCGCGCGCCAGTCGCTGCACATGGTGGGCAAGGCGGCCGACATCCGCATCGCCGGCCTCAACGAAGAAGTGCTCGGCGGCCTGATCAAGAGCTTCCGCGGCGGCGGGGTCGGCTACTACTACCGCTCGGGCCCGCGCGGCGGCTGGATTCACGCGGATACTGGCCTCGAACGTAGTTGGAAGGGGTGATTTGCCATCCCGCCGATGCGTGCGAACGCGTCGGATAACTTGGGATAGTATTGTTGTCAAGTGCCGGGGCAGGACGCCCTGGTAGTCCCACGTCTTTCCAAGGAGGCTGTGATGGCAACAATCAATGCACCAACCATGGACCGCCGGTCCATGCCCGACCGACGCGTCAACATCCACGCGCGCGCGCGTCCGGCCATGTCCGCCATCGACTATATCGCGATGGCGCTCCTGATCATCGGCGGCCTCAACTGGGCCATGGTCGGCCTGTTCGACGTCGACATGGTCGCCACGCTGTTCGGTCCAGCCACCGCGCTGACCCGCATCGTCTATGTGGTGGTGGGCCTGGCCGCGCTGTACTCGATCTATACCATGGCCAAGATGGCCAGCAGCAAGCGGCACTAGGCGACCCCGGCTCGTGCGCATTGGCTTGATTTCAGACACGCACGGGCTGCTACGGCCCCAGGCACTCGATTTCCTGCGTGGCAGCGACCACATCCTCCACGCCGGCGACATCGTCGGCGCGGACATCCTCGACCAGCTCGCCGGGCTGGCGCCCTTGACCGCCGTGCGCGGAAATAACGACCACGGCGACTGGGTGCAAGCCTTGCCCGAGACCGTCACCCTGACCCTCGGCGGCATCGTCATCCACATGCTGCACGACCTCAAGGAACTCGCCATCGATCCGGCCGCGCAAGGCGTACGCGTGGTCGTGACCGGCCATACGCACAAGCCCGCCTGCGAAGAACGTGGTGGCGTGCTCTACGTCAATCCGGGCGCTGCTGGGCGGCGCCGTTTCACCTTGCCGGTGTCGGTCGGCGAATTGCTGGTCGACGATGGACGGGTGGACGTGCGGCTGCTCACGCTCGACGTGCCGTAAGCCAGCGCAGCCTCACTTCTTTTGCGTTGCCAGGTAGGCCCGCAAGCCGTGGGTAACTACCATCGGCAAGACGCTGGCATGGTCTTCGTCGGCGAACACTTTCAGGCGGGTGCGCAGGTGCTTGTAGCCACGGCCCTTGAGCGCCGCGTCGAATTCGCGCAGGTCGGCCACCATGTCGGCATCTTCTTCCGCACGCGAGCGCTTCTTGCCGGGCGCCAGGGTCTCCAGGCTACCGATGCCGAAGAATGCGCTGGCCGGCAAGTCCTTGTTGCGCGCGGCATAGGCTTGTTCGCGCTCGAACATGATGCCGGCGTCGAACCACAGCGAGGGACTGCCGAGGATGTAGTGCTCGAAGCTGCGCGGCGCATCGAGCATCATTTGCAGGCCGAGCAGGCTGCCGTAGGAGTGGCCGACAAAGATCTTGCGGTTCATGTCGGCGCGGTAGTGGCGTGCGATGAAGGGAAAGACTTCGCCGGTCAGGTAGCGGCCATAGGCCGACGCTTCGCCGAAGGCGGGCGCGCGGCCCGGCATGTCGGAGCGGTAGGCGTGCTTGCGCGGGGTGGTGGGCGTATAGTCGCGGCGGCGGCTGAAGACGGCGCCGTCGCCTTTCGCATACGACAGGCCGACGACGATGGCTTCTTCCATGCCCGCATGCCGATTCAGGCGCGACGCGATACTGCGCACCACCGGGAAGGCGTAGTCGGCGTCGACCACGAACACGACCGGATAGGCGCGCTTGCTCGTGGCATAGGAATCCGGCAGGGCGACGAAGACCTGGTAGTCGCGTCCCAGCGTGGTGGCGCGGACGTCGCGTACTTCGGTATTGGCCAGGACGTAGGGTGACGGGGCGGCGGGGGCGGCGGCCGCGAGCGTCGAGAAAGAAAACACACAGGCGGCAAGGATTGCTTTCACGCGAAGACCTTTGTTGTTGTCGTGCAAGCATTGTCACACAGCTCGTTGGGGCAGGAAAGCACTCCCAGGGCCGGGCGCGGGCGCCCGAAATCCCTTAAGATAGAGGCCGTTTCATCAACCGCGCAGCACATGACTCTTCCGTCCGACCAACCCCGCTTCAAACCCCGCCCCTGGACGCCCCTCGAGACGCCGCAGGACGTCGAACTCTGGATCGACGAACACAACGCCGCAATGCAGGAGCTGATCCGGCCGCAAGAGACGGGCGTCGGCATCTGTTTCACGCTGGCCGAAGGCGGCACGGTGCATATGCAGACGACGGAAGACGCGATCGTGCTCGACGTCGACGACGACGCCGCGTGGATCGCGCCCCTGGTCACGGCCGCCACCGGCGCCGAGCAGCCGCGCGGCCATTACTGGCTGCTGCCGGACGACAGGCTGGTGCAGCTGATCCTCGGCCTGTCGATGCTGGTGCAGAGCACGACGCTGGTGACTGGCCATAACTTCGGTGCGGCCGCGCGCCGCGCCTGGTGATATCGGCTTGTCGGTTCCTTCATAGGAGAAGCCACGTCGTTCCCGCCCTCGCCGGGCGCCTTGGCGGGAACCCAAGTGTGCACGGCCAGTGGCCTAAAAATCGACCTCCGATGAACGTTCGGGTCACGCAAGAGCATGAACATTCTGTGACTTCACTTGGATCCCCGCCTCCGCGGGGATGACGATGCATACGTTGCGTATAAATATTCCGGACGCTAGTGCACCTCCGCGGGAACGACGGGTTAACTGTGTGGTTTCGGCTGGCTGATCATTCCTGCTTCAGTAGGGCAGACCAGTCACATCCAGCCGCACCTGCCACACGGCGCCGGCGCCCGTAATGTACAGGGTCTTGCCGTCGGCGCCGCCGAAGGCCACATTGGTGACGTTGGCGTCGGTCCGGATCGTCGCCAATTCTCGTCCCTGCGGCGTGAACACGCGCACGCGCTTCGGCGCATGCTCGGTCACGTACAGATTGCCGTGGCAGTCGAGCGTCATGCCGTCGCCATTTTCGATGCCGCGGATGACATCGCGGCCTGCCTGCGGTACGCCGTCCTTGATCGGATAGGCGCGCACCGCGCCGTCGCTTGCGTTCACGTAGAGGGTATCGCCGTTGAGCGAGAGCGCGATCCCGTTCGGATTCTTGCGCGTGCCGTCCACCAGCGTCACAGCACCATCGGGCGCGATGCGGTAGATGCCGGTCACCGGCTGGCCGCCGGGCGCCGCGGCCTTCTGGTAGTCCGGGTCGGTGAAATAGATGGTGCCGTCGGCTGCGATCGCGATGTCGTTCGGCGAATTGAAGACCTGCCCCTGATAGCGGGTGGCGACATCCGCCCGTTGGCCGGTCGCGATGTCATAGCGCGACATGGCCTTGTACTTGTGGGTCGCGGCGACCAGCGCGCCGCTGGCGTCGACCGCCAGGCCATTGCTGCCGGCATCGTCCAGCGCCGTGCTCACCGTGCCGTCGGGCGAGAACTTGCGCACGCGCGAAGGAAACCCCGCGCCGAAGCTGAAGTCCGAGAAGTACAGCGCATCCCTGATCCATACCGGTCCCTCGTACAGGCCCGGTTCGCTGTGCGATGGCTTGATCGCGGCGATCCGCTCTGCCTTGAGTTCGCCCGACGGCGGCTTGCCGCTGCAACTGGCGGCCATGGCAGTCGCCGGCAGGGCGGCCACCACGCTGGCCGCGAGCATTGCGCGAACGAGGGGGGCGAAACGGAATGGATGGGATCGGGTCATCAATGTGGTCTCCTTATGCATGCTGGGATGGCGCGCTGTGTTAACGCTACCATTTCAATCGAATCAATTGTATCCTTATTAGGATGGTAACCCGCCGCGCCGCCGGACCGGTACGGCATTCGAACGAAAACATTCTGCAAGGAGACCTGAATGATCGACCTGAATCGGCGCGGCCTGGTCATGGCTGCGGGTGGTGTGCTGGCGGCCGGCGCGGTGGGCATGCCGGCCTGGGCCAATCCCGAACGCAAGCTGGGCTATGCGGTCGTCGGCCTGGGCGGTTATGGACTGGGCCGCATCATTCCCCAGTTCAAGGAATGCCAGCACAGCCGCCTGGTGGCGCTGGTCAGCGGCGATCCGCCCAAGGCGAAGAAGGTGGCGGCCGAATACGGCGTGCCCGAACGCGGCATCTACGACTACCAGAACTTCGACAGCATCCGCGACAACCCTGACATCGACATCGTCTACATCTGCTTGCCCGTGTTCATGCATGCCGAGTACACGATCCGCGCCGCCCAGGCCGGCAAGCACGTGATGTGCGAAAAGCCGATGGCGCTCAGCGTGGCGGAATGCGAGCAGATGATCGCCGCCTGCCGCAAGGCCGGCAAGAAGCTGATGCTGGGCTATCGCTCGCGCTTCGAGCCGCACAACGTCGAGGCGATCCGGCTGGCGCGCAGCGGAGCCATCGGCAAGCTGCGCTACTTCCGCTCCGAGCACGGCTTTACCGCGCGCGACCCGAATACCTGGCGCATGAAGAAGGCGCAATCGGGCGGCGGTTCGCTGATGGACATCGGCATCTACGCGCTGCAGGCGGCGCGCTACACCACCGGCGAGGAGCCGGTCGCCGTGTTCGCCAAAGAGACCACCGACCGCAGCGACCCGCGCTTCCGCGAGGTCGAGGACATGATCGACTTCCAGCTCGAATTCCCGTCCGGCGTCATCGGTTCGTGCATGTCGATGTACAGCGCCAACCGCAACCAGTTCGTGCTGATGGGCGACAAGGGGCGGATCGAACTGGAGCCCGCCACCGCCTACAGCGGCCAGCGCATGTGGGTCGGCGGCGAGCGCAGCGACAAGACCCTGGTCACGCCGCCGCCGGGTCCGTATGCGAACCAGTGGGTCGGCCAGCTCGACCATATGGCGCAATGCGTGAAGGAAAACCGCGAGACCATCGTGCCGGGCGAGGAGGGCTTGCGCGACATCCGCATCATCGAGGCTGTTTACCGCTCGGCGCGAGAACAGAAACGAATCAATCTGCGCGGCTAGGCGTTCGTGGTGTTTTTCGGTTATAAAGTGCCTTTGACTGTGGTGCGGGATAAAAGTCGATGGTTGAGGCTGTAACGAAGCAGCGGCGGCGCCGGTGCGCGGCGGCGGGAGTGGCGGCGGCCTGCGTCACCATGCTGCTGCCGGTCGCGCACGGCGCCGACCTGATGAACGAGGCCAGGGCCCGCGGTGTCCTGCGCATCGCCGTCGAGGGTACCTATCCGCCCTTCAATTTCAAGGATCCTAAAACCGGCCACCTGACCGGCTACGACGTCGAGGTCGCGCGCCTGGTCGCCGCCGGGCTTAAACTCAAGCCGCAGTTCGTGTTCACCGAATGGAGCGCCATCCTGCCGGCCGTGTCTGCAGGCAAGGTCGATGCCGCCATCAGCCAGGTGATTATCACGCCCGAGCGCGAACAGGCCTACGATTTTTCGGTGCCCTATACCTACTCGAGCTTCCAGCTCATCGTGCGCAAGAACGAGCGCGCCACCTACCGCAGCCTGGCCGACCTCAAGGGCCGCAAGCTGGGTGTGCGCCAGGGCAGCGTGTTCGAGCAGCAGGCCAGGCAAGTGAAGGGGATCGAGGTCAGGAGTTACCCGGCCGTGCCCGAGAATCTGCAAGACCTCGCCTTCGGCCGCATCGATGCCTCACTCGACGACAGCCTGATGGTGAGCTACCTGCTGAAGCATTCGGAACTGCCGGTCAAGGCCGGGCCACATATTGGCAGGGATGCGCGCATCGGCATCGCCATTCGCAAGGGCAACCCGCAGTTCAAGGCGGCAGTCGACAAGATCCTCAATGGCGCGCGCGCCGACGGCACGCTGCGCCGGTTGTCCCTCAGGTGGTTCGGGATCGACGCCAGCAGCGCCACGCGCTAGTTGCGGACGGCGCACACGATAAAAGGCGCGGCCCATATTGCGGGCCGCGCCATGCGTGGTCGGTGCCACGTCAACGGTTCTTGTCCTGCTTGCCGTTCCAGTCGTTCGTCTGGTCCATTTGCTGGGACGCGTTGCCCGGCGACCCACGGTGACGGCTGTCGTGGTCGGCGTTCAGGTCGTCCAGAGCCGGGGTTCCGCCCGAGGCATGCTGGCCGCCGTGTTGCTGGTTCTGCCGTTGTCCGCCGGCGCTTTGCTGATTGCCGGGGCGTTGTTGTGGATCCTGCTTCTGAGCTTGCTGCTTGCCTTGTTGCTCGATACTGCTGTCTGGCTGCTGGCCGGGGTCTTGCTGCTTCCCGGCACTCTGTTGATTTCCGGCACTCTGTCCGGCGCGGCTTGCCGCCGATCCCTTCTCGTCCAGCTCGGGGTAGTTCGGCGCTTTATCGCTGTGTCCTTTGTGTTCACCCATGTTCGTCTCCTTGCACTGGTGTCTGGAAGATCCATGCTACGCCGATGGCGGACCTCGCCTATCAGCGGATTGGCGGAGACTTCGTAGGATTTATCAGACAAAGTCAGCAGTAAATCGGAGGGTCAGCGGGACGCCGGAATAATGCCTTGCTGGCGCAGGAAGGACTGGATCTCGCCGAAGATGCGGACCTGCTGCTCGAGGGTAAAGCCGCCGTGGCCACCGCCCTTGACCGTATGCATCACATTGCCGACTCCCGCTTTGTCGAGCGCGCTTTTCAGGCGCACGCCGTGGGCATACGGCACCAGCTTGTCGGCGTCACCGTGGATCGTGAACACGGCCGGGCCGCCGGCGCGCACATGGCTCAGCGGCGACAATTCCCTGGCCAGCGCGGTGCGCCCCGGCAGGCTGCCGAACCAGCCCACCGCATACGAGCGGATATTGGGACCTTGCAGCATGTCGGCCACGTCGGTGATGCCGTACCAGTTGACGACCGCCTTGACCTTCGGCGCGGCGTTCTTGTACGGACCGCTCCAGCTTCCTTCGGTGAAGGCGCAGCCATTGGTGAACGGAGAATCGGCGGGCATCATGGCCGTGGCCAGCGCAAGGTGGGCGCCGGCCGAATCGCCGGTGGTGATCACCCGCTCCAGGTCGAAGCGGTAACGCTCGGCATTGCGGCCCACCCATTGCAGCGCGCATAGCGTGTCTTCGACGGCGGCCGGGGCCAGCGCCACATCGGCCAGGCGGTATTGCACGTTGACGACGGCAAAGCCCATCTGCAGATAGGGCAGGACGGTCAGCGCGCGGCTTTCGCGGTTGCCCGCCACCCAGCCGCCGCCATGGAAGTTCAGCACCACCGGCAGGCGGGCAGTATCGTCTCGCCGCGGGCGGTAGACATCCAGCTTGAGCTCTTGCCCGCTCGCGCGCAGGTAGGTGATGTTCGGCTCGACCGCCATGTCGTGACTGAGCATGACGGCGGTGCGTAATGGATCTTGTGTAGCGGAATCTGGCGCCGCGCCATCCTGTGCCAGGCTGGACGCGCAAGTGAACGCCGCGGCCAGCAGGCAGGCGGCCTTCACGGCATGCAATCGATGGTGCAGCGTGATGGTCGCCATCAGGGCTCCTTACATATTTGGATAGTTGGGGCCGCCGCCGCCTTCCGGCGTGACCCAGACGATGTTCTGGGTCGGATCCTTGATGTCGCAGGTCTTGCAGTGCACGCAGTTCTGGGCATTGATCTGCAGGCGGTCGCCGCCATCCTCGCGCTTGACGAACTCGTACACCCCGGCCGGACAGTAACGCTGTTCCGGGCCGGCATACTTGGCCAGGTTGACATCGACCGGCACGCTCGGGTTCTTGAGCGTCAGGTGGACCGGCTCGTCTTCGCGGTGGTTGGTGTTCGAGATGAACACCGACGACAGCTTGTCGAAGGTCAGCTTGCCGTCCGGCTTCGGATAGGCGATCGGCTTGTAGTGCGACGCCGGCTTCAGGCACTCATGGTCGGCATGCTGGTGGTGCAGGGTCCAGGGCGCCTTGCCACGGAACACGATCTGGTCGATGCCGGTCATGATCGTGCCCAGCACCAGGCCCTTGCTCATCCACGGCTTGAAGTTGCGCGCGATGTGCAGCTCTTCGTGCAGCCACGATTTCTCGAAGGCGGCAGGGAAGGCGACGAGCTCGTCGGCCGAGCGGCCTTCGCCCAGCGCCGCGAAAGCCGCTTCGGCGGCCAGCATGCCGGTCTTGAGCGCGGCGTGGCTGCCCTTGATGCGGCTGGTGTTCAGGAAGCCGGCGTCGCAGCCGATCAGGCAGCCGCCCGGGAACACGGTCTTCGGCAACGATTGCAGACCCCCGGCGGTAATTGCGCGCGCGCCATACGAGATGCGCTTGCCGCCTTCGAAGAAGCCGCGGATGTCCGGGTGGGTCTTGTAGCGTTGGAATTCCTCGTACGGCGACAGATAAGGGTTCTGGTAACCCAGCCCCACCACATAGCCGACCGCGACCAGGTTGTTTTCCAGGTGGTACAGGAAGGAACCGCCGTAAGTGTCGTTCGGCAGCGGCCAGCCGGCCGTGTGGATCACCAGGCCCGGCTGGTGCTTGGCTGGGTCGATCTCCCACAGCTCCTTGATGCCGATGCCGTAGGTCTGCGGATCCTTGCCTTTGTTCAGGTCATACTTCGCCATCAGCTGGCGGCCCAGGTGGCCGCGCGAACCTTCGGCGAAGAAGGTGTACTTGGCGTGCAGCTCCATGCCGAGCTGGAAGTCCGCGCCAGGCTCGCCTTCGCGGTTGACGCCCATATTACCGGTGGCCACGCCCTTGACCGAGCCATCCTCGTTGTACAGGATTTCGGCGGCCGGGAAGCCCGGGAAGATTTCCACGCCCAGGCTTTCGGCCTGCTGGCCCAGCCAGCGCACGACGTTGGCGAGCGAGACGATGTAGTTGCCGTGGTTCTTGAGCGCTGGCGGAATGGCGAACACGGGCGTCGAGAACGACTTGGTCTCGGTCAGGAACATGACGCGGTCTTCGGTGACCTGCGTGTTCAGCGGCGCGCCTTTTTCTTTCCAGTCAGGAATCAGCTCGTTCAGGGCACGCGGATCCATCACCGCGCCGGACAGGATGTGGGCGCCAAGCTCGCCGCCTTTCTCCAATACGCAGACCGATACTTCCTGGCCTTTTTCCGCCGCCAGCTGCTTGAGCCGGATCGCCGCGGACAGGCCGGCAGGGCCGCCGCCGACAATCACGACGTCGTATTCCATGGCTTCGCGCGGTCCGTATTGTTCGAGGAGGTTGGTTGTCTCTGTCATGGTTGTTGGTATGCTCTTAATGAGGCAATCTTGAAAATAGCACGAGTGTGCGGGTTTTTACTGTTGAATGCAACTTGCGCGCCATTGTAAAGGCAATATTAGATGAGGCAATCTAATACTGGACATTTGTGGGATCATGATGCTTTCGCAATCGGAACCTGCCGAGCCAGGTTCTTGGCCAGCACGACAGCATTGGGGAGCGGGACGTGGGAATTGAAGTCAATTTCGAAGGAAAGATTGCAATGGTCACCGGCGCGTCCAGCGGACTCGGCGCGCGCTTCGCGAAGGCGCTGGCCGGGGCCGGGGCCCAGGTCGTCCTGGCCTCGCGCCGGGTCGAGCGCCTGAAGGAACTGCGCGCAGAGATCGAGGCCGACGGCGGGGCGGCGCACGTGGTGCGCCTCGACGTGACCGACCTGGGCAGCATCAAGGCGGCGATCGCGCACGCCGAGACCGAGGCCGGGCCAATCGACATCCTGGTCAATAACTCCGGCGTCTCGACAACCCAGCGTTTGCTGGATGTCGGCGAAGACGACTATGGCTATATCATGGACACCAATCTGCGCGGCGCCTTCTTCATGGCCCAGCAGACCGCCAAGCGCATGATCGCGCGCGCCAAGGGCGATCCGCGCAAGCAGCACCGCATCGTCAACATCGCCTCGGTCGCGGGCCTGCGGGTGTTGCCGCAGATCGGCGTGTATTGCATGAGCAAGGCAGGCGTGGTGCAGATGACCAAGGCGATGGCGGTGGAGTGGGGCAAGTATGGGATCAATGTCAATGCGATTTGTCCCGGCTACATCGCCACCGATTCGAACGAGGATTATTTCGATACCGAGCCGGGCCGCAAGCTGATCGAGATGTTGCCGCGCAAGCGGCCGGGCAAGCCGGAAGACCTCGACGGCCTCCTGCTGCTGCTGGCGGCGGAAGAAGCCCATTTCATCAATGGCGCCATCATCACGGCCGATGACGGGATGACGGCGCAGTAATTTTTTTGGAAGCAGAGACCGGGAATGAGTAGCAAGAAGTGGGTTCACACCATGCGCATGCCGATTCGCTGGGGCGATATGGACGCCATGGGGCATGTCAATAACACGAATTATTTTCGCTACATCGAATCGGCCCGCATTGCCTGGCTGGAACAGGTGGGCGGTCTGCCGGATTCGCGCGCCGAAGGGCCGGTGATCGTCAATGCCTCGATGAATTTCCTTAAGCAATTGACCTATCCGGGCGATATCGAGATACGTACCTTCGTGGCGCCGCCGGGACGCTCGAGCGTCGAGGTGTCGCACGAGATTCGCCTGATCGGGGCGGACGGCGAACCGGGCGACCTGCATGCCGACGGCGTGGCCAAGGTGGTGTGGGTCGATTTCAAGCTCGGCAAGTCGGCGCCGTTGCCGGAATCGCTGCGCGCCGGGCTGCCGGCCGCATAGGTAAAACGCGATCGAATCGCCGAAAGCTTCGCGATCGCGTGCCGAGGCCATGCCGGCCTCGGCATTATCGCGCTCTACACGCTCCCCCTTCCGCTTCCGCTTCCGCCGCGCTCGCCGCGAGCGGGCCATCGCGGCAGCGCTGCGATAAGACGCGTGTTATCAAACACGCGTAACAATTACCTGCATTCACATCATTCACCATTCAGCCAGTCGAAAGCGTGCCGCGGCTGTGCACGCCATTCCCGATCGATAGGGCGCCGTTCAACTATTTGTTCGATATCTCGCTATCGCTTATTGACGAATGCGGCTGTGAATTGGTGTCTATATGCTGTACTGGAAGCAGCATGTCACATAGAAACTCTATTTCCGTAGGTCTATCGAATAATTCCTGTTCCGTATTTTTTACCCCAAGTTCAATTTCTGAATAGAAAAAATCTTTGTTTATTTGAGTTGACGAAATAGCCAGCAGAAAATATTTTCCTTAATTGGCGGAACTATTGGTCATGGGAATCCTCAAACGACCTCATTCCATCATTGTGTAAGGAAAGATTCTGTGAACAATTCCACTCGACTCCAACCGAAAGTCAAACTCATGGTGCTCGCCCCTGTGTTTGCCGCACTCGCCGCCTGTGGCGGCGGGGATCCCGCGTCGATTGACCCGGCCAGTGTTTCTCTGGCAGAAGTAGAAACTCCAGTTCGTCCCGCCGATTATGCGCCTGACACCGCTGCCACTACGCCTGACGCCGCTGCCACGACCGCGGCGGATGCGCCCGTTACTGACGCCACGCCGGATGGACAGTCCGCCGATGACTCCCCCGCAGTCCTGACCGACACCCCCAGTGGAAACAAGTCGCTGGCAAGCGTAGTCGCCTCGGGCGCACGCGATCCCCTGAAACAACCCTTCGCCAGCAACAGCATCTGGAATATGCCGATCGGTAGCGGTGCACGGTTCGTGCGCGCCAATCTGAATCCGAATCCGGCCAATAATATCTGGGCCGCCATGCCCGGCATCGACGATGAAAAAATCATCCTCAAGCCAACTGCGCCACTGGTCAATCTCAACTACAGCAATGCCGCCTGGACCGGCAGGAACCGTTGTACCGCGACCGGCGGCCTGATGTACCAGGTGCCGATGCCCAGCAATTACATCATCCCCAACACCAACAAGAACAGCTCGGCCACCTTCCTGATGAGGGATGGCCGCACGCTGGTGCAAACCCAGCCGGTGGCACGCTGCACCGCCGGAGGACCGGGCACATCGTTTGCCAAGTTCGCCAATGTCGACCTGTACGGTCCGGGCATTACCGGGGCGCACGGCGGCTCTGGCCTGTCGGCCATCGGCGGCAGCATCCGCCTGGGTGAGTTGCGTCCAGGTACCACGACCGGTCCGCGTCATGCGCTCAAGGTCAATGTGTACGCCAAGGAAGCGCTGTTCAAGTGCACGACGCGCAGCGCCTGCTCGCGTTGGCCGGCAACGACCTCGGATAGCTATGCGGTCGGCTGGTACGGCAGTGCGAACAAGAACAGCAACACCGCAATGAAGATGGGCGCCTTGCTGGCGATCCCCGGCACCACCGCGATCACGTCGCTGGGGCTGGAAACCGCGCCGGCCAAGCAACTGGCCTGGACGCTGCAGAACTATGGCGCCTACATCGTCGACGACACCTATGCGGCCGGCTTCGACTTCAGCGCCGAAGACGGTCCGGACGGCAACAAACGCGCCGAGTTCAAGCGTGATTGGGGCTTCGACATGAACCAGAAGGTCCAGGGCAATACCGCCTGGGTGCGTGACATCCAGCGCATCATGCGGGCACTGAACGTGGTCGACAACAATAGCCCGACCAGCATCGGTGGCGGTGGCACCCCGCGCCAGCCGCTGGCGCCTGCGATCGCAAAATAAGCTGTTAGCACGAACACTAGCCGCCGCATGAAAATGCGGCGGCTTTTTTTATGGGGGCTGTCGACGTTGCCGGACGTGCCACCAAATGGCGCATGAACTATAAGCATGATATTGATCACTTTGCTTACTATAATATCTTTCGTCGAATATGCTCATGCCGAATTATTATAATTAACATTATAAGAAATCTGCGCGTGGATTATGGTTATTATCAAGATACTCTGTGAAAAATCTCGCTTGCCTTGTCCTGCGGGGCCGGGGGTAGGGCGATTCGGCGATCTTGTCGATATGAAATTAGTGAGGGGCGGTGAAGCCAGGCTCGACAGTGATAAATATTCATTGCTCATGCATGGTTTGATATTAATCACGCCGGCCTGATCGCAAAAAAATAGAATTTGAGAGGTAAATTCATTTCATGCGGAGGGTGGTAATAAAATGGGCATTGAAAATACTACCGCTCATGCGATTCCCGCCAATTTCTGGCAAGAAGGAAATTCCCATTTTGCATCCCATTCAGACAAGCACATCGTTTCCAGCCGCTTTTACGAGAACGCCATTCCAGACTTTGCAGAAGCGGGCCTCGAACGCCTGTATGCAAATATCTATTGCACCCTGACCCGCATCGGCATCTACGAGGGGCTCGACGACATCCACACCTTCGCCGCCGCCGACGAGCATGACATCGCGCTGCTGATCCTGTTTCGGATCGATCGCGATACGGTCCGCATCGTCAACCAGCAGGTCGCCCTGAGCGCGGGCGACCTGGCTTACTTCGCCGTCAACGTGTTTTCCCGCTACCCGGCGGCAAGACGCATCGTAGGCTACGCGCTCGACACGTCCATCGATGCATCCACCTTCGCGTTCCCCGTCCAGATCCTGCCCCAATTGCAAGAGAACGTGGTCGAGCTTCCGCCGACCGCCGATGCCTACATGCGGCTGCTGGGCAAGAGCACC
The DNA here is from genome assembly GCF_034045115.1 of Massilia sp. CFBP9012. Lineage (NCBI taxonomy): Bacteria > Pseudomonadati > Pseudomonadota > Betaproteobacteria > Burkholderiales > Oxalobacteraceae > Massilia > Massilia sp. CFBP9012. Next base: position 453,329 of record NZ_JAXCWM010000001.1, on the reverse strand, counting down.
AGGGAGCTGATGCGGCGCAGCATGCGCAAGTGCGCAGCGCAGTTTCCTTCCTGTCGTTTCGAGGTGCTGTCGACACAGCAGGTCACGGCGCGCCATGTGCGCGAACTGGTCCACCTGACCGACCGGCGGATGGATGCGCGCAATGCCGCGCCATATGTCGAGAGTGCCGACATCGACCGCATCGTACGGCTGGCGCGCAGCCACGGCTACCTTGGCATCATGCTGATCGACGAACGCATCGTGGCGGCCAGCCTCTGCTCAAGGGTCGGCACGCGCCACTTCCTGCACCTGGTCGGCCACGACCCCCACTTCGATGCCTACCGGCTGGGCCGCCAGGTGAGCCTGCATACCATCTCCCACGCCATCGCCGTTGGCGGCCGCGAGTTCTGGATGATGGGCGGCCATGACGACTGGAAGTCCCACTTCCTGGCACGCCGCAAGACGCTCGCCAGCGTGACCATCTACCGTTCACGCGTTGCCGCGCTCGCCTGTTGGCGCACCTTGTCGCGCAACGCGGCGCGCTCCCGGCTGCACGATCTGAGGCTGCTGGTGGCGAAGGCGCAGGCGCAGGGCGGCGCAGGCAGCCGGCTCCTGGGCCATTCACTTGCCGCGCTGCGTCACGCCAAAAAGGGCCTGCGGCGGCTTCGCTTCGTGCTGGCGGGGGGAACCGTCAAGCCGCGCTTCCGGCGCGATGAGGACCACACGGATGCCTGACGGCCTGCAGGCCAAGGTCGGGCGCGGCGCGGCACGACTCTCACCTGCCGGGATAGCTTCCTGGATCAAGACGACATGGTGAACAATGAATGATCGACTCGACGACCGACTCGACCTGGCAAGCGGCTCGGCGCGGCAAGACGCCATGCTCGTCAGGCGGCCCTTTCCGCCGTCCTTGCGCGCCTTGCTCGAGACATGCCACGAGAACGTATTCTGCACCGAGGCGCGCTGCGCGGCGTTCCCGGCCGACGCCGAGGTGGCGTGCCATGTCGCGCTGCGCGACGGCGTTCCAGTGACGGGCGTACTGTATCGCCGCGAAGAGGGCACGATCACGGTCTTGAGCGAGCTGTTCGCCATCGGTGGCGCCGCGCTCGAGCAGATGGCGCGCTTCCTGTTCGCGGGAAACGAGGGCGTCCACCTGATCCATTTCCCGGCGGTGCAGACGCCGCCCTGGCCACTGCCGTTTCCGTGCCAGCGCTACGGCGCCACCGAAGACCTCGTGATCTCGCTGCCGGGCACGCCCGAAGCCTATCTTGCCAGCCTCGGGCCGAATACCCGGGCGGCGATCCGGCGCGCCCAGCGGATGGTCGCGCAGCAGGCGCCAGACCTCGCGTTTTCCTTCCACGGCCCCGATACCATCGACCCTGCCGATATCGCCGCCCTGGTCGAACTCAACTGCCTGCGCCTGGCGCACAAGAAACAATCTCCGAGCCATACGGCGGATTCGCTGGCCGTGTTGGAGAGCGTGCTCGGCGCGTATGGATGCGTCCTGTTCGCCCGTAGCGGCGGGCGCATCCGCGCCGGCGTGGCGTGCACCCATGTGGGCGGGCATGCTTACATGCATGTGATCGCGCACGATCCCGGGTTCGACCAGGCCCGTCTTGGCCTGCTGTGCTGCTTCATGAGCATCTGCGAGTCGATCCGGCGCGGCATGCGCGAGTACCACCTGCTCTCCGGCCGCTATGACTACAAGCGCAGGCTGCTCGGGCAGCAGCGCGAGTTCGACCGCATCGTCGTGTATCGCTCGCTGGCCGCGGTCATGGCGAGCCTGCCGACCTATGCCCGCACCCTGGTGCGCGGGCGGGGGCGCCAGGCAAAACAGCGCATCTCGTCCTGGAGGCGATCGTGGAAATCCTAGATATCAGCCGGCCCGTGTCCGAACGGGAGCGCGCCGTCCCGCCCGAACAGCTGCCATTGCTGTGGGAAGACGCAGAGGCGCCGTCTCCCGCGCGTCCGGCGCCGCGCGCGGCGAGCGAGCGCGATGCCGCCATCGAACGCGAGACGCGGCGGGCCAAGACGGTGCTCCTGACCCTGCTCGGCGCGATCCTGCTGGCTTCCCACTTCCTGTGAAACAAGGGCGTACATATGCCTGGAGCGATCGTTATGAACCATGAAAAGAAAATCGTGATGCTTGGCACCCACGTAGATGGCTGCGGCGGCATCGCGTCGGTCATCGCGGTGTACCGGGCCGCGGGGCTGCTGGCGCGGCGTGACATCGTCTACCTTCCGACGCATCGCACCGGGTCGGGGCGGGCCAAGATCCACCTGTTCGCGCTGGCCCTGCTGGCCGTGCTCCGCCTCCTGGCCAGGGGCGAGGTCGCGCTGCTGCACATCCACGTGGCCATCAACGCCAGTTTCTGGCGCAAATATGTCTTCTTCCTGCTGGGTTACCTGTGCCGCGTGCCGGTCGCGCTGCACCTGCACGCGGGACGCTACCCTGACTACTACCGCAGCGAGTGCGGCCCGCTGGCCCGCCGCCTGATGCGCTTCGCCTTCGACCGGGCGCGGGCCGTCGTCGTCGTCTCGGGTGAACTGCAGGCCTGGGTGCGCACCGTTTCCTCGCAGGGCAGCGTCGTCGTCCTGCACAACCCGGTGCTGCTGCCGCAGAGCGCGCATGGGGGCGCGTATGGGGCCCGGCCAGCGCCCGCGCGCGCACCGGCGACCTTGCTCTTCCTTGGCCATCTCGAGCCGGGCAAGGGCTGCCACGACCTGCTGCGCGCGATGCGCACGATCGTCGCGGCCGTGCCGCAGGCGCGGCTGCTGCTGTGCGGCGACGGGCAGCGCGACGAGGCGCGCGCGCTCGTCGCGGCCCTCGGGCTGCAGGCCAGCGTCGACTTGCCCGGCTGGGTCGATGCAGGCGAACGCGCGGCCCTGCTCGACGCGGCGACCGTCTTCGTGCTGCCGTCGCACGCCGAAGGCTTGCCGATGAGTCTGCTTGAGGCGATGGCGCATGGCGTCCCGGTCGTCGCCACGGCGGTCGGAGGCATCCCGGAGGCGGTGCGCGACGGGATGGAGGGCGTGCTGGTCGCGCCCGGCGACACCGGGGCGCTCGCCGACGCGGTGCTAGGCCTGCTGGCCGACCCGGCCGCCCGCGAGCGCATGGGCGCCGCCGGCCGCGAGCGGGTCCGGAAGCAGTTCTCCAGCATGCGGATGATCGCCACGCTCGAAGACCTGTACGAGAAACTGGCGGCCAGAGAGGCGCGCCGGCCCGGGACGCGCGAGCGCTTCGACGAGAAAATCGGCTGACCGGGCCGCGCCTGACCAGGGGGAATCCATGAAGATCTGGTTCGATCTATCCAATTCACCGCACATCAATATGTTCCGCACGATGATCCGCGACCTGCAGCGGTCCCACGACGTCATCGTCACCAGCCGTCCGCTGGCCAATACCGAAGACCTGCTGCGCATGCACCGCATCCCGCACACGACGGTGGGCGTGCACTATGGACGTTCCCTGGTCGGCAAGACCTTTGGCTTCCCGATCCGCGTGGCGCAACTGGTGCGCTTCCTGCGCCGGCGCGGGGTCGAGGTGGCGGTGTCGCAGAGTTCTTTCCACTCGCCGGTCGTGGCGCGGCTGTTGGGAATCCGGTCGGTCTACCTGAACGACAACGAGCATGCGGCCGGCAACGTGCCCGCCTTCGCCTGCGCCGACCGGATCATGGTGCCAGAATTCCTCACGGCCCAGAACCTCCGGCGCCAGGGGGCGTCGCTGGCCAAGGTGGAACGCTATCCGGGCGTGAAGGAGGGCATTTATCTGTGGGAGTATGAGCAGCGCCGGTCGGCCTCGACGCCGGCGCCGGCGCGCACGCACGGTCCGCAGGCGCCGCCGCGCATCTTCGTCCGTCCCGAGCCGTGGACCGCCCAGTATTACCGGGGGCCGAGGAATTTCCTGGACGACGTCATCGGCGCGCTGCAGCACCGGGCCAGCGTCACCGTGCTGCCGCGCTCCCGCGAGCAATACCTGCATTATGCCGGCGCGGCGTTCAAGGGTTGCCGCACCCTGTCCGGCGTGATCGACATCGACGCCATCGCCGGCGACTGCGACCTGTTCATCGGCGCGGGCGGCACCATGACGCGCGAGATGGCCGTGCTGGGCGTGCCCACCATTTCGGTCTACCAGGACGCGCTGCTCGACGTCGACCGCTACCTGATCGCCGAGGGCGCCTGCGCCCACCTGCCTGCGCTCACCGCGCAAGACGCCGTGGATTACCTGGCCTCGCGCGAGCGGGCCGGCCCCAATGCCGGCCTGCTCGCCAAGGGGCGCGCCGCCTACGACATGATCAAGCACGAGGTGACCCATGCACACGCCTGACACGCCCCCCATCCGCATCGCCATCGCCGGCCTGGGCAAGATGGGCCTGTCGCACCAGGCCATCGTCAACGCCCACCCCGGGCTGGAGCTGGTCGCCGTCTGCGATCCCGCCACATACCTGCTGGACATCATCGGCCGCTACACCAGGGTCGCCACTTACAGCGACTATGCGCGCATGCTCGAGCGCGAGCGGCTCGACGCGGTGCTGGTCGCCACGCCATCGCGGATGCATGCGCGGATGGTGCGCACGGCGCTCGAGCGCGGCCTCGACGTATTCTGCGAAAAGCCATTCTGCCTCGACGTCGAGGAAGGCGCGCGGCTGGTGGCGCTGGCGGCCGAGCGCGGCGCGGTGACCCAGGTCGGCTACCACAACCGCTTCCTGGGTACCTTCGAGGAGGTCCGGCGCCTGCTCGACGTGGACGCGATCGGACGCGTGCATCATGCGCGCGTCGACTGCTATGGCCCGGTGGTGCTGCGCCCGAAGGGAGCGACCTGGCGCAGCAGCCGCAACGAGGGCGGCGGCTGCCTGTACGACTACGCATGTCACGGCATCGACCTGCTCAATTTCACGGTCGGCGCGCCGGCCGGCGTCTCGGGCTCGATCCTCAGCAGCGTCTTTTCCGCCTCGGCCGACGACGAGGTATATACCAACCTGTCTTATGCCGATGGCAAGACCGCGCAGCTGTCCGCCAACTGGAGCGACGACAGCCATCGCAAGATGTCGACCACGCTCGTGCTATGGGGCACCAACGGCAAGATCGAGGCCAGCCGCCAGGAGTTGCACATCCACCTGCGCACGCCGGTGGCGGCCCGTCCCGACCTGGAGGCAGGCTGGAACGTCCGCTACACCACCGATCTGACCAGGCCGGTGTGGTTCTACCTGCGCGGCGAGGAGTATTCGGCACAGATCGATTATTTCGCCGAATCGATCCGGCAACGCCGGATCGACAGCCACTGCGGCCTGGCCGCGGGCCTGGCCACCGACCTGGTGGCTTACATGATCCGGCGCGATGCCGCCGGCACTGTCGACGCTGGCCTCGGCCTTGGCCTTGGCGCCGGCGCCGGCGCCGGCGCCGCTACCGGCCTGGCGACCGCACGCGGCGCTCCGGGACGCTGGGGGAGGCTGCGCGACACGGTGCTCAGTTCGCCCGAGACGATCATGAAGGCATTGAAAGGGAGTCCCTGATGGACCGAATTCTTTTTGGAGACAACCAGTTCTTCGGCATCAACCACATGTCGGACGAGCATGCGCGGTCCCAGAGCATGCAGTTCCAGAGCAACGAGGCAGTCATGGCGATGCTCGACGGCGTACTGGAAGAGGGCATCGAGGTGCTGATGTGCACCACCCACGAGCGGGTCGCCGCGATCTGCGAGACCATTCGCGCGCAGCCGGCGCGCTACCGTCAGCTCAAGATATATCCCTGCATGCCTTACGCGCACAAATATGCCAACGCGGTGTCCGAGGTGGGCATCATCGAGGCCGTACGCAAGTTCCTGCCGGATGAATCGCCGCTGACGGCGGCGGTCAAGAGCGGCATCGCGGTGGCGCGACGCGACGTCGACGCCCTGATCCGGCGCCTCATCGACGCCGAGATGAAGATGTTCGTGGCGATCCCGACACCGGTCATCTTCCTGCAGAACGTGGTCACCGACCTGGCGCTGGGACTGGGCTTCCACGACGCGCTGCGCACCTTCCACGACCATGTGCGCGAACGCTACGGGGCCGAACCGGGCTTCATCACCATGAACCTGCCCCGGCTGCTCGAGGCGCTCGACACCGTGGGCATCGACAATCCGATCGTCTGCGCCAACGTCAACAAGATCGGCTTCCGGATGTGCGGCGGCTTGCCGGCCTACGAGGAAACCGTCGCCACGCGCAAGTTCCGCGCGGTGGCGATGTCGGTGTTCGCTTCCGGCGCGATCCCGGCCGCCGAAGCGATCGAGTATGTCTGTGGCCAGCCGCGCATCGAATCGATCGTGTTCGGCGCCTCCAGCCTGGGCAAGGTGCGCCATACCAAATACCTGATCGACCATTACACGGCGCTGGGAAGGGGCGAGCCATGCAGCGTGCGGGTGCAGTGATGCCGCTGCGCGTCGGCCTCTTGCTCGAGGCGCGCGCGAGCGACGGCTATGTGGCCGCGCTGTGCGACTGGCTGGCGGAAAGCCGTGACCTCGAGCTGGCGCTGGTGCTGGTGACCGACGCGCCGCCGCCGGGCCGGGCCGGGCGCAAGCGCCGCCCCGTGGCCCAGGGTCCGACGGCGCCGCAGACGGCGCCGCGGACGCCGCTGCTGTTCGCCGGCGTGATGGCCATCGAGCGTCAATTGCTGCGTCACTACGAGGCGCACCGCGCCCACCTGGCCGTGGTCGACATGGCCGCCCTGGCCGCCGCGCGCGGCGTGCCGGTGCGTAGCGTGGCGCCGCCCGCTGCAGGGTTCGCCGAGGCGCCCGATCCCGCGCTCCCGCCGATCTCGCACACGGAGCTGGCCGGCCTGGAACTCGACCTGCTGGTGTGCTGCGATGGCGTGACCTGCGACGAGCGCCTGGGAGGCGCCGCGCGCCTCGGCGCCATCGGCATCGACTACCGGCGCGACCAGATCACCGGCAGCGCGCCCATCGGTTTCTGGGAAACCTATCACCGCGCACGCAAGACCGGATTCGCCATCGTCCGGCTGGGACGGGCAGGGGAGGCGGGCCAGGTCCTGGTCGAGGGGGCGTTCCGCACCAAGTACTCCTTCCTGCTCAACCAGGCTCACCTGTTCTGCAAGGCGCACGCCCAGCTGCGCAGGCTGCTGGGCGACGTGGCCGCGACGCGCAGGCTGCCGGCCGCGCGCGATCCGGTCCCCTACTCGGGCTGCTGCCGGGCGCCGCCAGGCGGCCTGCATGCGCTGCTGTACGCGCTCAAGCTGGCCGGGCGGCTTGGCATGCGCGGCGCGCGGCGCATGCTCGGCATCCGTCACAAATGGACGCTGTCGGTGACCCGTTCCGGGTGGCGCAACGCCGCCTTGTGGCGCGGCGTGCCGGTGACGGCGCCAGATGGGCATTTCTGGGCTGATCCCTTCCTGCGGGTCCATGGCGGAAGGGTGTACTGCTTCGTCGAAGATTATGTCTACGCCACCAACCGCGCACATATCTCGGTGCTCGAGATCACCAAGGCCGACGTCAAATGCCTCGGCGTGGCGCTGCAGGAGGGCTTCCACCTGTCGTTTCCCTTCCTGTTCGAATACGGGGGGCATCTCTATATGAGCCCCGAGACTTCCGAAAGCAACCAGATCCGCATCTACAAATGCGACGAGTTCCCGCTGCGCTGGTCGCTCGATTCGGTCGCCATCGACGGCATTTCGGCCGCCGACTCGATGTTCTTCGAGCACCGCGGACGCTGGTGGCTGCTCACCAGCATCGACCGCTCGGGCCTGAACGACCATTGTTCCGAGCTGTGCCTGTTCCATGCGCCCGATCCGCTCGGCGGAACATGGACGCCGCACCCCATGAACCCGCTCTACATCGATACCGACATGGGGCGCAATGCCGGCCTGATCGTGGACCAAGGCCGCATCTACCGCGCCGCCCAGCGCCAGGGGTTCGACCAGTACGGCGAAGGCCTGGCCCTGTACGAGATCACCGAACTCGACGAGACAAGGTATTCGGAGCGCAAGGTCACCGACATCCGGCACGATTACCTGCAGCGCTCGCTCGGCAGCCACCATATCTCGTCGGACGGCAACGTGACCGTGGTCGATTTCAAGACCCATTGCTTCGCTCCCTGAGGACCAGACCCGACGACGAACCGATGAACGATACGACCTTGCCGCCACTGTCACCACCGCTGTCAACGCCGCTGTCGCCAGCGCTGTCGGCGCCCGTGTACCTGGCCTGCCTGGGTGCGGCGCTGACAGTGGGCCTGGCCTGCGAGCTCCTCGGCGGCCTGCGCGCCGCCGCCGTCCTCGGCGCCGGCTTGGTGGCGCTGCTCGGCATGCGCGATTTCCGGGTGCTGGCCGTTGCGGTGGCCTTCATGCTGCCCTATGTGCCGACCTGGTTCCTGTCCGAAGGCGTGGCCGGCGTGTCCGGCCAGCGCATCGTCGGCCTGGTGATGCTGCTGGCCCTGGTGTCGGTCGCCTGCGGGCATGCGCTCGATCCCTGGCGCATCCGTTATCCCCGCTGGCGGCCGGCCTTCCTGGCCTATGTCGCCGTGTTCGTGTTCGCCGCCCTCAACGGCGCCCGGTCGGCGAGCGCCATTCCCGAGTATTTCAAGGTGCTCGAGGTGGTGCGCGAGACGACGTCGCTGGGCTACCTGAGGGTAAGCCTGTTCGCCCCGGCCCTGATCATCGCCGGCTGTGCGATCGTGGGCCTGCTGGCGGCGAACGTGCGCGACCCGCGCTGGCTGCTGCTGCCGGTGCTGTCGTCGGCGGTGCTGCTGGCGGCGCTGGTCGGCCTGTTCGCGCTGCATGGCGCCAGCACCGGCGCCGACCTGGCGCAGCAGGGGTCGCGCCGCTCGCTGTCGGTGCTGGGCCTGCATGCGAACGAACTCGGCCTGCTGCTCAACATGGCGCTCGCGCTGGCGATCTGCGCCCTCGGGACGGCCAGGCGGGCCATGGCCCGGGTCGCGCTGGCGCTGGCCTGCCTGGCGCTGATGGCGGGCGTCCTGATGACGTTCTCGCGCGGCGCCTTCCTCGGGCTGGCGGTGGTCATCCTGTATGCGCTGGCGACCGCGCGCGGCCGCGGCTGGCCGCTGTGGGTGCTGGTCGGGCTGGCGCTGGCCGTGGCCCTGTCGTCCGATTCCCTGGCGCAGCGGGCCTTGCACGGCATCGGCGGCGGCGACCTCGACTTTCTCAGCTCGGGCCGGATCGACGCCATCTGGCTGCCGCTCGCGCCCGAAATACTCGACCACCCGATCCTGGGCGCCGGTCACGCGTCGATCCTGTGGTCGCAGGCGGCGCAGGCGCGCACGATCCTGCCGGTGAGCCACCCGCACAGCGCCTACCTGGCCTCGCTGCTCGACGTCGGCATCGCCGGCAGCGTGCTGACCGCGCTGTTCTTCGCCCATGCGTGGCGGCTGTTGCGGCGCGCGGCGCGCCAGGCCGCCTGGCTCGACCAGGGCGCGCTGGCCGGGTTCTTCGGTGGCGGCGCGGCCTGCATCCTGCTGCTGCTGGTCCAGGGCCTGACCGACGACAGCTTCATGCCGGCTTTCACGCATGTGTATTTCTGGCTGTGCTACGGCGCAGCGGTCGGGACCCTGGCCCGTGCGCAGCCCGCACGGGCCGGGGGCCCGGCGCGCGGCCGGCCCGCAGCGGGGGAGGCGTCATGAAAGTCTGTTTCGTCGGCATGGACAACCTGCCGGTGCTGGCCGAGGAATTCAATATGCACGGGATCGGCGGCGAGCAGGTCCAGCAGACGCTGCTGGCCGGCGCACTGGTGCGGCGCGGCTTCGAGGTCAGCATGGTGGTGTTCGACTACGGCCAGGCCGACCGCCGCAGCTGGTCCGGCATCGTCACCCACCGCGCGTTCCGCCAGGCGGCCGGACTGCCGGTGCTGCGCTTCGTGTATCCACGCTGGATCAAGACCTGGCGCGCGCTGCGGCGCGCCGACGCCGACGTGTACTACCTGAGCTGCGCCGGCATGCAGCTGGGGCTGGTGGCGCTGTTCTGCCGTATTCACGGCCGCAAGCTGGTGTTCCGGGTCGCGCACGACAGCGACTGCGTGCCGGATGCGCTCCTCATCCAGTACCGGCGCGACCGCAAGCTGTACGAATACGGCTTGCGGCGGGCGCACCTGGTGCTGGTCCAGACCCAGCATCAGCGCGACGCCATGCTGCAGAACTACCGGCGCCCCAGCACGGTCGCGCGCATGCTGGTGCAGGCGGCGGCGGGGCCGGTGGAACGCGACATCGATGTTCTGTGGGTAAACAACCTGCGCCAGTTCAAGCGTCCCGACCTGCTGCTCGAGCTGGCGCGCCGCCTGCCGCGCCTGCGCTTCTGCATGATCGGAGGAGAGCAGCCCGGCGCCGCCGACCTGTATGCCGGCATCGCGGCCCAGGCCGCGCAATTGCCCAACCTGTCCTTCAGCGGCCGGGTGCCGTACCACCGGATGGCCGCGCGCTATGCGGCGGCGCGGGTGTTCGTCAATACCTCGGACACCGAAGGTTTTCCCAACTCCTACTTGCAGGCGTGGATCCACGGCACGCCCACGGTCGCCTTCTTCGACCCCGACGGCACGATCGCCCGCGAAGGACTCGGCCATGCGGCAACTACGCTGGACGACATGGCGGCGCAGGTCGCCGCGCTGGCCGCGGGCGGCGCCGACTGGCATGCGCGCAGTGCGCGCTGCCGCGCCTACATGGAGCGGCATTATGCCGAGCAGGACGTGCTCGGCCCCTATCTGGATGGACTCGAGGAGGTCTGCCATGGAACAAGGAGCTGAACGGCCGCTGCATGTGATGTTCCTGGTCGTGTCCGCCAGCGTCGGCGGGGCCGAAACCCATGCGGTGACGCTGGCGCAGGCACTCGACCGGCGCCGCTTCTCGGTGTCGCTGGTCTACCTGAAGGACGAGGCCGAGATCCCCGGCGCCTTCGACGACGAGCAGTGCCGGGTCTCGGCGTTCTGCCTCAACGCCCGCAACAAGCTCGACCTGGGCGCGGCGCGCCGGCTGTCCGACTATGCGGCGGAGCGCGAGGTCGACATCATCGTCTGCGCCAACCCGTATCCGCTGATCTATGCATGGGCGGTGAGGCTGCTGTCGCGGCGGCGCCTGCGCGTGGTCGAGATCCTGCATTCGACCGAGCCGTTTACCCGGCGCGCGTGGCTGCAGATGCATATGTACCGGCCCCTGATGTGGATGTCCGACCTGCTGGTGTTTGTCTGCAAGAACCAGCGCGCGTACTGGGAAACCCAGCGGGTGCGGGCGCGCAGTTCGCAGGTGGTGCACAACGGCGTGGACCTGGGCCGCTTCAGGAACGACTTCGGGCCGGCGCAGATCGGCGCTTTCCGGCGCCTGAACGGCTTCGCGGGCCACGACTACGTGGTCGGCATCTGCGGAATACTGCGCCAGGAGAAGGGACATCAAGACCTGCTGCGCGCGCTCCACATGGCGCGCGCGGCCGGCACCTGCGCCAAGTGCCTGATGATCGGGGACGGGCCGATGCGGCCGGCGATCGAATCCACCATCGAGCGCCTGCGCCTGACCGGCGACGTGGCGATCACGGGCGTGCTGGCCGATGTGCGGCTCGCCATCGCCTCTTGCGACGTGATCGTGGTGCCCTCGCATAACGAGACGTTTTCGATCGCGGCGCTCGAGGCGATGGCCCTGGGCAAGCCCCTGATCATGGCCGACGTGGGCGGCGCCTCGGAGCAGGTCGAGCACTCGGGCAATGGCTACCTGTATCCCAAGGCCGACGTGGCGGCGCTGTCCGACCGCATCCTGCGCATGGCCGATCCCGGCTGCCGGAGCGCATTTGGCGCCGCCAGCCTGCGCAAGGTAATCAGCGAATTCTCGCTGACGCGGATGGTGGACGCCTACGTACGCGAATTCATTGACCTGGTGCGCCACTGACATGCGACGCGCCCGACCCGCCATGGGAGTGAGCCGGTCGGCGGCGTTCCTGACCGCCGGCGGCATGGTTGAATTCGCCCTGCAGTTCCTGCTGCCCGTGATCCTGGTGCGCCAGCTCGACATTGACACCTTCGGCCTGTACCGCTACCTGACCTTGATGCTGGGCACCGCGCTGGCGCTGGCGCCGGCCTTCATGCCACAGGCGCTGTACTACTTCCTCCCGCGCGCCGGCGGCCGCCAACTGACGGTGATCGGCAACGCCGTCGCCTGGCTGGCCTGCATGGGCCTGGTCGTGGCCTTCCTCGTAAGTCCGCTCAGTCCCCTCGCGGGCGAGCTGTCGCACGCGCTGCACCGGCGCACGCACGGGCTGGCGGCGCTGTACCTGGGTCTGTCGGTACTGCTGACGATCGTGACCACGCTGGCGATCGCCGAAGGGCGCATCCTGTGGCATTGCAGCACCGAGCTGGCGCTCGCGCTGCTGCGCACCGCGCTGGTGGCGCTGGCCGCGGTCCTGTCGCACGATATCGCCTGGGTGGTGGCGGCGCTGGTACTCGATGCCACGCTGCGCCTGGCGGTGCTGGCGGCCTATTTTCTGACGCGGCCGGGCGGTGCGCGCCTGCGCTGCGAGCCGGCGAGCCTGCTGGCGCAATTGCGCTATGCGCTGCCGTTCGCCGCGGGCGGCAGCCTGTTCGCGATGCGGGCACAGGTCGACGGCTGGATCGCCGCGTCGATCCTGCCCCAGCACGTCTTTGCCGCGTTCACGATCGGCGCCGTGGTGCTGCCGGTCGCCACGCTGATCCGCCAGCCGATCAACAGCGCCATGCTTTCGCACCTGAACCGCGCCTTCGCCAGCGGCGCCCGCGCCGAAGTGCATGCGCTGCTGCTCAAGGGGAGCGGGGCGGCGACGCTGCTGCTGGCGCCCCTGGCCTGCGCGCTATTCCTGCTGGCCCCCGAGATCGTGGCGCTGGTGTACACCGAACGCTATCTGGCGGCGGTCCCGGTGATGCGCTTGTACTTGCTGCTGGTCGTGCTGCAGTCGGTGGCGGTGGGTTTCGCGATGCCGGCGCTCGACATGGGCCGGCTGGCGCTGCGGATCAATCTTGCGGGGCTGGCGCTGTCGGTCACCCTGAGCCTGGCCGGCGTGCACTGGTTCGGCCTGGCCGGGGCAGCGCTCGGCAGCGTGGCCGCCTTCCTGCTGTGCGAACTGGCCAATGCGCGCGCCGTCGGGAAGGTGCTGGGCCGGCCATGGCGCGCGATGTTTCCGCTGCGGCTGGCTGGGCTGGTGCTGGGCGCCTGCGTGGCGGGAATCCTGCTGGCCGAATGGTGCGCGCCGGCGTTCGGCGCCGCTCCGTGGCACGCCCTGGGGGGCAAGCTGGGTGTGTATGCCACCGCGGCGCTGGCGCTGTTTGCCGCGTGCGGCGGCCTGGGAGAGCTGCGCCGCTTGCGCGCGCCGGTGGGCGGTCCTGGAGGGCCGATGAGCCCCGCTTCAGCATCGGCTGGAGCCGCTTCGAGCACAAATACCGCTTGCTGAGTTACCGATCACCTTGATTTAGCTCAGCAAGTAAAGTGTTTATCGGGATAGGGTAGTGATTGCACGCTTGCCTTCACGCGCCACGTCAGTCAAGGCCTGTCGGAACAGGCTTTAAATAGCCGCGCAGCAGTGCGCTGTGCCAGTCCAACCGAGGGAGCAGCATGGGCAAGAACGAGATCCTGACACCGGAAGCGACGCCACTGGACAGCTTCGATCCGGGTCCCGCGCTGGTGCCGTTCAGGCTGACGGAACATGTCGGGGTAATGGTGCGCCACCGGCTGTTCATCGTACTGGTCACCCTGTCGGTGGCGGCGCTGGGTACCTTGTATGCCCTGGCGCGCCCACCGTCCTATACGGCCAACCTGCTGATCCACGTGACCGACATGCGCTCGTCCGAACCGCGCACGCTGCTCGGCTTTACCACACCGGGCATGGCGTACAAGCGCGCCATGGCCGAAGCCGAACTGCTGCGCTCGCGCGCGGTGATCGGGGCGGCCGCAACGCGCCTGCGGCTCGACCTGGTGGCCGAGCCGCGCTACTTCCCGCTGATCGGCACGGCGCTGGCGCGCTGGAATACGCGCCACGACATGGCGCCAGCGCCCTACGGCGGCTATGCCTGGGGCGGCGAGCGCATCCGGGTGAGCGAGCTGGCGGTGCCCCCGGACCTGCTCGACCAGCCACTCCATGTCACGCGCCTCGACCGCGAGCGCTACAGCCTGCGCGCCGGGGACGGCCAGCGCGCCGTCGTCGGCCGGGTCGGCGCGCCGCTGGTGGCGGCGCAGGGCGGCGGCAGCGTGCGCCTCACGGTCGAGGCGCTGGAGGGCGCCCCCGGCACCGCCTACCTGCTGGCGCGGCGCTCGGTCCCGGCCGTGATCGACGAGATCGGCGCCGCGCTGGACGTTGCCGAGCTTGGCAAGGACACCGGTGTCCTCAGCGTGAGGCTCCAGGGCGCCGAGCCGCGCCGGATCACGGCCATCCTCAACGAGATCGGCAATGTCTATATGGAGCATGTGCGCAGCGAGAAAGCGAGCGAGTCGACCGGTTCGATGGACGTGCTGCGCGCGCGCCTTCCCGCGCTGCGCCAGCGCGTCGCCGCCGCCGAGGAGCGCTACGAATCCTACCGCCGCCAGCACGGCGCCGCCGACGTCGCCGAGGATACGCGCCTGGCGCTCGGCCGGCTGTCCGCGACCCGCGAGCAACTGGCCCAGTTGCAGCGCAGGCGCGCCGAGCTCGGCGTGCGCTTCGGCGACCGGCATCCGGAGCTGCTGGCGCTGGACCGGCAGCTCGACGGCGCGCGCCAGGAGATCGCCGGCCTCGAGGCAGAGGCCGGGCGCCTGCCCGCCGTGGCGACCGAGCTCGAGCGGCGCGTGCGCGACCTCAAGGCCGAGACCGACCTGTACAACGCGGTGCTGCGCCGGACCGAGGAACTCGACGTCGATGCCGGAGACCGCTCCAGCAACGTCAGGATCGTCGACGAGGCGGTCGTCCCAATGAAGCCGGCCGGTTCGCGCAAGGTGATCGTTGCTCTCTCCGTCGTGCTTGGCCTGTTCCTGGGCATCGGCGGAGCCTTCTTCCTGACCTTGCGTGAGCGGCTGCGCCAGCAGCTGCCCGCCTGACCCCGGGGGCCGCATGAAACGGATCTTGCGTATCGGGATCGTCCTGCTGGCCGCCAGCGCGCTATGCCTCGTGCGCATCGCCCTCGTGCTGCTGGGGAGCACGGTCTATCTATTGCTGCTGCCAGGTGTGATCGCCATGAAGCGCGACTATCCACATGCCGACCGGGTCTTCCTGTGGTGCGCGCTGTTGGGCTGGACCGGCGCGGCCTGGGTCGCGGCCCTGGTCTTTGTGCTGACGCGGCGGACTAACGCCATCCGCCGGTACGCGCTGCCTCCTGGCTGAGCGAAAGCATTCCTGTCGAAACTCAGTATCAGGAAGGCGACAGGCGGCGAATATTGCCCGGCACTCGTGACAATGTGTGAGCTTTATGCTCACCTTGGCATGGGAAAATACGCCTTTCCCCTAGGTAACTTCATTCAACGGATGCAGCTGCATTGTTGCAAAACTGCTGTGTGATCATGTCAGACGGTTCCTACAGGGAAACTGAACGTTTATAATCGGATCAGTTTCCCCAGGGCGTCCCAGACGCGCGTCATTCCCCCCATTGTTGGCAGTTTTATGTACGAGAACGAGGTCGTATTCTCCATCGCGCGTCAGGCCGCATGGGCTCCCGGCGTGACGACACGAGAGGGATGGGCCGCATGGGCGGACGAGCCTTGGCCGCTGGCGCCGGGTGACGAGCCGAAGGTCGTAGCGATGCCCGCCATGCTGCGCCGCCGCGCCGGCCTGCTGGGGCGCATGGCGCTCGAAGTTGCCTACGAGGTCGCAGGCCAGGACCTGGCCATTCCCACCGTATTCTGCTCGCGCCATGGCGAAGTCTCGCGTTCGGTCGACCTGCTGCGCGAGCTGGCGCGCGGCGAACCGCTGTCGCCTACCGCCTTCGGCTTGGCCGTGCACAACGCCAGCGCCGGGCTGTTCTCGATCGCGCGTGCCGACCGCGCCAATCATGTAGCCCTGGCCGCGGGTAGCGCCACGCTCGAACATGCCGTGATCGAAGCCTGCAGCCAGCTCGCCGACGGCGCGCCGATGGTATTGCTGGTGGCCTGCGACATGCCGCTACCGGACCCGTTCGCGGCATTCGAAGATTGCGACGAGCAGCCGTTCGCGTTCGCCTGGGCGATGGTGCCGGCTGGAGAGTCTGCGTTGCGGCTGTCCTGGCATGCCCATGCCGGCGAGCCCGGTCACCGCATGCCGGGCGGCCTCGAGGTGCTGCGCTTCCAGCTCGGCGGTGGCGCGCCCTTGGTGCGGGAGGCGCAAGGCAGGCGCTGGACATGGAGACGCGATGCTGCTTGACGCCGGACGCGCCTGGCGCGTGTTCGCCACCGGACTGAGTTTCGCGCTGTTCGGGATTGGCGGCATTCTGCTGCGGATCGTGGTATTCCCATCGCTGTCGCTGTTCGTGCGCGCTCCCGCCGCGCGCCGCCGCGCTGCGCGGGAGGCGGTGCGCCTGAGTTTTCGCGCCTTCGTCGGCATCATGCGCATGCTCGGCGTGCTGCGCTACAAGGTGCATGGTTTTGACAAGCTCGATCGCGAGGGCCAGCTGATCCTGGCGAATCATCCGACGCTCATCGATACCGTCTTCCTGATCGCATTCGTGCGCAACGCCGACTGCATCGTCAAGGGGGCGCTGTCGAACAACCCCTTCATGCGCGGGCCGATCCGCGCCACCGGCTACATCTGCAACGACCGCGGACCAGAGCTGGTCGAGGATTGCATCGCTTCGCTGCGCGCAGGCGGCAACCTGATTATCTTCCCGGAAGGGACGCGCACGCCCCCGGGCGGTACCGCAACGCTCAAGCGTGGCGCCGCCAATGTCGCGGTGCGCGGCATGCGCGCGGTCACGCCGGTCGTGATCCGGTGCGACCCGCCGACCCTCGGAAAGGGCGACAAGTGGTGGCACGTGCCGCCGCGCCAGGCGCAGTTCCATATCGAGGTCAAGGACGATATTGCTGTCGACGCGTTTCGCGCCAACGATGTTCCCGAAGTGGTCGCCGCGCGCCGCCTCACCGATTACCTGCAACAGTTTTTCATGAAAGAAGGCCAGCAACATGCTTGAACAGGAAGTGAAGGCACTGATCATCGACGTCCTCCAGCTGGAGGACATCAAGCCCGAGGACATCGACATCGAGGCGCCGCTGTTCGTCGAGGGGCTGGGACTCGATTCTATCGACGCTCTGGAAATCGGCGTGGCGCTGCAGAAGCGCTACGGCATCACCCTGGCGGCCGAATCGCAAGAGACGCGCCGTCATTTCGCTTCGGTGCGTGCGCTGGCATCGATGATCGAAGCCAACCGCAAGAAGTAGGAGAACCCCATGGTAAGTATTGAAGACATGAGCCGCGATGAACTGTTCGTCTGGGTCGCCGACCTGCTGGCCGAGATGTTCGAACTGGACCGCGACGCGCTGAGCCCGGCGTCGAACCTGTATTCCGATCTGGACATCGACAGCATCGACGCGGTCGACCTGGCGGTCAAGCTCAAGCAAATGACCGGCAAGCGCCTGCAGCCCGAAGTGTTCAAGACCATCCGCACCATCGAAGACGTCGTGAACGCGCTGGTCGGCCTGGGCGAGGCGCAAGCGCAGGCCCCGGCCGAAGCGCAAGTGGCCTGAGACGCGTGATCTGGAATGTCCTGACGGCGGCGCTGACGCTGGTATATCCGCTGGCTATCTGGTTTGGTCATGGCAGCGTGGAACCGCGCTGGTTGGCGGGACTGCTGTTGCTGACGATTGCCACGCGCCTGCCCACGCTCAAGCTGAGCCTTGCCGCGCGCTGGAGCGTGGCGGGAGGGCTGGCGCTGGCCGCCACGGCAGTCGCGTCGAACGCCGTGCTGCCGTTGAAGCTGTATCCGGTGCTGGTCAACGGCGTCATGCTGGCCGCCTTCGGCTACAGCCTGGTGGCGGGGCCGCCAATGATAGAGCGCCTGGCACGGCTGCGCGAGCCCGACCTGCCGCCGGCCGCGGTCGCCTATACCCGGCGCGTGACCCAGGCCTGGTGCGGGTTCTTCGTGTTCAATGGCGCAGCAGCGTTCGGCACGGCCCTGTTCGCGTCCGACGCGGTCTGGTCCCTGTATAACGGCGTGATCGCCTACCTCCTGATGGGCGCGATGTTCGGCGGCGAATATCTGCTGCGCCTGCGCTTCAAGCGTCTGCATCATGCGTGAGCTGTTCGATCGACTCTTCACCCGCCCAGAGGGCGAGGTCGCGGGCTGGCGCGACGGCATCGCCGTGGCGCACGGTACCTGGCTGGCGCGCGTGCGCGCATGGGCAGGCCTCGGTCATCGCAGCGGGGGCGAGCACGTCGCCCTGTATCACGACGACAGCCTCGAATTCGCGGCGGCGCTGATCGGCGCCTGGTTGGCGCGCAAGACCGTGTGGCTGGTCGCGGACACCTTGCCCGCCAACTGCGCGGCGCTCAGCGGCCAGGTCGACGCTTTCTGGGGCCAGTTCCCGCCGCAGATCGCGCCGAACGGTCCTGGTCCCGGCGACGACTGGCGGGGCGAATGGTCCACGCCGGCGCCCGACTTTCCCGCCCTCGTGGTCTACACCTCCGGCAGCACCGGCGCCCCGACGCCGATCGGCAAGTACTTATCGCAACTGAGCGCCGAGGTGGCCGCCCTGGAGCGCCAGTTCGGCGCCGCGCTTGGCACTGCCGACGTGATCGCAACGGTGTCGCACCAGCACATCTACGGCCTGCTGTTCCGCATCCTGTGGCCGTTGGCCGAAGGACGCGCCATCCACGCCGCGCGCCACGAATTTCCCGAGACCCTGGCGCCGGCCCTGGGCACGCGCCCCTGCATCTTGCTGGGCAGCCCGGCCCACCTGAAGCGCCTGCCCACCCACCTCGACTGGCGCGGCGCCGCCCACATGCTGCGCGCCGTGTTCTCGTCGGGTGGCATGCTCGAGCAGGGCGCTTCGACGCATGTGGCCGGCCTGCTCGGGCAGGCGCCGATTGAAGTCTATGGCAGTTCGGAGAGCGGTGGCGTGGCCTGGCGCCAGCGCAAAGCGGCCGAAGGGGGCGAAGCCTGGATGCCATTGGCGGAGGTGCGCTGGCGGCTCAATGACGCCGGCGCGCTCGAAGTAGCGTCGCCGTTCGCCGGCACCGACGGCTGGCTGGCACTTGCCGACCGCGCCGAGGATGCCGGCGCTGGCCGCTTCTTGCTGTGCGGACGGGCCGACCGGATCGTCAAGATCGAAGAAAAGCGGATCTCGCTCGATGCGCTGGAAAGCGCCCTGGTCGCCACCGGGCTGGCGCGCGAGGCGCGTGTCCTGGGCGTGCCGGATGCGGCGCGCCAGACGCTGGCCGCCTTCGTGCTGCCGAGCGTTGAGGGGCGCGCGCTGCTCGATGGCGCGGGCAAGGCGGCGCTGAACGCGCGCCTGCGCGCCGCCCTGGCAAGCGTGGCCGAGGCGGTGGCCTTGCCGCGCCGCTGGCGCTACCTCGACGAATGGCCGGTGAACGGCCAGGGCAAGACGCCACAGGCGCAGTTGCTGGCGCTGCTGGACGACCAGCGGGCGGAACGGCCACGCCTGCCCGCGGCGAGGTTACTGGAAACCGAACAGGCGCGGGTCCTGCTTGAGCTGGTCGTGCCGGCCGACCTGTTGTACTTCGACGGCCACTTCAGCGTGGCGCCGGTGCTGCCGGGCGTGGTGCAGGTGGACTGGGCGATCCATTACGGCCGCGAGCGGCTGGCCCTTGCGGGTGCGTTCAAGGGTATCAACGCGCTCAAGTTCCAGCAGATGATCCGGCCCGGCCACCCGGTGCTGCTCGAACTGCTGCACGACCAGGCCAAGGGCAGCCTGAATTTCCGTTATTTCTCGGACGCCGGCGCCCATGCCAGCGGCCGTATCCTGTTGGAAAGCTGAATACGCATGCTGAACAAGAAATTCTCGCCGGAGCGCCAGAGCGCCTTCGAAGCACGCTTCGAGGCGCAGAAGATCGCCTATGGCCCGGTCGTGTTCCAGTGCGTGCGCTACGCCTGGAAGCGCGGCATGCTGCAGGCGATCGCCGACGCAGGCGAATCCGGCCTGTCGATCGACGAACTCGCGCACGACGGCCGCTGGACACCGTATGTGCTGAAGGTGGTGCTGGAGACCTGCCTGTCGGCCGGCGTGGTCCTGATCGATAAAGGCCGCTACGCGCTCGACAAGGCCGGTTTCGTGGTCCTGACGGACCCGATCACCCAGGTCAACATCGACTTCAACCACGACGTCTGCTACCAGGCCATGTTCGACCTCGAAGCGGCGCTGGATGCCGAACGCCCGCTCGGGCTGAAGGTGTTCGGCGATTGGCCGACCCTGTACCAGGGCCTGTCGCAGCTGCCGGAACCGGCGCGCGGCAGCTGGCTGGCCTTCGACCATTATTATTCGGACACCTCGTTCCCCGAGATCATGCCGGACGTGTTCGCGACCGCGCCGCGGCGCCTGATGGACATCGGCGCCAATACCGGCAAGTTTACGCTGGCCGCGCTGGCGTACGACAAGGCGGTCGCGATGCACCTGGTCGACCTGCCGGGCCAGCTGGCCGTGGCCGACACCCGACTCGCCGACGTTGGGCTGCGCGAGCGGGCGACACTGCACCCGACCGACCTGCTCGACGACGCGGCCGCGCTGCCGGGCGGGATGGACCTGATCTGGATGAGCCAGTTCCTGAGCTGTTTCTCGGAAGCCGCGATCGCCAGCATCTTCCGGCGCGTCGCAGACGCGCTGGGCCCGCGCGGCCAGGTGCTGGTGCTGGACACCTTCTGGGACCGCCAGCGCTATGACATCGCATCCTACTGCCTGATCAATACCTCGCCTTACTTCAACGTCCTTGCCAGCGGCAACAGCAAGGTCTACGAAAGCGAGGATTACATCCGCCTGGCGCGCGAAGCCGGACTGCAACTCGTGACCGCCCGCGACGGCATCGGCTACTGCCACTCGCTGCTGCGCTTCGCCAGGACGGAGCAGTAATCATGTTCCACCCATGCGTCGTGATCCCGGTGTACAACCACGAGCACGCGATCGGCAAGGTCGTGGGGCAGGTGCTCGAACACGCGCTGCCATGCATCCTGGTCGACGATGGCAGTTCGCCGGCCTGCGCCGCCGTGCTGGACCAGCTGGCGGCGCGCCATCCTGGCCGGGTCGTGCTCGAACGCCACGCGTTCAACCAGGGCAAGGGCGGGGCGGTACTCACCGGCTTCGCACGGGCGCGACGCGACGGCTACAGCCATGTGCTGCAGGTCGATGCCGATGGCCAGCACAGCGTGGACGACATCCCCCGCTTCCTGGATGCGGCGCGCGCGCGGCCCGCGGCCGTCGTGGCGGGCTGCCCGGTGTACGACGCGTCGGTGCCTGCGCTGCGCCTGTATGCGCGCTACCTGACCCACGTATGGGTCTGGATCAATACCTTGTCGCTGGCGATCCGCGACTCGATGTGCGGCTTCCGGGTGTACCCGGTGGCGCCGGTAGTGGCGCTGGCGGCGCGCCGCCGGCTCGGCTTGCGCATGAATTTCGATATCGAGATCCTGGTGCGCCTGTACTGGGACGGCAGCGAGGTGGTGAACCTGCCGACCAGGGTCGGTTATCCGGAAGACGGCGTGTCGCACTTCAAGGCCTGGACCGACAACGTCCTGATTACCCGCCTGCATGTGGCGCTGTTCTTCGGCATGCTGCCGCGCATTCCCAGCCTCCTGGTTCGCATATGGCGCAACTGAAGCCCGCGCCCGACGCGCCGCATTGGGCGGCCATCAACGAAGCGAGCTTCGTCGGCGGCATGCGCCTGCTGTTCTGGATCTGCCGCGTCTTCGGCCGCTGGCCGTTTCGCGTGGTGCTGTATCCGGTGCTGCTGTGGTATGTCGCGACCCAGGGCCGGGCGCGGCGCGCGTCCAGCGCCTATCTCGCGCGCGCCGGGGCGGCGCATGGCTTCTTGGGTGTGGTGCGGCACTTCGGCGCCTTCGCCGAGGCCATCCTCGATAAGATGCTGCTGTGGGGCGGCCTGTTCGATTTTTCGAAGGTCTCGCTGCACGGGGCCGAGCCGCTGCTGGAGCGGATCGCATCCCGGCGCGGCGCGCTGCTGGTGTGCGCCCACCTGGGCAATCTCGACCTGTGCCGCGCGCTCTCCCTGCGCACGCCGGGCCTGAAGGTCACGGTGCTGGTGCACACCCGCCATGCGCAAGCCTTCAACGCCATGCTGGCCAGGCTCGATCCGCGCAGCGAATTGAACCTCATGCAGGTCACCGACATGACGCCGGCCATGGCGATGCAGCTCTCCGAGCGGATCGAACGCGGCGAGTTCGTCGTGATCGCCGGCGACCGGGTGCCGGTGTCGAAGGCGCCACGGGTGGCGCGGGCGCCGTTCCTGGGGCAGGTGGCCGCCTTCCCGGTCGGCCCCTACGTGATGGCTTCGGTGCTGGGCTGTCCGATCTACACCATGTTCGCGGTGCGCCAGGGCGATCGCCACGAGCTGCACTTCGAACTCCTGCGCGAACGCGTGCTGCTGCCGCGCGCCAGCCGCGACGAGGCGCTCGCGCGGCTCGCTACCGACTACGCGGCCCGGCTCGAACGCCATGTACGGCGCGCGCCGCTCGAATGGTTCAATTTCTACGACTTTTGGCAAGACCCCGGATCGGAACGCCCTGATGCAGCTTAATGACCTGAACCAACCCGCGCGCACGGTGCGCTTCGACCGCGAGCGCCTGGCACTGGAAGACGTGGTCGCCATCGCCCGGGGCGCCGCGCAGCCGGTGCTGTCCGACGACCCGGTGTTTCGCGCCGCGATCACGCGCGGCGCCGACTTCCTCGACCGCCTGCTGCGCGAGGACGGCACGATCTATGGCGTGACCACCGGCTACGGCGACTCGTGCACGGTGCCGGTGCCGCTGTCGCTGGTGGCCGAACTGCCGCACCACCTGTACACCTACCACGGCTGCGGCCTGGGCGCCTTCTTGACGCCGGACCAGACCCGCGCCGTGATGGCCGCGCGCCTGGCCTCCCTGTCCAAGGGCTTCTCGGGCGTGAGCGTCGGCCTGCTGGAGCAGATCGTGCGCCTGTTCGACGCCGGCCTGCTGCCGCTGATCCCGAGCGAAGGCTCGGTCGGCGCCAGCGGCGACCTGACGCCGCTGTCCTACCTGGCGGCGGTGCTGTGCGGCGAGCGCGAGGTGCTGCGCGACGGCGTGCAGGTCCCGGCGGCCCAGGCGCTGCGCGAGGCCGGCATCGAACCGCTGCGCCTGCGGCCCAAGGAGGGCCTGGCGATCATGAACGGCACCGCCGTCATGACCGGCCTTGCCTGCCTGGCCTGGGACCGCGCCGACTACCTGGCGCGGCTGACCACCCGGATCACCGCGCTGGCGTCGTTCGCGCTGGACGGCAACGACCATCATTTCGACGAGACCCTGTTCTCGGTCAAGCCGCATGCCGGCATGCAGGGCGTCGCCGCCTGGCTGCGCCAGGACCTGGAATACGGCGGCCAGCTCGAACGCAACGGCAAGCGCCTGCAAGACCGCTATTCGATCCGCTGTGCGCCGCACGTGATCGGCGTGCTGGCCGATGCCCTGCCGTTCTTCCGCGCGGCGATCGAGAATGAACTCAACAGCGCCAACGACAATCCGATCATCGACGCCGAGGGCGAGCGCGTGCTGCATGGCGGTCACTTCTACGGCGGCCACATCGCGTTCGCGATGGACGGCATGAAGAACGCGGTGGCCAACCTGGCTGACCTGCTCGACCGCCAGATGGCCCTGCTGGTCGACGCCCGCTACAACGCCGGCCTGCCGGCCAACCTGTCGGGCATGGAAGGCGAACGCGCCGCGATCAGCCATGGCCTGAAAGCGCTGCAGATCAGCGCCTCGGCCTGGACCGCGGAAGCACTCAAGCTGACCATGCCGGCGTCGGTGTTCTCGCGTTCCACCGAATGTCACAACCAGGACAAGGTCAGCATGGGCACCATCGCCGCGCGCGACTGCCTGCGGGTGCTGGAACTGACCGAGCAGGTGGCGGCCGCGCTTCTGATCACGGTGCGCCAGGGCGCATGGCTGCGCTGCCGTGTCGATCCTGCACGCACGCTGCCGGCGCCGTTGGCGCGCATGCTCGAACTGCTGGGCGACGACGTCGCGCCGGTGACCGAAGACCGTCGCCTGGATCCCGACCTGCACCGGCTGCTGGCAAGAATCCGCGACCAGGCCTGGAGCCTGTATGCGTAAGCTGAAAGCACCGGCGCGCTGGTGGGCCGAGGTCGAGATGCAGGTGCAGTTCTTCGACCTGGATCCGATGCAGATCGTCTGGCACGGCAATTACGTCAAGTATCTCGAGGTCGCGCGCTGCGCGCTGTTCGACAAGATCGGCTACAACTACGAGCAGATGCGCGCGTCCGGCTATATGTGGCCGATCATCGAGATGAACCTGCGCTACGCCGGTCCGGCCACCTTCGGCCAGCGCCTCCTGCTGCGGGCCGAGATCGTCGAGTGGGAAAACCGCCTGCGCCTCGACTATCTGATCCTCGACGCCGCCAGCGGCAAGCGCCTGAACCGCGCCACCACCACCCAGGTCGCGGTCGACATCCGTAGCGGCGAGATGTGCTTCGTCTCGCCGCCCATCCTTTTCGAGAAGTTGGGAGTGGCAGCACCATGAAACATATCCTCGCCATCGCGGCGCTCGTGCTCGGCGCAGGCGCGGCCCAGGCCGCCGCGCCGGTCGCGCAGATTCAGGCCATGCTGGCCAAGCCCGAGCAGCTGTGTGGCCGCTTCGACCAGACCAAGCGCCTGGCCGGCATGAAGAAGCCGCTGCTGTCGAATGGACGCTTTTGCGTGGTCGCCGGCAAGGGCGTGCTATGGCGCACCCTGAAACCATTCCCGAACACGCTGCGTCTCAAGCGCGACGAGATCGTCCACCTGCAGGGTGAGCGGGTCGCGATGCGCCTCGACGCCAGCCAGGAGCCTACCGTCCGCATGATCAACGGCGTGCTGTTCTCGCTGCTGGGCGGCGACCTGGGCCAGCTCGACAGCCTGTTCGAGGTCGACGGCAGCGTGAGCGGCGACGCCTGGAAGGTCGCGCTCAAGGCGCGCAATGCGGCGCTGGCGCGCGCGGTCGGGGCGATCGCGCTCGAAGGCGGCGCCTATGTGCGCAGCATCCAGATGGTCGAACAGAGCGGTGACCGCACCGAGATCGTGTTCTCGGACATCAAGATCGGCCCTGGCGCGGTCTTGCCGGAAGAGGCGGCCCAGCTTTGATCGTCCAACGTCGCCTGGCACTGGCCTGGGCCCTCGTCGTCTGCCTGCTGGTGGGGCATAACGCCTGGCTGTGGATCGGCCAGCGCATCGCGCCGAATACCGACATCCTGGCCCTGCTGCCGCTCGAGAAGCGCGATCCGGTGCTGCAGCAGTCGTTCACCCATATGGTCGACAGCGCGCAGCAGCGGGTGGTGGTGCTGGTCGGCGCGAAGGAATGGCAGACCGCGGGGCAGGCGGCCGACGCCTATCGCCAGGCGCTGGCGCCGCACGCCGGCCTGCTGGCGTTCGACGCGATGGGCGACGACACCCAGGCCGGCTGGCTGGCCAGCCTGGAGCCGCACGCGACCTTGCTGGTCGGCGCCGACCAGGAACGCCGGATGCGCACCGAGCCTGCCCGGTTCTGGGTCGACGACGCCCTGGCGCGCCTGTACAACGCCTTCTCGGGTCCCAAGCTCGGATCGTTCCGCGACGACCCCTTTGGCCTGTTCGCGGGTTGGGCCCAGGAGCGCGCCGGCGAAACGCCGGTGCGTCCGCGCGACGGCCGCCTGTTCGTGGCGGGCGAAGGGCGCGAATACGTGCTGCTGACCTATACCCTGAAGCAGCCGGCGTTCTCGCTCGGCGCCCAGGACGCCGCGGTGCCGCTGCTGGAGCAGGCATCGGCAGCGGCACGGCGCGCGGCGCCGGACGCCGAGGTGATCACCGCCGGCGTCGTCCTGCATGCCGCCGCCGCGGGCCGCCAGGCCAGCCGCGAGATCCACACCATCGGCGTGGGCTCGCTGGTCGGCATCGTGCTGCTCACCTGGCTCACTTTCCGTACGCTCAAGCCGATCGGCCTGACCCTGGTGGCGATCGGGGTCGGTTTCCTGGGCGCCTTGTCGGTGTGCTGGTTGTTGTTCGGCCAGATTCACCTGCTGACCCTGGTCTTTGGCGCCAGCCTGATCGGCGTGGCCCAGGACTATGGCATCTATTTCCTGTGCCACCGGCTGCGCGCCGATCCCGTCCTCGATTCGCCGGCCCTGTTGCGGCGCCTGCTGCCGAGCCTCGGCCTGACCCTGCTGGCGGCGGTGATCGGCTATCTCGGCTTGGCGCTGACGCCGTTCCCGGGACTGCGCCACATGGCCGTGTTCTCGGCGCTGGGCCTGGTCTTCGCCTGGCTGACCGTGGTCTGCTGGTTCCCGCGCCTGATCTCGGCCGATACGCTGGAAGCGGGCTGGCTGGCGCAGCGCTATCGCGGCCTCGTACGCCATTGGCCGCGCCTGTCGGGCAAGCCGGCGTCGATGGCGCTGGTGGTGGCGCTGGGCGCCGTCTCGCTCGGCGGCTGGCTGCAACTGACGACGAACGACGACATCCGCTCGCTGCAATCGTCTCCGCCCGGCCTGGTCCAGGACCAGATCAAGCTGGGCAAGCTGCTCGACGCCCCGAGCCCGGTCCAGTATTTCCTGGTCCGGGGCGCTTCGGCCGAACAGGTGCTGCAGCGCGAGGAGGCGCTCAAGCGCCGGCTCGATTCATTGATTGGCGCGCGCCACATCGGCGGCTACCAGGCGCTGTCGAACTGGGTGCCGTCCGCGCGCGCCCAGGCCGAGCGCCTGGCGCTGGTCGAGGACAGGCTGCTGCGCGCCGATGGGCCATTGACGATGCTGGCGGCCGAGATCGGCGAAGATCCCGAATGGGCGGATGTTACCGCCGCCCACCTGCGCAGCAATGCGAAACCGATGCTGGTCGACGACTTCCTGCGCAGCGCTGCTGCCGAGCCATGGCGCTATCTGTGGCTGGGCGCGATCGGCGACGGCACTGCGCAGGTCCACGCCAGCATCGTGGCCCTGCGCGGCCTGCGCTACGCTTCGCTGCCTGTCCTGGCGGGGGCCGCCGATGGACTCGACGGCGTGCAATGGGTCGACAAGGTCGGCGGCATCTCGGCGGTGCTGGGCAGTTACCGCGCCACCATGGGCTGGGTGGTGCTGGGCGCCTACGCAGTGGTGTTCGCGGTCCTGTTCCCGCGCTATCGGGGCCGTACCTGGCGAGTGCTGGCGCCGACCGCGGCGGCCAGCGTACTGACCGTGGCCCTGCTCGGATACAGCGGCCAGCACCTGCAGCTGTTCCATGTGCTGGCGCTGATGCTGCTGCTCGGCGTGGGCGTCGATTACGGCATCTTCATGCAGGAAGAGTCGGGCGAGGGCGGCGATGCCCCCTCGCTGGCGGTCGGGTTGTCGGCGGCCAGCACCATCCTGTCGTTCGGGCTACTGGCCCTGAGCGGCACCCCGGCATTGCAGGCCTTCGGCCTGACCATGCTGGTCGGCGCCGCGCTGGTCTGGCTGTTCGCTCCCTGTTTTTCAGTATCGAAGGAATCGCATCATGCAACGCCTGTACTGGCTTGAACGTCTGGCGCCGCTGGCGGCCGCCTTGCTGCTCGCCGCCTGCGCAACCCGGCCCGAGACGCAGGCGCGTCTCGGCCTGCGCCTGGCGCCGGCCACGCTCGGCGAAACCATCAGCGTGCAGCAGCAGTTGACGGTCGAGCGCTCCGGCAGCACCAACGACCTGGTGGCGGCGCTCGAAGTCGATCCCCAGCGCGTCAGCCTGGTCGGCCTGGCACTCGGCATGCGTGTGCTGAGCCTCGAGTTCGACGGCGCCGAACTCACCGAATGGCGCCATCCGATGCTGCCGTCCCAGGTACGCGCCGCCGACGTGCTGGAAGACCTGCAACTGACCTTGTGGCCGGTGGAGGAAATCGCTCGGGCCTTGCCGTCGGGCTGGGACATCGCGGACCAGGGGCTGAAGCGCACCCTGCGCCGCGACGGCGAGGTGGTGGCCACCATTACCTATAGCGGCATGCCGCGCTGGCAGGGCACCGCGGTGCTGGACAACCTGCGCTACCGATACCGGCTGACCGTGGTGTCGGCATCCGAATGAAGACCACCATGACACACGTTTACCTGAACGACTGCGCGCTGCTGTGCGCATTGGGCAGCGAGCGCGAGACCATCAGGCGCCACCTGCTGGTGGACGCCGCAAGCGGACTGGCGATCTCGGACGCCTGCTCGCCGGGACGCCCCTTGCCCCTGGGCCGCGTGCAGACGGCGCTGCCCGGCCTCGGCGGCTTGCCGTTACAGCTGCGTAGCCGCAACAACGCACTGGCGCTGGCCGCGCTGGCGCAGATCCGGCCCGCCATCGACGCGGCGATCGCGCGCCATGGCGCGGCGCGGGTCGGCGTGGTGATCGGTACCAGCACCTCGGGCGTAAGCGCCGCCGAGTCGGCGCTGGCCGAGCAGCTCGCCGGCGGCGCGCTGCCCGACAGCTTCCACTATTGCCAGCAAGAGATGGGGTCCGTCGCCGAGCTGCTGTCGCGCGAGCTGGGCATCGGCGGTCCGGCCTACGTGCATTCGAGCGCCTGCTCGTAGAGCGCCAAGGCGCTGGCCAGTGCCGCGCGCCTGATCCGCATGGGCCTGTGCGACGCCGTCGTCACGGGCGGCGTCGATACCTTGTGCGGCTTCACTGTCGCCGGCTTCAGCGCCCTGGAATCGGTGAGCGGCGCACGCTGCAACCCGCTGAGCGCGAAGCGCAACGGCATCAACCTGGGGGAGGCCGCGGCATTGTTCCTGATGAGCCGCGAACCGGCGACGGTGGCGCTGTGCGGCTGGGGCGAATCGTCCGACGGCCATCACATATCGGCGCCTGACCCGGAAGGCGCGGGCGCGCGCATCGCGATGAGCGAAGCATTGGGTCGGGCCGGCATCGGCGCCGGCGACATCGATTACATCAATCTGCACGGCACGGCGACCGTCCAGAA
Organism: Massilia sp. CFBP9012; assembly: GCF_034045115.1. Taxonomy (NCBI): domain Bacteria; kingdom Pseudomonadati; phylum Pseudomonadota; class Betaproteobacteria; order Burkholderiales; family Oxalobacteraceae; genus Massilia; species Massilia sp. CFBP9012. The sequence continues at coordinate 424,350 of NZ_JAXCWM010000001.1, read as the reverse complement.
CGACGCCATGGAATCGCGGGCGGTGGCTGCGCTGTTCGGCGCCGATGTGGCGGTCAGCTCGACCAAGCCGCTCACCGGCCACACCCTGGGCGCGGCCGGCGCGGTGGAGGCGGCGTTCTGCTGGCTGGCGATGCAGGACGATAATCCCGACGGTCGATTGCCGCCGCACCTGTGGGACGGCGAGCGGGATCCGGCGCTGCCGGTGCTGAACGTGGCAACGCCGGGCGCGCGCCTGGGTCGCTCCATCCGCTATGCGCTGAGCAATTCGTTCGCCTTCGGCGGATCGAATGCGGCGCTGGTATTCGGGAGGACGGCGTGAGCCTGCGACAAGCCGACGCGATCGATATCCACAGCCTGGTGCCACACAGCGGCGCCATGTCGCTCCTGGGACGCTTGCTGGCGGCCGACGACGAGAACCTGTCTGCCGAGGTGGCGATCGCCACGGACAGCATGTTCTGCGTCGACGGCGCGGTGGGCGCATGGGTTGGCGTCGAATACATGGCGCAAGCGGTTGCCGCCCATGCGGGCCACGCGGCTCGCCTGCGCGGTGAGGCGGTGCGGGTCGGTTTCCTGCTCGGCACGCGCAAGTATGTATGCTCGGTGCCAGCCTTCGCTGTCGGCAGCCTGCTGCACATCTACGTGCAGCGCGCGCTGCAGGGCGAGAACGGCCTGGGCGCATTCGAGTGCCGGATCGTGGACGGCAACGACGGCTGCTTGCTGGCCACCGCCACCATCACCGTCTTCCAGCCCGATAATGTTGAAGAGTTTTTGCAACGGAGTTCAGAATGAGTAGTATCCAGAAAAGCGTGCTGGTGACGGGTTCGTCGCGCGGCATCGGCAAGGCCATCGCCCAACGCCTGGCGCGCGACGGCTACGAGGTGGTCGTCCATTGCCGTGACCGGCGAGCCGAGGCCGACGCCGTGGCGGCCGGCATCGTGGCGGCGGGCGGCGTGGCGCGCGTGCTGCAGTTCGACATCGGCCAGCGCGAGACGACCGCCGATGCACTGCTGGCCGACATCGAGCGGCACGGCTGCTATTACGGCGTGGTGGCCAATGCCGGCGTGGCGCGCGATACCGCCTTCCCGGCCATGAGCGGCGAAGAGTGGGACGTGGTGCTGGGCACCAACCTGGATGGCTTCTTCAATGTGCTCAATCCGCTGGTGATGCCGATGGTCCAGCGCCGCAAACCGGGGCGCATCGTGACCATGGCCTCGGTCTCGGGAATGATCGGCAACCGCGGCCAGGTCAACTACAGCGCCGCCAAGGCCGGCATCATCGGGGCCACCAAGGCGCTGGCGCTGGAACTGGCCAAGCGCGAGATCACCGTCAACTGCGTGGCGCCGGGGCTGATCGAGACCGACATGCTCGCCGATGTGCCGATGGACGAGGCCCTCAAGCTGGTGCCGGCGCGCCGCGTCGGTCGCCCCGAAGAAGTGGCGTCGGCGGTGAGTTATCTGATGTCGGAGGATGCAAGTTACGTGACGCGCCAGGTATTGTCGGTCAATGGGGGGCTGGCATGAACCACCGCGTCGTCGTGACCGGCATGGCCGGCATCAGCCCGCTCGGCAACGATTGGCCGACGATCCGCGCGCGCCTGGGCGAGTACCGCAACGCCATCGTGTGCATGGAGGAATGGGCCGGCTATGAAGGCCTGAACACCCAGCTCGGGGCGCCTGCCGCGCCGTTCGAGCTCTCGAAGCGCTACGACCGCAAGGCCACCCGTAGCATGGGCCGGGTGGCACTGCTGGCTACCCGCGCCAGCGAACTGGCGCTGCAGGACGCGGGCCTGCTCGAGCATCCGCTGCTGACGAGCGGCCAGATGGGCGTGTCGTTCGGCTCCTCTGCCGGCACCCCAAGCGCCATCGGCGACTTTGGCCGCATGATGGAGGAACGCAGCACGCGCGGCATCAATGCCACCACCTACATCAAGATGATGGCGCATACGGCGCCGGTGAATATCGGCGTGTTCTTTGGCGTGACCGGCCGCGTGTTGACGACGTCGTCGGCCTGCACCTCGGGCAGCCAGGGCATCGGTTACGCCTACGAGGCGATCAAGAGCGGGCGCCAGCTGGCCATGATCGCCGGCGGCGCCGAGGAGCTGGACGCGACCGAGGCAGCGGTGTTCGACACGCTGTTCGCGACGAGCACCCGCAACGACGCGCCGGAGACCAGCCCGCGTCCATTCGACCGCGCACGCGACGGCCTGGTGATCGGGGAGGGCGCCGGATGCCTGATCCTCGAGGAGCGCGAGCATGCGCTGGCGCGCGGCGCCACCATCCACGCCGAGCTGGTAGGGTTTGGCACCAACAGCGATGGCACCCACGTGACCCAGCCCAATGCCGCCACGATGAAGGTGGCGATGGAACTGAGCCTGCGCGATGCGGGCCTGGCGCCGGACGCCATCGGCTACATCAATGCGCACGGCACCGCCACCGCCCATGGCGACCTGGCCGAAAGCCTGGCCACGGCGGCCCTGTTCGGCAAACGCATGCCCATCAGTTCGCTCAAGAGCTATATGGGGCACACATTGGGCGCGTGCGGTGCGCTGGAGGCATGGATCAGCATCGAGATGATGCGCGAAGGATGGTTTGCGCCGACGGTCAACCTGGATGAAGTCGATCCGGAATGCGGCCAACTCGATTACATCCGCGGCGAGGGACGGAAACTCGACTGCGACTACGTGATGTCAAATAATTTTGCGTTCGGCGGCATCAACACGTCGCTGATATTCAAAAGGTAGTGCCCTTCAATCAAAACTATAAAAGGAAGTCCATGAAAGCTACTCGCCGCACCATCCTCGTTCTTGCCATCGCCGCAGCGGTTCCGCTGCTGCAAGGTTGCGCGACCAAGATCAAGGCATCGTCCCTGACCAACCCGGCGCCGACCGAGGCATTCTCGCAGTATGGTCGTATCGACGTCAAGCCGGTCGCCTTCGCCAATGGCTACAACGGTAACCAGGCTGCACTGGGCAAGATTGCCGAGAATTTTGCCAAGGACCTTGGCCCGTCGGCGAAGAAATGGAATAGCGGTCCGACCAACGGCCGTACCTTGACCGTCGAGCCGGTGGTGGAACAGATTTCGTTCAAGAGCGGCGCCAAGCGCGTGTTCCTGGGCCCGTTTGCCGGCAGTTCGGGCGTGCTGATGCGCGTAACCTACCGCGACCAGAATGGCAAGGTCGTGGCCAGCCCGCAGTTCTTCCAGCGCGCGGGCGCAATGGCAGGCGGCTTCACCATGGGCGTCCATGACAACCTGATGCTGAACCGCGTGGCCAAGCTGGCCAGCGACTACACCATCGCCAACTACGACCGCGCAGTGGGCGGTCCGACCGGCGCAGACGACGCCGCTGTCGCAGCGCCGTAATTCCGGCACAGGGGCGGCTTGCTACAATTGCATGCCGTCCCTTAAGTATTCTAGAGCTACCCAAAGGAAAAACATGAAGAAACTGGTCCTGAGCCTGACCACAGCCGCCGCCCTGTTCGCCACCATCATGCCATCCCAGGCGCGCGACACTGTTCACATGATGCCGATCGATGCGGCCCTCGATGCCAACGATGCCCGCGCGCGCTTGGGCGACAGCATCAAGTATTACTTTGGTGACCAGAAGACCCCGGCAATCGTCGAGCGTCTGGGTTCGGACAAGACCAGCCAGAAAACCAATTCCTTCGGCAAGTCGGCCGAAACGTCGTGTAACTGGGTATTCCTTTCGGCGATGTTGCGGCTGCAGGCGCGCGCGCAAGAGCTGGGCGCGAATGCCGTCGTCAACATCGTCAGCAATTACAAGAACATCGAGCGCTCCAGCGCAACCGAGTTCGAATGCCACGATGGCGCAATCATGACCGGCGTTGCGCTCAAGGCCGACTTCGTCAAGATCAAATAAGCGACTCCGGTCCCGATGGCGTTGACCGGTCATGTCCTGCTGTGGGCTGTGGATGCCGACACCGTTGCGCCGGACGTGCTGGAGCGCCATGCCGCGTGGATGGGCACATCGGAACGTGAGCGATGCATGCGCTTCGTGCGTCCCGAACGGCAGCGCCAGTTCATCGTCGGACGCGCCCTGTTGCGGCGTGCGCTGGCCGGCTTGCTGAAGACCGAGCCGGCTGCGATCGGCCTGGCCGAGCGGCCGGGTCTGGCTCCCGCGCTCCTGATGGTCGCGGACGTCGGTTTCAGCATTTCGCATAGCGGGCGCTGGGTCGCCTGTGCGGCGGGAGCGGGAATCTCCCTCGGCCTGGATATCGAGCGCACCGATCGGGAACGCGACTTCATGTCGCTGGCGGAGCATGCCTTCAGTGTCGAGGAAGTCGCGATATTGCGCGACAGCGAGCCGGCCTGTCGCCAGGCTGCCTTCTACCGCATGTGGTGCGCACACGAGGCCCGCATCAAGCTTGGATGCGCGAGCGTCGTCGAGTATCCAGTTGCGCTTCCCGGGTTGGCGGGAGTGCTGGCCTGCACCCAGACGCTGGAAACCGCGCCGGTGCTGACACAGCTGCGGCTTGACTGCATGTGAGTCATCCAGCGCCTACCAGCTTGTGCACCAGCTCGACTGACGTCGATGCCGCGAACTTGCGCATCAGGCTGGCCCGGTGCATCTCGACCGTGCGCGGACTGAGATCGGTGTCGCGCGCGATCATCTTGCTGGTCTTTCCTTCGACCAATAACGCGGCAATCTCGCGTTCGCGCGGCGTCAGCTCGGCCGTCACCGGCCGCTTCTCGCTCACGTCCTCGAAGGTCCAGACGCCGGCGCCCAGTGGCTGGGCCGGATCGAGCGCGCGGCCGGTCACGTGGCACCAGAACAGTTCGCCACTGGCGCGGCGCATGATGCGCTCATCCGAATAGCGTCCTTTCGCGTTCATGATGGGGATGATGCGATCGCCCGTGCGCAGGAACTCGTCCATGGTCGGATAGAGTACGCTGAACGATTGCCCCTGCAATTTTTCATTGGCATAGCCGAACATCGCCGCCAGTGCGCCGTTGCAGGTCTGGATCACCCGGTCGACCGAGACGCACATACCGACCGGCGCGTGCTGGAAAATCATCTCGTAATCGATTGCGCAAGGCGGATTCATCTGAGGTAGATCGACTGCTATGTTCATTCGCGGTGGTATGTGTGAAGGTGGGCCACGGATGCGGCCGTAGTTCTACGGTATTGTGCTTCGTTGTCACATATTCTATGCTGAGAGTCTACTCAGTAGTACACAAGAGCTTTGGCTTAACCTATAAAAGGGACGGGTATGAATAAAGTTTATCCTGACGCGCGCTCGGCTCTGGCCGGCATCGTTCAAGACGGCCAGACCATCGCCGTGGGCGGCTTCGGCCTGTGCGGCATTCCGGAAGCCCTGATCGCGGCGCTGCGCGATTCGGGCGCCAAGAACCTCACTGCCATTTCCAACAACGCCGGGGTGGACGGTTTCGGCCTCGGGCAACTGCTGGAAACGCGCCAGATCAAGAAGATGATCTCGTCCTACGTGGGCGAAAACAAGGAATTTGCGCGCCAGTTCCTGGCCGGCGAGCTCGAACTCGAGTTCACCCCGCAGGGCACCCTGGCCGAGAAGCTGCGCGCCGGCGGCGCCGGCATCCCGGCTTTCTTCACCAAGACCGGCTACGGCACGATCGTCGCCGAGGGCAAGGAAACCCGTGAGTTCGACGGCGAGCACTACGTGATGGAACATGCGCTGTTCCCGGACGTGTCGCTGGTCAAGGCCTATAAGGCCGACCGCGCCGGCAACCTGGTGTTCCGCAAGACCGCACGCAACTTCAATCCGAACGTGGCCATGGCCGGCAAGGTCTGCATCGTGGAAGTCGAACAGCTGGTCGAGATCGGCGAGATCGATCCGGACCAGGTGCACCTGGCCAGCATCTTCGTACACCGCATCGTCCACAATCCGACGCCCGAGAAACGCATCGAACAGCGCACCGTACGCGCCTGATCACCCACATTCGGAGACAAGAACATGGCATGGACTCGTGATGAAATGGCCGCGCGCGCGGCCCTGGAGCTGCAGGACGGCTTCTATGTGAACCTGGGCATCGGCTTGCCGACCCTGGTCGCCAACTATGTACCCAAGGATATCGAGGTGTTCCTGCAGTCCGAGAACGGCCTGCTGGGCATCGGCCCATTCCCCACCGAACAAGAAGTCGACGCCGACCTGATCAACGCCGGCAAGCAGACCGTGACGGCGCTGCCCGGCTCGGCCTACTTCAGTTCGGCCGATTCCTTCGGCATGATCCGCGGCGGCAAGATCAACCTGGCGATCCTGGGCGCAATGCAGGTGTCGGAACACGGCGACCTGGCCAACTGGATGATCCCAGGCAAGATGGTCAAAGGCATGGGCGGCGCGATGGACCTGGTGGCCGGCGTCAAGCGCGTGGTGGTCGTCATGGAACACGTCGCCACCGCCAAGGATGGCAGCACCAGCCACAAGATCCTGAAAAAATGCGACTTGCCGCTGACCGGCGTGGGCGTGGTCGACCGCATCATCACCGACCTCGGCGTGATCGACGTGACCGACACCGGCCTGAAAGTGGTCGAGCTGGCGCCGGGCGTGAGCCGTGACGAGATCGTGGCGGCGACCGGCTGCGAACTGGATACGTCGGCGCTGTAGTCGCCGCGGTTCCGAACGACAAAGGGCGCTGGTTACCAGCGCCCTTTGTCATTGCAGCCTGCCCAACGATACTTAATCCATCTTCCAGACGTAGTGCACGGAAGTCCAGGCACGCACCGGTTTCCCCTCACGCATTGCGGGTTTGAATGTGCAGATCGAGAGGGCGCTGCGGGCCGCTTCGTCGAGCGATGCATCACCGCTCGAGGTTTGCAGGCGCGACTCGATGACCTTGCCGTCTGGCCCGATCAGCATGCCAAGGATCGTGGTCCCCTCGACCTTGTTTGCCTTCGCCTGTTCTGGATAGACCGGCCTGCTGCAGGAAGCATGGTTCCCGGCCGCCTGCGCTGCGTCGGCCGACGCGGCGGCTTGGCGTGTGGGCGACTGCGCGCAGCCGGCCAGGACAGCCGCGGCCATGCCTGCAGTCGCGAGCAGGCGAATCACCGGCATCATTCCGGCACCCACGTGTATTTCAGATCAGTCCATTGCTCCTTCGGCGCACCGTTCACCGTACCCGGCTGGAACCGGCATTTGGCGAGGGCCGCGCGCGCCGCTTCGTCCAGCGAAGCATTGCCGCTGGTCTTGCGCACCACCGCTTCGCGCACCGTGCCGTCGGCCCTGACCAGGAAGGCGAGGGTGACGGTGCCTTCGACCTTGGCGGCCAGCGCTTGTGCAGGGTACTCCGGCTTGCGGCAAGACTTGAAATTCGCGACCGGCGCGGTGGTGACACTGTCCGGCATGTCGGCGAAGGGATTGACCGGCGCCGTCCCGACGCAGCCGGCCAGGATCGTCGCTGTCAGTCCCATCGCCAGTCCCATCGCCAGAATCGATATGCCATGTTTTCCAGACCGGCGTGGAAGGGACGGGGTGCACTCCTTGATAGGCATTACTTTTCCTTTTCTCATTTAGAAACCCAGACGTACTGTACCTCAGTCCATCGCTCGGTCGGCTTGCCATCGACCGTGCCGGGCGTGAACGTGCACCTGGCCAGCGCCGTGCGGGCCGCCTCGTCCAGCGAGGTGTCGCCGCTCGACTTGCGCAAGGTGGTATCAACCACCGCTCCTTCGGCGCTGACCAGGAAGCCGAGGGTCACCGTGCCTTCGATATTGCGCGCCAGCGCCTCGGCCGGATACTTCGGCCGCTCGCACGAGTCGAATTTCGCCGTCGGGGTAGTGACGATGCTGTCGGTCTTGACGGTTGCCGGACTGGATGCGGGCGTCTGGGCGCAGCCGGCCAGGCCGGCGAGCAGGAATCCAAGCACCGGGATGGCGGCTTTCCAGTTCAGCGCTTCGGTATCGGGACGAACCAGTTGTTTGATGCGTGACATGAGATCTCCTCCGTTGGCCGCCTGGGCCAGGTGGTGGGTGGAGAACTGGCGTTTTTCCAGTTCCGAGAGGGCCAGGGCCAGGCGCCGCGGTTCGCCCAGTTGCCGTGCCGCGATGGCATCGGCGATCTGTTCCCGTTCGACGCGGATGCGGCGCGAGATCCACCAGACCGCCGGGTGGTAGAACAACAGCGCTTCAATGACGTTCTGGCACAGGTTGACCAGGTAGTCGTGGCGCTGAATGTGCGCCAGTTCGTGCGCCAGCAGCGCTTCCAGCAGGTGCGGGGGCATGCTGGTCACCAGCGAGGCCGGCACCAGCACGACCGGACGCCACCAGCCGGCCGTGACGGGACTCGATAAACCGTTGACGATGCGCAGGCGGATCGGTCGGGGCAAGCCGAACTGCGTGGCGAGCCGGTCGACGCGGGCCTGCCATGCCGGATCGTGGCTCTCTCGCATGGTCGCGCGCCGCACCCACATGAGCCCCGCGATCATGCGCAGTGCCAGGAACAGCGCGCAGACGGCCCAGGTCGCCACGATCCAGGCCAGGTTGCGCTGGAACAGGCCGCTCCAGCCACTCTCTTGGGCCATGCCGACCGCGGCGCCGGACAACACGATTGCGAGGCCGCCATCGGCGCCGCTGTCGCCCCCCAGGCGCAGGAATAGTTCGGTCGCCGGCCATGCCAGGCACAGCAGCAGGCCGATGCAGGCGACGAGGTAGCGCGTCTGCGGACGCGCCTTGCGCAGCAAGGTGAGGGCGAGCGCGGTCTGGCCGCCGACCAGCGCGCCCTGCCAGCTGAAGTGGACCAGCGTCCAGCCGATGCTGTCGACGATGCCGACGGCGTTCATCGCTTGTCCTCGTCCTTCAGGAGCTGCTCGATCTCGTCGCGTTCCTTCTTCGAGATGCCGCTTTTCAGCGCGGCCAGCACCAGCGCCTTGGCCGAGCCCGAGAAGGCGCGCTGCATCAGGTCTTGCAGCAGATTGGTCTGCAGGGCGTCGCGCTCATGCACCGGCGCATACACATGCGAACGTTCGCTCTCGTCGCGGCTGAGCAAGCCCTTGCCGTGCATGACTTGCATCAGGCGCAAGACCGTGGCGTAGGTGACGTCCGGACGTTGCGGGAGCATTGCCTCGTGCACCTGCTTGGCGGTGGCCGCGCCGAGCGGCCACAGCACTTGCAGCAGGTCGAGTTCGGCGGGCGTGGGCTTGGGAGCGTTGGGGGAGCGCGGCATGGCATGACCTCGTCTGTTCAGGATAAATCTAGATTATCCTGTCTAGATCGATTTGTCTACGGCAATTCGCGCGTTCATGCGAGCCGGGTAATGCCGGCCAATACAGCGGCAATGGCCGGTCAGGGCAGGCGCGGAACCGCGCCGAATTGCTCGATCGTTTCCAGCAGCACCTTGGCGCGAAATGGCTTGAGAATGACGCGGCTGATATTGCGGTCGCGTAGGGCGCCCAGCAGTTCCGCCGTGGCCTGCTCGGCCATGATGGCGATCGGCATGGTCTTGCCAGTCGTATCGTCGGCGCGCAGGCGGTCGATCAGGCCCAGGTCGTATTGCCGGTCGGCGCCACGGCCGATGCAGTCGACAGCGACGACGGCGCCGTGGAAAGCGCGCGAGCGCAGCAGGCGCAGCGCGGCGTCGTTGCTGGCCGCTTCGTGCACCTGGCTCATGCCGAGGCTGCGCGCCGTCATGACCACGGTGCGGCGCAACATCGGATCCGGCTCGACCAGCAGGATGTGGCTGTCAGGCATCGTGCTTTTCCTCCATGCGCGCCAGTTCCATCACCGCCAGGTCGCGCAGCGTAGCGAGGATGCCCAGGTCGAGCGCGTCGAGCGTGCGCGGCCGGCGGTCGATCAGGCACAGGGTGCCCAGGCGCAGGCCGGATGGCAGCGCCAGCGGCGCACCGGCATAGAAGCGGATGTGCGGCGCGCCTGTCACCAGCGGGTTGTCTGCGAAGCGCGGGTCTTGCAACGCGTCTTCCACCAGCATGATCTCGTCGCTCAGGATGGCGTGCGAGCAGAACGATACATCGCGTCCCGTCTCGCACACTTGCGTGCCGACGCGCGCCTTGAACCACTGGCGCTCGGCGTCGACCAGCGTGACCAGCACGATCGGCATGTCGAATTCGTCGGCGGCGAATTGCGCGATCTTGTCGAAGCGCTCTTCTGGCGGGGTGTCGAGGATCAGCAGTTCGTACAGGGCGGCGAGGCGCGCGGCTTCGTTATCGGGTTTGGCGGCGATGTGCATCGTGGGCGCGGTCATCAATCTTGGTAGGCGCAATATATCAGACCCGTTGCGGGCATAAAAACGCGGGCATAAAAAAACCGTGCCACGAGGGCACGGTTTCCTGGACAGGTAGTGAGGGATTACGCCGCTTCGCGCACTTCCTTCATGCTGTTCTGGTCTTCGATATGCACGCGGCCGCTCAGGACGTCATCCATGCGCGCCGAATCCAATTCCTTCTCCCACTTCGACACCACCACCGTCGCGACGCCGTTGCCGATGAAGTTGGTCAGGGCGCGCGCTTCGCTCATGAAGCGGTCGATGCCGAGGATCAGGGCCATGCCCGCCACCGGAATGGTCGGCACCACGGCCAGGGTCGCAGCCAGGGTAATGAAGCCGGCGCCGGTGATGCCCGATGCGCCTTTCGAGGTCAGCATCGCCACCAGCAGGATGGTCAGTTCCTGGGTCAGGGTCAGGTCGGTATTGGTTGCCTGCGCCACGAACAGCGCCGCCATCGTCATGTAGATATTGGTGCCGTCCAGGTTGAACGAGTAGCCGGTCGGGACGACCAGGCCGACCACTGGCTTCGAGCAGCCCAGCTTTTCCAGCTTGCGCATCAGGTTCGGCAGGGCGCTTTCCGACGACGAGGTGCCCAGCACGATCAGCAGTTCTTCCTTGATGTACTTGATGAACTTGAAGATCGAGAAGCCGGTGAACTTGGCGATCGCGCCCAGTACGACGAACACGAACAGCGCGCAGGTCAGGTAGAACGAACCCATCAGCTTGGCCAGCGGCACCAGCGATTCCAGGCCGTATTTGCCGATGGTGAAGGCCATCGCGCCGAAGGCGCCGATCGGGGCGACTTTCATGACGATGTTGACGATGCCGAAGATCACGTGGGCGATGTCGTCGATGAACTTGGTCACCGGACGGCCGCGCTCGCCCATCATCGACAGCGCGAAGCCGAACAGGATCGCGATCAGCAGCACCTGCAGGATGTTACCGGTGGCGAAAGCATCCACGAACGTCGTCGGGATGATGTGCATGATGAACTCGGTCGTGGTCTGGGCATGCGCATTGGTGGTGTATTGCGCGATCGAGCTCGAATCGAGGTGGGCCGGATCGACGTTGAAGCCGGCGCCCGGCTTGGCCACGTTGGCGACCACCAGGCCGATGGCCAGGGCGAAGGTCGACACGACTTCGAAATAGATCAGCGCCTTGCCGCCGACGCGGCCGATCTTCTTCATGTCCTGCATCCCGGCGATGCCGGCGACGACGGTACAGAAGATCACGGGGGCGATGATCATCTTGATCAGTTTGATAAAGCCGTCTCCCAAAGGCTTCATCGCGGTGCCCAGTTCGGGGTAGAACACCCCCAGCATCACGCCAAGAACAATGGCGATCAGCACCTGGACATACAGTACTTTATAAAAAGGCTTCTTCATGGCAACTCTTCAACGAGGTTGGTGGTTGTTCCATGTTGGAGCATTCGTTCCCAGCGGGCTATTGTGGAAATCCGCATGCTGCACTGCACCAGGGCGCCGTGGAAAACCACGCACCGCAGCGGTGCGAGACAGAAGCGGGAGTCAATGCGCGCGTGCGCCATGGCCCTTCTGGCAGAGGGCAGGGCCTGGCTTCAGGCGGCGTGGGCGGCGCGGCGCCAGGCGCCCGGCCCCACGCCGTAGTTGCGCTTGAAGACCCGGTTGAACGCCGCCTCGGACTGGTAACCGACCGCTTCGCCGATCGCCGCGATCGGCCGCGTGTCGCGCGCCAGCCACTGCGCGGCCTGGGTCATGCGCAACTGCACCAGGGCATCGAGCGGCGTCGTGCCCGCCAGTTGGCGGAACAGGCGCGCGAAGGTGGCGCGCGACATGAAGCAGGCTGCGGCCAGCTCTTCCACCAGCCAGGGGCGCTCCAGCTGCGCCAGCATCAGGCGCAGCGCGGGGCCAAGGCGGCGGTCGGCCAGCACCGCCAGCAGGCCCGGGGTGGTCGGGCTGTCGTCGAGCCAGGCGCGCAGCAACAGCGTGAACAGCGCCCCGGACAGTTGCGCCACCACGGCCGCGGCGCCGGGGCGGGCGCTGTCGGCTTCGCTGCGCAGCATCGTCACCAGGGCCAGCAGGCCGGCGAAGTCGGGGCGTGAAGAGGCGTGCACGACGATCATGGCGGGCAGCGCCGGCTGCAGGACGCGGCGCGCGCCGTCGTCGAACACGAACTGGCCGCACAGGATGCCGGTCGGTGCGCCGTCGCCGCCATTGCTCACCCAGCGCAGCGGTTCAGGGCCCGGCACGTCCACCAGCGGGCGCGCCTGTTCCGGCGGACCGGCATGCAGCCGGTGCGCGCCGCCTTGCGGGAAGACGACGATGTCGCCGGCGCGCAGGGCGATCCGTTCGCCGCTGGGCGTGTCGACCGCGGCTTCGCCTTCGACGATCAGGTGGTAGGGCGCCACGCCGGCGCCGGCCACCGGCTGCTCCAGCACCCAGGGTGCGGCCAGCGCGCAGCGGATATCGAGCGAGGTACGCAGGGTGAACAGCGACAGCAGGCGGCTGAGCGCATCGATGCCCTGGGCCGCGCCGCCGTCGGCCACCTCGGGCTTATTGCGCAGCCCAGCCTCCATCCATATTCCAGGCCACGCCGCGCACCTGGGCGGCGGCCGGGCTGCAGAAGAACACGGCCAGCGCGCCCAGTTCTTCCGGGGTCACGAATTCGCCCGACGGCTGTTTTTCGGACAGCAAGGCCTTGCGTGCGGCGTCATTGTCCAGGCCCTCGCGTGCGGCGCGATCGTCCACCTGTTTCTGCACCAGCGGGGTCAGCACGAAGCCCGGGCAGATCGCATTCGCGGTCACGCCGGTCTGCGCCGTCTCGAGCGCCGTCACCTTGGTCAAGCCCACCAGGCCGTGCTTGGCGGCGACGTAGGCCGATTTCTGGCTCGATCCCACCAGGCCGTGCACCGACGCCAGGTTGATGATGCGGCCCCAGTTTTTCTGCTTCATGCCGGGCAGGGCCAGGCGGGTGGTGTGGAAGGCCGAGCTGAGGTTGATGGCGATGATGGCGTCCCATTTCTCGGTGGGGAAGTCCTCGATCGAGGCCACGTGCTGGATGCCGGCATTGTTGACCAGCACATCGACCCCGCCGAATTTGTCGGTGGCGTAGGCCATCATGGCCTCGATGTCGTCCGGCCTGGACATGTCGGCGTTGTGGTAGGCCGTTTGCACCCCGAACTCGGCGCCGATATCGGTGTACAGCTTCTCGATCTGCTGGGCGTCGCCGAAGCCGTTGAACACGATGTTGGCGCCCTGTTCGGCTAGCGAGCGCGCAATCCCGAGTCCGATGCCCGAGGTCGAACCGGTGACGAGAGCCGTTTTGCCAACTAGCATGGTGGATTTCATTGTGTCCTCTATATGAAGGTGATCGGGGGAACTTCCTAAGAATTGGTAGAATTCTAATCGCAACACCATCACGATGGTGAATTGCAGAGAAGCCGTCAACCGGCGCGTCCATATTGTCATCACGGAGTCACGATGTCTGAACCCAGATTAAAAAGCGTCCAGTGCAGCTCGCCCGCCGGGCTGCACCGCGTCGCCTACAAGGAATGGGGCGACGCGGACAATCCGAAGGTGCTGGTGTGCGTACACGGCGTGACCCGCGTCGGCGACGATTTCGACCATCTGGCGCGCGCCCTGTGCGATGAGTATCGCGTGGTCTGCCCCGATATCGTGGGGCGCGGCCGCTCGGAGCGCCTGCGCGACCCGGCCTATTACACGGTGCCGCAATACGTGGCCGATATGGTGACGCTGATCGCGCGCGTCACCGCCGGCGCCGGCGCCGCGGGTGGGCCCGATAGTGAAGGCGTGGCCTGGTTCGGCACCTCGATGGGCGGCCTGATTGGCATGGCGCTGGCCGCGCTCGAGGGCAATCCTGTGCGCAGGTTCGTGCTCAACGATATCGGGCCGGTGCTCGATGGCGCGGCGCTGCGGCGCATCGGTGACTACATCGGCCAGGACTTGCGCTTCCCCAGCTTCGCGGCCGGGGCCGAGTTCGTGAAAACGGTGTCGGCGTCCTTCGGCCCGCACTCCGACGACGAATGGCGCAAGCTGGCGGCCGATGTCCTGCGCGAGGGGCAGGACGGCCAGTGGGAGCGCCACTACGACCTGAATCTGGCGCAGCCGTTCCGCGCCATCACCCTGGAGGGCGCCGCCCAGGACGAGGCCGCGCTGTGGGCGGCCTGGGATGCGATCCGTTGCCCGACCCTGCTGGTGCGCGGCGAGCATTCCGACCTGCTGTCGCGCGCGACGGCGCAGCAGATGACGCAGCGCGGACCGCGCCCACAGCTGGTCGAGATCCCCGGGGTGGGCCATGCGCCGACCTTCGTGCACGACGACCAGATCGCGATCGCGCGCAGGTTTTTAATCGGATGAATTTTTAATCGGGACCGGCACGGTTCCGCCTTTAGACAAAGAAGAAAGAGATCATGGAAATCAAACGACTGCATGTAGGCAAACGCCTCTCCGAAGTAGCGATCCACAACGACACCATCTACCTGGCCGGCCAGATCGCCGAAGACACCAGCCAGGGCATCGAGGAGCAGATGCGCGAAGTGCTGGGCCACGTTGACCGCCTGCTGGGCGAGGCCGGCAGCGACAAGACCTGCATCCTCTCCTGCCAGATCTTCATCTCCAGCATGGACAACTTCCCCGGCATGAACAGTGTCTGGGACGAGTGGGTGGCGCAGGGTCATACCCCGCCGCGCGCGACCGTCGAAGCCAGGCTCGCCAACCCCGCCTGCCTCGTCGAGGTCTGCGTCATCGCCGCCCTGCGTTAAGGCAGGGGTATGGTATCGACCGCCCTGCTGGGCGACGTCAACAGCGGCCTGGTCCAGGGACTGGGGCAGGAGGACTGCGTGCGCGTGCATGCGGCGCTCGAGTACGCGGCCGCGGGCTATGGCGAGCGGGTGGCGGCCTCGGGCCAGGGCGCCTTCGAGTTCTCGCTCGGCGCGGCCGGCACCCTGGCCTTCCTGAACACCGACGCCGAGACCCGCATCGCGGGCCTCTTGTTCGAACTGGCGCTGATGGACCCCTCCACCTTCGGGCGCATCGAGGAGCGCTTCGGCCCCGAGGTGGCGGCGCTGGTGCAGGGCGTGCACCAGCTGATCCGCCTGCGCGACCTGACCGTCGGCCAGGCGCCGGTGGGCAGCGGCAAGAACGCGGCCCAGCAGGCCGCGGCGCAGAACGAAACGCTGCGCAAGATGCTGCTGGCGATGGCCACCGACATGCGCGTGGTGCTGATGCGCCTGGCCTCGTGCGCCGCCACCTTGCGCTACTTCGCCGAACACAAGCGCTTCGACGAGGTCACGCGCGCCTATGGCCGCGAAGTGCTGGACTTCTATGCGCCGCTGGCCAACCGGCTCGGCATCTGGCAACTGAAATGGGAGCTGGAAGACCTGGCCTTCCGCTTCATCGAACCGGACACCTATAAACGCATCGCCAGGATGCTCGAAGAAAAGCGCATGTCGCGCGAGAGCTTCGTGGCCTCGTCGATCGCGCGCCTGCAAGACGAACTGGCGGCGGCCGGCATCAAGGCCGACGTCTCGGGGCGGCCGAAGCACATCTACAGCATCTGGAGCAAGATGCGCGGCAAGGAGCTCGATTTCTCGGAGCTGTACGACGTGCGCGCCTTCCGCGTGATCGTGCCCGACATCAAGACTTGCTACACGGTGCTGGGCGTGATCCACAATATCTGGACCCCGGTGCCGAAGGAGTTCGACGACTACATCTCGCGGCCCAAGCCGAACGGCTACCGCTCGCTGCACACGGTGGTGACGGCCGACGACGGCCGTCCGCTCGAAGTGCAGATCCGCACCCAGGAGATGCATAACTTCGCCGAATACGGCATCGCCGCCCACTGGCGTTACAAGGAAGAGGGCGGCTCCAACTTCAAGAGCCAGGCCTACGACGAAAAGATCGCCTGGCTGCGCCAGCTGCTGGCCTGGAAGACCGACGTCACCGATGCCGTCGCCGGCCAGGAAGACCTGCAGAAGGAATGGGTCGAGAAGCTCAAGGCGACCAGCCTGGACGACCGCATCTTCGTGCTGACCCCGCAGGCGCGGGTGCTGGAGCTGCCGGTGGGCGCGACGCCGATCGATTTCGCCTACCACCTGCACAGCGACGTCGGCCACCGCTGCCGCGGCGCCAAGATCGACGGCACGATGGTGCCGCTGAACACGCAGCTCAAGAACGGCCAGACCTGCGAGATCATCACCGCCAAGGGCGGCAGCGTCGGCCAGGGGCCGTCGCGCGACTGGCTCAGCCCCGGTTACGCTGCCAGCAGCCGCACCCGTTCCAAGATCCGCGCATGGTTCCATGCCCTGGACCAGGCCGAGACCCTGGCACAGGGCCGCGCCGCCGTCGAAAAATCGCTCCAGCGCGAGGGCAAGACTGCGGTCAACCTCGAGCTTCTTGCGCAAAAGCTGGGTTTCGCCAAGGTGGACGAACTGTTCATCGAAGTCGGCAAGGACAAGTTCAGCCTGCGCCACGTCGAAGCGGCACTGCACGAAGGCGCGGAGCCAGCGCCCGTCGAAGACGCGGCGGTGGTCAATAAAAGCCGCGCCTCGAGCGTGGAGCAGGGCGCCAAGTCGGGCGTGCTGGTGGTGGGCACCGACGGCCTGATGACGGTGCTGGCCAAGTGCTGTAAACCAGCGCCGCCGGATCCGATCGTCGGCTTCGTCACGCGCGGCAAGGGCGTCTCGATCCATCGCCTCAGTTGCAAGAACTTCGCCGAGATGCAGGCCAAGTCGCCCGAGCGCGTGATCCATGTCGAGTGGGGGATGGCTGGGGTAGAAACCGTGTACCCGGTCGACCTGTTCATCCTGGCGCAAGACCGCCAGGGCCTGCTGCGCGACATCTCCGAGGTGTTCTCGCGCGAGAAGATCAATGTGATCGGGGTGAACACCCAGAGCGCCAAGGGCCAGGCGCGCATGGTGTTCACGGCGGAGATCGGGTCGACGGCGCAGGCGCAGAAGGCGCTGGCGGCGATCATGGAGGTGTCGGGGGTGATGGAGGCGAGGAGGCAGTAGGTGTGCGTGAGGGCTTGGGTTCCCGCCTCCGCGGGAACGACGTTGTTTGAGTGAGGCGATATGCACACCGATTCAACTTCGGCCACGTCCCCAGGCACGTCGTCCCCGCGCAGGCGGGGACCCAAGTGACGTGCTCACCACGAACGTAATCATTTGTCACGAGCCCGCGCAATCCCTTGCAACCGAAGTATCATTCAGCCCATGCCACGAACGATCCCGCCCATCGCCCAGCCGACCCTGTGGCCTGCCTATCTGGCGCGCTACCTGCGCAGCTGGTGGTACATGATCCACCTGGGCGCGATCGCCGTCGTCACGGCGCTCTCGCCCTCCACCTGGCGCCGCGCGAGCTTCCACGCCACCGCGCGCCACATCCATGCCAGCACCTGGCAGGTGCTGCCCTGGTTCACGCTGGCCTCCTGCCTGGTCAGCCTGGTGATCATCCGCATCGTGCTGGTCACGGCCAAGAGCTACGGTCTGTCCGGGCTCGCGCTCGAGATGGTGGTGCGGGTGCTGGTGCTGGAGCTGGTTCCGCTTTCCGCGGCGCTGTTCGTGGCCCTGCGCGCCAGCATGGCCTTCGACGCCTCGGCCCTGGGCCTGGCGCGTTCCGGCCTGTCGATCCGCGCCGCGAGCGATGAAGCGCTGCGCCGCGTGCGGCGCGACCTGGTGCCGCAGCTGATCGCCAACGCGGTGGCGGTGCTGTCCCTGGCGATGGTCACGTCGATCATCGTGCTGCTGCTGGCCTACCTGAACGTGTATGGCCTGTCGCCCTGGGGCATTCCCGACTACACCCGCACCGTGGGCCGCGTCTTCGCGCCGGTGGTGACGGCCGGTTTCGTGCTCAAGACGGTGCTGTTCGGCCTGGCCGTGGCCCTGATCCCCACCGCCGCCGTGCTCGAGCTGCAGCGCTATCCGCGCGCCCTGGCCACCAGCGTGCAGCCCGGCGCGCTGCGCCTGCTGTTCGTGCTGATCGTGATCGAGGCAGGCTCGCTGGCCCTGAAATACATCTGAATCCTTGAAGAAGAACACCATGCCGGACCTGACTCCCGATCCATCCATCCCTGACGAACCGAAGAACGTCGAAGCCAAGGCGGTGATCCTGCTGGTGCTGCTCGGTCTCATGATCGCGGGCTTCGTGCTGTACGTGATGTACGCGCGCGGCGTGTTCGAGCCGACCCAGCGCCTGACCCTGGTGGCCGAGGATTCGTCCGGCGTCATCCCCGGCATGGACATGACCTTCGCCGGCTTTCCGATCGGGCGCGTGCGCCAGGTCGACCTGGGCGACGACGGCAAGGTGCAGATCACGGTCGACGTCCAGAGCAAGGACGCCAAATGGCTGCGCGCCTCGAGCGTGTTCACGCTGGAGTCGAGCATCGTGGGCGAAACCCGCCTGCGCGCCTACACCGGGGTGCTGACCGACGCGCCGCTGCCGCCCAATTCCACCCGCACCGTGCTGCGCGGCGACGCCACCGCCGAGATCCCACGCATCGTCGCCACCGCCAGGGCGCTGCTGGAAAACCTGGAAACCATGACTGCGTCGGGCTCGGACGTCAACGCCAGCCTGGCCAACCTGTCGGCGGTGACGGGCCGCATGTCGGGCCGCTACGGCGTGCTCGGTGGCGCGCTGGGCGGCGACGAAGAGGCGAAGAAGCTCATGGAAGCGCTGGACCGGGTCAACGTCATCCTGGCCAAGGCCGACCAGCGCGTGTTCGGCAAGGCCGGCGTGATGGACGACACGCAAGCCGCGATCCGCCAGCTGGACGTGGTGCTGCAGGACGCCAGCACGACGCTCAAGAAGGTCGATGCGGTGCTGGTCGAGGCCCAGGCGGTGGGCGCCAACACGCGCGAAGCCACCGAAGACCTGGGCGCCTTGCGCGGCGAGGTGGACGCCAGCCTGCGCAAGGTGAACCGCCTGGTCGAGGAAATCAACCGGAAATGGCCATTTGCCCGCAGCAGCCAGGAGATCAAGCTTCCATGAAGATCGCATATATAGTCATCGCAGCCGTGCTGGCAGGCTGCGCCAGCAAGCCGCTGCCGCCCGACTGGCAGGCCAACGCCAAGGGCGCGCTCGACGCCTCGGTCGACGATTACCTGAAGGGGCACACGGCGGCTTCCGAGTCCGAGTTCCGCGAAGCGCGGCGCGAGACGACGGCCACCGGGCGCCCCGATCGCGTGGCCCAGGTCGAGCTGGTGCGCTGCGCGGCGCAGGCGGCCAGCCTGGTGTTCGAGGATTGTCCGGGCTATGCGGCGCTGGTGGCGGATGCGACGCCGGCGCAGCGCGCGTATGCCGCCTATCTGGCGGGGCAGTGGGATGGCCTGGACGTGGCGCTGCTGCCCGAGCAGCATCGCGCCGTGGTCGGCGGTGGAGCGCTGGACAAGATCGAAGACCCGCTGTCGCGCATGGTCGCGGCCGGGGCGCTGTTCAAGGCCGGGCGCATGTCGCCGCAGAACATCGAGCTGGCGGCCGACACGGCCTCGAACCAGGGCTGGCGTCGTCCCTTGCTGGCCTGGCTCGGGGTGCAGGAGCAGCGTGCCAGGGCCGCCGGCGACACGGCGGCGGTCGAGGGCATCCGGCGCCGCATCGCGCTGGTCTCGGGCGAGAACTAGCGGTCTGCGGTCGGGTTTTCGGACTATTCGTCGTTATGAATATGCGAACCTTGGTTAATCGGTCATTTGACCCGTTGCCGACGGTCGTAGGCTGGTCGGGTATCGGATCAAGCCGACGGCACGCCACCCATTCCATGGAGCAGATCATGACGACCCGCATCGATTCCCCCAGTCCCTATCGGGTGCAAGGCGGGACGACTTCCCTTGCCGATGCCAGGATCGCCGATATGCTCAAGGCAGTCCCGGGAGAATTGAAGTACAGCGATTTCACCGATCCGGGAGGGCGTTCGGCGCGCAGTGCGCCGGAGTCGGCCCCGCCCAAGGTGACGGCGCGTAGCCTGGTGCAAATCATGCAGGACATGGACTGCCAACTGGCGCGGGCGCGCATGGCTGACGACGGCACGTCCGCGGCCTGATCGGGCGCTCAAGACGGGCTTGCGCGCAAGGCCCAGGGCAGCGTGTTGTGGATGGTCGTCGCCGCAATCGCCGCCTGGCCGGCCGCCACCGCGATCTGGTTCAGTCCGCGCGTAACGTCGCCGATGGCGAACAGTCCCGGCACCGAGGTGCGGCAGTGGTCGTCCACCAGCAGCTTGTCGCACTCGACCGTTTCGGCGCCCAGCGCCTTCGCCAGGCCCGACCTCGCGCTCTCACCCAGCATCGGATAGAACACATCGCATTCGTAGTCCTCGCCATCGCGCGTGTGCAGCACCGGGCGCAAGTCGTCGGTGAGGGTCACGCCGGCCAGCGGCGAGGTGATGTGCCGCACATTCGCCACTTCCAGCTGGCGCTTTTCCTCGGCGTTGACGGCCGATTCCCCGGCCCGCTCGAACAACCACACGTCGGTGCTGAAGCTGCGCATGAACAGCGCGTGTCCCACCGGATTGACCTCGGACGTCGCCACCGCGATGCGCTTGTCGATCACGTCGAAGCCGTCGCAGACGGGACACAGGCGCACGGCGCCGGCGGCCACGGCTTCTTCCCAGCGCTCGACCGGCATGCCGGCGTCGGCCACGCCGGTTGCCAGCAGCACCGTGTGCGCGCGCAAGGTCGTCAAATCCCCCTCGGGACTGCAGCAGTCGGCGACGAACAAGCCATCCTCGAGGCGCAGATCGACGACTTCGCCGGGGATCACGTGTCCGCCATAATTGCCCAGCTGGCAGCGCAGCTGGTCCAGCAGCAGCTTGCCGTTGATTCCGTCGGGGAAGCCCGGATAGTTGTGGGAGACGGGAATCCACCCCAGCCGGCTATTGCCCTTGTCGATCAGGGCGACGTTGCGGGTGAAGCGGTGCAGGTAGATGGCCGCCGTCAGGCCGCCGGGGCCGCCGCCGACGATGAGGGTGTCGAATACGTTCGCTTTCAGTTCCATGCCCTCGATTATCCCGGGCGGCGAACGGCCGGGCTATCGGCGCGCGCCTGCACGCCGGGTGGGCATGGGCTTACACGGACCGGCCTACAGCGACTTGCCGCCGGCCGCCTCTGGCTGCAGGGTCACGTGATCGATGCCGTGGCGCTCGCGCAGCATGGCGCGCACGGCTTCGAGCACCGCCGGCCATTGCTCCAGGCTGCGGATCTCGATGTGGCCGATCAGGGCAGGGTGGCCCGGCGACATATCCCACACATGCATATCGTGCACGGCCAGCACGCCCTCGACCGCGGCCATGTCGGCGCCGACCTGGACGTAGTCGATCGCATGCGGCACGCCTTCCATCAGGAAGTGATACGACTCCCGCAGGATGCCGCTGGTCGAGCGCAGGATCAGCAGGGCGACGAAGATCGACAGGATCGGGTCGGCCTGCACCCAGCCGGTGACATAGATAATGGCGCCGGAGGCGATCGCCGCCAGCGAACCCAGCAGGTCGCCCATCACATTGACCAGGGCGGCGCGGGTATTGATGCTGTCGTTGTTACGGGAAAGAATCCAGGCCACCAGCAGGTTGATCGAGGCGCCCAGGGCCGCCACCACCAGCACGATGCCGCCTTGTACATGTTCGGGATGGATCAGGCGCTGTACCGCTTCGTAGCCGATCCAGGCCACCAGGCCCAGCATCGCCAGGCAGTTGACGAAGGCGGCCAGCGCCTCGGCGCGCACGAAGCCGAAGGAGTGGCGGGCCGACGGCGGACGCTTGGCGATCAACTGGGCCAGCAGGGCCAGGCCAAGGGCGGCGGCGTCGGTCACCATGTGGCCGGCATCCGAGATCAGGGCCAGCGAGTTGGAAATGAAGCCGGTGATGACCTCGACCACGGCGAACAGCAGGGTCAGGCCGAGCGCGACCGCCAGCGCCTTCTGGCTGCGCGCCTCGATCGAGTGCGAGTGGCTGGCGTCGCCATCGAGGTGGGCGTGCAGGTGGGAAGGGTCGAGCTGTTTCAAGTTCATCGCAAGAAGTAAATATGGGCCTGGTGTCGAAGTGTAAAGCATCCTGCGCCGCAGGGTACGGCGGACCCTGCGGCAACTATTTCCGTGCGAGGGTTGCGGTTCCGCCATGCGGTCCTTATAATGGCGGCATCGGGCGGTTAGTTCAGCTGGTTAGAATACTTGGTCGACATCCAAGGGGTCGCAGATTCGAATTCTGCACCGCCCACCAGTACATATGTAAGAGCGAGAAAGGCACCACGGTTATGACACCGCGAACTACAACCTGGTTGTGGGGGAGTCGCTAGACGCGAAGGGGTGTGCTTTTGCTCAACACAACGAAAAAACGCGGCTAGTGCCGCGTTTTTTTTCGTCTTTTAAAATTCCATTGTCTTTTTGTTTATTTTTCACCGGCGCGAGCGCCAATTGGAGAGCAGCATGCTGAACGTTCGACTTCCCGATGGCTCCAGCCGTCAATTTGACGGCCCCGTGACGGTGGCCCAGGTGGCACAGAGTATTGCCCCGAGCCTGGCCAAGGCCGCCCTGGCCGGCAAGGTCAATGGCAAGGTGGTCGACACCTCGCACCTGATCGACGCCGACGCCGACCTGGCGATCGTGACCGACCGCGATCCGGAAGGCCTGGACGTCATCCGTCACTCGACCGCCCACTTGCTGGCCTATGCGGTCAAGGAATTGTTCCCGGAAGCCCAGGTCACCATCGGCCCGGTCATCGAAAACGGCTTTTATTACGACTTCTCGTACAAGCGCCCGTTCACCCCGGACGACCTGGCCGCCATTGAAAAGAAGATGGTCGAGCTGGCCAAGAAGGACGAGCCGGTCACCCGCAAGGTGCTGCCGCGCGACGAAGCCGTGACCTACTTCAAGTCGATTGGCGAACACTACAAGGCCGAGATCATCGCCTCGATTCCCGCCAACGAAGACGTGTCGTTGTACAGCGAAGGCGGCTTCACCGACCTGTGCCGCGGCCCGCACGTGCCGTCGACCGGGAAGATCAAGGTCTTCAAGCTGATGAAGCTGGCTGGCGCCTATTGGCGTGGCGACTCGAAGAACGAGATGCTGCAGCGCGTGTATGGCACCGCCTGGACCAAGAAAGAAGACCAGGAGCAATACCTGCACATGCTGGAAGAAGCGGAAAAGCGCGACCACCGCAAACTCGGCAAGGCTTTGGACCTGTTCCACTTCCAGGAAGAAGCGCCGGGCCTGGTGTTCTGGCATCCGAAGGGCTGGACCGTCTGGCAGCAGGTGGAGCAGTATATGCGCCACAAGTACCAGGTGAGCGGCTACAGCGAAGTCAAGGCGCCGCAAATCCTCGATCGCACCCTGTGGGAAAAGACCGGTCACTGGGAAAACTATCGTGACAATATGTTCACGACCGAATCCGAAAACCGCTCGTACGCGCTCAAGCCGATGAACTGCCCGGGTCACGTGCAGATCTATAACTCGGGCATGCGCTCCTACCGCGACCTGCCGCTGCGCTTCGGCGAATTCGGTCAGTGCCACCGCAACGAGCCGTCCGGTGCGCTGCACGGCCTGATGCGCGTGCGCGGCTTCACCCAGGACGACGGCCACATCTTCTGTACCGAAGATCAGGTCGAGCGCGAAGTCACCGAATTCCACGCCCAGGCGATGGGCGTCTACGACGACTTCGGCTTCACCAATATCGACGTCAAGCTGGCGCTGCGTCCGGACAGCCGCATCGGTTCCGACGAAGTCTGGGACCAGGCCGAAGAATCGCTGCGTTCGGCACTGCGGGCCTGCGGCGTGGAGTGGACCGAGCTGCCAGGCGAGGGCGCCTTCTATGGTCCGAAGATCGAGTACCACCTGAAGGACAGCCTGGGCCGCCCATGGCAGGTCGGCACCGTGCAGGTGGACTTCTCGATGCCGGGTCGCCTCGGTTCCGAGTATGTCGCGGAAGACAATACCCGCAAGGTGCCGGTGATGCTGCACCGCGCGATCGTGGGATCGATGGAGCGCTTCATCGGCATCCTGATCGAAAACTACGCGGGTGCGCTGCCGCTGTGGCTTGCGCCAGTGCAAGTCGCGGTCCTGAATATTTCGGATGCGCAGGCCGATTACGTCAAGCAGGTCGAGGCAAAGCTGCGCGCGGCAGGCCTGCGCGTGCACGCTGATTTGCGAAACGAGAAGATCACCTATAAAATACGCGAACATTCCGTCCAAAAACTGCCGTATATCCTCGTTGTTGGGGATAAAGAAAAGGACGCGAACACAGTGGCTGTGCGAGCCCGCGGCAATGTCGATCTGGGTGTGATGCCCATCGACACGCTCGTGGAGCGTCTGGTTGGCGAAGTTGCCGCCAAGACGAAATAATCCCGGCCAATACCAATACATTCAAAGGAAATGACATAGCTACTGACAAGCAGAATCGCATTAATGGCGAAATCACCCATCCGGAAATGCGTTTGAACGGTGTGGACAACGAGCCGCTGGGCATCGTGACCCTGGCCGAAGCGTTCCGTCTGGCCGAAGAAAAGAACGTCGACCTGGTTGAGATCGCGCCAAATGCGGTCCCTCCGGTTTGCCGCCTGATGGACTACGGCAAGTTCAAGTATTCGGAACAGAAGAAGGCCCACGAAGCCAAGCTCAAGCAGAAGATCATCCAGGTCAAGGAAATCAAGTTCCGTCCGGGTACCGATGAAGGCGACTACAGCATCAAGCTGCGCAACCTCATCAAATTCCTGGAAGAAGGCGACAAGACCAAGATCACCTTGCGTTTCCGCGGTCGTGAGATGGCGCACCAGGACATCGGCCTGCGCGTGCTCGAGCGCCTGCGCACCGATCTGGAAGCGGTTGGCACGATCGAGCAGTTCCCGAAACTCGAAGGCCGCCAGATGGTCATGGTGGTTGCACCGAAGAAGAAGAAGTAATTCTTCGAGCGAAGTAGATACACGGCCGGGTCCGTGGTGGGGGTGAAAGCCCTTGCCGCGGCCCGGCTTTCACACGTCTGTACGGGGCGTATCCATTTCTATCGCTGCTGCAAGCCACGTCGCTCCCGCGGAGGTGGGAGCCCAGGCATTCATGTGTCGAGGCTTGGGTTGCCGTATTGGAGGTGCGTGGGCCTTGGGCACCCGCCTGCGCGGGTGCGACGTTGGTAATGGCGCGGGTGCGACGTTGGTAATGGTGCGGGTGCGACGTTGGTAACGGTGTGGCTGCGACCTTGGCAATGGTGCGCACGACGTTGTTTGCATGCGCCGAAGGCTTGCCTCCGACCATCCCATCCCTCCAAACCTGTGCTACAATCTGCGATTCCTGTTTTTAGAAACGGGTTGTAGCAGACTCGCTTCTGCTGCAAGACAAGTGAAAGTAGGCATCCAAGAGCAGCGTTGCTGCCACCTGCAATCCTGTCCCATATGAGGCTGTCCGCGAGGGCAGATGACTATGCCAAAAATGAAAACCAAGAGCTCCGCGAAGAAACGTTTTCGCGTGCGTCCGGGCGGTACCGTCAAATCGGGCATGGCCTTCAAGCGTCACATCCTGACCAAGAAGACCACCAAGAACAAGCGCCAGCTGCGCGGCACCCGTAACATCAATGCGTCGGACGTGACCAGCGTCTACCGCATGATGCCATCTGCTGTTTAATCTCACACTAAGGAGCTAATATGCCTCGAGTAAAACGTGGGGTTACTGCACGTGCCCGTCACAAGAAAGTTCTTGAACTTGCCAAAGGCTACCGTGGTCGCCGCAGCAAGGTATACCGTGTTGCCAAGCAAGCAGTCATGCGCGCTGGCCAGTATGCCTACCGCGATCGCCGCAACAAGAAGCGCGTCTTCCGCGCACTGTGGATCACCCGTATCAACGCGGCTTCGCGTTCGCACGGCATGACCTACAGCGCCTTCATGAACGGCCTGAAAAAGTCCGCGATTGAACTGGACCGTAAAGTCCTGGCCGACATGGCTGTGCATGACAAGCCGGCTTTCGCCGCGATCGTCAGCGCCGTCAAGGCCAAGCTGGCTGCTTGATTTCAGTCTGCTAGCAAGAAGCGCCATAGCGATATGGCGCACTAGAAGCGGGGCAAGGTTCACACCTGTGCCCCGTTTTTGATTCTGGCGTCTCCCGCCAACGAAAAACAGGAACAGAACAAGCATGAACTTGGAAGAACTCGTCGTCGCGGCCAGGAACGACTTCGCTGCCTCCGCGGACGCTGCCGCGCTCGAAAATGCGAAAGCCAAGTACCTGGGCAAGACCGGCCAGGTGACCGACCTCATGAAGGGCCTCGGCAAGCTCGACCCTGAGCAGCGCAAGGCGCAGGGCGCCCTGATCAATGCCGCCAAAGAACAAATCGAACAGGCCTTGACCGCGCGCCGCGAGGCGCTCGCCGACGCGCAGCTGATGCTGCGCCTGTCCGCCGAGAGCATCGACGTCACCCTGCCGGGCCGCGGCCGCGGCAAGGGCGGCATCCATCCGGTGATGCGCACCTGGGAGCGCGTCGAACAGATCTTCCGCTCGATCGGCTTCGACGTCGCCGACGGTCCCGAGATCGAAACCGACTGGACCAACTTCACCGCACTGAACAGCCCCGAGAACCATCCGGCGCGTTCGATGCAGGACACGTTCTATATCGAGGGCAATGACAGCACCGGCAAGCCGCTGCTGCTGCGCACCCACACCAGCCCGATGCAGGTGCGCTACGCGCGCACCCACCTGCCTCCGATCAAGGTGATCGCGCCGGGCCGCACCTACCGCGTCGACAGCGACGCCACCCACTCGCCGATGTTCCACCAGGTCGAAGGCCTGTGGATCGGCGAGGACATCAGTTTTGCCGACCTCAAGGGCGTGTACCTGAACTTCGTCAAGGCGTTCTTCGAGACCGACGACCTGCAGGTGCGTTTCCGTCCTTCTTACTTCCCGTTCACCGAACCGTCGGCCGAGATCGACATCGCCTTCGGTTCCGGTCCGCTCAAGGGCCGCTGGCTGGAAGTGTCGGGCGCCGGCCAGGTGCACCCGACCGTCGTGCGCAACTTCGGACTGGATCCGGAAAAATTCATCGGCTTCGCGTTCGGCTCCGGCCTCGAGCGCCTGACGATGCTGCGTTATGGAATCAACGACCTGCGCCTGTTCTATGAAGGCGATCTGCGTTTCCTGAAGCAGTTCAATTAATTTGCGAAGCTGAGGTAAAAAGAATATGCAATTCTCGGAAAACTGGCTCCGTTCCATCGTCGATCCGAAGATGAGTTCGGATGAGCTGTCCCATCTGCTGACCATGTCCGGCCTTGAAGTGGAAGAGGTCGAAGCCGTCGCGCCGCCGTTCTCGAACGTGGTGGTGGCGCACGTCGTCGAAGTGGCGAAGCACCCGAACGCCGACCGCCTGAATGTGTGCCAGGTCGATGCCGGCACCGGCACCCTGCTGAACATCGTGTGCGGCGCGCCGAACGTGCGCGCCGGCATGAAGGCGATCTGCGCCAAGGCCGGCGCGCTGCTGCCGCCGGGCGCCGACGGCAAGCCGTTCGAGATCAAGGTCGGCAAGCTGCGCGGCGTCGAGTCGCAGGGCATGATGTGTTCAAGCAAAGAACTGGGCATCTCGGAAGAGAGCAATGGTCTGATGGAACTGCCGGAAGACGCGCCGGTCGGCCAGAACATCCGCGATTACCTGGGCCTGAACGACCTGAAATTCACTATCAAGCTGACCCCGAACAAGGCCGACTGCCTGTCGGTGCTGGGCGTGGCGCGCGAAGTGTCGGCCCTGACCGGCTCGCCCCTGAGCCTGGCGCCGACGCGCGCCGTGCCGGTGAGCAGCGACGAGATCCTGCCGGTCAAGGTGTCGGCGCCCGACCTGTGCGGCCGTTTCGCCGGCCGCGTGATCCGCGGCCTGAACGCGCGCGCGGCTACCCCGGAATGGATGAAGCGCCGCCTGGAACGCAGCGGCCAGCGCTCGGTGTCGGCCCTGGTCGACATCTCCAATTATGTGATGCTGGAAGTCGGCCGTCCGTCGCACGTGTTTGACCTGGCCAGGATCCACGGTTCGCTCGACGTTCGCTGGGGCAAGAAGGGCGAATCGCTCAAGCTGCTGAACGGCAATACCGTCGAGCTCGACGAGTGGGTTGGCGTGATCGCCGACGACAAGGAGATCGAATCGCTGGCCGGTATCATGGGTGGCGATTCCACCGCCGTCTCGCTGGACACGACCGATATCTACCTGGAAGCCGCCTTCTGGTGGCCGAACGCGATCCAGGGCCGTGCCCGCCGTTATAACTTCTCGACCGATGCGGCGCACCGCTTCGAGCGCGGCGTCGACTACGCGACCATTCCCGACCATATCGAGCGCATCACCGCGCTGATCGTCGAGATTTGCGGCACCGGCGAGACGAAAGTTGGCCCGGTCGACGACCAGGTCGTCAATCTGCCGCAGCGCCAGCCGGTGCAGTTGCGCACCGCGCGTGCGCAAAAAGTCATCGGCGTGCCTTTGAGCGACGAGCTGATCGCCGACATCTTCACCCGCCTGGGGCTGGAATTTACGCGCGGCGAAGGCACGTTCCTGGTGACGGCGCCGTCGTACCGCTTCGACATCGAGATCGAAGAAGACCTGATCGAAGAAGTTGCGCGCGTCTACGGTTTCGAGAACATTCCGGCCAATCCGCCGGTGGCGCCGAGCGCCATGCTGATCGCGCCTGAAAACACCCGTTCGCTGTTCGCGATTCGCCACCAGCTGGCCGACCTGGGTTACCAGGAAGTGGTCAATATGAGCTTTGTCGAGAGCGCCTGGGAGGCCGATTTCGCTGGCAACCTCGAGCCGATCCGCCTGCAGAACCCGATTGCCAGCCAGCTCTGTGTGATGCGTTCGAGCCTGATCGGCAGCCTGGTCGCCAATGTGCGCTACAACATCAACCGCAAGGCGGGCCGCGTGCGCGCCTTCGAAGTCGGCGCCGTGTTCATGCGCAATAGCGACGTCCAGGACGGTCCGCTGGCGGTAGCCGGCTACGAGCAGCCCAAGCGCGTGGCCGCGATCGCCTACGGTCCTGCCGCGGACGAGCAATGGGGCCTGGCGACCCGCGCCGTCGATTTCTTCGACGTGAAGGCCGACCTGGAAGCGCTGTTCGCCCCGCGCCAGCTGCGTTTCACCAAGGCCGAGCACCCGGCGCTGCACCCGGGCCGCTGCGCCACGGTGGAGCTGGAAGGCAAGCAGATCGGTCTGGTCGGCGAGCTGCATCCACGCTGGCTGCAGAAATATGATCTGCCGCAAGCGCCGGTGCTGTTCGAAGTCGATGCGGCCGCCCTGTGCGAGCGCGTGGTCCCGAGCTATACCGAGATTTCGAAGTTCCCGGGCGCCACGCGCGACCTGGCGCTGGTGGTGAAACAGGACGTTCCGGCCCAGCTGGTGATTGATGCGTTCAACGCCGAGATCGCCGCCAATCCTGCAGGCAAGATCGTGCAAGCCGTTGTTTTGTTTGATGAATATCGCGGCAAGGGCCTGGAGACGGATGAAAAAAGCCTTGCTTTCCGCTTTAGCTTGCAAGATACTCAATCGACGCTGCAGGACGAAGCGGTCGATGCCATCATGGCAGCGGTCGCGGAATCCGCATCGACGAAACTGAGTGCGCGGCTGCGCTCGTAAGTGGCGACATAAGTGGCGATATAAGCAGCGCAATCCGATAGCAGGACCATTCCATGACGGGCAAGCCCAGGCTTGTTCCGTCATCCGAAATATTGTTTGACTTGAAGGCAGGGCTTCAAAATTAACAACAACGACGTTGATTCCGCCGTCTTCCAAGAGGCGCTGGCCGCCGACCTGGATCGCGCCATGCATGTGGCGCGGGTACGCAAGGAAGCTGAACAGTCATTGCCGACCTTGACCAAGGCCGAGCTGGCCGAGCTGCTGTTCGAGCAGGTCGGCCTGAACAAGCGCGAAGCCAAGGATATGGTCGAAACTTTTTTTGACGAAATCCGCAATGCGCTCGAGCGCGGCGAGGCGGTCAAGCTGTCCGGCTTCGGCAATTTCCAGTTGCGCGACAAGCCGCAGCGGCCCGGCCGCAATCCGAAAACAGGGGAGGAAATCCCCATCACGGCGCGCCGCGTCGTGACATTCCACGCCAGCCAGAAACTCAAGGGAATGGTCGAAGAGACCGCACCAGGTAGTCCACCCGCGGGTTCCCTGGCGCGTGCAGCCTGAGGACGCCCGATAAGCGATGAATGACCGACCGAACAAGATCGAGCCGAACGTGCTGCCGCCGATTCCGGCCAAGCGTTATTTCACGATTGGGGAAGTCAGTGACTTGTGCGGAGTCAAACCCCACGTCTTGCGCTACTGGGAGCAGGAATTTACTCAGCTTAAGCCGGTCAAACGTCGTGGAAACCGCCGATACTATCAGCACCACGAAGTCTTGCTGATCCGGCGCATCCGCGCGTTGCTGTACGAGCAGGGCTTCACCATCAGCGGCGCACGTAACCGCCTCGATGGTCGCGCCAGCGCGGCGATCGAGTTCGACGGGCTGGACCTGCCCGACAGTCCGCCAGCGATCGACGGCGACAAGTTGCGCGCCGATCTGCTGGACATTCTCGACTTGCTCAAGAACGGGTCGCGGCCGGCGTAAGGCCTGCGCGCACTCTTGCAATCCGTCGACATCCGTCGCTAACAGGGCTTGTCGAGCGCAAATTGTGCTCCACAGAATCAAGGCTTGCTCCGCCCGCGGTTCGTCCACGGTTCACTTGCCGGTAGCGTGCTCTTTGCGCGCTGCATCTGAATACTCAAGCATTCGTGTACCTGTTGAACGGGGCCCTCGGAGTGTTAAAATGTCACCCGCGCATATGCTGAATCTAACGCATGTAAACCGGGCGGTTCAGACCCGGCACTTTCCTGCGCAAGGAAAATTTAAGGGAAGACAATGATACGCGTTGCCATTTGTGACGATCACCAGATAGTTAGAGCAGGATTCAAGCAGATTTTCTCGTCGTCGGGCGACTTTGAAGTCGTCGCCGAAGGCGCCACCGGCCGCGAGGCCCTCGACATCGCACGCCGCGAGATCTGCGACGTGCTGCTGCTGGACATCGCGATGCCCGACCAGAGCGGCATCGACATCCTGCGCACCATCCGCCAGGGCCAGCCCAATCTGCCGGTGCTGATCCTGTCCGGCTACCCGGCGCAGCAATATGCGCTCAATCTGTTCAAGATGGGCGCCAACGGCTACCTGAACAAGGAGTGCGAGGCCGACGAACTCAAGACCGCCGTGCGCACCGTGTACCAGGGCCGCCGCTATGTGTCCTCGACGGTTGGCGAACTGCTGGCCCAGAGTTTCGACCGCGATCCCAACACGGCGCTGCACACCGAGCTGTCCGATCGTGAGTTTCAGGTCTTCCTGCGCCTCGCGAAGGGCGCGACCGTGTCCGATATCGGCAACGCGCTGTCGCTGTCGATCAAGACCGTGTCCACCTACCGTACCCGGATCATGGAAAAAATGGGCCTGCAGTCGAATTCCGACCTGACCTATTACGCCATGAAGAACAATCTGCTCGATTAATCATCGGCTGATTTTTAAGCCAGATTCATCTGACAACGCGCCCACCCGGGCGCGTTTTTGCGTGCTGGACAGTACTCGGCATCGGCCATCGCAAATGCAACAAATAGTTACGGCCGAGAATTTCGCAGTGCAACATTCTGTCCATACGCCTATAATGAAGGGCCACATTCCTTGCGCGAAAGGAAGCCTGGATGTACTTCACTACCGCTGCGGACGAGAAATCCATCCGTAGTCTCCCCCTTCACAAGACGCTGCTGTGCCTGATGTGCGTGGTGCTGCTGGTCGTCAATGGCGTGTTCCTGGCGCGTAACCTCGACGATTTGCGGGCGGCCAATGCCCTGCAAGCGCAGACGGCTCAGGTGTCGGACGAGCTGCAATACCTCAACCTCATCGTCACCGATGCCGAGAGCAGCTTGCGCGGATATTTCTTGTCGGGCGACGAGGTGTATCTCGGCCCATTGCGCAGCGCCTCCCAGCAGATCGACAAGCAGATGCGCTCACTGGATGAGCTGCTACGCGACAATCCTTCCCAGGCAAAGAACCTGCAGCAGTTGCGCACGCTGGTCGACAAAAAATTTGGTCTGCTTCAACAGTCGCTCGAGGTCTACCGAGAGGGTGGACTGAACGATATCGTGGCGATTGCCGCTTCTCCCGACGACCGGGCGCAGATGGACGAAATCCGCCTGCAGGTCGTGATCATGACGCGCGAGCAGAACGAATTGCTCACCACCCGCACCGCCGCGTTCTACCAGCAATACCGGCATGCCGTCGTATTCGGCGTCGGCATCAATGCCGCCGCCATCTTCGTGTTGCTGCTGTTCTACAAGATGATCAAGCGCGCCTTCCGCCTGCGCCTGCTGGCCGAGCGTGCCCTGCAACATACGAACGACGGCCTGGAAGAAATCGTGGCCGAACGCACCGGCCAGTTGTCGGTGCTGTCGCGCCACCTGATCAAGGTGTCGGAAGAAGAAAAATCGCGGCTGGCGCGTGAATTGCACGATGAAATGGGCGCCAACCTGACGGCGATCGGCATGGACCTGTCCACGGTCGCCGAGCACCTGCGCGCCAGCCATCCGGAACTGGCGTCGAAACTGGGACGCGCCAAGCGCACCCTGGTCGACACCGTGCAGCTGAAACGCCGCATCATCGAGAATTTACGGCCGAGCCTGCTCGACAATATGGGACTGTCGGCTGCGCTGCAAAGCTATTGTGCCGACTACGCGCGCATCACCTCGCTCGATTGCGATGCGCTGATCGACGCCGAGGCCGACGCCGCCGGCCCGATGCAGGCGATCGCGCTATTCCGTATCACGCAAGAGGCCTTGAACAATATCGCCAAGTACGCCAAGGCGCACACCGTGATCGTCAACCTGACGCAGGAGCCCGATGGCTGGGGCCTCGAGATCACCGACGACGGCATCGGCATTCCTCCTGACGCGATGGCGAGGTCGAAATCGCATGGTCTGCTTGGCATGCGCGAACGCGCCTTGCTGCTGGGCGGCACCCTGGTGGTCGAGCGTGGTGTGAATGGGGTAGGAACTTGCGTGCGCGCGATGATTCCGGCGGCGGCCCCAGGGGGCAATGAAGAGGCTGGTGCGGCACAGGCCGTTAGTGCAGCTGCGCTTGCCTTGTCTTGCGTACAGGCCGAAGCCGTCTTGCTGGAATCGCCGCCGCCTGATGCAGCGGCGATTCCGGTGTCACGTCATCTCAACGCGCCACATCCATGAGCAGGCGGTCGTATTCCGATTTGGCGACCTTGTAGCATTCGCCCGCATAGTCTTCCAGGCCGGCGCGGTCCAGCACGGTGATATTGCCGCGACGGTACTGGATCAGGCCTTCGTCTTGCAGCTTGCCGGCGGCGGCGGTGATGCTTTCGCGGCGCACGCCCAGCATGATCGAGATCAGTTCTTGCGTGACTTTCAGCTCGTTGCTGGCCGAGCGGTCCAGGCGGTCGAGCAGCCAGCGGCACAGCTTCTGTTCGATCGAGCTGTGACGGCCGCCGACGGCGTTCTGTGCCATCTGGGCGAACAGCGCATTGGTGTAGCGCATCAAGAGCTGGGGCAGGGCGCCGCCGCGGTTGAAGGCGTCGCGCAGGTATTGGGTCTTGAGGCGGTAGCCGTAGCCGGCGCTCTGGACCACGGCGCTGCAGGTGGCGCGCTCACCCATGAACAGCGACACGCCAACCGCGCCTTCATGGCCGACCACCGCGATCTCGGTGGTGGCGCCGTCTTCCATCACATACAGCAGCGACACGATTGCGGTCGTAGGAAAATACACGTATTCCAGTTTGCTGCCATACTCGAACAACTCTTTACCGAACGGCATCGGGACCAGTTCGAGGTGGTCGAACATGTCTTCCAGGTCGGTGCGTGGCAGCGCGGCCAGCAGTTCGTTCTGCTGGGTGCCGCTGTAGCTCACGACCGGTTTCGACGCGGACTTCGTTGCCTCACTCGTGGCAGGGATCTGGTTCTTCGATTTTTGGGTGAGACCACCAAACTGAGTGTTGTTCATCTTATGTCCTCTTATGTCTATCATGCGTCGGGGGCGATTCAGGGAGGCTTGTCTTTCTTACCTCATCGCGATGGGTGTACTTTAAAGCTACCGTCTGTTGCCGCACATAAGACGAGTATCCGCCCCCATGTAGGTTCCAAGCATGATGTCGTGTCAGCCCAGTCCTACTAGAGAAAACCGTGCGTTGGCGCACCTTCCGCCGCAAAGTTTCGTTAAAGAACGCCGAAATGCCGCATAATTCGCCGGCGCCACTATGACGGGCGCATCACGATACGGGGCGAATTGAAGGATATGGGGCTGCGGGTATTGCTGGTGGAAGACGATGCGGTGCTGGCCGACGGCCTGCTGCGCGCCCTGCAGGCGCAGGACATGACGGTCACGCTGGTAGCCGACGGGCTGGCCGCCGACCGCGCGCTGCACGAGCCCGGGATCGAGGTCGCGGTGCTCGACATCGGCCTGCCCGGCATCGACGGCTTCGAGGTGGTGCGGCGCCTGCGCGCGCGCGGCGCGGCCACGCCGGTGCTGTTGCTGACGGCGCGCGACGCGGTCGAAGACCGGGTGCGCGGCCTGGAGACCGGCGCCGACGACTACCTCGTGAAACCCTTCGCCACCGCCGAACTGGTGGCCCGCATCCGCGCGCTGGCGCGGCGCCACGCCCCTGCGTCTCCCCTGATATCGCTCGCCGGCCTGAGCCTGGACCGGGCAACCCGCCGCGCCCGCGTCGCCGGCAATCCGATCGACCTGTCGGTACGCGAGTGGGGCGTGCTCGAATACCTACTGCAGCATGCCGGGCGGGTGGTGTCCAAACAGCAGATCATCGACGCCATCCTGCCCTGGGGCGAGGACGTGACCCAGAACGCGGTCGAGGTCTATGTGTCGCGCCTGCGCCTGAAACTGGACGGCTCGGGCGTGGCGATCCGCACCATCCGCGGCTTCGGCTACCTGCTGGAGGCGGCCGGGTGAAGCTCGACACCATGATCTTCGTGGCATGAGCAGCATCCGGCTGCGCCTGCTCAAGTGGCTGCTGGGCCCGATCCTGCTGGTCAACCTGGTGCTGGCTGCGCTGGTGGCCGGCCTAGCCTGGACTCCGGCCCAGGTCGCCTTCGACGGTGGCTTGCTGGACACCGCCAACGGCCTGGCCGCAAAGCTGGCGGCGGGCGCCGCGCCGCAATTGCCGCCCGCCGCGCCGAATGCCGACCGCAGCTGGTTCGTGGTGCGCGACGGGCACGGCCGCCACCTGGCCGGCGCCGCCGCCTTTCCGACACTGCGGCCCGGCGCCGCGCCCTACGACGCCGAAGTCGACGGCGAGCCGGTGCGCGTGGTTGCCCTGGCGGTTGCGGCGCCCGACGGCGAACGCCAGCTGGGCGTGGCGCGCACCCTGCGCCAGCGGCTCGAGGTACGCTCGGCCATCGTGCGCTCGCTGGTGGTGCTGGTCTCGCTGGTGACACTGACCCTGGCCGGCGTGGTCTGGCTCTCGGTCAGCAATGGTCTGCGCCCGCTGGCGCGCATCCGCGCCGAGCTGGCCGCGCGCGGGCCCGGCGACCTGGCGCCGATCCCCCAGGCCAGCGTGCCCTACGAGATCGCGCCGGTGGTCACCGGCTTCAACGAATTGCTCGACAAGGTCGAAGCCGGCGCGCGCGCCCAGCGCGACTTCCTGGCCGATATGGCGCACCAGCTGCGCACGCCGCTGGCCGGCATGCAGCTGCAGCTCGAGTGGCTGCGAGCGCGCCATGCGCGCGACCCCGACACCGTGCACTCGCTGGGCATGATGGAACTGGCCAACGAGCGCATGATCCGCCAGGTCAACCAGCTGCTGGCGCTGGCGCGCGCGAGGGAAGGGCGGCCCGCCAGCCAGCCAGCGCCGCTCGACCTGGCGACCCTGGTGCAGGAGACGATCCAGTTCTTCGTCGGCCAGGCGGGGGCCAAGGACATCGACCTCGGCTTCGAGCTGGCCCCGGCGCCGGTCGAAGGCGACGCTTTCCAGCTGCGCGACCTGGTCGACAACCTGGTCGACAATGCGCTGCGCTACACGCCGGCCGGGGGACGGGTGACCGTCAGCTGCGCCCATGAGGGCGAGGCCGTGCTGTTCAGGGTCGAGGATTCCGGCCCCGGCATCCCGCCCGCGCGCCGCGCCGCCGTGTTCGAGCGCTATGTGCGCCTGGACGACAAGACCACGGGCAGCGGCCTGGGGTTGGCCATCGTGCGCGATATCGCGCGCGCGCATGGCGCCTCCGTGGTGCTGGACGAGGCCGAGGGCGGCGGTACCCGCGTCACGGTGCGTTTTGCTGCCGGCCTGGCAAGATAAAAAACGACACAGCGTCGTATTTGCGTCGCTGTCAGGGCTTTGTCAGCTTTTCCTCAGGGAAATGACAGGTTCCTGGGATATCATTCTCCATGGCAACATTATTGGCGGAGTGCGTCCGCCTTCCAGGAGAATCCCATGCAGCGCCAGTCCGGCTTCACCCTCGTCGAAATCATGATCGCCGTCGTCATCATCGGCATCCTGACCGCGGTCGCGCTGCCTTCCTACAGCAGCTATGTGATGCGGGCGCGACTGGCCGAGGCGCACAGCACGCTGGCGTCGACCCAGCCCAAGCTCGAGCAGTTCTGGGCCAATACCCGCAGCTATGAGGATTTCAACGACCCGGACCTGGACCCGCAGCTGATGCCGGCCAATACCGACAACTTCGTCTACACCCTTGAAAATGCGAGCGCCACCGGCTACCAACTGGTCGCCACCGGCCGGGCCGCGGCCGCCGACTTCAAGTACACGCTGACCCAGGCCGGCGCCCGCGCCACCACCGGCGCGCCGCAAGGCTGGACCAGGAGCGATAGCTGCTGGGTCGACCGCAAGGACGGCTCGTGCACGCAGTGACGGCGCGACCCGCCCGGCGCCAGTCGGGCTTCACCGCGCTCGAAGCCGTGATCGCGGTGGCCATCCTGGGCATCCTGATGGCGGTCGGCATCCCGCGCATGTCCGGCTGGCTGGCCGCGACCAAGGCCGCCGGCGCCGGCCAGTTCTATGTCGAAGGCTTCACGCTGGCGCGCACCCAGGCCCTGGCCCACAACAGCCACAGCCGGCTGGTCTTCATCGACAACCCTGGCGGCCAACCGGACTGGCGCGTCGATATCTGCTTTCGCGCCACCGGCAATGCCTGCGACGACGCCAGCAACGACTGGTCGACGGCCACCACCGCGGCCACCGCGGCGCCGGGCGAGTCGGCGGCATTCCGCTCGATCCGGCGCAGCGCGGCCAGCTTGCCGCCATCGAGCCTGCTGGCCGTGACGCTGGGGCCCGACGACGATGCCGACGCGGTCTATTTCACGCCGCTGGGCTGGGTCGACGGCGCGATCGCGCCGCGCGTGACTAGGGTCGGCCTGGAGCCGGCCGAAGGCAAGGAAAAAGAGTTCAGGCCATCGGCCGTCATGCTGACGCTGGCCGGGATCGCGGCCACCTGCGTCCCGGAGCTCGGCGACGACGACGGCGGCGATTCGCGCAGGTGTCCCGAATGAGCGCGCGTTTTCAACGCTTTCACCGTATTGCGCGGGGCGTCCAGCGCGGCATCGCCATGATCGAGTCGCTGATCGCGATCCTCATCCTGGGTATCGCCCTGGTGGGCACGCTCGGCCTGCAGGCGCGTTCGGTGGCGGCCTTGTCCGACGCCGGCCTGCGCGCCGAGGCGACCATCGCCGCCAACCAGCTGCTGGGCATCATGAACACTGATATCGCCAACGCCGCCGCCTATGCGGTCGCAAACACCGCCAACCCGGGCCAGCGCCTGGCGCCCTGGTACGCCGGGGTGCGCGAGCGCATCCCGGGCGCCACCATCGAAATCGACGTGACCCCGACCGCGGGCACCACCCGCACCGAAGTCGACATCGTCATCGGCTGGCAGCGCACCACCGACAGCCAGGTCAACACCCACCGCGTCACCTCCTACCTGTCGCCGGCGACATGAACCTCCACCTCACCCGCCGCGCGCGCGGCTTCTCGCTCGTCGAACTGATGGTCAGCGTGGTCATCGGCCTGCTGGCGATCCTGTTTGCGACCCGCATCATGACCGACGGCGAGCGCAACAAGGATGCGGCGATGGGCGGTTCCGACTCGATGCAGAACGGGATGCTGGCCATGTTCCAGATCAGCGCCGATGCCGAGCAGGCGGGCTTCGGCCTGAACGATCCCTTGATTACCGGCTGTAATACCGTGTTCAGCGACAGCCAGGGCTATGCGCTGGCGCCGGCCCTGCGCGACGGTGTGGCCATCAGCCCGCTGGCGGCGGCCGTGATCGAGCCGGGCGGCGAGGGGCCGGACAGGCTGACCCTGTATGCGGGCGGCGCGACCGGCGGCGCGACGACCCTGCGCGTAACCCAGAACTACATCGGCGGCAACACCATCACCGTCGACCGTCTCCCTTGGGGCTATTTCGCTCTGGGCGACGTGATCGTGGTGGCGCCTGAGCAGATGGGCGAGGACTGCGCGATGGCCCAGATCTCGGTCGACCCGTCGACCCAGCCGCCCAGTCCCACCCAGCTGCAATTCGGCTCGGTCGAGCAACGCTTCAACCGCGGCCAGCTCGACGTCCTGTACGACGGCAATACCACCCGCGTGTTCAATCTGGGGCCGGGCGCGCGCCTGGCCTTCCATACCTGGTCGGTCGACAAGGGCTTTCTGCGCCTGCGCGCCACCGACATGGCCGGCGCCGCCGAAGAAACCGGCCAGGCGGTGGCCGACAATATCGTCACGCTCAAGGCGCAGTATGGCTTCGATACCCGCGAGGCCACCGACTTCAAGCCGGGCCTGGGTACGGCGGTCGGCCAGTGGTCGTCCGAGATGATCGATGCCGACGGCGACGGCGTGAATGGCGGGGCGGGCGACTATGGCCGCATCGTGGCGCTGCGCATCGCCGTGGTGGCGCGGGCAAAAAATCCCGAGCGGCCCGTCGCCGGCGCCGACGGC
The DNA here is from genome assembly GCF_034045115.1 of Massilia sp. CFBP9012. Lineage (NCBI taxonomy): Bacteria > Pseudomonadati > Pseudomonadota > Betaproteobacteria > Burkholderiales > Oxalobacteraceae > Massilia > Massilia sp. CFBP9012. The sequence goes on along the minus strand of NZ_JAXCWM010000001.1, from coordinate 385,223 downwards.
GAAGCCGTGTGCCAGGCCACCGTCGAAGTGGAGAACCAGGAGCCGGTGTACCTGTTCAACCGCGCGCAGCCCGAGGGCGTCGAGGCCGCGCCGGTGAAGGTCGACCTGGCTGTCGAGGGCGACACGGTCGACTGGCAGTGCTATCGCTACCGCGTGTTCGAGACCATCGTCCCGCTGCGCAATGCCGGGTGGAGGAATTGATGCCGATCCCGCACAGGACGCGGAAACAGGGCGGCATCGCGCTGCCGGTCATGCTGATCATGATGCTGGTGATGCTGGTGACCGGCATCTACCTGCTCAAGTCGACCAATTCAACCACGCTCACGGCCGCCAACCTGGCCTACGACGCCTCGCTCAGCCGCGCCGCCGACCTGGGCCTGCACGAAGGCTTCGAGTGGCTCAAGGACAAGGCCGCCACCAGCAAGATCGACCTGGACGGCAATCTGCCGGACGCGGGCTATTCCGCCATCAGGCCGCCCGGGTTGAATATCCGGGACCAAAACCAGTTCTGGGGTAACGCCATGACGGTCGACGGGCCCGGCGAGACCAGCGTCGAATACGTGATCCACCGCATGTGCCGGAGCGAGGGGCCGTATGACGCCAACGATAATGTCTGCGTCCAGACCGCCGCCAATACGGCGGTGCTCGGCACCCCGGTCGCGATCGGCGAGAGCCTGGCCTCGGACGCGCCGAGCTACGCCGGCAGCCCGCAGCTGCATTATGTGATCACCGCCCGCATCAAGGGGGCGCGCGGCGGCACCGTGGTCAACCAGATGGTGGTCCTGATCGGCGTCTGAGACGCTGCAATACTCTGATGGAATGCGCATGAAACGCCTGCTTGCCCTGTTAGTACTGTTGTTCGCGCTCCCGGCCGGGGCCGAGCCGACCGCCATCGCCCAGCTGCCGCTGATGAATATCAGCGGCAGCGGCACCGTCCAGCCGAACCTGATGCTTCTGTACGATAACTCGGGCTCGATGAACTTCAACTACACGCCCGACTACGTCAACCTCAGCAGCACTTGCCGGCTCGGCAACACGATGGATGACGGCACCAATGCCTGCGTGGCCGGCTATCCGCCGTTCGCCAGCGCCGACTTCAACCGGCAGTACTACGACCCTAAAGTGCGCTACATGCCGCCGCTCAAGGCGGACGGCACCTACTACGGCGATCTGGACGCGCGCGCGACGAGCGACTGGAAAGTGGTGCCCAACGACGTGTTCGAGGTCAACCGGACCGACTTGCTGGGTAACCGCAACAGCAGTTCCAGCACCAACCTGGTGACCGGATTCCCCGACCTGAACTGGTGCGTCAGCCGCAACAGCAACTGCGACTACAACCGGACCGGCTACACCTATCCGACCAATCAGCGTCGCTATGGCCAGTATTTCACCGCGAATCCCTATTACTACTCGATCAACGTCGCCGAGTACTGCCTCGACGCCACCCTGACGGATTGCCGCGCGGCGACCGCCAACGGCGGGCCGCCCACCAGCCGTTACACGTTCCCGGCGCGGGTGCGTTTCTGCAACTCGACCAAGCTGACCACTTGCCAGGCCAAGTATGTCGGCGAATATATCTATCCGCGCTTCTCGGGCGGCAACCAGATCGCCCCGTGGTACGGCACCATCAGCATCGGCAGCTCGGCCGGCACCCAGGTTCGCGCGATCGCGAGTGTCACCGCAACCGGTTTGGCGGGAGAGGACGTCATCACCGCGGGCGCTGTCAGCGCCGACACCGGCACCAATAGCGGCGACAAGCAGATCGCGCTGGCGCGCGCGCTGGCCCGCTCGATCATCGACAAGACCGGCCTGGCCAACCAGTTCGCGGCCTGCGTCATGTCGCCCGGCAGCAGCGGCGTGCCTTCGTGCGAATCGCTCGGCATCACGCTGGCCGGGGACAACGTGGTCGGCGTGCTGCCGATCGTCTGCGCGGAAGGCACGACTGGCAAAACGTTCGACAACTGTACCCTGGTGACCGATAACAGCCGCGCCGGCACCAATCTGATGCTGGACACCGGCACCGGCGCCACCGCGTTGCTGCGTATCGGCGGCACCACCCACGCCAGCAGCACACAGGTGATCAGCAATTTCTCGCTGAACCGGACGGCGCTGTTCGCGCGTTCGCTGAGCCTGGACCGTGGCAAGAGCGCGGCCTGGGTCGCGAACCGCATCCGCGACTACATCAACGAATCGGTCGGCAACCGGGGCACCATCCGCGCCTATGTCGGCGGCGATGCCAATTCCTCGCCGTCGTGCCGGCGCGAGCAGAACACCACGCTGTGCGTGATCGACTCGTCCAACAATGCCGACGGGACCAGCGTCAGCTATGACGGCCCGACCAACAATACCTCCAGCGGCCGCACCAACCTGACCCTCACCAAGGTGGCGGCGGTCTCGGACGTGGTGGCCCACAGCACCACCGGCCTGGGCAGCTCGGTATTCGTGCGCACCGATATCGTGCCCACGCGCTCGGTCTATCCGCGCTACCCGAACCGCAGCGACTGCACCGGCGCCTTCTGCACCTATGCCCAGGAGATGACCAACTTCGCCAACTGGTACGGCTACTACAAGACCCGCAACCAGATGATGAAGACCTCGGTCGGCCAGGCATTCGGCCCGATCAACGACAAGTACAATGTCGGCCTGGTGGCGCTGTCGGTGGCTGCCGAGGAGGGCGCCATGAACCCGCCGAAACCCTTCGCCGGCACGGACCGCACCAAGTGGTATGCGGATCTGTACGACATGAACACCTCGGGCGCGACGCCGGTGCGCCTGGCGCTTCATGCGATCGGCAAGATGTACGCCAACAAGGCCCCCTATGAGGTCGAGGGCGATGCGCGGGTCGTGAAGTTCGCCTGCCAGCAGAACTTCACCTTCATCACCACCGACGGCTACTGGAACGGCGGCGCGCCCGGCGGCATCGCCAGCAACGACAACAAGCACGACCCGTCCCGCTTCTGCCTGCAGTCGCAGGGCTGCGTCGACAAGCGCGCCCAAACGACGCCGTCGCTGGCCGACATCGCCCTGTACTGGTACAACGGCGGCTGGGACGGCCGCGATCCCAAGCCGGACATCCCATCCCTGCGTCGCGACCTGGAGGGCAAGGTCGGTGCGGTGCCGGCCGCCGGCGGCGAGAACAACCGCCTGCACATGCGCACCTATGCGCTGGGCCTGGGCGTGGACGGCATCATGAACTACGAGCCGAACTACGACGTGGCGCCGCTGCCCAACGGTGACCTGTACAAGGTGATCAGCGAGGCCAAGGACGGCTGCCCCTGGAACGGCGGCGGGGCCTGGGTCTGGCCCAATCCGGAAACGGGCGTCAACAGCGGTTCGGCCGCCTACCAGTCGCGGGTGGACGACCTGTGGCATGCCGCGATCAACGGCCACGGAAAGTATTTCTCGGCCTCCGATCCGCTGCAGGTGGTCGAGGGCCTGCGTTCGGCGCTGGCCAATATCGAGGTCAAGACCGGCGCCGCCGCGGCCGCCGCGACCTCGACCCCGAACATCTCGCAGAACGACAACGACATCTTCTCGGCCACCTTCACCACCGTGCGCTGGTTCGGCCGCCTGGCCAAGCGCAGCGTCGACGTCGCGACCGGCGAGGTGAGTCCCGCCGAGCTGTGGAACACCTCCGACACCCTCGGCACCAGGGTCGACGCCAGCAGCGACGAGCGCAGGATCTATATGCGCAACCCGGCCAATGGCGCCCGCGCCAACTTCCTGTACGCCGAGATGGACGCCGAACGGGCCTGGTTCGACAACAAGTGCAATGCGCTGACCCAGTGCGCGAGCATGTCGGCCGCCAACCGCCAGATCGTCAACAATGGGGCCAATATCGTCAACTGGCTGCGCGGCCAGCAGCAGCATGCCGACGACACCGTGCTGCGTTCCTATTCCCGCACCACGGTGGGCGAGAACAGCGGCAGCAGCTCGGTGCCGATCGTGCTGGGCGATATCGCCTCGTCCAAGCCGGCCTACCTGCGCGAGCCGCGCCGTAACTTCGACCGCGCCGGCTACAGCGCCTACAAGATCGCCAACGCCAGCCGCGCGGCAACGGTGTTCGCCGCCGCCAACGACGGCATGCTGCACGCGTTCGATGCCGACAGCGGCGAGGAAACCTGGGCCTACGCACCGCGCATCACGATGAAGAAGCTCTACCAGCTGGCCAGCACCACCTATGGCACCAACCACATCTTCTCGGTGGACGGCTCGCCCGAGGTGGCCGACGTCAAGATCGGCGGCGCCTGGAAGACCGTGCTGGTGGCCGGCCTGAATGCGGGCGGTCGCGGCTACTATGCGCTCGACGTCACCAATCCCGACGATCCCCAACCGCTGTGGGAACTGTGCGCCGACAGCGCCGTGTGCGGCGGCATCCACCATGAGCCGCAGATCGGGTACTCGTTCGGCAACCCGCAGTTCGGCACCATCAAGGACGAAGCGAACGGCGAGGAGAAATGGGTGGTGTTCCTGACCTCCGGCTACAACAACATTCCGGGCACGGACGGCGTGGCCGGCGGCGACGGCAAGGGCTATCTGTTCGTGGTCGATATCGCCACTGGCCGCATCCTGCGCAAGATCAGCACCGACGTCGGCAGTGTTGGCACGCCGTCGGGCCTGGCCAAGATCACGGCGATCACGGACGATCCGAACAACGATCCGCTGGTGACCTATGTCTACGGTGGCGACAACACCGGCAAGATGTGGCGTTTCGACTTCACGGTGCCGGGTACCACGACCCGCCTGCTGATGGGCGACGCCGGCGTCGACAAACCGTTCACCACTCGTCCCGAAGTGACCGCCTGCCGGGTGGACAGGCCGGTGCTCGACGAGGATGGTGACGAAGACGAGAGCGGCAAGACCGTGGCCGGCGCCCAGCGCGTGGTGGTGTTCGGCAGCGGACGCCTGCTGGACCTGATCGACGTCGAGAACACCAAGCGGCAAAGCGCCTACGTGCTCAAGGACGGCGGGCAGACCATCGGCGCCGACGGCTGGCCCGGCACGTCCATGGTCAGGCGGCAGCTGGCCCGGATCGAGGAAGAAGGCGGGACGAGCCAGACAGCGGTGCCTTTCAGTATCTCGGGCGACGACGTCGACCTGGCGCGACAGGACGGCTGGTACGTGGACTTCGACCAGAACACGGGCGAGCGGGTCAATCTCGATCCGAAGGTCGTGGCGGGCACCGTCAACGTGGTGACGAACCTGCCGAGTTCCTCGACCGAGTGCTCGGTGGGCGGCACCAGCGTGATGTACCAGCTCAACGTCTGTACCGGCCGCGCCGCTTCGCCGGACGGCATCGCCGGCTATCCGCTGGCGGCATCGGCGGCGGTCGGCTTCATCGTGGTGCGCCTGCCGTCGGGCGCCCTGAAGACGATCACCACCACCGCCGACGGCAGCATGGTGACCGGGCGCTTCCCGCCGTCGGAAACGACCGAGGCGCACCGCGCCGGCTGGCGCCGCGTGCGCGATTAAAGACCCGGGAGGCGTCGCCGCCCGGGCGGCGCCATTCAATTCACACGGGAGAGGGCGGAGACGGTAAAATCGAGGGTTTTCTTACCAGGGCCACACGAAGGGCTCGACTATGGCCAACGACACCGACATCTCCGCCGCGAACGATACTCCCGACGCGGGCGACGACACCTCCAGCACCACCTCCCGCCAGGGCAGCCTGACCGCGCGCGAAGTCGCGCGCCGCCGCACCTTCGGCATCATCTCCCACCCCGACGCGGGTAAAACCACGCTGACCGAAAAGCTGCTGCTGTTCTCGGGCGCGATCCAGCTGGCCGGCACCGTCAAGGGCCGCAAGAGCGGCCGCCACGCGACCTCGGACTGGATGGACATCGAGAAGCAGCGCGGCATCTCGGTCGCGTCCTCGGTGATGCAGTTCGAGTTCCGTGACCACGTGATCAACCTGCTCGACACCCCGGGCCACCAGGACTTCTCGGAAGACACCTACCGCGTGCTGACCGCGGTCGACTCGGCCCTGATGGTGATCGACGCCGCCAAGGGCGTCGAGGCACAGACCATCAAGCTGCTCGACGTCTGCCGCATGCGCGACACCCCGATCGTCACCTTCATGAACAAGATGGACCGCGAGACCCGCGATCCGCTGGAGCTGCTGGACGAAGTCGAGTCGGTGCTCAAGATCGAGTGCGCGCCGGTGACCTGGCCGATCGGCATGGGCAAGAACTTCCGCGGTGTGTACCACCTGCTGAAGGACGAGATCATGCTGTTCAAGGCCGGCGAAGAAAAGGCCGACGGCGCTTTCGAAATCGTCAAGGGCATCGACAATCCGAAGCTGGCCGCGATGTTCCCGCTCGAGATCGAGCAACTGAAGATGGAAGTGGAGCTGGTGCACGGCGCCTCGCACGTGTTCGACCTCGAGCGCTTTTTGTCGGGCGTGCAGACCCCGGTGTTCTTCGGTTCGGCGATCAACAACTTCGGCGTGCGCGAGATCCTGTCGGCGCTGGTCGACTGGGCCCCGGCCCCGCGCGAACGCGACGCCACCGTGCGCGCGGTCGAGCCGACCGAACCCAAGTTCTCGGGCTTCGTGTTCAAGATCCAGGCCAATATGGACCCGGCCCACCGTGACCGAATCGCCTTCCTGCGCGTGTGCTCGGGACGCTTCGAGAAGGGCATGAAGGTCAAGCACCTGCGCCTGGGACGCGAAGTGAAGCTGTCGTCGGTCGTGACCTTCATGGCCTCGAGCCGCGAACAGGTCGAAGAAGCCTACGCCGGCGACATCATCGGTCTGCCGAACCACGGCAATATGCAGATCGGCGACAGCTTCTCGGAAGGCGAGATGCTGACCTTCACCGGCATTCCGTACTTCGCCCCGGACCTGTTCCGCACGGTGCGGATTCGCAACCCATTGAAAGTCAAGCAGCTGCACAAGGGCTTGCAGCAGCTGGGCGAAGAGGGCGCGGTGCAGGTGTTCAAGCCGGTGCTGGGCTCGGACCTGATCCTGGGCGCGGTCGGCGTGCTGCAGTTCGAGGTCGTGGCCAGCCGCCTGCTCAACGAGTATGGCGTGGACGCGGTGTTCGAAAGCAGCAGCATCAGCAGCGCGCGCTGGATTTCGAGCGAGGACAAGAAATCGCTGGCCGATTTCGAGAACCAGCTCGGCCACCAGGTCGCCTACGACGCCGCCGGCAATATGGCCTTCCTGGCGACGTCCGGCGTGAACCTGCGCCTGACCCAGGAGCGCTGGCCCAAGCTGGTGTTCCACGCGACCCGCGAGCACGCGGCCAAGCTGGCATAAGAACCTGTCCCGGTAGGTGGGAGTCGTTCCTGGCGCGCCTGGCAGACGTGTGCTGCGTTGCTCGTCGTTGCATGGCTAGCCATGCGGCCTCCTCGCGCCTTGCTCACGCCCGCCATGCATCGCCATGAACTTCCCCCCACCTACCGGGATAGGTTCTAAGTCCCTGCGACGGCCCGCCGGGCCGTCCTATTCTTCCGAGCCGTCCTGGACCGGATCGATCGCGGCTGCGGCCAGGGTCTGGGTCGCCGCCGCGCCGTCCGCCCCGGTGACGCGCAGCTGCACCGGCATCCAGGCATGCTGCGGCGCCAGCCACAGCTCGACCAGCGGCGCGCCATGCTCTCCGACGCGCGCCAGGCGCACCGTGTCCAGCGGTCCGGCGCCGGTCTCGATTCGTTCCGGACCGAGCACCTGGTAGCGTTCGACGCCGGCGCCGCCCGCGCCGCTGACCCAGAATTCCAGTTCATTTTTCACCTGGCGCGCATCGCCCAGGCCGATGCCGGCCAGTTGCAGCAATAGCGAGGCCGGGTCCTGGCTGCCCGGCGCCAGCTGGTCGGCGCCGCCCTGCGCGCGCGCGATCGTGCCGCCGGCGCGGTCGAAGGTGGTGGTCGCCTGGCCGGTGCCCACGGCGCGGCGCGCGCGGTCCGGCGCGATGCCCGCGTCGTCGACCCGGCCCTCGCTGGACAGCGTTCCCAGCACCCCGTCGAGTTCCACCGTATAGCGGTTGCCGTCGCTGCGCCACGCCATGCTGGCCCGGCCCGCATCCTGCGCCGCGCCGCCGGGTGCGCAGCGCGTGACCGTGTAGTCGATGCGGCCGGAGGGCGGCGGGGTGACGCGGTAGGTGTTGGGCATGCGGGCCGGGGCCACGTCGCCCTCCGGGGCCGGTGGGGGCGGCGCGGCCACCGGGAGCGGCGCCGGCGCCGATACTTCGTCGACCGGGGCATCGATGGCCGGCACCGGCGTGACGTCCTGCATGGCCAGCTCCGGCGCGGGCAGGTCGGGCGCTTGCGGCGCCGGCGCCGGCGCGGCAGGCGGCGCGTCGACCAGGCGCAGCGCCAGCGCCGGGTTGCCGACGATGATGGCCGGCGGCGCGAGGCGCGTGTCGACCCAGGCGATCGCCAGTAGGTGCAGCAGCAGCGAGGCAAGGCCGGCGGGCAGCAGGCGCCGGTAGCGCGCCGGGAAGGCGGAAAATCTCATGGGCGCTAGTGTAGCGCGCCCGTCCGGCAAGAGCTATTCAGAAGCCCAGGCTCAGGTTGGCCTTGACCCGGCTGCTGGAATTGGTCGCATTCTGGAAGCGCTCGGCCGCGTGGCCGTGGTTTTCGTAGGAGCCGTCGATCGTGACCCGCTCGCTGACCCGGTACTGGGCGCCAACACCCGTGTACAAGCCGGTATCGACGCCCTGGATGGCGCCACGGCGGTTCTGGCTGTGCGCCACGCCCAGCTTGCCGTAGGCCGACAGGCGCTCACCGAGCGGCTGCGTGACCTTGACGGCCGCGTGCAGGTTGAAGCCGCGCAGGCCGATCGCGCCGGTGGTGTCTTCGGGATCGCGTTCGTTCACCGGGCGAAATCCCTGGTCGAGCAGGTTGACGTAGCCGGCCTCGAAGGCCAGCGCCGGCGTCACCGCGACGCCCATCAGCAGCCTGGGATCGGTCTTGAACAGGCCGCCGAACAGGCGGTCGTTGGGATTGGCGTTCAGGTTCCCGCCATACACGTGGGGGAAGGCCTGGCCCGCCGGATCGCGCGGGGCCGAGAATACGCTGCGTGCGCGGGTGTCGGCCAGTTCCACCGGTGCGGCAATCGGTTCCGTCAGTTGCGCCTGCGCCGGCGCGCCGGTGGCGACGGCTGCCGCCAGCAGGAGGACTGGTCGTTTCATGTCGCGTCCTTTCAGAAGCCCATTTTGAGGTTGCCCTGGACGCCGTCGCGTACGCGGTCGAACTTCTTGGCGGCGTCGCCATGGCGCACGTAGTCGCCGCTCACGGTGGTGCGCTTGTCGACCTTGTAGCTGGCGCCGGCGCCGGTGTACAGGCCGGTATCGGATCCGGACACGCCTGTTTCCTTCTTTTTTTCAGTATAGGCGATGCCGGCCTTGCCGTAGGCCGACAGGCGGTCGCCAGCCGGTAGCGAATATTTGGCGGCCAGGTGGTTGCTGGAACCTTTTTCTCCCAGCGGGATCGAGGTGTCGGCGGGCTTGCCCGGCTCGACCTGGTGCAAACCCTTGTCCGGCAGGTTGAGGTAGCCGCCCTCGATGGCGACGTTGGGCGCCACCTCGACGCCGCTGACCAGGCGTGGATCGCGCCGCATGCCGGTGAACACGTGGTCATTTGGCAGGGCTGCCACGTTGCCGCCGTACACGCGCGGATAGGGCTGGTGGCTGCCGGCAAACGGATCGGGCGCGGCGGGCTGGCTGCGCTCGAGCTGGGCCGCCTCTGGCGGCGCCGGGTCGGGCAGCAGCTGGGCCTGGGTCCGGGTATGGACGCCGGCAGCGGCCAGGCATCCAAGCGTCAATACGAAGGCGCGAGCTTTCATCGGTTTTTCCTTGATCGGGTCTCGTGCAAGCATAGCGCGTTCAAGGGCGCTGTGCTCATGCGCGGCGCATGCCTTGGTAAGCAGTTGTTACCGGTATGCATATACTGACGACCGTGCCGGCCGCCGTGCTGTCGATCTCGAGGACGCCGCCGGCCAGGCGCGCCGCCTCGCGCATGCCGGGCAAACCCCAGTGGTCCTGGCGCGCGCCGCTGGCCAGGATCTCGGGCGCGATGCCCTCGCCGTCGTCGCTCACCGCCAGCCGCAGCTTGCCGGCGCGGTAGTCGAGCGCCAGCGTGACCTGGCTGGCGCGGGCATGGTGGAAGGCGTTGGACAGGGCTTCGCGACCGATCGTGAACAGTTCGTCCTCGATCTCGGGATCGAGGGCCAGCTCCCGGCCGGCTTGCCGCTCCACGAAGGTGACGCCGCTTGCCGCCGCCAGTTCGCGGCCGGCATCGGCCAGCGCCCGCGCGAGACTGCCGTGGCGCATGCCCGGCACCCGCAACTGGCGCACCTGCTGGCGGCCTTCCTCGATCACGTACTCGGCGCGGCCCAGCACGTCCTCGACCTCGGCCCGCATCCCGCTGTCGGCCGGCAGCCTGCCCATCAGCACGTGCATGCGCAGCACCAGCGCCTGCACGCTCTGCAGGAAGGTGTCGTGCAGGGTGCGCGCAATGCGCTCGCGTTCGCGGGTACGCACCAGCATCTTCTCGCGCAGCCGCGCCGCCAGGCGCGCCAGGCGCCAGCGGTGCAGCAGCCAGGCCGCAGCCAGCAGGGCCAGGGCGCACGCCAGGCGGAACCACAGGGTCTGGGTCCAGGCGGCGTCGATGCGCAGCGCCGCCCGCGCCGGCTGCGGACTCCAGACGCCATCCTCGTTGGCGGCGACCACCTCGAACAGGTAGTCGCCCGGCGCCAGGTTGGTGTACACCGCCTGGCGCGGCCCGCTCGTTTCGCGCCAGTCCAGGTCCTGGCCGGTGAGCCGGTAACGGAAGCGCACGCGTTCCGGCATCGACAGCGCGGTGGCGGTGAAGTCGATTTCGAGCCGGGTGGTGCGCGCCGGCAGCACCAGGCCGGCGGCAGGCGCATGACTGCCCTGGTCGGTGCGGATCGCGGTCACCATGACCGTCGGCGGGCGCGGATTGCGCGGGATCCTGGCGGGGTCGATGTGGCCCACGATGCTGGAGGTGGCGAACCACAGGCGACCGTCGCCGGTCTGGACCAGCGAGGGCAGGGGCTGCATCTGGGCCGGCATGCCGCGGTGACCGTCCAGGTGGTCGAAGCGCTCGGCCGCCACGCCGGCGCCGGGCGACTCCAGCGCCTGCGCCAGGTCGGCGGCTTTGACGCGGGCCAGGCCGCCGGTGTCGTGCAGCCACAGCTCGCCGTCGGCGCGCTCGACGATGCCGGAGACGCCGCGGAATCCCCGGCCGCCGCGCTCGTCGAGCGTCACGAAGCGCTCGCCGTCAAACCAGGCCAGGCCGCGGTCGCCGCCGATCCAGGCCCCGGCGCGGCCGGGCACGATGGCCAGCGCGTTGCCGACCGCCAGGCCCTGTTGCGGCCCGTAGTGGCGCAGCGTTTCTCCATCGAGGATGGCGATGTGGTTGTCGGTGTAGCCGAACCAGGTCCGGCCCTGGCGGTCGGTCGCCAGCGTGACTGCGGTAGGACCGGCCAGCGCCGCGCGCCCGCCGCCCTTGTGCCAGGCGCCGTCGCGAAAGGTATGCACGCCGTGGCCGATCACCGACACCCATAGCGCGCCGCCGGCGCCGGTCGTCATCGCCTGCACGTTGCGTCCGGTCAGCCCGGCCGGCAGCGGCCAGCGGCGGCTGGTCCCGTCGCGCACCCGCCACAGGCTGGCGTCGTTGCCGAACCAGAGGGCGCCGTCGGGCGCGCGGTGGCTGGCGCTGACGTCCATGATCGCCGTGCTGCGCCGGCTGCCGTCCGGCGCGAGCACGAAACTGGCGAAATCGAAGGCGCCGCTGCGATCGGAATTGCCGATCCAGACCGCGCCGCCGTCGCCGGGCGTGACGCTGAGCGCGGGAACGAAGCCCGGCGGCAGCGCGACGGTCTGCAGGCGGGCCTGGCGCACCCGGTCGACGCCGTTCGCCGTGGTGAACCAGAGATTGCCTTCGCGGTCGTGCAGGGTGGCGTTGAAGATGCCATCGGTGAAGCCGGCGGCCGTCGAGAACTGGCGCACCAGCTTGCCCCCGCCATCGAGCAGCTGCACCGCATCGCCAGTGGCGACCCACAAGCCGCCGCGCGCATCGCCTTCGTAGCCGAGCAGTGGCGCGCCGCCATTGTGCAGCGCCAGCGGCGCGGTCGCGCCGCTGGCGGGATCGAACAGCCGCAGGCCGCGCTCCCGGGTCTTGATCACCACCTTGCCGTCGGGCCGCGGGTAGCCGCTTCCCAGCTGCGGCTGGTCGAGTACCTTGACGAAGCGGCGTTCGCCGGCGGCGGAACCGGGCGCGCCGCGGTAGATCGCGTCTGCGCAGTAGACCAGCAGGCTGCCGTCTGTGAGCACGCTGAAGCCGTGCGGCCGGCCGTTCGGCAGGCCGGCGGACGGTCCCACCTCGCGCCAGCGCTCTCCCTCGAGCCGGTGCATGCCGGTGCCGCTCGAGGCCCACATGACGCCGTCGGGCGTGCGCGCGAAACGGAACACCGTGGTGGGCGGCGAATCCTCGCCGACGTAGTGATGGACGGCGCCGCGTTCGAAGCGGCTGATGTCGCCGAACTGGTAGCTGACCCAGATTGCGTCGCCATCGGCGGCCACCGCCATCGTCAGCGGCGAGCGCAGCTTGTGGCCGAAGACCTCGTCGGTGCGCACGAAGCGCGCGCCGTCGAAGCTGTACAGGCCATCGGTGGCGGCGAACCACAGCATGCCGGAGGCATCCTGGGTCAAGGAATACACCGCGGACGGGGCGCCGTCCTGGCGCGTCCATGAGGTGTGCTGCAGGTCGCTGGTCCAGGGCGGCAGCGGGGCGGCGCCGGCCCGGCCGCACAGGGAGAAGGCCAGGATGGCGAACAGGAGGCAATGCAGGAAGCGTGCACAGGGCAGGCGCATGGGTGGTTTTCCGTGTGGTTCGTTCTATTTGTCGGACGGATTCTTGCTCAAAACTCCCCTCCACGGCAAGTCACCGCCTCCGCCGTCTGCCGACATGGCTCTTGCGCCGCGACAAGTGCGGCGTCCGCCTGCGGCGTACATTGTTGTATGCGCTGAGGAAATAATGGACCACGACGAGAGGACGCCATGACCACGCCGCCCGCCGACCGCGTTCCCGGGTTCTCCATGCTGTCCCCCCTGCTGTCCCGGCTGAAAGTCGGCCCCAAGCTCCTGCTCGCTCCCGGCGCCGTCCTGATCCTGCTGCTCCTGCTGTCGTGGGTGGCGTATTACGCGATGGTGCGCCAGAACGATTCGCTCGAGTCGATCGTCGGCCAGCGCGCGGCCAGCATGCGCGCCGCCAGCAGCCTGGCGGCGCAGTCGCAGAAGGCGCACGCCGACATCTATCGCCTGCTGAGCTGGATGGGCGGCAGCTTCCCGGTGGCGCGCACCGAGCCGCTGCGCCAGGACATCCTGGCCCAGCACCGGCGCATCGCGGCCGGCCTGGAGACATTGGGCCAGATGACCTTGACCGAGGCCGAAGACCGCCACGTGGAGCAGGCCGGGGCGGCCCATCTGCGCTACGCCGTGGCGGTGCGCGAGGTGATCGAACTGGCGCCGCTGGACGGCTCGATCAGCGCCAACGCCATGCAGAAGGCCGAGAGCGCGTTCGCGCTGGTGGCGCAGCGCCTGGCCGACCTGGGTGCGCTCGAAGAAGCGCTGTCGCGCGAAGCCTCCAGCAGCGCGAAGGCCGACTTCCGCATGATCTCGGTCCTGATGCCGGCCGTGGTGCTGCTGGCGATCGGGCTGTCGCTGGCGATCACCTTCGCGGTGCGCCGCATCCTGCTGGACGAGATCCGCGGCATCGGGCGGGCCGCCAGCGGCCTGGCCAGCGGCGACCTGACATTGCGAGCGCATCTCGACCACGATTACGGCGGCGACGAGATCGCCGACACCTCGCGCCAGCTGGACGCCAGCATCCGCAACCTGAACGGCACCCTGCGTTCGATCCTGGAATCGGCGCGCCTGATCGGCGCCGCCTCGCGCGACATCAAGCTCGGTAGCCTGAGCCTGGGCAGCCGCGCCGTGTTCCGCGCCAGCGCACTGGCCCAAACCGAAGGCGCGCTGCGCGAGCTGGCGGCCGATGTCCAGCTGGGCGCCGACCAGGCGCGCGCCGCCAACCGCCTGGCCGCCGGCGTCGGCGAGGTGGCGCACGAAGGCAGCGACGTGGTCGAACGGCTGGTGGCGACGCTCGAGGGCAGCCGCCGCGGCGCGCAACGGGTGGTCGAGATCGTCGACGGGCTGGATCTAGCGGCGAGCGAGACCGGCACGCTGGCCCTGAATGCGGCGCTGGACGCGGCGCGCGCAAATATGGATGCAGGCGTGGATGTCGGCATGGATGCCGGTGCGCAGTCGCCTGCGATAGCCGCGGTGGCCGGCGAGGTGCGGGCGTTGGCGCGCCGGGTGGCCGCCGCCAGCCGCGAGATCCGCGCGGTGGCGGCGCAGTCGCTGGCCGAGATCGACGGCGGCGCGGCCTGGGCCCTGCACGCCGGCAGCAGCATGGAGCGCATCGCCGGCACGGTGCGCGAGGTGGAGCACCTCGCCGGGCGCATCGGCGCGGCCGGCGAAGGCCAGGCCACGCAGCTGGCCGACGTGGGCCAGGCGATCGTGCAGATGGACCAGGTGACGCGCCAGAATTGCACGCTGGTGGAAGAAGCGGCGAGCGCGGCGCGCACCCTGCAGATGCAGGCGCTGGCGCTGTCGCGCGCTGTGGCGGGGTTCAGGCTGGAAGAAGAGGGGACGCGGGAGGCGGCCCCGTACGCGGAAAACGCGGGCCGGAAAGACGACGGCGGCGTTGCCCCGTCCAAGCCCGGAGAGCCGGCGCGCGAACGCCGGGGGGCTGGCAGGGAACGCCGCCGTCAACAGGCGTCGCACTTGCGGCTCGCGTCGAGCCGCAAGTGATTACCCGTTGCGATTACTCGTAATCGCTGATCGGCGCGCAGCCGCAGAACAGGTTGCGGTCGCCGTACACATTGTCGGCGCGGCCGACCGGCGGCCAGTACTTCTTCTTGCGCAGGCTGGCGACCGGGAAGGCAGCCACTTCACGGGTGTAGCCGTGAGCCCAGGCGTCAGAAGTGACGACTTCGGCGGTGTGCGGCGCGCCCTTGAGCGGGTTGTCCATGCGGTCGTACTCGCCCCGCTCGACCTTGACGATCTCGGCGTGGATGGTGATCATCGCTTCGATGAAGCGGTCGATCTCGGCCTTCGATTCCGACTCGGTCGGCTCGATCATCAAGGTGCCCGGCACCGGGAAGCTCATGGTCGGGGCGTGGAAGCCGAAGTCCATCAGGCGCTTGGCCACGTCTTCGTTGCTGATGCCGGTCTGGTCCTGCAGCGGACGCAGGTCGATGATGCACTCGTGCGCGACCAGGCCGTCGTGGCCCGCGTACAGCACCGGGTAGTGCGGCGCCAGGCGGCGCGCGATGTAGTTGGCGTTTAGGATCGCCACTTCGGTCGCGCTGGTCAGGCCTTCGGCGCCCATCATCGCGATGTACATCCACGAGATCGGCAGGATCGAGGCCGAGCCGAAGGCGGCGGCGCTGACGGCGCCGATGCCATTCTCGTCACGCACATAACCGGTGGAGAGCTGGTTCGGCAGGAACTTGGCCAGGTGGGCGCCGACGCCGATTGGGCCGACGCCAGGGCCGCCGCCGCCGTGCGGGATGCAGAAGGTCTTGTGCAGGTTCAGGTGGCTGACGTCGCCGCCGAAGGCGCCCGGCGCGGCCAGGCCGACCAGCGCGTTCATATTGGCGCCGTCGACGTAGACCTGGCCGCCGTGGGCGTGCACGATCTCGCACAGTTCCTTGATGCCCTCTTCGAACACGCCGTGGGTCGACGGGTAGGTGACCATCACGCAGGCCAGGTCGCGGCTGTACTGCTCGGCCTTGGCCTTCAGGTCGGCCAGGTCGACGTTGCCGTTGTCGTCGCAGGCAGTGACGACGACCTTCATGCCGACCATGCTGGCCGAGGCCGGGTTGGTGCCGTGGGCCGACGATGGGATCAGGCACACATTGCGGTGGCCTTCGCCGCGCGCTTCATGGTACTTCTGGATCACCAGCAGGCCCGCGTACTCGCCCTGCGAGCCGGCGTTCGGCTGCAGCGAGATGGCGGCGTAGCCGGTGGCCGCGCACAGCATGGCTTCGAGCTGGGCGATCATCTCGCGGTAGCCGACGGTCTGCTCGTTCGGCGCCAGCGGGTGGACGTTCGAGAACTCGGGCCAGGTGACCGGCACCATCTCGGCGGTGGCGTTGAGCTTCATGGTGCACGAGCCGAGCGGGATCATGGTGCGGTCCAGCGCCAGGTCCTTGTCGGCCAGCGCGCGCAGGTAGCGCAGCATCTCGTGCTCGGCGTGGTAGCGGTTGAAGGTCGGGTGGGTCAGGTAGGCGCTGGTGCGGGCCAGGGCGGCCGGGAAGGCGTCGGCGACGCCGGCGTCCAGCTGGTCCAGGTCAACGCTTTTGCCGTTTCCATTGCCATTGCCGAACACCGCGAACAGGCTGGCCAGGTCATCGCGGGTGACGGTTTCGTCGAGCGAGATGCCGACGGTAGCGGCGTCGATCTGGCGCAGGTTCAGGCCGCGCGCATTGGCTTGCTGGTGGATCGCGGCCGCATCCTGCACGCGCACGGTGACGGTGTCGAAGAAGGTCTTGTTGGCCAGCTCGAAGCCCAGCTGCTGCAGGCCGGCGGCCAGGATGGTGGTCTGGCGGTGCACGCGGCGCGCGATGCGGGCCAGGCCTTGCGGGCCGTGGTAGACCGCGTACATGCCGGCCATCACGGCCAGCAGCACCTGCGCGGTGCAGATGTTCGAGGTCGCCTTTTCGCGGCGGATGTGCTGTTCGCGGGTCTGCAGCGCCAGGCGGTAGGCCGGGTTGCCCTGGGCGTCGACGGTGACGCCGACCAGGCGGCCCGACATGCTGCGCTTGAATTCGTCGCGGGTGGCCAGGTAGCCGGCGTGCGGGCCGCCGAAACCGAGCGGCACGCCGAAGCGCTGGCTGTTGCCGACCACGACGTCGGCGCCCCATTCGCCCGGCGGGCTCAAGACGGTCAGGGCCAGCAGGTCGGCGGCCACGATCACCATCGCACCGGCGGCATGCAGGTGCTCGACGGCGGCGCGGTAGTCGCGCACTTCGCCATCCACGCCCGGGTATTGCAGCAGCACGCCGAAGCAGGTCTCTTCGAGTTTTTCGATGTCGGCCGGGGCGATGGTGCGCACTTCGACGCCGATCGGCTCGGCGCGGGTCTCGATGATCTCGCGGGTCTGCGGCAGCACGTCGTCGGCCACGTAGAACACTTTCGAGGCCGACTTGCCGACACGCTGGATCAGCGTCATCGCTTCGGCGGCGGCGGTGCCTTCGTCGAGCATCGACGAGTTGGCAATGCCCATGCCGGTCAGGTCGGTGATCGCCTGCTGGAAGTTCAGGATGGCTTCCAGGCGGCCCTGCGAGATCTCTGGCTGGTAAGGGGTGTAGGCGGTGTACCAGGCCGGGTTTTCGAAGATGTTGCGCAGGATGACTTTCGGCGTGTGGGTGCCGTAGTAGCCCTGGCCGATCAGCGATTTCAGGACCTTGTTCTTCGAGGCCAGGCTTTTCAGGAGCGCCAGTGCTTCTTCTTCGGACCGCGGCTCGGCGAACTGGCCCAGGTCCAGCTTGTCCTTGCGGCGGATGTTGGCCGGGACCACGGCGTCGATCAGGGCGGCGCGGGTAGCGTAGCCGAGGGTCGACAGCATGGCTGCCTGTTCGGATTCGGACGGGCCGATGTGGCGCGGGATGAACGAATCGCGTGCTTCAAGTTGGGTGAGGCTGGAGCGGGTCATGGTAAGAAGAGGTCTGGCGCCAATGCTGGCTGGATCAAGGAGGGGTACTCAGGGTGGTGCGCCCGGGGACGGGCGCACCTTGGACCATCAGTGGTCGGTGGTCTTGCCGTAGGCGTCGGCGTCGAGCAGCTTGTCGTAGGCGGCGGCGTCGCTCGGGGCCAGCTTGAACAGCCAGGCGCCATAGGCATCCTGGTTGATCGAGTCGGGCGCGTCGGCGACCGGCTGGTTGACGGCGGTGACGGTGCCCGAGACCGGCGCATAGATGTCGCTGGCGGCCTTGACCGATTCCACCACGGCGGCATCCATGCCCGCGGTGAATGCCTTGCCGACCTGCGGCAGTTCGACGAACACGATGTCGCCCAGCGCGTCCTGCGCGTATTCGGTGATGCCCACGGTCAGGCTGCCGTCTTCTTCGCGGCGCACCCATTCATGGGATTCGGTGTATTTCAGGTCGGTAGGGATGTTCATGGAAACTCCTGATGATGGTGGGGTTATTAGTATACGTGTTTGTTATTGCGCGGCGGCGATCAGGCGGCCAGCACTTTGCCGTTGCGCACGAACGGGAGCTTGACCACGCTCGCGGCCAGGTGCTTGTCGCGAATGATCACGTGCACGGTGTCGCCGACGGCGACGTCCATCGGCACGCGCGCCAGGGCGATCGCCTGCTGCATGGACGGGCTGAAGGTGCCGCTGGTGATCTCGCCCGCGTTGCCCGATGCGGCCACGACTTTCTGGTGGGCGCGCAGGATGCCGCCTTTTTCGCGCAGGATCAGGCCGACGAACTGCGCCTGTTGACCCTTGGCCTGCAGCGCCGCCTTGCCGATGAAGTCGCGTTCGGACACCAGGTCGATGGTCCAGGCCAGGCCAGCGTCGAGCGGGTTGGTCGTTTCGTCCATGTCCTGGCCGTACAGGTTCATGCCGGCTTCCAGGCGCAGGGTATCGCGCGCGCCGAGGCCGGCCGGCTTGACACCGGCGGCGAGCAGGGCATTCCACAGCGCTTCGGCCTGGCCTGCGGGCACGCCGATCTCGAAGCCGTCTTCGCCGGTATAGCCGGTGCGGGCGACCATGGCTTCGCCGAAGGCGGTGTCGCCGACGATGGCGGCGTTGAAGGGCTTGAGGTTTTCGGTGGCGGCCTGGGTGGTCGGCAGCACCTGCCACACCTTGGCGCGGGCGTTCGGGCCCTGGACAGCGATGAGGGCGATCGGGTCGTTGCCGTCGCGGCGCTGGGTGATGCTCACGCCGCTATTGGTTGCGGCATTCTGCTCGTTCATCCAGGCCACGTCCTTGTCGGCGGTGCCGGCGTTGACGACGATGCGGAACCAGTCCTCGGCAAAGAAATAGACGATCAGGTCGTCAATGACGCCGCCTTCGGGATTGAGCATGCACGAGTACAGGGCCTTGCCCGGCGCCTGCAGCTTGTCGACGTTATTGGCCAGCAGGCCGCGCAGGAAGGCGCGCGTGTTGGCGCCCTTGACGTCCACGACGCACATATGGGACACATCGAACATGCCGGCGTCGCTGCGCACCGCATTGTGCTCTTCGATTTGCGAACCGTAATTGACGGGCATATCCCAGCCGCCGAAATCGACCATCTTGGCGCCGACGGCACGGTGAGCGGAATTGAGCGGGGTCGCTTTGAGCGTCATGGAATCCTCGGGCATGAATAGGGTGTCGGCACGATCGTCGTGCGCTATCGACCCCTCTGTCCTTGGTACCTGAGAGATAGCGGCTGGCGCCGCTTGCCCCTTCGGTGGGCCGCATCGCGGCCGCTCTCCAGAGTTGACCGGCCGCGCCATGCGCCGCCGTCCCTTGACCGGTCCTTTTGCCTGAGAGTTTATGGGTGAGTGCCCCTTCGGCGGCAGCGTTGCTGCGCTCTCCCGATCAAGACTGCGGAGGATATGCCAGCCCGCCCCCCCCTGTCAACCACACAAGCCCCCACATATTGCCCCCACCCCCTTACCCAACAATGAGGGTCAGAGTCGAATTTTTTGACAACTTTGGAAGTTGCTCAGTAATTCGACTCTGACCCTAATTAATTCCAGACCGCTGGGGAAACAAAAAGCATTCATCTGTAAAACTATTTAACGGTGAGAATCAAACATCAATTTTGGTAGCGCTAAACGGCCAAAAATTAATTAGGGTCAGAGTCGAATTGTTTGACAACTTTGAGGAATTGCCCAATAAGTCTACTCTGACCCTCATTGTGGAGTTTCTCTGCGGAATTGCTGGAAAGAATTGCTGCGCACTATTGGGGCAGGCATTCGGGGTGTTTGTCGTGATTTGCTACACTTGTTCCACTTACTTTGTAGGCGGGAAAAGACTATGAACGAAGAAAAGACGTTGCAGGAGAAAGAGGGCTGGTACACGCTGTCGGGAGACGTCAACAGTGATATGGTGCACCGGATGTTCGAGGCGGTGGCGGCGATGACCGAGGACGGGATCGATACCGCCCACGTGCTGCTGCAGTCGAATGGCGGCTATGTCAGCGACGGCTTGTGCCTGTATAACTTCATGGCCAGTTCGCCGATCAAGTTTGTGATGTATAACGCCGGGGCGGTGGCCTCGATCGCCGTGGTGCTCTACCTGGCCGGTTCGCGCCGCTACGCCAGCGAGACCGCGCGCTTCATGATCCACAAGTCGCATGCGACCGCTTCGCCCGGCTCGCGGCCGGATGCGCTCAATATCATCGTCGAGGGCCTGCGCGCCGACGATGCCCGCACCGAGGCCATCCTGCGCAAGGAAATCGAACTCGCGCCCGAGCAGTGGAGCGTGCACCAGTACGGCGACCTGCACATGACCGCGCGCGACGCCAAGGACGCGAAGATGATCCACGAGGTGCTGGACTTCGCGCCGCCCAAAGGCGCCATCCTGCGTAATATCTGAAGCGGGATGGTCGGCCGACCGTCGCACCGGCGGCCGGCGGTGCCCCGGCCCGGATGTGTTTGGTCATTGCTGAGAGGTAAGAATATGGCAGAATAGGGGCTTGCCTCACTTCGCCGAACCGTCATGGCCACCCCATCCGCCCAGACCTCTGCCGCGCGCAAGGCCGCACCCGCCCAGCAGGCGGTGCTGGCCGAGCTGGTCGACATTGCGCGCAGCCATGCCGAGTCCGGCCTGGCGGACATGGTGCGCCGCGTGGTGTCCGCGCTGCTCGACCTGACCGCGGCCGGGCTCGACCCCGCCACCGTCATGCGGCGCGTCAAGTCAGGCAATCTCCTCAAGGACAATGGTTACGCCTTCACCCATCTGGCGACGAGCGAGATCGAAGCGGCGCTGCGCCGGGAAGTCGCGCGCCTGCTGCCACGCGACGCCGCGCCCACCGCCGCCCCAGCCACCGCGGTCGAACTGAGCCTGGTCCCGCTGGAGCAGATCGACCAGCAGATGGCGCTGGGCGCCGTCAGCCGGCCCTTCGACCTGCAGCATTCCGAGGGCCTGGCCACGCTGGGCGTGCGCCTTGGCCTGCTGCTCGGGCGCGACCTGGTGCGCGCCGCGCACAATCCCTTCCGTCCCGACGTCTTCCTGGCCGCCGTGGATACGGCATGGCGCCAGTTCGAGCCCGATCCCGAGGCCCACGGCCTGGTGGCGCCGCTGCTGCGGCCGGGTCTGATGTTCGACCTGGGGCCGTTGTATCAAGCTCTGATCGAGGCCCTGGTCGCGAAACTCAAGGCGCGCAAGGGCGCCACAGCCGACACCCGCTTCAGCAAGACCGACGACCGCGCCTCGCGCCAGGCCGAGCGCGCCCGGCGCGACGCTGCGCTGGCCCAGCAGCTGCGCCAGTTGTTCGACCCGGCAGTGCCCGAAATCCCGAACCTGCCGCAGGGCAGCGGCGGCTGGCGTCCGAGCACGGCGTCCGGCTTCGCGGTGGCGCCACCCGTGCCTGCGGCGGGTGCCGGCCCATCCAGCGCAGCCATGGCCCCGGCCGCCCATCCGGGGCAAGTCTACGCCTCCAGTGGCGCAGGTAGCGCTCCATCGGCTGCTCCATCCGCACAGCCCCTGGCGCATTCCTTGAGTGAGCTACTGGCCCGCGTCGGCGTCGCAGCCCAGGACGCCGCCCCCGGCGTCCTGGTACTGCCAGGCCTGCGCGCCAGCCTGCCGCAGGGCGCGCTGTCGCGCGGCGACGAAACGACGCTCGACCTGCTGTCGCGCGTGTTCGGCAGCGTGCTGCAGGACGACGGCGTCGCCCCCGAGACGCGCGAACTGATCGGTCACCTGCAGTTGCCAGTCTTGCGCACCGCGCTGCGTGACCGCAGCTTCTTCTTCCAGGAAGCCCATCCGGCGCGGCGCCTGCTCGACCTGCTGTCGCAGGCCGGCTGGGAGCGTCCCCTGGACGCGGATGACCCGGTCTACCGCGCCATGCGCCGCAGTGTCGAGCGCGTGCGCGGCCAGGTCGATCCCGAGTTCGATGTGGCAGTCGCCGACCTCGAAGCCGGCCTGGCCGCGCGCGACCATATCGAAGAAGCGGCCATGGCGGCGCCCATCGCCCAGGCCATGCGCAGCGAAAAGCGCGCCGCCGCCGAACGCTCGGCCCGGCGCGCGGTGGCGCTGCGCATGGCCGGCGAGCAGCTGATCCCGGCCGTCTCGGGCTTTCTCGAAGGCCGCTGGAGCGCCGCGCTGGCGCTGGCCTACACGATCGAGGACAGTCGTCCCGGCGCCGTCGACAATGCCACGCGCACGATGGAAGACCTGATCTGGAGCGTCAAGCCGAAGGCGACCCAGGAGCAGAGGAAGGCCCTGATCGCGCGCCTGCCCGCGCTGCTGGCAAGCCTGAACAACTGGCTCGACGCCACCCGCTGGCAGGACGCCGAGCGCCTGCAGTTCTTCGCCGCGCTGGCCGAATGCCATGCCTCGATCGTGCGCGCGCCGATCGAGCTCCTGCCCGAGCGCCAGCTCGAACTGGCGCTGGAGGCGGCGCAGCAGGATGCGCTGCGCCGAGTTGCATACGAGCAGGCGCAGGAGCAGGAAGAAGAGCGGGAGCAGGCCAGGCTCCAGGCCGAGGAGGCGCAGGCCGCGGCCAGCGATCCGGCCGCCGTGGCGCTGGCCAGCCTGGAGCGCGGCATGCGCCTCGAACTGAACGAGGCGCACATCGTGCGCCGGGTGCGCCTGGCCTGGGTCAGCCCGCTGCGCACGCTGTACATCTTCTCGGGCGCCGGGCGCCAGGAGGCGTTTTCGCTGCCGGCCGCGCGCCTGGGCGAGCTGCTGCGCGAGGGCGCGATGCGCGTGGTGGCGGCCGACGGCGTGGTCGGCCGCATCCTGGGCGCGGCGGTCGAGCCCATGCCGGCAATGGTATGATGCGCGCTTTACCTCTACAGCCATAGCCGATCCACGTGCGCCTCTCTTCCATCAAATTGTCGGGATTTAAGTCGTTCGTCGATCCCACCAATTTCCAGGTGCCGGGCCAGCTTGTCGGCGTGGTCGGGCCCAACGGCTGCGGCAAATCCAATATCATCGACGCGGTGCGCTGGGTGCTGGGCGAGTCGAAGGCCTCCGAGCTGCGCGGCGAGTCGATGCAGGACGTGATCTTCAACGGTTCCACCCACCGCAAGAGCGCCGGCCGCGCCTCGGTCGAACTGGTGTTCGACAACAGCGCCGGCAAGGCCGCCGGCCAGTGGGGCCAGTACGCCGAAATCGCGGTCAAGCGCACGCTCACGCGCGACGGCACGTCCACCTATTACATCAATGGCCAGCCGGTGCGCCGGCGCGACATCCAGGACATCTTCCTCGGCACCGGACTCGGTCCGCGCGCCTATGCCATCATCGGCCAGGGCATGATCGCGCGCATCATCGAGTCGCGCCCGGAAGAGCTGCGGGTCTTCCTCGAAGAGGCGGCCGGCGTCTCGAAGTACAAGGAACGGCGCCGCGAGACCGAGAACCGCCTGTCGGACACGCGCGAGAACCTGTTGCGGGTCGAGGATATCCTGCGCGAGCTCAATGCCAACCTCGAAAAGCTGGAAGCCCAGGCGGCGGTGGCCAACCGCTTCCACCAGCTGCAGGCCGACCAGGAAGAAAAGCAGAAGCTGCTCTGGCTGATGCGCAAGAACGAGGCCAAGGCCGAACAGGTGAAATTCTTCCGCGAGATGGAAGAAGCGCAGACCGCCCTCGAAGCGCAAACCGCCACACTGCGCAGCGTCGAAGTCGACCTCGAACACCTGCGCCAGGCCCACTTCGCGGCCGGCGACCGCCTGCACACGGCGCAGGGCGCCCTGTACGGGATCAATTCCGAGATCGGCAGCCTGGAGGCGCAGATCAAGTTCGTGGTCGAGTCGCGCACCCGCCTGCAGAACCAGATCGTCACGCTCACCGCGCAGCGCGATCAATGGCTGGCGCAGGAGCAGGAACATCGCGAGGGTCAGGAAGAAGCCGAGATGCAGCTCGAGGAACTGGCCGCGCGCGCCGAAGGCGCCCAGATCGCGGTCGAGGTCCACCACGAGCGCCTGCCCGAGCTGGAAGCGGCCTGGCGCGCCGGCCAGGAAAGCGCGACCGCCTCGCGTGCGCGCATCATGCAGGTCCAGCAGCGCATCGAACTGACATCGGCCCACGGCCGCAATGCCGCCGGCATCCTGAACAACCTGGCGGCGCGCCGCGAACGCCTGCAGCAGGAGCGCAACGGCCTCAACCTGCCCGACAGCGCGACCCTCGACAACCTGCGCCTGCAGCTGGAAGAAAAGCAGCAGTCGCTGGAAGAGCAGACCATGCTGCTCGACGAGGCGACCGGCCGGCAAGAAGCGGTCGAACTCGAACGCAAGGACGCGCACACCCAGGTGCAGGCTGAGAGCGCCGCCAACGCCCAACTGGAGGCGCGCCTGAATGCGCTGCGCCAGATGCAGGAGCGCGTGCAGACCCAGGGCAAGGTACAGCCCTGGCTCGAGAAGCACGAGCTGGCCGGCTTGCCGCGCCTGTGGCAAAAGCTGGACGTGGACCCAGGCTGGGAGACCGCGCTCGAAGCCGTGCTGCGCGAGCGTTCCGGCGCCCTCGAAGTATCGAATATCGACTGGGCCAAAGCCTTCGTGCTTGACGCGCCGCCGGCCCGCCTGGCGCTGTACGCGCCGCAGGCGGGCGGCCACGCGGCGGCGCCCGACGGCCTGAAGCCGTTCTCCAGCCTGCTGCGCGTAAACGACGCCGGCGTGCGCGGCGTGTTGGAGGACTGGCTGCACGGCGTCTACGTGGCCGTCGATGCGGCCCAGGCCTTCGCCGAGCGCGCGCGCCTGCCGCATGGCGCCGCCTTCGTCACCCGCGAGGGTCACATGGTCACCCGTTCCAGCGTGCGCTTCCACGCGCCGGACGCCGAGCAGGACGGCATGCTGGCGCGCCAGCACGAGATCGAGAATACGGCTAAGCAGCTCAAGGCCCAGGCCTTGCTGGCCGACGAGGCGCGTGCGCGCGCCGTCCGCGCCGATGCCGCCGTCACCGACCTGGCGCGCCGGCTGCAGGATGCGCGCGGCCGCGTGGCCACCTTGCAGCGCGAGGGGCATGCGCTGCAGATCGAGGTGCTCAAGCAGAGCGAGATCGAGGCGCGTTTCAACCAGAGGAGCGGCCAGATCGCGGACGACCTGTCCGAGATCGCGGCCCAGGAAGCAGAGCAACGTCAGGCCCAGGCCGAGAGCGAGCAGGAATTCGAGCAGCTCGACCTCGAGCTGGCCGAGCTGCAGGAGGCGCACGAAGACGGCCAGACCGCCTTCCTCGAGCAAGAGCAGGCCCTGGGCCGCGCGCGCGACCACCTGCGCGAACTGGAACGCGGCGCGCAGGAGGCACAGTTCGCCGAACGCGCCCAGCGCAGCCGCATCGAGGAATTGCGCCGCACGATGGCGACCGCCGCCACCCAGGCCGAACAGGTCGGCGCCAGCCTGGCCCAGGCCCGCCTGGAGCTCGAAGCCCTCGAAAGCGGGACGGCGCATGAGGGCTTGCAAGAGCTGCTCGACCGCCGCACGACGCAGGAAGTGGCATTGTCCGACGCCCGCCATGAGCTGGACCAGGTCGCCCAGCAGCTGCGCGCGGCCGAAGAAGCACGCATGGGGTCCGAGCGCAGCCTGCAGCCGCAGCGCGACCGTATCACCGAGATGCAATTGAAGGAACAGGCCGCGCGCCTGAACCAGGAGCAGTTCGCCGAAGCGCTGGCCGCCACCGGCGCCGACGAGGCGGCGCTGGCGGAAAAGCTCGACCCCGAGCTCAAGCCCCAATACCTGCAGGCCGAAGTCACCCGGCTGACGAATGCCATCAGCGGCCTGGGCGCGGTCAACCTGGCGGCGGTCGACGAGCTGGCCCAAGCCACCGAACGCAAGCGCTTCCTGGATTCGCAGAACGCCGACCTGAACGAGGCCATCAACACCCTCGAAGACGCGATCGGCCGCATCGACCGCGAGACCCGCGACCTGCTGCAGGACACGTTCGATCGCGTGAACGGCCACTTCTCGGAACTGTTCCCGATCCTGTTCGGCGGCGGCAACGCCAGGCTGGTGATGACGGGCGACGAGATCCTGGACGCGGGCGTGCAGGTCATGGCCCAGCCGCCGGGTAAAAAGAACGCCACCATCCACCTGCTGTCGGGCGGCGAGAAGGCCCTCACCGCGACCGCCCTGGTGTTCTCGATGTTCCGCCTGAACCCGGCGCCATTCTGCCTGCTGGACGAGGTCGACGCGCCGCTGGACGACGCCAATACCGAACGCTTCTGCCGCATGGTCAAGCGCATGTCCGAGCACACCCAGTTCCTGTTCATCTCGCACAACAAGATCGCAATGGAGATGGCCAGCCAGCTGATCGGGGTGACGATGCAGGAGCAGGGCGTCTCGCGCATCGTCGCGGTGGACATGGAGTCGGCCGCCGACCTGGCCGCCGCCTGAACGGGCACGGACTCCCCGTCCCACCGTACGAATGCCTGCAATGACCGACCACGCCATACCACCGCAATCGGCCCCCATCCCATCGGCACTGGAGCAGGGCTTGCGGCTGATCCGCGCGTCGCCGGCGCCGATGTTCATCGTGCGCGGCGGCGACGGTATGATTGCCGCCAATCCGGCCTTCGCGCCGCTGCTCGAAGGCGTTCAGGCTGCATCTTCCGCCATCTGGGCGCCGCTCGCATCGCTGCTTCCCGGCGCCACTGAGCTGGCTGCCCGCATCCTCGACGGCAGCCAGGCCCAGGCCAGCACCGAGCTGGAACTGCCCACGCGCGTCCAGCTGGTCCTGTCGCCGGTGTGCGAGCTTGACGGCGCCATCGTCGGCGTGCTGGGCGTGGCCACGCCGCTGCCGCCGGCCGACCAGGCGGCGCGCGAACTGGGGCGGCTGATCGAACTCAGTCCGGTCGGCGTGGTGCGCTACACCCTCGACGGCGACATCCTCGACTGCAACGACGCGTTTCTCTCCATGCTCGGGCTGAGCCAGGAGGACCGCCGCCGCGGCCTGTCGTGGCGCGCGCTGACGCCGCCCGAGTGGCGCGAGGCCGACGACGCCGGCATCGCGCGCCTGCGAGCGCACGACGTGATGCCGCTGATCGAGAAGGAATTCCTGCACCGCGACGGCCGCCGCATCCCGGTGCTGGTCGGCGCCGGCAACCTGCTGGCCGACCGCCGCCAGGGCTTCGCGGTGGTGATCGATATCTCGGCCACGCGCGCGGCCGAGCGCGCGCTGGCCGAGAGCGAGGCGCGCTTTCGCGCGATCACGAACGCGATGCCGCAGATGGTGTGGTCGACCCTTCCCGACGGCTTCCACGATTACTACAACGACCAGTGGTACGCCTTCACCGGGGTCCCGCCGGGATCGACCGACGGCGAGGGCTGGAACGGCATGTTCCATCCGGACGACCAGGAGGCCGCCTGGGCCAGGTGGCGCCATTCGCTGGACACCGGCGAACCCTACGAGATCGAATACCGGCTGCGCCACCACAGCGGCACCTATCGCTGGGTGCTGGGCCGTGCCTTGCCGGTGCGCGACGCGCAAGGGGGCATACAGCGCTGGATGGGCACCTGCACCGACATCCATGAGCACAAGCTGACCGAGGACGCGCTGCGCGAGGCCGACCAGCGCAAGGACGAGTTCCTCGCCATGCTGGGCCACGAACTGCGCAACCCGCTGGCGCCGATCCGCAGCGCGGCGGCGCTGCTGCCGCTGGCCAAGGCCGATCCGGCCCGGGTCGAGCACATCGGCCGCGTGATCGCGCGCCAGTCGACCCACATGACCGGCCTGATCGACGACCTGCTGGACGTGTCGCGCGTGACGCGTGGCCTGATCTCGCTCAGCCAGGAGGACGTGGCGGTGCGCCTGCTGGTCGACGAGGCCATCGAACAGGCGCGCCCGCTGGTCGAAGCGCGATCGCATGCGCTGTCGGTCGTCGACGCCGTCGCCGGCGCCCAGGTGCACGGCGACCGCAAGCGGCTGGTCCAGGTGCTGGCCAACCTGCTGGCGAATGCCGCCAAGTACACGCCGCCCGGCGGGCGCATCGTCGTCACGCTGGCGCGCGCCGGTAACATGGTGGAGATCGCGGTGAGCGACAACGGCATCGGCATGGCGCCCGAGCTGGTCGACAGCGTGTTCGAGCTGTTCCGCCAGGGACAGCGCACGCCCGACCGCGCGCAGGGCGGCCTGGGCATCGGGCTGGCGCTGGTGAAGAAGCTGGTGCACCTGCACGGCGGCCGGGTCCGGGCGTCGAGCCCGGGGGAGGGGCTGGGCAGCGAGGTCGTGGTCGCCCTGCCGGCCTGAGGGCGGCAGAGTCTTAAATAGGGGTTGCTCCGCCAATTCATGGCATCCGGGCGGGGGAGTTGGTATGATGGCACGAGTTTTCGTGGGGAGCGCCCGCACGGATGGCATTTCGATCGAATCAACCTTCGCGTACAACAACAGGACCCGGCGTCCGGCGCGAACTTCGCTATTGAGGCACACGCAGCATGACTGATTTCCAAATGAGCCTGATCGCAGCCGGCGGCGTCTTCGTCGTCGGCGTCATCACCTACAACAAGTGGCAGGAATACAAGGCCAGGAAGAGCGTCGAACGCGCCTTCGCCTCCGACCACGACGACGTCCTGATGCGCGACGGCGAGCAGGCCCCGGCCGTGGACCGCCACGAGCCGGTGTTCGAGGCCGACCTCAAGGCCGGCCTTGAAGACAATGCGCCGGCCGCCGTCAAGGAACCCGTGCTCGACGCCGACGCCTTCGTGCCGGCCGACGTCAAGCCCGAGCCGCAGCTGGACGCGCCAGCGCCGTCGCCGGAAGCACAGCCTGCGGCCACGCCAGCGCCGGTGGTCCCGGCCGCGCCGGTCGCGCCGACCGCCAGCGCTCCAACTACTACCTACCGCGCTCCCGGCGCCAGCGCCGCCCAGGATGCGGTGGCGGCCTCGCTGCCCGGCACCCGTCCCGGCATGCCGCCGGCCGAACTGGCCGAATGCCTGGTCGATCCGCTGATCGACTGCCTGATTCCGCTGTCGCTTGAAACGCCTGTTCGCGGCGACAAGATCCTGCCGACCCTGCAAACGCTGCGCCGCGTCGGCAACAAGCCGATCCACTACATCGGCTTCGCCGTCAGCGGCGAATGGGAGCCGATCGTGCATGGCGGCGTGTACACCAAGCTGCAGGCGGGCGTGCAGATGGCCACCCGCACCACGGCGCTGAACGAACTCGAATACTCCGAGCTGGTCACGCGCCTGCGCGCGGTGGCCGACGAGATCGGGGCCGAGCCGGAAGTGCCGGACATGATCGAGGTGATGGCCGAGGCGCGCATCCTGCACCGCTTCGTGGCCGGCCACGACGCCCAGCTGGGCGTGAACCTGGCCGCGAATGGCGCGCCATGGGCGATGTCGACCCTGATCGGCGCCCTCGAGAACGCCGGCTTCGACGTGCGTCCGGACGGCCGCTTCGCGATGCCCGACAAGGAAAGCACGGGCGGCGGCGTGCTGTTCACGCTGTCGACCAACGTCACGCTGGGCGCCGACACCACCTCGCGCCTGACCCTGCTGCTGGACGTGCCGTGCGTCGCCCCCGCGCGCGACGGCTTCGGCCGGATGGTCGATACGGCGCGCGGCCTGACGCAACGCCTTGACGCGACCATCGTCGACGATTTCGACCAGCCGCTGGTGGATGAGGCGCTGGACGAGATCAAGAGCCAGGTGGGCGAGTTCTACCAGGAGATGGACGCGGCCGACATCCCGGCCGGCTCGACCCGCGCGCTGCGCCTGTTCAGCTGAGGAAGTCCGGTGACCGAGCAAGAGCAACAGAATGACGGCCAGCGCAGCATTGAACGCATGCGCTGGCTGGTCGCGGAACTGAACCGCGCCAGCTACAACTACCATGTGCTGGACGCGCCGACGATTCCCGACGCCGAGTACGACAAGCTGTACCACGAGCTGCTGGCGCTGGAGACGGCGCACCCGGAGGGCGTCGACCCCGATTCGCCGACCCGGCGCGTGGGCGACGCCCCGATCCCGGAATTCGGCCAGGTCACCCATGCGGTACCGATGCTGTCGCTGAACAACGGCTTTACTGACGACGACATCGACAATTTCGACCGCAAGGCGCGCGAAGGCCTCGAAGTGCGCCAGGTTGTCTACAACGCTGAACTCAAATTCGATGGCCTGGCCATCAGCCTGCGCTACGAGGAGGGACGCCTGGTCCAGGCGGCTACCCGCGGCGACGGCTACACGGGTGAGGACGTCACCGCCAATATCCGTACCGTGCGCGTGATTCCGATGCGGCTGCACGGCAGCGAGGTGCCGGCCGTGCTGGAGGTGCGGGGCGAAGTGCTGATGTTCAAGCGCGACTTCGAAGCCCTGAACGAGCGCCAGCGCGCCGGGGGACAGAAGGAATTCGCCAATCCACGCAACGCCGCCGCAGGCAGCTTGCGCCAGCTCGACGCGCGCATCACCAATGAACGCCGGCTGCGCTTCTTCGCCTATGGCGTGGGCCAGGTGGACGGCGCCGACTTGCCCGACACCCATTCGGGCCTCCTTGACTGGTTCGAGGCGCTCGGCCTGCCGGTGGCGAAGGAACGCAAGGTAGTCGCGGGTCGTGACGGCCTGCTCGAGTTCTACCGCGACGTCGGCGAACGCCGCAAGTCGCTGCCCTACGAGATCGACGGCGTGGTCTATAAAGTCGACCGCATCGAGGACCAGCGCGCGCTGGGCTTCGTCTCGCGCGCGCCGCGCTTCGCGCTGGCCCATAAATTCCCGGCCGAGGAAGCGCTGACCACGGTCCAGGCGATCGAGGTCCAGGTCGGCCGCACCGGCGCCATCACGCCGGTGGCGCGCCTGGTGCCGGTCTCGGTCGGCGGCGTCACCGTCACCAACGCCACCCTGCACAACGAAGACGAGGTACGGCGCAAGGACGTGCGCGTGGGCGATACCGTGATCGTGCGCCGCGCCGGCGACGTCATCCCCGAAGTGCTGGCGGTGGTGCTGGAGCGCCGCCCGAGCCCGGAGCCGGCGATCTATGAATTACCGAAGCAGTGCCCGGTATGCGGCTCGCATGTGGTGCGCGAAGCCGATGAGGCGATCGCACGCTGCTCCGGCGGCCTGACCTGCGCGGCCCAGCGCAAGGAAGCGATCCGCCACTTCGCCGGCCGCCGCATGATGGACATCGAGGGCCTGGGCGACCGCTATATCGACAGCCTGGTCGAGGCCAACCTGGTCACGCGCGTGGCCGACCTGTATAGCTTGAGTCTCGATAACCTGCTCAAGATGAAGCGACTGGCCGACGAGCGCGATGGCACCACACCGGAAACCGTCAAGCAGGGCAAGGTCGCGACCAAGTGGGCCGACAACCTGCTGGCCGCGATCGCCGCCAGCAGGCAGCCGCCGCTCGAGCGGCTGCTGTTCGCGCTCGGCATCCGCCATGTGGGCGAATCGACCGCCAAGACGCTGGCCGACTGGCTCGGCAGCCTGGCCCTGGTGCGGCGCGCACCGGCCGCGCTGCTGCGCGTGCTGCCCGATATCGGCGGCACGGTGGCCGAATCGATCGCCGAATTCTTCGCCGAGGAAAAGAACCAGATCGCCCTGAACGCCTTGCTGGACGCCGGTGTGGCGCCGAAGGGCGAGCATCCGCCGAAAGCGCAGCTGCGCGAAAAGCTCGACGAGATCAAGCTGCTGGCCGCGCTCGACATCCCGAAACTGACCGAGCCGCGCGCGCGCCAGGTGGTGAGCGCCGGCCAGACGCTGGAAGACATCGGCGTGCGCACCGACTTCGGCATCTTCGGCCTGCCGGCGACGGTTGCGATGGCGCTCGAGGAATGGATGGCGGTGCGCGAGAACCGGGAGCGGGCGCAGTCGCTGGCGGCCCTGCGCCGCTCGCTGCTGGACTCCCTGCCCGAAGCCGCTGCTGCCGCCGAGTCCGAGGGACCGCTGGCCGGCAAGACCTTCGTCCTGACCGGCACCTTGCCCACCATGAGCCGCGACGCGGCCGGCGCGCTGATCGAGCAGGCCGGCGGCAAGATATCGGGCTCGGTGTCGAAGAAGACTTCCTATGTGGTGGCCGGTGCGGAAGCGGGCAGCAAGCTGGCCAAGGCCGAAGAGCTGGGCGTCACGATCCTGGACGAGGCGGCGCTGCTGGCGCTGCTGGCGCAGCTCGGATAGTGACAGGCGCAGTCATCGAAGTGCAATAACAACCATCCATACTGGACCACATGAACCTGATCCGCAAAGCTGTATTCCCCGTCGCCGGCCTGGGCAGCCGCTTCCTGCCGGCGACCAAGGCGCAACCGAAAGAGATGCTGCCGATCGTCGACAAGCCGCTGATCCAGTACGCGGTCGAAGAGGCGGTGGCCGCCGGCGTCACTGAACTGATCTTCATCACGGGCCGCAACAAGCGCGCCATCGAAGACCATTTCGACAAGGCCTACGAGCTCGAATCCGAG
Source organism: Massilia sp. CFBP9012 (assembly GCF_034045115.1). Lineage (NCBI taxonomy): Bacteria > Pseudomonadati > Pseudomonadota > Betaproteobacteria > Burkholderiales > Oxalobacteraceae > Massilia > Massilia sp. CFBP9012. Next base: position 352,660 of record NZ_JAXCWM010000001.1, on the reverse strand, counting down.
CTCGAGGCGGCCGGCAAGCAGGCCCTGCTCGAGACCGTGCGCGGCGTGATCCCGAAGAACGTCAACTGCATCTATATCCGCCAGTCGTCGCCCCTGGGTCTGGGCCATGCGGTGCTGTGCGCGCTTCCGGTGGTGGGCAACGAGCCCTTCGCCGTGCTGCTGGCGGACGATTTCATGGACACCGCCGACGGCCAGAAGCCGGTGCTGGCCCAGATGGTCGATGTCTACGGCTATGAACGCAGCAGCATCCTGGCAGTGCAGGACGTGCCGCGCGAGCACACCCGCCAGTACGGCATCGTCAGCGCCTCGGCCTACCGCCAGGACCTGGAACTGGTGTCCGGCATCGTCGAAAAGCCCCAGCCGGCAGACGCCCCGTCGACGCTGGCCGTGGTCGGCCGCTACGTGCTGTCGCCGTCGATTTTCGGCTACCTGGAAAACATCGGCAAGGGCGCCGGCGGCGAGATCCAGCTCACTGACGGCATCGCCGCCCTGATGCGGGACGAACGCGTGCTGGCCTACCGCTACGCCGGCCAGCGCTACGACTGCGGCTCCAAGCTGGGCTATCTGCAGGCCACCGCCGCGATCGGCCTGAAGCATCCGGAAACAGCCGAGGGCTTCCGTGCTTCGCTGGCGGGCCTGCTCGAAGGACGAGGCCTGGCATGACGGTGCGCGAGATCCTCAGGATGGGCGATCCGCGCCTGCTGCGGGTGGCGCAGCCGGTGACGCAATTCGATACGCCCGAGCTGCATGCGCTGGTCGCCGACATGTTCGAGACCATGCACGCCGCCAACGGCGCCGGCCTGGCCGCGCCGCAGATCGGCGTCGACCTGCAACTGGTGATCTTCGGCTTCGGCAGCAACCAGCGCTATCCCGACGCGCCGCCGGTGCCCGAGACGGTCTTGATCAATCCCGTGCTCACGCCCTTGTCCGACGAGATGGAGGAGGGCGTCGAAGGCTGCCTGTCGGTGCCGGGCTTGCGCGGCAGCGTGCCGCGGTACACGCGCCTGCATTACGAGGGTTTCGACCAGTTCGGCAAGCGTATCGTGCGCGACGCCGAAGGCTTTCACGCGCGCGTGGTGCAGCACGAAGTGGACCACCTGCTCGGCATCCTCTACCCGATGCGGATCCGCGATTTTTCCCGCTTCGGCTTCACCGAAGTGATGTTTCCCCACCTTGATCCCGGAGCCGACGATTGAGCCGCGCTTTCTTATCCCTGGCTGTACTCGGTGCAGCCTGCCTGGTCGCGCCGGCGGCATCCGCCGCTGACTTCTTTACCAAAATAGACCCGTCGCCGACGAGCGAGCTGTGGATCGATACCGGCTTTTATACCGCGCATTTCGACGGCGACAAGGATCTGAACGACAACAACAAGGGCCTGGCGCTCGAGTACCGCTTCAAGGGCACGATGACGGCCACTGCCGGCCGCTTCTATAACAGCGATCGCGCCTGGTCGAACTATGCGGGCGTGATCTGGCAGCCGTATGCGGTGGGCCCGGTGCGCGTGGGCCTGGCGCTGGCCGCCTTCGACGGCTATCCTAAGACGCGCGACGGCGGCTGGTTCCCGGGCGCGATCCCGACCCTGACTTATGAGTACAAGCGGGTTGGGGTGAACGTCGGGATCATCCCGAACTACAAGGACCGGCTGTATGGCGGGATTTCCTTCCAGCTGAAGTTCAAGCTGTTCGACAAATAAAAAAGGGGCCGCGCGATGCGACGACGCGGCCGACCCTTGAGCCGACGCCGCATCCACGTCGTCCCCGCGGAGGCGCACTGGTGTCCGGAATAATTTTGGGCGCTTGAAAAAGGCCGCTGTATATGAAAAATCACGTCGTTCCCGCGCAGGCGGGAACCTAAGTGTGCATGGCCAGTGGCCTAAAAATCGACCTCCGATGAACGTTCGGGTCACGCAAGAGCATGAACATTCTGTGATTTCACTTGGATCCCCGCCTCCGCGGGGATGACGATGCATACTTTGCGTATAAATATTCCGGACACCAGTGCGCGGAGGCGGGGACCCAAGTATTGCGAATGCCGACGATGCGCTTGCAGAACTTGGGTCCCCGCCTCCGCGGGGACGACGGTTGGTGAGGGTCAGCCTTCTTTCGGATACGGACTCGGCCCGCCATCCGCAATGAACTGATCGATCCGCTGCTGCAGCACCGGCAGCGGCACCGAGCCCACGTGCAGCACGGTGTCGTGGAAGTTGCGGATGTCGAACTTCGACCCGAGCGCCTTCTCGGCGCGGGCGCGCGCTTCCTGGATCGCCATCTGGCCCAGGTAGTACGACAGCGCCTGGCCCGGCCACGAGATGTAGCGGTCGACTTCGGTCTCCACCTCATGCTTCGACAGCGCGGTGTTCTGCAGCAGGTAGTTCTGCGCCTGCTCGCGGGTCCAGCCCTTGGCGTGCACGCCGGTGTCGACCACCAGGCGCGAGGCGCGCCAGGCCTGGTAGCTGAGCATGCCGAAGACCTCGTACGGGGTCTCGTAGATCTCCATCTCGGTGCCCAGCCGCTCGGTGTACAGCGCCCAGCCTTCGCCATAGGCCGAGATATAGGCGCGGCGGAACGGCGGCACGCCTTTCTGTTCCTGCGCCAGCGGGATCTGGAAGGCATGGCCGGGCGCCGACTCGTGCAGGGTCAGGGCCGGCAGGCTGTAGAGAGGCCGGGCCGGCAGGTTATATGTGTTCACCCAGTAGGTGCCCGGGCCGCCGCGGCCTGCGGTCCAGAACGGCGCCTGGTCGTCCGGCACCGGCACGATCGCGAAGCGGCGGCGCGGCAGGTGGCCGAAGAACTGGTCGGCCTTGGCGTCGAATTTCTTGGACGTCCAGGCCGCGCTCTTGAGCAGCTCTTGCGGCGTCTTCGCATAGAACTGCGGATCGGTGCGCAGGAAATGCAGGAAGGCCTGCAAGTCGCCCTTGAAGCCGACCTGCTTCATGACGTCGTGCATCTCGGCGCGGATCTTCGCCATCTCGGCCAGGCCGACCGCGTGGATCTGGTCGGCCGTCATGTCGGTCGTGGTGAATTCCACGATTTTCGACTGGTAGTATGCCTTCCCGCCCGGCATGTCCTGGGCCGCCAGCGTGGTACGCGCCCTCGGCACGTACTCGTCGCGGAAGTAGGCCAGCGCCTTGGCGTAGGCCGGTTGTATCTTGTCCTGGATGAGGGCTACTGCCTGGGCGCGCAGCGCTTCCTGCTCGGCGGCCGGCATCGCGGACGGCATCTGCCTGAACGGGTTGTAGAACACGACGTCCTGCGGCGTCTTGGCCCCGGTTACCGAGGTCAGGGTGCCTTCGCGGCCGGCCAGGGTGACCTTCGGCGGGGTGAAGCCGCGCGCCAGGCCGGCGCGCATATTGTCCAGCTCCTGGTCGAAGTAGCCGGGCAGGCCCTCGAGCAGCGCCAGGTAGTTGCGGTACTCGTCGGCGCTCTTGAGCGAGCGGCGCGCTGCGTAGGCGACGTCGGACCAGAACGCGGTGTCGGCGTTGACCGGCTGCTCGTATTCGCGGAAGCGCTGGGCGTCATGCAGGGAGGCGATCTGGGCGCGATAGACGGCGAAGTTGATGCGCTCGGCGGGCGAGAGCGCGCTTGGTGCGATCGCATCGAGTTCCTTGAGGATGCCGGCCCAGTAGACGCGACGTGCTTCCTGCGCCGCGGCGTCGACCCGCGCGTAACCCGGGCTCGCATTGGGCGCGTTCTCGTCGCGCGCCAGGCGCTCGGCGATGCGCCACTTCCACTCCTTGGTATAGATGTCCTTGAAGCGCGCGTCGGCCGCGACCGCGGTCGGATTCGCATCGGCCGCGGGTGCGCTCGTTGCGGCCATGGCCGCCGGCGCGAATGCCAGACCCATCACGACGGCGGCCGTCGAAACGGCGGCGCCCAGCTTGCTTATTTTCATTGATCCCCTGCTTGATAAAGAGCATTATTGCTCGGCAATACACATCTTAGCGGGGAAACAGGCACATGCCTACCGCATGTTTTGTATCGTAAATACTGGCGCTGGAAGTATGGTGCGCTGCAACTTTAATCGCCCTATGCGCGGGGAATGCCAGTAAGCCAAGATATAATGTCTGCCAATCTATCGCCGGGCGAGCGCACGACGATTCCGCGCGAGAGTGTGCATGGACCTTTCATGAAGACAACGGCAGCAATTGTTATTCAACCTAGACATGATGACGAGTAAGGGCGGCCCCGGGCGTTCTGAAGAGCATATCCAGCTCATCCAGTCCTGGCGGCGCCTGGCCGACCAGTTGGGCCCGCTCATCGGGGACAGCGGCTTTTGCGCGCTGTATGGACGGGCCTGCCGTCTGGTCGGGCCTGAATTCAAATGGCTGGCCGAGGCGCCGCCATGCAAGACCCGCGACTCCCAAATCACCGCGCTGGACGAACTGCTCGCCAGTGTGGCACCCGACCACGCACAAGCCGCGCACGCGGCACTGCTCAAGACGTTCACCGAGCTGCTGGCGTCGCTGATCGGCCAGGCGCTTGCGCGGCGCCTGCTCGATGCCGCGGCGCGTGACGGGGAAGAGAAGAATGCACAGGAGCACATGTAATGAGCGATAAAGTATCCCTTGGAAAGCTGAGCACTGGCGTGCAAGGGCTCGATGTTCTCCTGGGGGGAGGGCTGAGCGAATTTTCCTTCAACCTGATCGCCGGTCCGCCGGGATCGGGCAAGACCACGCTCGCTCACCAGATCATGTTTTCGCTGGCCAGCAACGAGCGCCGCGCCCTGTTCTTCACCGTGCTGGGCGAACCGCCCCTCAAGATGCTGCGCTACCAGCAGCAGTACAGCTTCTTCGACATGGACATGGTCGGTAACTGCGTCCGCTACGTCAACCTGGCCGAAGACCTGCGCACCGGCGACTTCAGCGGCGTGCTGGCGCGCCTGATGAAAGAGGTCGAGGATTTCTCGCCGAGCCTGGTGTTCGTCGACTCGTTCCGCTCGGTGGCGCAGACGGCGCGCGCCGGCAACGAGGGCGTGGCCGACCTGCAGCACTTCATCCAGGATCTCGGCACCCGCATGACGAGCTGGCAGGCCACCACCTTCCTGATCGGCGAATACCTGCATGGTGACGCCGAGGCCAGCCCGATCATGACGGTGGCCGATGGCATGATTTCGCTGACCCCGGTGCACGAGGATAACTCGGTGGTGCGCAAGATGCGGGTAGTGAAAATGCGCGGTCAGGCCCACCTGGGCGGCTCGCACACCTTCCGCATCACCGACGACGGCATCCGCGTCTACCCGCGCATCCTGCCGCCGCTGGCGGCCGATCACCACCAGGGCGCGCGCGTCGACCGCAACACGGGGCGCATCCCCACCGGCACGCCGGACCTTGACGCGCTGCTCCACGGCGGCCTGCCGCAAGGCCACTCGCTGCTGGTGTCGGGCCCCAGCGGCTGTGGCAAGACCATCCTCGGCACCCGCTTCCTGCAAGAGGGCGCGCGCCTGGGCGACAAAGGCGTCGCGGTCTCGTTCGAGAAAGGCGCTTCGCGCCTGCGCAACGCCGAACTGGCCGAGCTGGTGGCCAACGGCGACGTGCAGATGGTCGAGAGCCGCAAGATCGACCTCACGGTCGACGAGCTGCTCGACGAGATGAACGAGGCGATCGACCGCACCGGCGCGCGCCGGGTGGTGGTCGATTCGCTGTCCGAGCTGGCGCTGTACCTGGCGCCGGAAGGCCGCAACCAGCTGCGCTCGACCGTGTTCCAGATGCTGTCCTCGCTGGCCAAGCGCGGGGTCAGCGTGCTGGTGACGATGGGCCTGGACGACGACTTCACCCAGCTCAGGTTCGGCCAGGCCGACGTCGCCTATCTGACCGACGCCATCGTCCTGATGCGCTTCGGCGAGAGCGGCGGCCGGCTACGCCGCTTCATCTCGGTGGTCAAGGTGCGCGGCAGCGCGCACAGCACCGACCTGCGCGAATTCCATATCGGCGACGACGGCATCAGCATCGACGCCGTGGCGACCGAGTACGAGGGCGTGCTGCACGGCCTGCCGATCGCGCGCGGGACACCCTGAATGAATCAGATGGCGGCGACACCAGGCATTGACGACGGCACCCTGGCGCTCCGCCTGGCGGCGCTGGAACTCGAGAACAGCCAGCTGCGCGGCGATCTCGCGGCCAGCCTCGCGCTGACGGCGAGCCTGCGCGAAGCCAACGAACACCTGGTGCTGGCCGCGGTCGACGCCCAGACCTCGCGCGACGACGCCGAGGAAACCAACCGCCGCCAGAACGAATTCCTGGCCATGCTGGCGCACGAGCTGCGCAATCCCCTGGTGCCGATCAATGTGTCGGCCAGCCTGCTCGAGCGCTCGCCGGTGAACACGGCCACCCTGGAGCGCCTGACCGGCGTGATCCAGCGCCAGGTGGGCCATATGGCGCACCTGCTGGACGACCTGCTCGATGCCGCCCGCCTGAGCAGCGGCAAAATCACGCTCGCGATCGAGCCGCTGCGGCTGGCGGAACTGATCGAGCATGCGGCGGAAACGGTCATGCCGCGCGTGCGCGAGCGCGGCCAGGAGCTGGCGATCGCCTCGGCATCCGATGCGCTGGTGGTCGAAGGCGACCGGGTGCGCCTGATCCAGGTGTTCACCAATCTGCTCAACAATGCCTCCAAGTATACCCAGGACGGCGGTCGCATCGCGGTCGCGGCCCAGGTCCGCGCCGAGGGCGGGGTGACGGTCACTATCGACGACAACGGATCAGGCATGTCCATTGAGACCATCGGCCGCGCCTTCGACCTGTTCACCCAGGGGCCTCGCACCTTGGCGCGCTCCGAGGGCGGGCTCGGGGTCGGGCTGAACGTGGTGCGTAACCTGGTCACCATGCATGGCGGCATTGTCGGCGCTGCCAGTCCGGGACTGGGGCAGGGCAGCACGTTCACGGTGTCGCTGCCTTTGTCGAATGCCGCGGCGCCCAGCGGCGTCGCCGACAGCGCCGCGCCGGTTGCCGGCGTCAGGCGCCGGATCCTGATCGTGGAGGACAATGCCGACGCCTCCGACGTGCTGCGCATGCTGCTCGAAGTCGAAGGCCATCAGGTGGACATCGCCGGCGACGGCCATGCCGGCCTGGCGCTGGCGCTGGAAGGACGCTTCGACGCGGTCGTGTGCGATATCGGCCTGCCGGGCCTGGACGGCCTGGAGCTGATGGCGCGCCTGCGCGCCGCGGGGGCGGACACGGGCGTGCGGCCGCTGACGATCGCCCTGTCGGGCTACGGCCAGCCGCAAGACCGCGAACGCGCGCTGGCGGCAGGCTTCGACCGCTACCTGGTCAAGCCGGTGGCGCCCGCCGTGCTGATCGAGCTGCTGGCGGGAGTGACGCCGTAGGGGCCACCGTCATTCAGGCAAACAAACGCCGCAGCCGCGCCACCGCTTCCTCGATCCGCTCGTACTTCGTCGCGTACGAAAACCGCACATGGCGCTGTGGCGCCGCCACCCCGAAATCGTCGCCCGGCACGATCGCCACGTGGGCGTCGTGCAGCACCGCCATGCTGAACGCCGCGCTGTCGTCACGCAGCGGGTGCGCCACGCGGTCGATGTCGGCGTACACATAGAAGGCGCCGTCCGGCATCACCGGCACCCCGAAGCCGAGTTCACGCAGCGCCGGCACCAGGTAGTCGCGGCGGCGCTGGAACTCGCGCCGGCGCTCCTCGAAGATCGCCAGCGCCTCTGGCGCGAAGCAGGCCAGGGCCGCATGCTGGGCCACGGTCGGCGCGCAGATGAACAGGTTCTGGGCCAGCTTCTCGAAGGTCGGCACCAGGCTGTCGGGCACCACCAGCCAGCCCAGGCGCCAGCCGGTCATATTGAAATACTTGGAGAAGCTGTTCACCGTGATCACGTCGGGGTCGAGCGCGAGTGCGCTCACCGGTTGGTGGTCGTAGGACAGGCCCTGGTAGATCTCGTCGACGATGGCGAAGCCGTCTCTCGCGCGCACCGCTGCCAGCATCTCGCGCAGCTGGTCGGGTGTCATCGAGGTGCCGGTCGGATTCGACGGCGAGGCCACCAGCACGCCGCGCGTGCGGCCGCTCCAGCGTTCAGCCACGTGGTGGGCGCCGAGTTGATAGCGGTCCTGGTGCGAGCAAGGCACCAGCACCGCTCGGCCCCCGAAGCTGGCCACGAAATGGCGGTTGCATGGATAGGACGGGTCGGGCATCAGGACTTCATCGCCCTCGGACACCAGCGCGGCGCAGGCCAGCAGCAGGCCGGCCGAGGCGCCGGCGGTGATCACGATGCGGCGCGGGTCGATGTCCAGGCACTGGGTCGCGGCGTAGTGGCCCGAGATCGCGGTGCGCAGCTCGAGGAGGCCCAGCGATTCGGTGTACTGGGTGACGCCGCCGCGGATTGCTTCCATCGCGGCGCTGGCCACGATGTCGGGCGCGGTGAAATCGGGCTCGCCGACGCTCATGCTGATGACGTCGTGGCCGGCGCGTTTCAGTTCGCCGGCGGCCTTGACCATCTCCATGACGCGGAACGGTTCGATCGCGTGCACGCGCTGGGCGAGCTGGAGCTGGCGGTTGGGGAGGATGAGAGACATGCTGGATGGCAGGGAGTGAGAATCCCTGCCATCTTACCGGATCGGCTCTTAGGAGTGGGCGTGATGCGCAGCGGTCAGGCGCCGCATCAGGGGCAGGGCGGCCAGCGCGATGAAGGTGCAGGCAATCGCGGCCAGTCCCAGCTTGTTGAACAGGCTCGTATAGATCGGCAGCGTCTGCAGCGGATCGGTCATCCCTTCCGGCACGCTGGCCATGGTGGCCACCAGGCCGCCCAGGTATTGCGAGATGCCGACCGCGACGAAATAGGCGCCCATCATGAAGCCGCCCATGCGCGCCGGCACGTAGCGCGCGATCATCGCCAGCCCCAGGCCGCTTACCAGCAGCTCGCCCAGCGAATACAGGCCGTAGCCCGCGATCATGATCCACGACGAGGTCAGGCCGTTCACGGCGAAGGCGCCGGCCAAGCCGTAGGTGAAGAAGCCGGCGGCGACGACCGCGAAGCCGAGTGCGAACTTGGCGGCGATCGACAGGTCCAGGCGGCTGCCGCTGGAACGCGTGTAGATCCAGGCCAGCACCGGGGAGAGGAGCATGATCCAGATCGCGTTGAGCGCCTGGAACTGGGCCGGCGACCAGGTGAACAGGTGGCTGCCGAACAGGCTGAAGTCCAGGTCGACGTTGCGCAGGGCGAACAGCGACAGCGAGGTCGACATCTGCTGGTAGAAGATGAAGAAGAACACCGTCTGCAGCGTCAGCACCAGCGCCGCCACCAGGCCGGCGCGCTCGCTGGCCTGGCTGGTGCGGATCAGGTGGATGAAGATACCCAGCACCACCAGGCCGGCGGCGTAGACGAACAGGCGCGCCAGCCACTGGTATTCGAGGATGAAGGTCGAGGCGATCACGGTGAGCACGCCGCCGGCCAGTACCAGCGCCAGCTTGCCCCAGTTCAGCGGCAGCTCGTCCGGCGGCGAGCCGATATGGTTCACGGTGCGGCGTAGCACGCCGACCGTGAGCAGGCCCACCCACAGGCCGACGCTACAGAAGGCGAACGCCATATGCCAGCCCAGGTCACCGCCGGAGGTGGCGTTGAAATGATCCTTGATCGCCGGCGTGGCCAGCATCGAGACGGTCGAACCGACGTTAACCGCCATGTAGTAGATGGTGAAGGCGCTGTCGATCCTGGCGTCGTCGCCTTCGTAGATCTTGCGCACCAGGTTGGCGGTATTGGGCTTGAACAGGCCGTTGCCGACCACGATCACGCCCAGCGCCACGAAGGTCAGCCAGGTGCCGCTGACCGGGATGCCCATCAGGGCATAGCCCAGCGACAGGATGATGGCGCCGATGATCATGCAGCGCCGGGTGCCGAGCACCTTGTCGCCGATCCAGCCGCCGATGGCCGGGGCCACGTAGATCAGGGCTGCCGCGGCGCCCCACACGAGGGTGGCGCGGGTGTCGTCGAAGCCCAGGCGCTGCACCATGAAGTAGACGATCAGCGCCTGCATGCCGTAGTAGCCGAAGCGCTCCCATAACTCGATCAGGGCCACGGTGAGGAAGGAGCGGGTCTGGCTGACTGGAAGCCCGGACCCAAGGTTCGGCTGGTGCTGCGGCTGCTGCATATGATTCCTTTGACAACGGCGCCGGGCAAGGCCCGCGCAAAACGGATGATTCTATGCCATTCGAATGGAATCCGCAGGCTTGACAGCGGGTGGTGACATTGCGCTAACATGGTCCGGGTTTCCAGACACCGAGGTTCGAATGAGGCGATTGAGCATTACCACCGGCGCCATCTTCTGCGCCGCCATGGTCGTGGCGGCTTCCGGTCCGGCTTGCGCGGACGAGGCCCAGGCACGCCCGAGGCCCGCCGCCGATCACCATCAGCACCTGTTCAGCCCCGCAGCGGCGGCCTGGATGTCGTCCTCGATCGTGCTGGCGCCGGTCGACGCCGACGCGCTGGTGGCGCAGCTGGACGCGGCCGGCATCGGGCGCGCGGCGGTGCTGTCGGCCGCCTATGCCTATGGCCTGCCGGCGCGCGCCATCGACCACGAATACGCCCGCGTGCGCGCCGAGAACGACTGGGTCGCGGCCCAGGCCGCGCGCCATCCCGAGCGCCTGGTGGCCCTGTGCAGCTTCAATCCACCCAAGGACTATGCGCTGCTCGAATTGGGACGCTGCGCGACCAGCCCCGGCTTCGGGCGCGGCATCAAGCTCGATTTCGCCGCCTCCGACGTCCAGCTCGACCAGTCCGGCCACGTCGAGCGCCTGCGCCAGGTATTCCGCGCCGCCAATGCGCGCGGCATGGCGATCGTGATGGACATGCGCGCTTCACGTGCGCTCGGACGGCCGTACGGCGCCGCGCAGGCGCACGTGCTGCTGGAGCAGGTGCTGCCCTACGCGCCCGACGTGCCGGTGCAGGTGTCGCACCTGGCCGGCAACGGTCCCGGCTTCGGCGATACGCCGGCGCGCGAGGCGCTGGCCGTGCTGGCCGAGGCTGCGGCGCGCCAGGATCCGCGCATGCGCCAGGTCTGGTTCGATGTGGCGGCGGTGGTGCAGGCCGACCTGCCGGCCGACGAGGCGCGGCGCCTGGTGCGGCGCCTGCGCCAGCTGGGCCTGGACCGGGTGCTGTACGGTTCGGACCCGCGCGGCGACAACGAGGAGCCCGATGGCTGGGAGGCCTTCCTGCGCCTGCCGCTGGAAGAAGCCGAGACGGCGCGCGTGGCGCGCAATGTCGTGCCGTATCTGCGCTGAACCGTCTTTACACTTTCGCGACATTCCGCCGACAATAAACCCGAAAACCGGCGTAGCCGCTTGCCTAGAATTCCCCTGGTTAAAACGACCACCCAGGGGACACGCATGCATCACCACATCAAATTCACCGCCATGGCCATGAGCTGCGCGCTGCTGCTGGCAGGCTGCGGCGGTTCGGACGACGACGACGACAAGCCGCCAGTCGTGGTCCAGCCGCCGCCATCGGCCACCACCATCACGACCCTCACCAGCACCGCGCGCGGCATGGAAAGCGTCGCCTACCACGGCGGCAGCGCCTATCTGTCGCTCTCGAACAGCAAGACCGAAGGCTCGGCCGTGCTCAAGGCGACGCTGCCGGTCAGCAGCGCCTCGAACTGGACCCCGGTTCCGCTGGGCGCCTGCGCGATGGGCAAGCAGGGCGACTTCATCGTGCGCGCGCCGAAGCTCAAGATGGTGGGCGACGATATGTGGCTGATGCAGCCGTGGGCTGACCTGCCGGAATCGAAGAACGAGAGTTCGACCTGCACCCTGATGGCGAGCAGCGCCAGCTTCGTGCCGCGCGACCAGGACCTGCGTGTCTGCACCGGGGGCTTCTGCGAAACCCTGTCGATGCAGGACGTCAAGCTGCACGGCAAGCGCCTGTACAGCAATCCGGGCGCGGGGGTGAACCTGTTCACCTCGAACAACGGCGGCAATACCTGGACCGTGATGCGCGGCCAGAAGGCCTCGATGGTGTGCACCCCGACCAAGTTCCACGTGCTGGGCGACCGTGTGCTGGTCGGCGGCGAGTGCCCGCTCGACATGGCCTTCGTCGAGGCCTACCAGCTCAATGCCGACGGCAGCGCGCTGGCCAGCCAAGCCAAGCTGGCGCTGAACCTGCCGGCGCTCGAGAACCGCAACGTCCAGTTCATCGAATCGGTCGCGGACACCAAGCGCGTGTTCATCGGCGTCGAGGGCGGCCTGCTGCGCAGTGAAGACAATGGCGTCAGCTTCAAGTTCGTGATCCAGGAACCGCTGTCGGGCTCAAAGAACTATCCGTACATCCGCTCCTTCCTGGCGCTCAAGGGCAAGCCCGACACGATGGTCATCGGCGGCTTCGACAAGGCGACCCAGCTGGCCTACCTGGCCTGGTCGAAGGACGGCGGCGCGACCTGGACCGATATTTCGAAGCTGACCCCGAACCACGGCAAGGCGCCGGCCGGCGGCGCGGTCACGACGATCACCGGCATCTTCGAGGATCCGCAGGGCCGCATCCTGGTGACGATGAACGAGCTTGGAGAGGGGCAGGGCAAGCTGCTGCTCCTGAACCTCGGCGGCTGATCGGCAGGCAGCAACGCCTGCGCGCACTGCATCCGCCCCTGTGCGGATGCAGTGCGCTTACACATTCACGACATTCTGTCGACAATAATCCCCCACACCGGGAAGGTGCCTTGCCTAGAATTCTCTCTTTCAGACAGGGGCCATGCAGGCTCCCGTCGTCATGACAGAATTGGGGATCCGGATGCAACGACACACTTCATTCGCCGCAATCGGCGCGGCCTGCGCGCTGCTGCTGGCCGCCTGCGGCGGCTCGAGCAACGACCACCAGGCGCCACCGCCACCGCCACCCGTGGCGGTGGAACCGGTACCGGTGGCCACCAAGCTCGAGTCGCTCTCGAGCACCGCGCGCGCGATGGACAGTGTGGCCTTCTACGGCGGCAGCGCCTACCTGTCGCTGGCCAACAGCGCGACCGAGGGTTCGGCGGTCCTGAGCGCGAAGCTGCCGCTGTCGGCGAGCTCCACCTGGAGCCCGGTAGGCCTGGGCGCCTGCGCCATGGGCCCGGTCGGCGACTTCATCATGCGGTCGCCAAAGCTCAAGATGGTGGGCAGCGACATGTGGCTGATGCAGCCCTGGGCCGACACGCCGGAAGCCAGCAACGGCCATTCGACCTGCACCCTGGTGGCCAACACCGCCAGCTTCGTGCCGCGCGACGGCGACCTGCGCACCTGCAATCCCTACTTCTGCGAGACCCTGTCGATGCAGGACCTCAAGCAGGCCAATAACCGCCTGTACAGCAATGCCGGCGCGGGCAACAACCTCCTGACCTCGAACGACAAGGGCAATACCTGGCAGGTGATCCGCGGCTCGAAGGATTCGCAGATGTGCTATCCGTCCAAGTTCCACGTGCTGGGAGACCGGGTGCTGGTGGGCGGCGAATGCCCGCTCGACATGGCCTTCGTCGAGGCCTATCGCCTGACGGGCGACGGCGGCGCGCTGGCCAGCGAGGACAAGCTGCCGGTCACCCTGCCCGAGATGGAAAACCGCAACGTCCAGTTCATCGAATCGGTGCCGGATACGCAAACGGTCTTCGTCGGCGTCGAGGGCGGCCTGCTGCGCAGCGGCGATAATGGAAACAGCTTCAAGTTCGTGATCCACGAACCGCTCTCGGACGGCAAGGGTTATCCCTATATCAGCGCCTTCCTGCCGCTCAAGGGCAAGCCGGAGACCCTGGTGGTCGGCGGCTTCGACAAGATGCACGGCCGGCCCTACCTGGCCTGGTCGAAGGATGGCGGCTCGACCTGGACCGACATCTCGACCCTGGTGCCGGGCTACGAGCGCAAGACCGACGACGAGTACAGCACGCCTTCGGTCTCGGCGCTCATGCAGGATCCGGACGGCCGCATCATCGTGGTGACCAACGAGCGCGCCGACGGCCAGGGCCGCCTGATGCAGCTGACGCTGGGTACCAAGTAAGGAACGAAGTTAGAAGCGAAGTAAGAAGCGAAACAAGCGTCGGAACCAAGCTTCAGATTGGCTTCAGCGCCCCACGCCTGCCCAGCGCAGCGTGGGGCGTTTCGTTTGCGTCAAGACTGTCTGTGCGGGCCGAATTCTGTCATGCTCTCGCCTGCATCTCACCACAACGATAATGAAGACATGACCAAAGCCCCGATTGCCCGCCTGGCGCTCAGCCTTGCCGCCATTCCGCTCGCGGCCAGCCCGCTCGCCAACGCCCAGAACGCCGAACGCCAGCTGGCCGGCGTGACGCGCAACCAGAACACCCTCGAGATCGCGACCAACGACGGCCGCTACCTGATCAAGCCGTATTCGAGCACGATCGTCGAGACCACCTTCATCCCCAAGGGCGAGCGCTTCGATCCGGCCTCGCACGCGGTGATCCTGGCGCCGGTGCAGGTGCAGGCCACGCTCAAGGACGAAGGCGGCCGCATCACCTATGCCGTCGATGGCGGCATCAGCGTCACCGTCGACAAGCGACCCTTCCGCATCAGCTACGCGTACAAGGGCAAGCCGCTGGTGGCCGAGAAGCGCGGCTTCGGGCGCGCCGACGGTCACGACACCATCGAATTCGCGCTGGAAGACGGCGAGGCCCTGTACGGCGCCGGCGCGCGCGCGGTCGGCATGAACCGCCGCGGCCACCGCTTCCAGCTCTACAACAAGGCCCATTACGGCTATGCCGAGCGCTCCGAGCTGCTCAACTACACGATTCCGGTCGCGCTGTCGTCCAAGAAATACGCGATCCACTTCGACAATCCGCAGATCGGCTGGCTCGATTTCGACAGCCGCAAGGACGGCACCCTGCGCTACGAGGTGATCGGCGGGCGCAAGACCTACCAGGTCGTGGCCGGCGACAGCTGGGACCACCTGATGGCCGGCTATACCGGCCTGACCGGCCGCCAGCCGCTGCCGCCACGCTGGGCCTTCGGCAACTTCGCCAGCCGCTTCGGCTACAAGACCGAGGCCGAGACGCGCGCCGTGGTCGACAGGTTCGCGCAAGAGAAGATCCCGCTCGACGCCGTCATCCTCGACCTCTACTGGTTCGGCAAGACCGTGCAGGGCACGATGGGCAACCTGGCCTGGGACCGCGACACCTTCCCCAATGCCGAGAAAATGATGGCCGACTTCAAGGAGAAGGGCGTCAAGACGGTGGTGGTCACCGAACCGTTCGTGCTGACCACGTCGAAGCGCTGGGATGAGGCGGTGGCGAAGAAGGTGCTGGCCACCGACAAGGCGGGCAAGCCCTACACCTACGATTTCTATTTCGGGAACACCGGCCTGATCGACCTCTACAAGAAGGAAGGCCGCGACTGGTGGTGGAGCATCTACCGCGACCTCAAGAAGGGCGGCGTCACCGGCTGGTGGGGCGACCTGGGCGAGCCCGAGGTCCATCCATCCGATCTGCAGCACGCCACCGGCTCGGCCGACCAGGTGCACAATGTGTATGGTCACGACTGGGCGCGCCTGATTGCCGAGGGCTACAAGCAGGAATTCCCGGCCGAGCGCCCCTTCATCCTGATGCGCGCCGGTTACTCGGGTTCTCAGCGCTTCGGCATGATCCCGTGGTCGGGCGACGTCGCCCGCAGCTGGGGCGGCCTGCAGTCGCAGATGGAGATCTCGCTGCAGATGGGCATGCAAGGCCTGGCCTATATGCACTCCGACCTGGGCGGTTTCGCCGGCGCGGTGCTGGACGACGAGCTGTACGTGCGCTGGCTGCAGTATGGCGTGTTCCAGCCGATCTTCCGTCCGCATGCGCAAGAGGCGGTGGCGTCCGAGCCGGTGTTCCGCTCCGAACGGACCCGCGTGCTGGCGCGCGAAGCGGTGTGGCTGCGCTATGCGATGCTGCCGTATAACTACACGATCGCCTTCGACAACGAGCAGACCGGGATGCCGCTGATGCGTCCCCTGATGTTCGTCGAGACCGATCCAGCCCAGCCGGCCGAGCGTTCGACCACTTATCTGTGGGGCCCGGACTTCCTGGTCACGCCGATCGTGCATCCGGGCGCCACCCGCGCCGAGGTCTACTTCCCGAACAGCGGCAGCGTGTGGTTCGACTTCCATACCGGCCAGGCGCACAAGGGTGGCATCCTCGAGACCGTGAAGCCGGTCGAGGCCAACATCCCGGTCTACGTGCGCGCCGGCGCCTTCGTGCCGATGGCGAAGGCGATGCAGACCACGCGCGACTACACTGGCCGCGAGATCGACCTGCACTACTATCACGATGCATCGGTGAGCGCCTCGAACGGCAAGCTGTATGACGACGATGGCGAGACCGCGGGCGCGTATGAGCAGGGCAAGTACGAGATCGTGCGCTTCGACAGTAAATTCACGGACAAGCGCCTCGAGATCGGCTTTTCGACCGAGACCGGCAAGGCGATGGGGGCCAAGGAACGGGCGTTCTCGCTCAAGGTCCACAATGTGCAGGCGAAACCGCGCGGCGTGACGGTCGATGGACGCAAGGCCAGCTTCATCTTCAACGCCCAGCAGCACCTGCTCGAAGTACAGGTCCCTGCGCGCAAGGGCCAGGCGGCGCAGGTAGCGATCTCGCTGTGAGCACGAAAGCGCGGTTCAAGCAAATGCAGGTCGTTACTGCCACTGGCAGTAACGACTCCCCGCGAAGGCGGGGACCCGAGTCCTCAGCGTTGCCATCTTCGGTTGACGTAAGTGGCAAGGGCGAAAACTTGGGTCCCCGCCTGCGCCCACTGGTGTCCGGAATATTTATACGCAAAGTATGCATCGTCATCCCCGCGAAGGCGGGGATCCAAGTGAAATCACAGAATGTTCATGCTCTTGCGAACGTTCATCGGAGGTCGATTTCTAGGCCACTGGCCGGGCACACTTGGGTTCCCGCCTCCGCGGGAACGACGTGGTTTTTCCTATGAAGCGGGCGTATTCAAGCGCCCGAAATTATTCCGGACACCAGTGCGCCTGCGCCGGGACGACGTTTTCAAGCTAACGGTTGCGTTTAACTGAACAAGCTAACGGTTGCGCTCAACTGAACGTCATTCGGTTCATCGGCTGCGCTTCATTTCAGCGCGTCACGATCAGGCGCAGCCCCAGTCCGATGAACACCGCGCCCGCGATCCGGTCCAGCCACATGCCGGCCGCGGGCGTGCGGTTGAGCCACTGGCCGATCGTGCCCGAAAAATAGCCGAGCGCGCCGAAGATGACGGCCGCCTGCAGGGTGAACACGATGCCCAGCAAGCCGATCTGCAGGTTAGCGTCGCCGCGCGCGGCCACCACGAACTGCGGCAGGAAAGAGAGAAAAAACAGCACCACCTTGGGATTGATGGCCGCGGCCACCAGTCCTTTCACGAATAGCCGTCCAGCCGGTTCGTCGGATGCGCCGGCGGTCGCCACGCGCGCGCCGCCACGGCTCCTGATCGCGCCCCATCCCATCCAGATCAGGTATAGCCCGCCCACCACCTTGAGCGCGGTGAAGGCCGCCGGCGAGGCAGCGATCAGCGCGCTGACCCCGATCACCGCCAGCACCGTATGGCTGATGCAGCCGAAAGCGCACCCGAGCCCGAAGGCGATGCCGCGCACGCGGCCCTTGGCGATGCCGGTGCTGAGCACCATCAGGTTGTCGGGACCGGGGGAGAGGGTGATCAGGATGGCGGCGGCGAGAAAGCCGAGGAGCTGTTCGGGCGAGAGCATGAGCGTGTCGAAAAATGAAACGGGCGAACAGCTTAACGCATGTTTGCCCGCGCAGGTCAGTTCGGCAGAGCTGCCAGCCGGATTACGACTTCTTGCAGCTCAGTTCCTTGGCCTTGGCGCCCCACTTGATGGTGACCTTGCCCTGGTGTTCCTTGAATTCCTCGCTGCGGTTGCCGTAGGCGATGCCGCTGGCGGTTCGTTCGCCGCGCAGCAGCACGTTTTCCTTGTTGCGCGCCGCGACCATCGAGGCCGGCGTGGTATCGAAGAAGGTGGCGCTGATCTTGCTGCCGTCGCTGCAGGTAAAGGCGACCGGGCCGGTGGTCTTGACCAGCTTGTAGCTCGACTGCAGCTGCAGCATGCGGGTGCCGTAGGCGTTGTTGATGCAGCCGTTCATGTCCTTGGACTCGGCGCACGCCTTGACGCTGTCCCACCACTTGGTGTGCTGTTCCTGCAGTTCCTTGCTGGGGCCGGCGTCGAGTTTTTCGAGTGCGGCGCGGTACAGCGCAAAGACCAGGCCTTCGGATTCGGCCGAGCCGGGATGCTGGCAGACCTTGGCTTCGGCGCTGCCGATCCCCTTGGCGCAAAAGCCCGGCATCGAGACTGCCTGGGCGCCCAGCGGCAGGGCCAGGACGGCGGCGGCGATGAGTAGTCGTTTCATGGTGTGCTCCTTGTTATGCATTGGTGGTGGGGGCGATGCGGCGTCATGCGCAAGCGCCGGTCTGGAGATTCAAATTTTTATGGTGTGATCTTGGCCAGGTCCAGTTCGATCCAGGTCGGCGCATGGTCGCTCGGCTTTTCGCGGCCGCGCACGAACTTGTCGACCCCGGCGTCTTTCAGCGCCGGCTGCAGCCTGGGGCTGAGCAGCAGGTGATCGATGCGGATGCCGGCGTCGCGGCCGAAGGCGTTGCGGAAGTAATCCCAGAAGGTGTAGATGGTCTCGTCCGGATGGATGGCGCGCAGCGAATCGAGCCAGCCCTGTTCGATCAGGCGTTCGAAGGCGGCGCGCGTCTCGGGACGGAACAGGGCGTCGTCGACCCAGCGCTCCGGTTTGTAGACGTCGCGCTCGGTGGGGATGACGTTGAAGTCGCCCGCCAGCACCACCGGGATGTCCTGCGCCAGCAGCTCCTGGCCGCGCAGGCGCAGGCGTTCCATCCAGGCCAGCTTGTAGTCGAACTTGGGGCCTGGGGCCGGATTCCCGTTCGGCAGGTAGAGCCCCGCGATGAGGATGCCTTTATAGACGGCCTCGATGTAGCGGCTTTGTTCGTCGGTGTCGTCGCCCGGCAGGCCGCGCTGGACCTCTTGCGCCGGCTCGCGCGTGAGGATCGCCACGCCGTTCCAGCTTTTCTGGCCGTGCCAGAGCGCGTGGTAGCCGGCGTCCTCGATCGCCTGCAGCGGAAATTTGTCCTGCGGCGCCTTGAGCTCCTGCAGGCAGACGACGTCGGGCTGGCGCTCGCCGAGATACTGGACGAGGGCGTCCAGCCGGCTGTTGATGCTGTTGACATTGTAGGTTACGACGAGCATGGCTTCTCCGATCGGGTTGAGGTAATTATGACAACAATTTGCGGCGCGAGTCGCACGGGTCGCCCACTTGGTGCACCGCTATATGAGTTTCTCGACATTTTCTTATGGCAAATGAGTCGTTTTTCGATATAAGCGTTTGTTCTATACTCGAAGGAATCGCAATCGTCATCGTAGCCGGAGCATCAATGATCACTCGCCGTCACCTCATCCTGAGCACCTTCGCCCTGGGCGCCTCCTTGTCCGCCGGCCTCGCGCAAGCCGACCAGCTGGCCGACATCAAGCAGAAGGGCCAGATCGTGTTCGGCGTGCTCGGCACCGATGAACCGAACAGCTTCATCGACCCCAAATCGCGCCAGCTGGTGGGCTACGAGATCGACATCGCCAATGCGGTGGCCAAGAAGCTGGGCGTCAAGCCGGTGTTCAAGCAGATTTCGGTGGCCGCCCGCATTCCCGAGCTGCAGCAGGGCCACGTCGACATCCTGGCCGCTTCGCTCACCCACAACAAGGAGCGCGAATCGCAGGTGGACTTCGCGCTGACCCACTTCGTGACCGGTTCCAAGGTCATGGTGCGCGCCGCCAGTGGCATCACCGGCTTGCCCCAGCTGGCCGGCAAGAAGGTGCTGACCGTGCGCGGCGGCACCCAGGAAACCAATATCCGCAAGGCGGTCGCGAACGTCGAGGTGGTGACCTTCGAGAATACCCAGCAAGCCTTCCAGGCGCTGCGCCAGGGGAAGGGCGTCGCCTATGTCAACGACGAATCCTCGCTGCTGTCCGACTACGGCAAGCTGGGACCGGCCGCCAAGGGCTTCACGATCCTGGCGCCGTCGATCGGCAACGAGCCGCTCGCCCTCGGCCTGCGCAAGGGCGAGAAGGGCCTGAAGGCGGTGGTCGACCAGACCCTGCGCGAGCTGGAAAGCAGCGGCGCCGCCGAGCAGCTGTTCAATAAATGGTATGGCCCCGGCTCCCGTACCAACCTGGCCAAGCGCAGCTTCAAGATCCACACCGACCAGATCTGAGTCTGGTCTTGTTCTTCGATCCGACCATCCTGCAGTCCGGCCAGTACCACGACTGGCTGGTGCAGGGATTCATCCTGTCGATCCAGCTGACCGTCATCAGCTTCGCCTTCGCGCTGCCCTTCGGCGCGCTGGTGGCGGTGATGCGCACCTCGACCTTCGCGCCCCTGCGCGCTGCCGGGGCGACGGTCGTCGAGGCGATCCGCAACGTGCCGCTGCTGGCGCACCTGCTGTTCTGGTACTTTGCCTTTCCCGAACTGCTGCCGGAAAGCGCGCGCGAAGTCCTGTACGCGAACAACCCCGAAGTGATCTGCGCCGTGATAGCGCTGAGCCTATATGCCGGCGTGCACATGGCCGAGGACATCCGCAGCGGCATCCGCGCCATCCCGGCGACCCAGCTCGAGGCCGCGCGTTCGCTGGGCCTGGGCCGGGTGGCCGCGGTGCGCCTGGTGCTGCTGCCGCAGGCGCTGCGCGCCTCGGTGCCGCCGCTGCTGTCGCAGACCGTCAACCTGTGGAAGGACACCAGCGTGGCCACCGTCATCGGCGCCGCTGAACTGATGTACCAGGCCGCGCGCGTGGAAACGGCCAGCTTTCGCAGCCTGGAGGCGTTCACTTTCGCCACGCTGGCCTACCTGACGGTCTCGCTCGTGATCTCGCTGCTGGCCCACCTGTTCCAGCGCCGTTATCCGGTACGGACGACCTGAGAGGCGGCGCATGCTCGAACTGATCGATACCTACTGGCTGTACTTCCTGGTCGGCCAATATCCGCAAGGGCCGCTCGGCGGCCTGGTGCTGACCATCCTGCTGTCGGGCGCGGCGCTGGTGCTGGCGATGCCGCTCGGCCTGCTGCTCGGCATTGCCCGCGTCAGCCCGTATCGCGCCATCAGCCTGCCGGTGGCCGGCCTGGTGCAGGTGGTGCGCGCCGTGCCGCTGCTGCTGGTGCTGTTCTGGGTGTACTTCTTCCTGCCCGCCGTCACCGGCGTCAAGACTTCGCAAGCGACCACGATGCTGATGGTGCTGGTGGTGTTCGACAGCGTCTACCTGGCCGAGATCGTGGCCGCGGGCATGCGCGCGCTGCCCAGGGGGCAGCTCGAAAGCGCCCGTTCGCTGGGGCTCGGCTATGGGGCGGCGCTGCGCCACGTGGTGCTGCCGCAGACCCTGCGCCATGGCCTGCCGTCGATCGTCAACCAGCTGGTCTCGACCATCAAGGCGACCTCGCTCGGCTACATCATCGGTCTCTCGGAAGTGTCGTTCATCGCCACCCAGATCAATACCCTGGTGTTCACCCACGCGGTGGAGGTCTACCTGATCCTGGCGCTGACCTATTTCATCCTGTGTTTCGGCCTGTCCCGCCTGGCCTTCCTGCTCGAGCGGCGCCTGCAACGGCGCGCTGTGCAAGCGTCATGAAAGTGCTTCAACGATGATCGTTCTCGATAAAGTCAACAAATTCTACGGCGACTACCACGCGCTGGTGGACATCACCGAGCGCGTCGACAACAACGAGATGCTGGTGGTGTGCGGGCCTTCCGGTTCCGGCAAGTCGACCCTGATTCGCACCCTCAACCGGCTCGAGGAAATCGACTCCGGCCGCATCGAGATCGACGGCCGTGACATCCACGCCAAAGGCTTCGATGTCAACGCGCTGCGCGCCGGCATCGGTTTCGTATTCCAGAGTTTTAACCTGTTCCCGCACCTGACGGTGCTGGAGAACTGCATGCTGGCGCCGGTGAAGTTGAAACGCGCGACCAGGCTTGAGGCGCGCGACTACGCCATGCAGCTGCTCGAGCGGGTCGGCCTGGCGCACAAGGCCGACGCCTATCCGAACGCGCTGTCGGGCGGCCAGCAGCAGCGGGTGGCGATCGCGCGTGCGCTGGCCATGCGTCCGCCGATCATGCTGTTCGACGAGCCGACCAGCGCGCTCGATCCCGAGATGGTGGGCGAGGTGCTGCAGGTGATGCGCTCGCTGGCGGGCGAGGGCATGACCATGGTCTGCGTGACCCACGAGATGGGCTTTGCGCGCGATGTCGCCGACCGGATCTGGTTCATGGCCGAGGGAAAGATCCTGGAGAAGGCCACGCCGCAGGAGTTCTTCGCTCATCCGCAGCACCCGCGCGCGCAGCAGTTCCTGGCGGACCGTCGGCGCGACTAGCGGTCGCTGCTATGATGACGGCCTTGGCTTTCATCACAGGACGGCAGCATGGCGCACCAGACCATCCTCGAATTTTCGACCAGCGGGCGCGGCACCCGCGAGATCACGCGTGACGTCGCCGCCGTGGTCGCGGCATCAAGGCTGCAATGCGGCCTGGTCCAGGTCTTCGTGCAGCACACCAGCTGCTCGCTGCTGCTCACCGAGAACGCCGACGGCGACGTGCGACGCGACCTGGAAACCATTATCTCTCGCCTGGCGCCGGACGGCGACCCTGCCTACCGCCACGACGCCGAAGGGCCGGACGATATGTCGGCCCACGGCCGCACCATGCTCACCGACACCGCGCTGACGATTCCGGTCGGGGCAGGGCGCATGCTGCTCGGCACCTGGCAGGGCATCTACCTGTGGGAACACCGCACCGCGCCGCACCGGCGGCGGGTGGTCGTCACGGTGCTGGGCGGCTGAAGGCATATGCACATCATGATGGGTGCATGGAATCCGCTCCCGCCGTAGATCGGTGCCGTGACTTCTGGTAACGTGAAGCGCTTGCGCTCCTCCACCTTTAGCCCGGGAATCCCATGCACGCCGCCTCCACCAGCCGTCGCCGCACCGTCCTGACCCTCCTGGCGCTGTGCGCCCAACTGGCCCTGCTCGCGCGCGAGCACCTGCATGGCGGCGTGCTCTCGCATCACCTGCTGGCCAATCCCGACCTGCCGGCAGTCTCCAACTGGTGGGGCCTGCTGCTGGTGCCGCTGCTGACCTGGTGGACCGTCGGCAGCGTCGAGCGCCGCGCGCGACGTGCCGCCAGCGCCGGATCCTCGCTCAAGCCGGCGCCCCTCATCGCTTTCCTGTGCGCGCTGGCGTATGGCGCCACGCTGGCGGCGCTGTTTTCGGCCGGCAGCCCGCTGGTCGACTACGTTTTCTTCGGCCTGCTGGCGCTGGCCCTGGTGGTGCGCCTGTGGCATGCCGAATACCTGCTGGGCTTCGTGCTGGCCATGAGCTGGGTGGCCGGTCCGATCTTGCCGGCCATATTCGGGGCGGTCATTGCCGTGTTGTCCTGGCTGGTGCACACGGCGGCGCGGGCCTTGTGGCGCCGCTTGCGTCCGGGCGTGGCCTGAGCGGACCGCCTGTCATGGGCCATCCCTTCCTGCTGTTCGCCGCGATCTTCCTGATCCTCTCCATCGCGCTGTATGCCGCGCCAGGGCGCAAGCTTCTCAATATCGTGCACTACCCGGCGGCACAGGACCAGGTTGCGCGCCTGAACCGCTACGCGGCGCTGCGCCTGCTGCTACCGGCCCTCGTCAACCTGGGCTGCGCCTGGGTCGTGGCCGGGCGACCGGGCCTGATGGTGCCGATGATCTTCCTGACGCCGCTGTCGGTGCTGGGCGTGGTGGTCTGGATCGCGGCCGGGGCCAGGCGCTTCGGCGCCTGAACGCCGTCCAGGCGCGATTGCAAGACCCAGGGCAAACTTTCCAGGACGTTCGGTGTGGCCGGGTGTGCCGCTTTGTTTCTATAATTGGCTGCCAGCCGGCGTGTTCCGGCCAGACTTCGCCACCTCCGACCATCCATGACGTCCAGCACCGCCACCCTCGACGAAGAAGCGCGCCTCGCCGTCCTCGATTCCTACGGCATCCTCGACACGCCGCCCGAGCGCTCGTTCGACGACGTCGTGCGCCTGGTCAGCCAGCTGCTGTCCGCGCCGATCGCCGCGGTCAACCTGATCGCGCGCGGGCGCCAGTGGTTCAAGTCCGAGATCGGCCTGGGCACGCGCGAGATGCCGCTGGACGACTCGATCTGCCGCTTCGCGCTGCTCGAAGAGCAGCAGTTGATCGTGCCCGACACGCGCGAGGATCCGCGTTTCAGGTGCAATCCGCTGGTGACGAAGGATGCCGGCTTGCGCTTCTATGCCGGCGCGCTGCTCAAGACGCGCGACGGTGTTCCGCTGGGCACCTTGTGCGTGCTGGACGACAAGCCGCGGCCGCAGGGCTTGAGCGAGCAGGAGCAGTTCGTGCTGGCCACCCTGGCGCACCAGATCATGAGCCAGATCGAGCTGCGCAAGGCCATGGCCGAGCAGGACGCCCTGATCGCCGCGCTGCGCCAGGCCGACCAGCGCAAGGACGAATTCCTCGCCATGCTGGCCCACGAGCTGCGCAATCCGCTGGCGCCGATCGTGTCGGCCGCCACCATGCTGTCCAACTTCAACCTCGACCCCGCCATGGTGCAGCGCGCCAGCGAGATCGTGGCGCGCCAGGCCGGCCACATGACGGCGCTGATCGACGACCTGCTGGACGTCTCGCGCGTCACCCGCGGCAAGGTGGAACTCGAGTTGCGCGAGCTGGATTTCAAGGACGTCATCGCCGACGCCATCGAACAGGTGCGCCCGCTGGTCGAGAAGCACCAGCACCGCCTGACCCTGGACTTGCCGCCGGCGCGCGCCATCGTGGTCGGCGACCGCAAGCGCCTGGTGCAGGTCATGACCAACCTGCTCAGCAACGCCGCCAAGTACACGCTCGAGCGCGGGCGCATCGAAGTGCGCCTGACGACCGAAGGCGATGCGCTCGCGGTCGACATCCGCGACGACGGCATCGGCATGTCGCCCGAACTGATCGCCTGTGCCTTCGACCTGTTCGCGCAAGGCGCGCGCGGCCTGGATCGCAGCCAGGGAGGCCTGGGCATCGGGCTGGCGCTGGTGCGCAGCCTGCTCAAGCTGCACGGCGGCGCGGTCAGCGCCAGCAGCGACGGCCCCGGACACGGCAGCACCTTCCACGTCAGCCTGCCGCTGTCGACGCGCGCGCAGATCGAGCGGCGCGCGCGCGACCGCAACGCGCCGCAGGGCAAGCTGCCGGCGCTGCGCATCGGCGTGGTCGACGACAACGAGGACGCGGCGGTCACCTTGTCGCTGCTGCTCGAAACCCTGGGCCACACGGTGCTGGTCGCCCATTCCGCGCGCGCGGCGCTGGACTCGCTGCCGACCTTCGGGCCGGACGTCTGCCTGCTCGACATCGGCCTGCCCGAGATGAACGGCTACGAGCTGGCCGCCGCGCTGCGCAAGAAGCCCGGCGCGTCGCAGGCGATCCTGATCGCGGTGACGGGGTATGCGCAAGAGAAGGACCGGGCGCAGGCGCTGGCGGCGGGCTTCCACGACTTGTTCGCCAAGCCGGTCGACCTTGATGTGCTGGGCGCCGCGCTGGTGCAGATCGAGAGCCGGCGCGCGGCCTGAAGGCGCGCCCCCGGGCGGCGCGTCCCACATGCTGAGGCCGGCTTGATGACGACGCTGAATGGGATCTTGACGCAACTTCCTGGATTGATCGCCTCTCTAATTATTAAATGATGGGCTAATCCACTGCTTGCGGGAGGTCATATGTCGCGCTGTCGGTTACGTGTTGTTTTCTGGGTTCTCGGATGTTGTTCGCTGCTGTGCGGCTGCGCCGAGCTCAAGCCCTATCACACGGCCGATCCCGGCGCGCATGGGGATGACGGCAGTTTGGCGGAGTCCGTGTCTGAGTCGGGATCATGCTACGCACCTTCGAATGGCGCTCCCAATGAGGTTTGCGTGCGCTTCGTCGAGTATGACGATTTCGGAAATCTTTTCAATCGCTCACAGTTGGACCAGACCGTGTCAGCCGCCGCCAGGGTGGCAGCCACCGGTGGCGTGGTCGTGGTGTACGTGCACGGCTGGAAACACAGTGCGGAGCCCGGCGACGATGACCTGATGGAATTTCATATGGCTATGCAGCACGCGCGCACGGTATATCGCAAGCTATCGCCGTCCGGTAAGCGAGAGATCCTTGGCATCTACGTCGGCTGGCGCGGGCAGTCGCTCGAAGTCCCTCTCCTGAACAACATTACTTTTTGGAACCGGAAGAGCACGGCGCAGGCGGTGGGAGACGGCGCCCCGTTCGAGCTGTTTCGCAAGCTGGCCAACCTGCGCCACGATCATCCGACTTCGCGGCTGGTACTGGTAGGCCATAGCTTCGGCGCCGCCATCCTATATTCGTCGGTCGCCCATTCCATCATGGCGCAGATTGTCGACGACCCCGAGCCTGGCCCCGGCGCCACGACGGGCGAGTCCACATTGAACGACCCCAAGCGGTGGGATATGGTGGTATTGATCAATCCGGCGTTCGAAGCGATGCAGCTGCGCCCACACCTTTCGCTGGCGCGCTCGCGCAACTACCTAGAGAACCAACTACCGCACCTGATCATGATAACGACAGAGGGCGACTGGGCAACCAGGTATTTCTTCCCCGCCGGCCGCTATATCCATTCGATGCTGAATGATTATGATGATGTCGAATCGGCCGCCATGTACCGTTCGGCGGTTGGTCATTACATCCCGTTCATCACGCACCAGCTCGCAGTGGTTCCGGCGTGTCCGTCGCCGCGGATCGCCAACGACGCGGTTGTAGACGGGAGGCGGTTGAATCAGCCGCCAGCGGGTCCCAAATCAAAGTACACCTGCTTCAACGATGCGCGCACGATGTTTTCCGAACCGAGGAAAAAGGCCGATGGAAGCGCGGATGTCCCCGCCGTGCAGTTGACACGGTGCGAGGAGGCGTACGACTGCGCCAGGGTCGCGGGAGAGCACTTCATGGAAGCGCCAGCGGATATGCCGATCTGGAATATTCGGGCGACCAGGGAGGTGATGGACGATCATAGCGATATCTGGAACCCGACCATGCATTCATTGATGGTGCAGTTACTGCTGTCGATCGTGGAGCGAGGCACGCCTGCCGTCACGGTTCCTTCCACACCGGCCCAGACCCCTGTCGCCAACTTGTCCGCACCTTGACCGCGGCCGCCCGGCGCCAAAGTGCATCGTGGCGAATCGCGATTGCGGGCCAAGGCGTGCGCCTGCATCCACGCGCAGTGGGCACTATGTTCGAAATCGGCAACCGACAAGGATTATCTTGATGAACCAGCGCTACCACCCAATCACGCGCCTCGGCCTCGGCGGCACCGGCCTGGGCGATATGTACCACCACACGAGCGAAGAGGCGGCGCAAGCCACCGTCGACGCCGCCTGGGACGCCGGCATCCGCTATTTCGACACCGCGCCGCACTACGGCGCCGGGCTGTCCGAGCACCGTTTCGGCCAGGCCTTGCGGCGCCGTCCGCGCAATGAGTACACCCTGTCGTCCAAGGTCGGCCGCATCCTGGCGCCGAGCGAGACGCCAGAGATCGCAGCCCCCTTCGTGGGCGGCCTGCCGTTCCGGCGCATCACCGACTACACGGCCGACGGTGCGCGCCGCTCGATCGAGGACAGCCTGCAGCGCATGGCGCTGTCGCATATCGACATCGTCTACGTGCACGACCTGTCGCCGGACCGTTTCAGCCAGGCCGAGTACGAGCACTACTACGCCATTGCGGCCGGCCGCGGCGGCGCGTTCGATGGCTTGGTGAAGCTGCGCGACGAAGGCGTGATCAAGGGATGGGGGTTGGGCGTGAACACGGTCGACCCGTGCCTGCGCGCGCTGCGCGATTCGGATCCCGACATCTTCCTGCTGGCCGGCCGTTACACGCTGATGGAAACCACGCCATTGGACGAACTGTTCCCACTGTGCGAGGAGCGGGGCGCGAAGGTGGTGCTGGGCGGGCCGTTCAACTCCGGCTTCCTGGCGGGCGGCCCGAACTACGACTATGGCCCGGCGGGTGAAGACAAGATCGCGCAGCGCGAGCGCCTGCGCCAGGTGGCGTCGCGCCACGGCGTCGACCTGCCGGTGGCGGCGCTGCAGTTCGGCCTCGCGCATCCGGTGGTGGCGGCCACCATCCCCGGCGCCAGCAGCGTGGCCCACCTGCAGCGCAATGCAGCATTGATGGACATCGTCATCCCGCCGGCGTTCTGGCAAGAACTCCAGGCCGAGCGCCTGCTCGCCGGTGCCGCGCCGCTACCGGAAGGCAAACCGGCATTGTAGGCGGCAACTGCCGGCCGCGCCGTGCCGCGCATACTCGTTGAACCGCAACTCTTTCGGGTTGCGGTCTGTCCTGGACAGCACGGCGCTACCGTCCTTTCAATAAAGTCTCATACCTTAATTCTCATAAGACATATTTCCCCTGGAAGTTTTTCGTCGAGCAATGAAGCCAATGGCAGCAATGCCGAACAGAGCCATGCTGCCTGGCTCCGGCACATCGAATTCGTGGTATGAGTCAAGTGTCACCGTACCGGTAAACAGGGTAGCGGTTTCCCATCCGTCGCCATTAAAAAACATGGCGCTTGTGCCGAACAAAAATCCCGGCAGGGCATCTGATCGACCATTTGTAATGGCAAACGTTTGTCCCAGACGGGACTCCATATCCGAAAAGCCAGCCGCCGCCCAGATAGACAGGTCCACGCCGTAGAAAATATCTCCGCAAATAATAAAATCAGGAACAGCTAGCGGATTACCGCTAACGTATCCGTTTTCAGCAAGCCAACCACCCAGTCCATTGAACTCGACCAGGCTCGGAGTCAGCTCGCCTTCATTGTTGAATGCAGCAGCCTGCAAGATCCCGTTGCCAACGGTTGGATTGGAATGGGTTTGGAAGATATCCGTTACAATTTTGTTATTGACTATGCCAGGCATGACGAATTGGACGCCATCATGAACGTCAGTAACTGTTTCTTGATATGTTGGTACAGTTCCGTCGTTATTTGTGATAACTACGCCATTCGAGGTCATGGTCGCTGTCATCGTATCGCCCACCGGCAGTCTTTGCTTTACATGAATAGCTGGGTTGGCGCGACTGAACCCCGAACTGTTCGGCGGGTTGATCAATTTGGCAGTGATATAACTAGCCGATGCACTTGTGGAGTAAAACAGCATCGCCAAGATGATCAATTGGAAATTTTTCGCAACCTTTCGGACTGATTTCATCGGTTTCTCCAGATATGGAACGCACTTCCAATTTAATGGAGAGATGTCGATGTCGCTTGACGTTTCTCAGCACATAGAGAATTCCGTTGTGGAAATTAATTCCTAATAATTGACGACGCTCGGTGAGGAGGTGAGGTTGGGAATGGTCGAAGTCGAATGCATTGTCTTGCATTCGACCTGAGTGTGACAGCACTGTGTTCGACAGTACTGAAGAGCAGTGGCGCTGCTAGACTTCGCTTAAAGGCGACCTGCAACTGCGCCGTCAGAACACTTCGTCGGCGCCCAGGTAGCGCCATTGTCCCTCGGGCAGGTTGCCCAGCTTGACCTTGCCGATGCGCACGCGCTTGAGGCCCACCACTTTCAGGCCGACCATATCGCACATACGCCGGATCTGGCGTTTCTTACCTTCGCGCAGGGTAAAGCTCAGCTGGTCGTCGTTTTGCCAGCGCACCTTGGCCGGCAGCAGCGCTTTACCGTCCATCCACAGGCCGTGGTTCAGTTTCTTCAGGTCGCTGTCGGGCAGCTTGCCCGGCTTGGTGTACTGCACCCGCACCAGGTATTCCTTGTCGACCGAGGTGGTCTCGCCGATCAGGTGCTTGGCGATGCGGCCGTCCTGCGACAGCACCAGCAAACCCACCGAATCGATGTCCAGGCGCCCGCAGGGCACCAGGCTGCGCAACTGGGTCGGGTGGAACTGCTCGGGCGCCGGATCGTCCGCCCAGCGGTTCTCGGGCTTGATCAGGGCGATCGCCGGCGTATAGCCATCCTCGGCCTGGCCGCTGACGTAGCCGACCGGCTTGTTGATCAGGATGGTGACGCGTTTCGATTGCTCGGCCGCGGCCTGGCGCTCGACCGTGATGCGCTGGGTCGGCAGCACCTTGCTGCCCAGTTCCGAGACGACCTTGCCGTCCACCCGCACCCAGCCGCGGGCGATCCATTCATCGGCTTCGCGGCGCGAGCAGAGGCCCAGTTCGGACATACGTTTGGAGAGGCGGAGCGGTTCGGTCATCGGTAAAACTTTACTGTAAAAGGAGGTGAATCAAATTTTGAGGGCTAGACCTTCAGTGCATCAAGAAGATCGGTCTCGAGCTGCACCTGGGTGCGTGGATTGTTCAGGGCCGGGCCGTCGATCAGGAACACGTCCTCGACGCGCTCGCCCAGGGTCATGATCTTGGCGGTGTGCAGGTTCAGCCGGTAGCGCGCCAGCACGCTGGCGATCGCGTACAACAGGCCCATGCGGTCGTTGGCGGCAATCGACAGCACGTGGAACTGGCCGCGCTCGTCCGGCCGCAGTTCGACCGTCGGCGTGATCGGGAAGGTGCGCGCCACGCGCGACAGGCGGCCGCGGGCCAAAGGCGGCAGCGGCTCTTGCGACAGCAGCTGGGAGCACAGCTCGTGCTCGATCAGGCTGATGATGTCGCGGTAGCTGCCGGCGAAGTTCTCGTCCGCCACCAGGAAGCTGTCCAGCGCATAGCCGTGGCGCGTGGTGTGGATCTTGGCGTCCAGGATGCTGAAGTTCTTGCGGTCGAAGTAGCTGCAGATGCGCGCGAACAGGTCGGGCTGGTCTTTCACGTAGACCGCCACCTGCAGGCCTTCGCCGATCGGCGCCAGCCGCGCCCTGACGACGGGCTTGTCGGCGTCGACCTTGTCGACCAGCGCGCGGGTCTGCCAGGCGATGTCGGAGGCGTCGTGGCGCAGGAAGTACGCCACATCGAGCTGCTTCCACAGCGCCTCGTGGGCATTGGCGTCCAGGCCGAACAGGCGCAGGGTGGCCAGCGCTTCCTTCTGGCGCGTGCGCAGCTCGCGGTCGGCCGAGTGCGGCTCGCCGCCCAGCACGCGCAGGGTGACCTTGTACAGGTCTTCCAGCAGCTTGGCCTTCCAGGCGTTCCACACCTTGGGACTGGTGCCGCGGATGTCCGCCACGGTCAAGAGGTACAGCGCGGTGAGGTGCCGCTCGTCCTTCACCACGGCGGCGAAGGCCTGGATCACGTCGGGGTCGGACAGGTCCTGCTTTTGCGCCACTGTCGACATGGTCAGGTGCTGCTCGACCAGGAACACCACCAGTTCGGTGTCTTCCTCGCTGATGCCGTGCTCACGGCAGAAGCCGCGCGCATCAATCATGCCGAGCTTTGAATGGTCGCCGCCGCGGCCCTTGGCGATGTCGTGGAACAGGGCCGCCACGTACAGCAGCCAGCGGTCGTGGAAGTCGGCGATCAGCTGGCTGCAGAACGGGTATTCGTGCGCGTGTTCCGGCATCGTGAAGCGGCGCAGGTTACGCACCACCATCATGATGTGCTGGTCCACGGTGTACACGTGGAACAGGTCGTGCTGCATCTGGCCGACGATCTTGCGGAAAGCGGGCAGGTAGCGGCCCAGGATGCCGAATTCGTTCATGCGGCGCAGCGCGTGCACCAGGCCGCGCGGCGCCTGCAGCACGCGCAGGAACAGCGCCTTGTTGGCCGGGTCGGCGCGGAAACCCTCGTCGATCAAGGTGCGCGCATGCCACAGCGCGCGCGTGGCGCGCGCCGTCATGCCCTTCAGTTCGCGGCGCTCGGTCATCGCCACGAACAGCTCGAGGATGGCGGCGGGATGCTTCTCGAAGGTGTCGTCGGCGACGACGTCGATCAGGCTGCCCACCTGGGTGAAGTGGGCGCTGATCGGGACGGCCACCGTCGGCTGCGGGAACAGCTGGGCTTCGATGTTCTGCAGCAAAATCGTATTCAACTGGGTCACGGTCTTGGCGGCCCAGTAGTAGCGCTGCATCAAAAATTCGCTGGCGCGGCGCGCGTCCGGGCCTTCGCCGCTGGCGGTCAGGCCCAGGGTGCCGGCGATCGCGGTCTGGACGTCGAACACGAGCCGGTCTTCGCGTCGCTTGGTGTGCAGGTGCAGCCGGATGCGGATGTCCTTGAAGGCGCTTTCCTTTTCCAGCAGCTGGCGCGCCTCCATGCGCGTGATCAGGCCGCGCGTGGCGAGCTGGCCGAAGGTGTCGGCCAGGCCCGCGGCCTTGGCCACCCACAGGATCACCTGCAGGTCGCGCAGCGCGCCAGGGCTTTCCTTCACGTTCGGCTCGAGCGCGAAGGCGGTGTATTCGTGCTTGGCGTGGCGCAGCCGCATCTCGGCGGTCTTGGCCTGGAAGAAGGCCTGCGGATCGAGGGCGTCGCGGTAGCGCCGCTGCAGCTCTTCGAACAGCGGCGCGCTGCCGGTGACCAGGCGCGCTTCCAGCAGGCTCGTTTGCACGGTGATGTCGGCGGCCGATTCGACGAGGCACTCGTCCACGGTGCGGATGCTGTGGCCGATCTCCAGGCCCAGGTCCCACAGCAGCTGGACCAGGCCTTCCAGGCGCGCCTGGGTGATGGCGTCGGCCGGCTGTCCCAGCAGGATCAAGAGGTCGACGTCGGAATAGGGGAACAGTTCGCCGCGCCCGTAGCCGCCCACGCCCACCAGGGCGGTGTGCTCCGGCAGGCCGGCGGCCTGCCAGGCATCGAGCAGCACGCCGTCGACCACCTGGCGCAGGCTGCGCAGGAGTTTTTCGGGCTTGCCGTCTTCCTGGAAGGCCTGGAACACCAGCTGGCGTTCGGCCTTCAGGCGCTGGCGCAGCGTGGTGCGGGCGGTGTCGAGCAGGGCGGCCTGTCCCATGGGCTTTCCTTTAAGCCGCGGCCAGGGTCGGCACCGCGCCCGGGGTCAAGAGCGGCAGCACGATGGCGGGCGGCGGCGGGCTGCCGGCCGACATGGTCAGCACCTCGACCCCGGTCTCGGTGACCAGCACCGTGTGTTCCCATTGGGCCGACAGGCTGCGGTCTTTCGTTTTGATGGTCCAGCCGTCAGGCATTTCCTTGATGTCGCGGCGGCCGGCGTTGATCATCGGCTCGATGGTAAAGATCATGCCCGGCTTGAGTTCTTCCAGGGTGCCGGGGCGGCCGTAGTGCAGCACCTGCGGCTCTTCGTGGAATACGCGGCCCACGCCGTGGCCGCAGAATTCGCGCACCACGCTGTAGCCGGCCTTCTCGGCGTGCTGCTGGATCGCATGGCCGATGTCGCCCAGGTGCTTGCCCGGCTTGACGGCGGCGATGCCCAGCCACATGCACTCGAAGGTGATCTCGGACAGGCGGCGCGCCATGATCGACGGCTCGCCGACCAGGTACATGCGGCTGTTGTCGCCGTGGTACCCGTCCTTGGTGATCGGGGTGATGTCGATGTTGAGCGCATCGCCCGATTTGAGCACGCGGTCGCCCGGGATGCCGTGGCAGATCACGTCGTTGAGCGAGGCGCAGATCGAGCCGGGGAAGGGCGGGTAGCCGGGCGGGGCATAGTTCAGGGTCGCCGGGGTCGTGCCCTGGACGTTGACCATGTATTCATACGCCAGGCGGTCGAGTTCGCCGGTGGTGACGCCGGGCTTCACGAACGGGGTGATATAGTCGAGCACTTCCGAGCCGAGGCGGCAGGCGACGCGCATGCCTTCGATTTCTTCGGGAGTTTTGGGAGTGGAGGCCATTGGGATTCTTATCCTGCGGTAGTCGATGCAATGAGTGTGCAATAAGGGGCCATTATAGAGGAAACATTCCTTCCTCAGGGCGGCCGCGACCCCTGGCTCCACGTCACGCTTGAATAAAACGGCAAATCCCGCTAGAATCTCGGGTTGCTCGGATTCGCATTGAGCAATGTTGTAAAAACTGTACTTTTAATTTATTGAAATCGCGAATGTGGCCCTAAAAGGGTGCCTGACTGGTGACTGGCCACATTCAAGACCCAACCCTGGAGAATTACATGTCCGTTACTATGCGTGAAATGCTGGAAGCCGGTATCCACTTCGGCCACCAGACCCGTTTCTGGAACCCAAAGATGGCGCCGTTCATCTTCGGTCATCGCAACAAGATCCACATCATCAACCTGGAAAAAACCATGGCGATGTACCAGGATGCGATGAAAACCATCAAGCAGATCTCGGCCAACCGCGGCACCATCCTGATGGTCGGCACAAAGCGTCAAGCACGCGACATCATCGCCGCTGAAGCTCAGCGCGCTGGCGTGCCTTACGTCGACCAGCGCTGGCTGGGCGGCATGCTGACCAACTTCAAGACCATCAAGACCTCGATCAAGCGCCTGAAAGACATGGAAGCGCAGGTCGAAGACGGTTCGGTCGAGAAGATGTCGAAGAAAGAAGCGCTGCTGTTCTCGCGCGAAATGGAAAAGCTGCAAAAGTCGATCGGCGGCATCAAGGACCTGGGCGGCGTGCCTGACGCGATCTTCGTCGTCGACGTCGGCTACCACAAGGGCACCATCACCGAAGCCGGCAAGCTGGGCATCCCGGTCATCGGCATCGTCGATACCAACCACTCGCCAGAAGGCGTGACCCACGTCATCCCAGGCAACGACGACTCGTCGAAAGCGATCACCCTGTACGCACGCGGCGTCGCCGATGCGATCCTGGAAGGCCGCGCCAACGCCACCAACGAAGTCGTTGAAATGGTCAAGGCTGGCGGTGACGACTTCGTCGAAGTTTCCGAGCAGGCATAAGTGACGGCGGGTCATTGACCCGCTGGCACATCGAAGGGGGCGCCGCACACGAGCCCCCCTTTTTTTAAGCTGAATACCTGTGGGGCGTTTTATAACGACCTGCGACCCGGATAAAACATTTAGGAGAAATCAACATGGCAGCGATTACTGCAGCGATGGTAGGCGAACTGCGCGCGAAGACCGACGCGCCAATGATGGAATGCAAAAAAGCACTGACCGAAGCCGACGGCGACATGGGTCGTGCTGAAGAGATCCTGCGCGTCAAGCTGGGCGGCAAGGCATCGAAGGCATCGGCACGCATCACCGCCGAAGGCGTCGTGGCTACCTACATCTCCGGCAACGTCGGCGCGCTGGTCGAAGTCAACAGCGAAACCGACTTCGTCGCCAAGAACGAAGAATTCCTGGCCATGGTCAACCTGGCCGCCAAGCTGGTCGCCGAGAACAACCCGGCTGACGTCGCTGCCCTGGCAGCGCTGCCGCACGACGGCAAGACCTTCGACGACGTGCGTACCGCCCTGATCGGCAAGATCGGCGAAAACATGACCGTGCGTCGCTTCCAGCGTTTCGAAACCACCGGCAAGCTGGCTTCCTACCTGCACGGCACCCGCATCGGCGTCATCGTCGACTTCGAAGGCGCGGACGAGCAAGTCGGCAAGGACCTGGCCATGCACATCGCTGCAATGAAGCCAGTCGCTCTGTCGTCGGAGCAAGTGCCAGCCGAAATGATCGAAAAAGAGCGTTCGGTCGCCGAACTGAAGGCCAAGGAAGACGCTGAAAAAGCTGTCGCCGAAGGCAAGCAGCCGCAATCGGACGAAATCGTCGCCAAGCGTATCGATGGTTCGGTGCAGAAGTACCTGAAAGAAGTGTCGCTGCTGAACCAGGCATTCGTGAAGAACGACAAGCAGTCGATCGAGCAATACCTGAAAGCATCGAACACCAGCGTCAAGGCATTCACCATGTACGTGGTGGGCGAGGGCATCGAGAAGAAGGTCGACGACTTCGCAGCAGAAGTTGCAGCCCAGATGGCTGCAAACAAGCAGTAATCAAAAAGAACGGGCCGCAAGGTCCGTTTTTTTAAGGTGGGATCGTTTGTGTGTTGCGGCCATGAAGTATTTCTTGGCTGTACGGCAAACTGGGGTTCCCGCCTTCGCGGGAACGACGTTCATGGGGTGCGGGCCGAAGAAGGCTCCACAGTCCGCACCTCTAATACGTCGTTCCCGCGCAGGCGGGAATCCAAGTCTGCATGCAGTCCAGCGGCGCGACTCACCGACCGCGCCCGCCTTACAATGCCATCGCCTCCAAGGCAGATGAGATCGCAGCCCAAGGGCCGGCGATCGAACCCGAATTCGCACCATCGAAACATCACATTAGGAGCCGCTTCATCATGTCAAAACCAGCCTACCAACGAGTCCTCCTGAAACTGTCCGGCGAAGCGCTGATGGGCGACGACCCGTTCGGCATCAACCGCGCCACCATCGAGCGCATGGTGGCCGACGTGGCGGAAGTGGCGAAGCTGGGCGTGCAGGTGGCGGTCGTGATTGGCGGCGGCAACATCTTCCGCGGCGTCGCCCCAGGCGCCCAGGGTATGGACCGCGCCACCGCCGACTATATGGGCATGCTGGCCACCGTCATGAACGCGCTGGCCCTGGCCGACGCCATGCGCCACGTCGGCATCACCGCCCGCGTCATGTCGGCGATCGCCATCGAGCAGGTGGTCGAGCCGTATGTGCGCCCGAAAGCCCTGCAATACCTGGAAGAAGGTAAAGTGGTGGTGTTCGCCGCCGGCACCGGCAACCCGTTCTTCACCACCGACACCGCGGCCGCCCTGCGCGGCGCCGAGATCTCGGCCGAGATCGTCCTGAAGGCCACCAAGGTCGATGGCGTTTACAGCGCCGACCCCAAGAAAGACCCGCACGCGACGCGTTACGAAAGCATCACCTTCGACGAAGCGATCGCCAAGCACCTGCAAGTGATGGACGCCACCGCCTTCGCACTGTGCCGCGACCAGAAACTGCCGATCAAGGTGTTCTCCATCGTCAAGCCCGGCGCGCTCACCCGCGTGATCATGGGTGAAGACGAAGGTACACTGGTACACGTTTAAATATTTACTGAACAACAAGGAGAGCAGCATGTCCCTGGCTGACGTCAAAAAGAACGCGCAAGAGCGCATGGTTAAGTCCATCGAGACCCTGAAAGCCGACCTGGCCAAGGTCCGCACCGGCCGCGCCCACACCGGCATCCTCGACCACGTGATGGTCGACTACTACGGTAGCCCGACCGCGCTGCCGATGGTCGCCAACCTGACCCTGGTCGACGCGCGCACGATCGGCGTCCAGCCGTTCGAAAAGAAAATGGCTGCGACCATCGAAAAAGCGATCCGCGACGCCGACCTGGGCCTGAACCCATCGTCGCAGGGCGATATGATCCGCGTGCCGACCCCGCCGCTGACCGAAGAGCGCCGCAAAGAAATGGTCAAACTGACCAAGTCCGAAGGCGAAGATGCGAAGATTGCCGTGCGCAATATCCGCCGCGATGCCAACGAAGCGCTCAAGAAAATGGTCAAGGACAAGACCGCGTCGGAAGACGACGAGCGCCGCGCCTCGGACGAAATCCAGAAGCTGACCGACAAGGCCGTGGCCGACATCGACAAGCTGCTGGGTGAAAAAGAGAAAGAAATCCTGACGGTGTAAGGTCCCGCTCAACGGCTTTCTTGCGGACCGGCCCCGGCAACTTGCCGCGGCCGGTCCGCCTACCTTATGATTGTCCAATTCTGATTGGTCATATGCGCAACGCCGGACGCAAGTCCGGGCGCAGCCCTGCTGGATACAAGATGTTCAAAAGTTCGACCTCCGCCGTTCCCGAGACGCCCGCCGTGCCGCGCCACGTCGCCATCATCATGGATGGCAATGGCCGCTGGGCCACCAAACGCCTGCTGCCGCGTGTCGCCGGCCACGTCAAGGGCGTGGAAGCCGTACGCGGCATCGTCGAAGCCTGCGTGCTGCGCGGGGTCGAGTACCTGACCCTGTTCGCCTTCTCGTCCGAGAACTGGCGCCGCCCGGCCGACGAGGTTTCGCTGCTGATGCGCCTGTTCGTGACGGCGCTCGAGCGCGAAGTCTCGAAGATGCACGCCAATAATATTCGCCTGAAAGTCGTAGGCGACCTGAGCCGCTTCGACGCCAAGCTGCAAGAGATGATCTCCAATGCCGAGCGCCGCACGGCCGGCAATACGCGCCTGACCGTCACCGTGTGCGCCAACTATGGCGGCCGCTGGGATATCATGCAGGCAACGGGGAAGATGGTGCAGGCCAACCCCGGCGTGACCGAATTTACGGAGGAAATGCTGGCTCCGCACCTGGCGATGGCGTATGCGCCCGAACCCGACCTGTTCATCCGGACCGGCGGCGAGGAACGCATCTCCAATTTCCTGTTGTGGCAGCTGGCGTATGCCGAACTGCATTTCACAAGCACCTTCTGGCCCGATTTCACGCCCGCAGCGCTGGATGAGGCGATCGCCTCGTTCCAGGCGCGCGAACGGCGCTTCGGCCAGACCAGCGCCCAAGTAGCGAAGAAGACCAACTGATGCTCAAGACCCGGATCGTCACCGCGCTCGTTTTGCTGGCAGTCCTGCTGCCGGTGTTGTACTCCAATAACCCCACGGCGTTCGCGGTGGTCGCTTCGGTGTTCTTCGGGGCGGCGATCTGGGAGTGTTTCCGCCTGTTCAATCCGGGCGCGAAGAGCGCGGTGGCGATCGCGGTGGCCTGGACCATCGCCTTCGCTTATGCCTTCTTCATGCGCGAGCAGGGCGATCCGACCTTCTGGTTCGCCATCGGCGCGCTGCTGTGGGCATTGCGTTTCGCGCCCACGCTCAAGCTCGGCCTGCCGCCGCTGGCCAGCACCCCGAACACGCTGCTGAGCCTGCTGTACGCGATTTCGCTGGTGGCCTGCTTCGCCGCCATCGTCATGCTGTTCCAGTACTCGGCCCTGTTCCTGCTGTCGGTGCTCGTGATCGTGTGGTCGGCCGACATCTTCGCCTATGTATGCGGCAAGACCTTCGGCAAGAATAAACTGGCGCCATCGATCTCGCCCGGCAAGTCGTGGGAAGGCGCCATCGGCGGCGGCATCGTCACCGTGCTGCTGGCCTCGCTCACCGTCCTGTTCGGCGGGGAGGCCCTGGCCAATACCTTCGCGGTGCGCGTGCAGGCCAGCTTCGGCTGGGCCGGCATGCTGGCCGTCATCGCCCTCATCGTCGTCGCCAGCGTGGTCGGCGACCTGTTCGAATCCCAGCTCAAGCGCCGCGCCGGCATGAAGGACAGCAGCAATCTGCTGCCTGGCCACGGCGGCGTGCTGGACCGGATCGACGCACTCGTGCCGGTCCTGCCGCTGGCGGCCCTGATCGCCACCCGGCTCTAGAAGGAAGTCTCCATGCAAGGCATTACCATCCTTGGCGCCACCGGTTCGATTGGCGCCTCGACCCTCGACGTGGTGGCGCGCCATCCCGACCGCTACCGCGTCTACGCCCTCAGCGCGCATTCGCGCGTGGAAGAACTGGCCGCGGCCTGCCGAAAGTATCGCCCGCAGCGCGCCGTGGTCGGCAGCCCTGAAGCCGCCGCCCAGCTCGCGGCCCTGGTCGCCGACCTGCCGACCAGCGTCGAATACGGCGAACAGGCGCTGTGTGACATCGCTTCCAGCGCCGACACCGACATCGTGATGGCCGCCATCGTCGGCGCCGCCGGCCTGGCGCCGACGCTCGCCGCGGCGCGCGCCGGCAAGAAGATCCTGCTGGCCAATAAGGAAGCGCTGGTGATGTCGGGCCAGCTGTTCATGGACGCCGTGCGCGAGCACAAGGCGACCCTGCTGCCGGTCGACAGCGAACACAATGCGATCTTCCAGTCGCTGCCATCCTCGTATGCGCGGGTTCCGGTCGCCTCGGGCGTGGCAAAGATCCTCCTGACCGCATCCGGCGGCCCGTTCCTGAACCGCGCCGTCGAGACGCTCGACAGTGTGACCCCCGACGAAGCCTGCAAGCACCCGAACTGGGTAATGGGCCGCAAGATCTCGGTCGATTCCGCCACCATGATGAACAAGGGCCTTGAAGTGATCGAGGCCCACTGGCTGTTCGGTGCGGCGGCCGACCAGATCGAAGTCGTGATCCATCCGCAGAGCGTGATCCACTCGATGGTCTCGTATGTGGACGGCTCGGTGCTGGCCCAGTTGGGCAACCCCGATATGCGCACCCCGATCGCCAATGCGCTGGCCTATCCGGAGCGGATCGATTCGGGCGTGGCCCAGCTCGACCTGACGCAGATGGCCGGGCTGCAGTTCTTCGCGCCCGACTTCGAGCGCTTCCCCTGTCTGGCGCTCGCTTTCGATGCGCTGCGCGCGGGCGGCACCGCCCCGGCCCTGCTCAATGCGGCCAACGAGGTGGCGGTGCAGGCCTTCCTCGAGCGCCGCATCGGTTTCCGCGACATCGACCGCGTGATTCGCCACGCGCTCGACGTCGTGCCGCACGGCCCGGCTCCGTCGATCGAGGCGGTGCTGGCCCAGGACGCGCGCGCGCGCGCGGCCGCCAACGACGCCGTATCGAGCGTCGCTTCAGGCTTGCAGCGCTGACCCCGCGGAGCGCACCATGACCATGCTTTACACCGTGCTGGCTTTCGTGCTGGCGCTCGGTCCCCTGATCGTGATCCACGAACTGGGCCACTACCTGGTCGCGCGCGCCTGCGGCGTCAAGGTGCTGCGTTTCTCGGTCGGGATGGGCCGGGTGGTCTGGTCGCGCCGCTTCGGCAAGGACCAGACCGAATGGGCGGTATCCATGCTGCCGCTGGGCGGCTACGTCAAGATGCTCGATGCGCGCGACCCCGAGACCGCGCCGACTGACGATGCGGACCTGGATCGCGAATTCACGCGCCAGAACGTCTGGAAGCGGATCGCCATCGTGGCCGCCGGCCCGCTGGCCAACTTCCTGCTGGCGATCGGCCTGATGGCTGCGCTGTATATGCATGGCGTGGATGAGCCGTCGGCGCGCCTGCGTGAGGCGCCGGCGGCATCCGAGGCAGCCAAAGCCGGCGTGCGCGGCGGCGATACCGTGGTGGCGGTGAACGGCAACGAGGTGCGTTCGTGGACCGAGTTGCGCTGGCAGGTCTTGCAGGCGGCGGTCGATAAATCCGACGCGCGCCTCGAACTGCGCGGCGCCAACGGCGGCACTTATGGCGCGACCTTGCCGGCGGCCGTGGTCGGCCGGCTCGACGTCGAGACCGACGTGATGGCCGAACTGGGCCTGGACCTGTGGCGCCCGCAGCCGCGCATCGAGAAGGTGATCGCGGATGGGGCAGGGCAGCGCGCCGGCCTGCGGGACGGCGACCTGGTGCTGCGCATGGACGGCAAGCCGGTCGTGGATGGCATCGCCTTCATCGAGGCCGTGCGCGCATCGCCGGCCAGGCCGATGGCGATCGA
The DNA here is from genome assembly GCF_034045115.1 of Massilia sp. CFBP9012. Classification (NCBI taxonomy): domain Bacteria; kingdom Pseudomonadati; phylum Pseudomonadota; class Betaproteobacteria; order Burkholderiales; family Oxalobacteraceae; genus Massilia; species Massilia sp. CFBP9012. Next base: position 311,498 of record NZ_JAXCWM010000001.1, on the reverse strand, counting down.
GGTCGAGCGGGGCGGACGTCCCGTGGCGCTGACCTTGACCCCGGAGCCGGATGCGAATGGCCGCGGCGTGATCAAGGCCATGGTGGCCCAGGCCCCGGAGATGGTGACCGTGAGTTCGGGCCCGTTCGAGGCGATCGCGCGCGGTGCCGAGCGCACCTGGGACACCAGCGTGATGACCCTCAAGATGATCTGGAAGATGATTACCGGGGAAGCGTCGTGGAAGAATGTTACCGGTCCCATTACCATCGCCGATTATGCCGGACAGACTGCAAGAATAGGTCTCGTAAGCTATTTACAGTTCATCGCCTTTATTAGTATCAGCTTAGGAGTAATGAATTTGTTACCAATTCCAGTTCTGGATGGTGGCCATTTACTGTATTATTCGCTGGAAGTTTTGACCGGGCGTCCCCTTCCTGCGCGCGTCGGAGAGTTCGCGCAGCGCGCCGGGGTCGGCCTGCTGTTCATGCTGATGGCGCTCGCCGTCTTCAATGATCTGGTGCGGCTGCTTTAGCGGCCCCCATTCGCTCCCGGAGTCGGGTGCGACATTCCCGGCACAGAATAATATGCAATCGTTGTCCAAATGACTGACCCTTTGATCCAGCCAATGAAATCACAACCAGATCGTTTTGCCCTGCCGTTCATTCGTCGCAGCTTGATCGGCGCGGCCGTGCTGACCCTGTGCGCAAGCAATGCGCTGGCCGCCAACCCGTTCGTCGTCAAGGATATCCGGGTCGAAGGCATCCAGCGGACCGAAGCCGGCACCGTGTTCAGCTACCTGCCGGTGCGCGTGGGCGAGACCTTCGATGACGCCAAGGCCTCGAGCGCGATCAAGGCACTGTACGCCACCGGCTTCTTCAAGGACATCCGCCTCGAGGAAGAAAATGGCGTGCTGGTGGTGCTGGTCGAGGAGCGCCCGGCGATTTCGTCGGTCGATTTCACCGGCACCAAGGAATTCGAAAAAGACATGCTGGTCAAGGCGCTGTCCGAGATCGGCGTGGCCCAGACCCGCATCTTCGACAAGGCCTCGGTCGACCGCGCGGAACAAGAGCTCAAGCGCCAGTACCTGTCGCATGGCCTGTACGGCGTCAAGATCACCACCACCGTGACCCCGATCGAGCGCAATCGCGTGACGGTCATGTTCAATATCGACGAGGGTGATGTTGCCAAGATCAAGGGCATCAACATCATCGGCAACAAGGCCTTTTCCGACAAGCAGCTGCGCCAGTTGCTCGAACTGCGCCCGTCGGGCTGGTTCACCTGGTACTCGAAGGCCGACCAGTATTCCAAGCAAAAGCTGACCGGCGACCTGGAGACCATCAAGTCCTGGTACCTGAACCACGGCTACCTGGAAGCCAACGTCGAATCGACCCAGGTCTCGATCACGCCCGATAAGCGCGACATCTACCTGACCCTCAATATCACCGAGGGCGAGCAGTACACCGTCTCAAGCGTCAAGCTCGAAGGCGAAATGTTCGGCCGCGAGGAAGAGCTCAAGGAGCTGATCATGCTCCAGCCGGGCAAGACCTATGTCGGCGACCTGCAGGAAGCGACCAACAAGTTCATCGCCGACCGTCTCGGCACCTTCGGCTATGCCTTCGCCAACGTGACGGCCAACCCGGAACTCGACCGCGAGAAACGCGAAGTCGCGTTCACCTTCTTCGTCGATCCGGGCAAGCGCGCCTATGTGCGCCACATGAACATCTCGGGCAACACGGTCACCCGCGACGAAGTCATTCGCCGCGAATTCCGCCAGTTCGAAAGCTCGTGGTACGACGCCAACCGCGTCAAGCTCTCGCGCGACCGCGTCGACCGCCTCGGCTACTTCAAGGACGTGAAGGTCGAGACGCCGGAATCGCCTGGCACCTCGGACCAGGTGGACGTGAACATCGCGGTCGAAGAAAAACCGACCGGTAACTTCATGATCGGCGGCGCCTTCTCGCAGTCCGAGAAGTTCACCTTCACCGCGTCGATCTCGCAGGCCAACTTCGCCGGTAGCGGCAACACGGTCGGCATCGAACTGAACACCAGCAAGTACAACCGCACGATCGCGTTCTCGCAGACCAATCCGTACTTCACGGACGACGGCATCTCGCGCGCCTTCTCGCTGTACCTGCGCACCTCGCGTCCGCCGGCGCTGAACATCGGTTCCTATACCGTCAAGCAGATGGGCGGCAATATGACCTTCGGCGTGCCGTTCTCCGAATCCGACACCGTCTACTTCGGCGCCGGCCTGGAACGCACCGAGCTGGAAACCGACCAGACTTCGCCGACGGTCTACCAGACCTTCGTGCGCCAGAATGGCGGCCCGGCCAGCGGCATCGGCAAGGCGACCACCAACGCGATCCCGTTGACCGCGGCCTGGGGCCGCGACACCCGCGACAGCGCCGTGACCCCGACCCGCGGCCGCTTCCAGCGCGCCAACTTCGAGATCGACGCCATTGGCGACGCCAAGTACTATCGGATGGTCTACGAGCACCAGTGGTGGAAACCGCTGACCCGCTGGATGACCCTGGCCCTGCGCGGCGAGTTCGATTACGGCAAGGGCATCGGCGGCAGCGCCTACCCGGTGTTCAAGAACTTCTACGCGGGCGGCATCGGTTCGGTGCGCGGCTACGAGAGCTCGTCGCTGGGTGTGGTCGATCCGCGCTACTACGATGCGATCGGCGGCTCCAAGCGCGTCATCGGCAACGCCGAGCTACAGTTCCCGTTCCCGGGCAGCGGCACCGACCGCAGCCTGCGCTGGTTCACCTTCGTCGACGGCGGCCAGGTGTTCCAGGAAGACGCGAAGATCCGTTTCGACGAGTTCCGCTACTCGGCCGGTATCGGCCTGTCCTGGATTTCCCCGGTCGGTCCGCTCAAGTTGAGTTATGCTAAGCCGCTGAATTCGCTGCCGGGCGACCGCCTGGAGCGCTTCCAGTTCCAGATGGGCACCGGCTTCTAAGCGGACCGCTGCGACCTGAAGAACGATTGCGAGAGACTTTATGTTGAAAAATCTGATTGACTCGCTGCCTGGTGGACGCAAGTCCACGGTTCGACCCGCGCTCGGCGCCTCGCTGGTGCTGGCTGCGGTCGTCGGAGTGTCCATTGCGCCGTTGGCCCAGGCGCAGGCGACCATCAGCCGCATCGGCTTCGTCTACACCGAGCGCCTGATGACCGACTCCAAGATGGCCAAGGCGGCAGACGCCAAGCTGACCGCAGAATTTTCGAAGCGCCAGAAGGCGGTCGAAGAGATGGTCGGCAAGTACAAGCAGACGTCCGAGAAGTTCGACGCCGAAGCGGCCGGCCTGAATGAGCTGGACCGCACGCGCCGCGCGCGCGAGCTGTACAACATGCAGAAGGACGTCGAGCGTATGCAGCGCGAGTTCCAGGAAGACCTGCAGCAGCGCAAGAACGAAGAGCGCGCCGCGATCGCGCAAAAGGCCTACAAGCTGGTCGAGCAGGTCGCGGAACAGGAGAAACTCGACGCCGTGCTGGTCGAGGCGGCGTGGGTCAGCCCGCGCGTGGACATCACCGACAAGATCCTGAAGCTGCTCGACAAATAAAGCAGTACCGATTTTGACTTACACTGGAAAGACCGAGATGGGCATTCGACTGGGCGATTTGGTCGAGCGCTTCGGCGGACAGCTGGTGGGCAACCCGGACCTCGAGGTCCAGGCGATCGCCCCCCTGGACAGCGCCGGCGCTTCGCACATCAGCTTCCTCAGCAACAGCAAGCTGCGCGCACTGGCCGCGCAAAGCCAGGCCGCGGCGCTGATCCTGTCGCCGCTGGACGATCCGACGGTGGCCGCGACCTATGAAGGCGCGCGCATCGTCACCACCAACCCTTACGCCTACTTTGCCCGCGCGGCGCAGTACTTCGCGTCGCTCACCGAGCAGGCGCCGGCGCCCGGCATCCATCCGAGCGCCGTGGTCGATCCCGGCGCCACGGTCGATCCGACCGCCCACGTCGGGCCGCATGCGACGATCGAGGAGGGCGCCATTGTCGGCGCCCACGTCGTGATCGGCGCCGGCTGCTTCATCGGACGCGAGGCCGCGATCGGCGAGCACACGCAGCTGTTCGCGAACGTGACCTTCCATGCGCGCTGCCGCATCGGCAAGCGCGGCATCCTGCATTCGGGCGCGGTGATCGGCACCGACGGCTTCGGCTTTGCCGTCGAAGCCGGCGCCTACATCAAGATCCCGCAGACCGGCCGCGTGCTGATCGGCGACGACGTCGACATCGGCGCCAACACCACCATCGACCGCGGTGCGCTGGACGACACCGTGATCGAAGACGGGGTGAAGCTCGACAACCAGATCCAGATCGGCCACAACTGCCGCATCGGCGCGCACACCGCGATGGCCGGCTGCGTCGGCGTGGCCGGCAGCGCCAAGATCGGCAGCCGCTGCACCTTCGGCGGCGCCGCCATGGTGCTAGGCCACCTCGAGATCGCCGACAACGTCCATATTTCCTCGGGCAGCATGGTGTCGCGCTCGGTCCTCGAACCGGGCCAGTACACGGGCTTTTACCCCTTGGCCAAGAACGCCGAATGGGAGCGCAGCGCCGCGATCGTGCGCAATCTCGATTCGATGCGCGCCAAGATCCGCACGCTCGAGAAAACCATCAGAAACCTGACAGAACAAAAATGACCACTCCAGAACTCAAGACCCTCGACATCACCCAGATCAAGGAATACCTGCCGCACCGCTATCCGCTGCTGCTGGTCGACCGCGTGCTGGACGTCGAACTGGGCAAGCGCATCGTCGCGATCAAGAACGTCACCGTCAACGAAGAATTCTTCAACGGCCACTTCCCGCACAAGCCGGTGATGCCGGGCGTGCTGATGATCGAAGCGATGGCGCAGACCGCGGCCATCCTGTCGTTCATGACCATGAACGTCAAGCCGGACGAAAACTCCGTGGTGTATTTCGTCGGCATCGACAACGCCCGCTTCAAGCGTCCGGTCGAGCCGGGCGACCAGCTGCGCATGGAAATCGAGATCCTGCGCGTCTCGCGCGGCATCTGGAAGTACAAGGCGGTGGCGACCGTCGACGGCAAGGTGGCGGTCGAGGGTGAGCTGATGTGCACCATCCGCGGCGCCGCGGAAGCCACCATGAAAGGCCCTGAAAGCGTGGCCGAGTAAGGAGAGCCAGATGAGTAAAATCCATTCGACCGCGATCGTCGATCCGAAGGCAGAGCTGGACAGCTCGGTCGAGGTCGGCCCGTATTCGATCGTCGGGCCGCATGTGCGCATCGACGCCGGTACCGTGGTTGGCCCGCACGTGGTCATCGAAGGCCACACGACGATCGGCAAGGACAACAAGTTCTTCCAGTTCTGCTCGATCGGCGGCGCGCCGCAGGACAAGAAGTGGAACGGCGAACCGACCCGCCTCGAAGTGGGGGACCGCAACACGGTGCGCGAATTCGTCACCTTCAACCTGGGCACGGTCCAGGACGAAGGCGTCACCCGCGTCGGCAGCGACAACTGGATCTCGGCCTACGTCCACGTGGCGCACGACTGCCAGGTAGGGAGCAACACGATCTTCTCGAACAACGCCCAGCTCGCGGGCCACGTGCAGGTGGGCGACTGGGCCATCCTGTCGGGCTACGCGGGCGTGCACCAGTTCTGCAAGATCGGCGCCCATGCCTTCATCGGCATGTATACTAGCCTGACCCAGGACGTGCCGCCCTACGTGCTCGTCTCCGGCAATCCGGCCGGTGCGCGCGGCGTGAACCTCGAAGGCCTCAAGCGCCGTGGGTTTACTCGCGAACAGCTCGATGGCATCCGCAGCGCCTATAAACTGTTGTATCGCTCGAACCTGACGCTGGAAGAAGCCAAGACGGCTCTGCTGGCCGAAGAAGAGCGCCTGCCGGCGGCCAGCGCAGACATTCGCCTGCTGCGCGAGTTCCTCGGCTCCGCCACCCGTGGCATCGTCCGCTAACGATATGACAAACGACGTTTCGCTGGCGTTGGTGGCCGGCGAGGCGTCCGGCGACATGCTTGCCGCACGCCTCTTGGCCGGGCTGCGGCCGCATCTTCCTAAGGCGCGCTTCCATGGCATCGGCGGGCCGCGCATGATCGAGCAGGGTATGGTGAGCGAGGTCCCGATGGACACGCTCACGGTGCGCGGCCTGTTCGAAGTCATTCCCCGCTACCCTGAACTGAAACGCATCCAGAGCCGGCTGCGCGACCGTCTCATCGCCGAGCGGCCGGCCGCCTTCATCGGCGCCGACTACCCCGGCTTTAATCTCGGACTCGAAGAGCAGTTGCGCGGCGCCGGCATTCCGACCGTGCACTTCATCGGGCCGCAGATCTGGGCCTGGCGCGGCGGGCGGATCAAGAAGATCCAGCGCGCTGTGTCGCACATGCTGGTGATTTTCCCGTTCGAGGAAGCGATCTATCGCGAGGCTAACGTGCCGGTGACGTATATCGGGCATCCACTGGCCGAGACCATCCCGCTGGTGCCGGACGTCGCCGCGGCGCGGCGCGCGCTCGGCCTGGATCCGGACGCGCGCGTGGTGACGGTGATGCCGGGCAGCCGCATGGGTGAACTGAAATACCTGGCCGAGCCGTTCATCCGCGCGGTCAAGCTGCTGGCCGCGCGCGATCCTGGCCTGACCTTCGTGGTGCCGATGGTCGGCGAACGCCAGCGCGCCTATTTCGACGAGCTCGTGGTCAAGGCCGGCTTGCAGGACGTCGAGCTGCAGGTGACCGCCGCCGGTTCGCACACGGCGATCGCCGCCGCCGACGCGGTGCTGGTCGCGTCCGGCACCGCGACCCTGGAGGTGGCGCTGTTCAAGAAACCGATGGTGATCGCGTATAAAGTGATGGCGGCGTCGTACGCGATCATGCGCCACATGGGCTACCAGCCCTGGATCGGCCTGCCGAACATCCTGGCGCGCGAGTTCCTGGTGCCGGAACTGATCCAGCATGCGGCCACGCCCGAGGCCATGGCCGACGCCGTGTGGGCCCAGTTGCAGGATGCGGCCGGGCGCGAACGGCTGGCCGGGCGCTTCCTGGAGATGCACCACAGCCTGCTGCGCGACAGTGCGCGCGAGAGCGCGGAGGCGGTGTTACGCGTCATTGCACAGGGCCCCGGGGCCGCGTGAGTTGATATGAGAAAGAAGAAGATCAATCTGTATCCGGGCTTGCCGCCCAGGCTGCGGCCGTTCACCGAGCTCGATATCGTGTGCGGTGTGGACGAGGCCGGGCGCGGTCCGCTGGCCGGGCCGGTGTTCGCCGCTGCCGTCATCCTCGATCCGCTGCGGCCGATCGAGGGCCTGCGCGACTCCAAGAAGCTGAGCGAGGCCCGCCGCGACCAGCTCGCGCCGCTGATCCGCGAGCATGCGCTGGCCTGGGCCATCGCCGAGTGCTCGTGCCAAGAGATCGACAGCATCAACATCCTGCAGGCGACCATGCTGGCGATGCGGCGCGCGGTGGAAGCGCTGCACACACTGCCGACGCTGGCCCTGATCGACGGCAACCGCTGCCCGCAGATGCAGGTGCGCGCGCATGCGATCGTGGAGGGCGACGACAAGGTCAACGCCATCTCGGCCGCCTCGATCCTGGCCAAGACCGCGCGCGACGCCGCGCTGGTGCGCCTGCACGACCTCTACCCGCAATACGGCTTCGACCAGCATAAGGGTTACGGCACGGCGCTGCACCTGGAGCGCCTGCGCCTGCACGGCCCGTCGCCGGCGCACCGCCGTTCGTTTGCGCCGGTGCGCGATATGCTGCAGGTCGACCTGTTTGCCGACCTGGGTGCCCCCATGACTGAAGCAGAAGCAGTATGAAAACCATCAGCTCGCGCGACAACGCGTTCTACAAGGACCTGAAAAGCCTGGCCACCAGCTCGCAGGCGCGGCGCAAGGCCGGACAAAGCCTGCTCGACGGCGTGCACCTGTGCCAGAGCTGGCTCGACCTGCGCGGCGCGCCGCGCCACTGCGTGGTGTCGGAAGGCGCGCTCGGCAACCGCGAAGTGCAGGCCATCGTTGCGCGCTGCGATACGCTGCGCGCGCCGGTGACGGCGCTGCCCGACGCGCTGTTCAACGCCGTCAGCCAGGTCGAACATGGCGTGCACCTGCTGTTCGTGATCGATTCGCCGCAGCCCTCGGCGGCGCCGGCCCTGGTGGGGTCGAGCGTGCTGCTGGACGGCGTGCAGGATCCGGGCAACGTCGGCTCGATCCTGCGCAGCGCGGCGGCGGCCGGCATCAAGCAGGTCTACTGCAGCCCCGGCACGGCCTTCTGCTGGTCGCCCAAGGTGCTGCGCGCGGCGATGGGCGCGCACTTCGTGCTCGACATCTTCGAGGGCGTGGAGCTGGCGCCGCTGGTGCGCGCTGCGAAGGTGCCGGTGCTGGCCACCAGTGGCTACGCGGCCGAGCGGCTCTATGCGCTGGACCTGCGCCGGCCGGTGGCCTGGGTGCTGGGGCACGAAGGGCAGGGCGTGTCGGATGAATTGTTGAAGCTTGCGACCCACCGGGTCGCGGTGCCGCATGCGGGCCAGGTCGAGTCGCTCAACGTCGCCGCCTGCGCGGCCGTGTGCTTCTTCGAGGGACTGCGTCAGCAGCAGATGTAGCTCTTAAGTATGGACGGCTTCCCGCGCATCGCGTAGGCTGGCGGCTGGGAAACTGGAGCAACGATGGACATCGCGCATTTGCATTTTTTGGTGGCACAAGCCGACACGGCCCAGCGCAGGGCGCTGGTGGACTTGCTGGGCCAGCTCGGCGCCAGCCGCGTCACCGAGGTACCGGACGGGCATCTCGCGCTGCAGACCCTGGAGGCCGGCCTGGCGCCGGCGGTGAACGTCGCCATCGTCGATCTGGCGATGCCGGGCATGGATGGGCTGGAGCTGATCCGCAAGCTGGGTGAGATGCGGGACGAGATTCAAACGCCGGCGCGCCTGGTGGTGACGGGCGCGCAGCCGGCCGATCTGCTGTTCTCGGTCGAGACCCTGGCCGAAGCTTACGGCGTCGAGCTGCTCGGCGTGATCGCCAGGCCGGTCACTGCCGCCAAACTCAAGCCGCTGCTCGACAACTACGCCCCGCTGGCGCGGCCGGCGCGCCAGCCCGGCGGCCCGCGCTTCGCGTTCCAGCAGATCGGCATCGGCCTGCAGAAGCGCCAGTTCGAGCCCTTCTTCCAACCCAAGATCGAGCTCGCGACCGGCCAGGTGAAAGGCCTGGAAGCCTTCGCCCGCTGGCGCCATCCCGAGCACGGCGTGCTGGGCCCCGCATCCTTCATGGAAGCGCTGGAAGAGAGCGGCCGCATCGACTTCCTGGACTGGAGCATGATCGAGCTGTCGGTGGAGCGCTGCCGCTGGTTCCAGGAGCAGGGGATCCCGGTCCCGATCTCGCTGAACATCGCCCCCGAAACGCTGGCCCATCCGGCCTTCGTGCGCCAGATCGTGGCCTCGCTGGATCGCCACAAGGTCCTGCCCGACTACATCACCTTCGAACTGCCCGAATCGTCGGTCCTGAACACGAACCCCGATTTCATCGAACGCCTGGTCCGCCTGCGCATGATGGGCTTCGGCCTGGCGATCGACGACTACGGCACCGGAAGATCCAACCTGCAACTACTGGCGCGCATCCCCTTCACCGAACTGAAAATCGACCGCAGCTTCGTCGACGGCGCCTCGAAACGCCGCCCCTTGGGCACGGTTTTACGCAGTTGCCTGAACCTGGCCCACAGCCTCGACCGCATGTCAGTCGCCGTCGGCGTCGAAACCCGCCAGGACTGGGACTTCCTCCAAAGCCTCGGCTGCACCTACGCCCAGGGCTACCACATCGCCAACCCCATGGAAGCCACCGCCTTCCCCTCCTGGCTCGCCGACTGGCGCCAATTCTTCTAACCCCCAATTAGGGTCAGAGTAAAATTATTGAGCAATTTCTCAAATTCGGCCTGCAAATAATGAGGGTCAGAGTCGAATTGTTGGCCAATTACTCTAGGGATAATTAGGGTCAGAGTCGAATTAACGGCTCAACCGTGAATGTTGTCAAACAATCCGACTCTGACCCTAATTAATTTTTTAGTGATATAGCGCTAACACGTGGAGGTGATCGTCCTCCACGGCATCTTATTTCCTGAATGCTCGACCAAAAGCGCTCAAACCGCAGAAAATAATTAGGGTCAGAGTAGAATTGCCGAGCAATTCCTCAAAGTTGTCAAACAATTCGACTCTGACCCTAATTAATGTGCACGAGCTTTTGGGCAAGTGGAGGCTGGCTTGTGCAGAATTAATGGGCGCACAATAAGCTTTCTCGATAATTCGACTCTGACCCTAATGGGCGAGTTAATACTCGCGGCGGTCGGGTTTGATTTCCTGGAGGATGGTGGTGGCGATTTCTTCGATGGATTTCGTCGTCGACGAGAGCCAGCGGATGCCTTCGCGGCGCATCAGGTGTTCGGCTTCGTTGACTTCGTAGCGGCAGTTTTCCAGGGAGGCGTATTTGCTGCCGGCGCGGCGCTCGTTGCGGATTTGCGAGAGGCGTTCGGGGGTGATCGTCAGGCCGAATAGCTTGGCCTTGAATGGCGGCAGCGAGCTCGGCAGCTTGCCGCGTTCGAAGTCGTCGGGGATCAACGGATAGTTTGCGGCTTTCAGGCCGTATTGCATCGCCAGGTACAGGCTCGTCGGCGTTTTGCCGGAACGGGAAACGCCGACCAGGATCACGTCGGCCTCGGCCAGGTTCTTGTGCGATTGGCCGTCGTCGTGCGCCAGCGAGAAATTGATCGCCTCGATGCGGTTCTTGTATTCCTCGGTGTCCACTGCATTGTGGATGCGCCCGATCGTGTGCGTCGACTTGACGTCCAGCTCTTGCTCGAGCGGCGCGACGAAGGTCTGGAACAGGTCCATGTGCATGCCGTTCGCCGAGCGGATCACGCTCGACAGGTCGTGCTTCACCAGGGTCGAGAACACGATCGGCCGCTGGCCGTGCAGCGCGAAGCTTTCGTTGATGCGGCGCGCGGCGTCGTGCGCCTTGTCGATCGAATCCACGAATGGCAGCCGGATCTGGCGGAAACGCAGGTCGAACTGGCTCAACACGGCGTGACCGAAGGTCTCCGCCGTGATGCCGGTGCCGTCCGAAACGAAGAAGACGGTGCGCGAAGCGGTGACTGGAGGAGGCAGGGAATCGTCGGTCATGATGGCGGAATCGGTATGCTTTGCTGACAAAGTAACATCAAAAGTGCGCTGCACTTCACCCTGTCGCGGGGTAAAATGCTCGGCAACGGGTTTTGCATTGTGCTGCACGCGGGCCAGAATAACAAGAACACGTCAAGACGCCCCCGCTTACCGGCACCGATGCGCCAACAGCTTTCCATCATCAAGTAAGGGTGTTTTATCATGACTAACCTAGCTACTCCAGCATTGACGCCAGACGCGGCCAACCGCGTCTACGTGGCCTCGTTCGAGGACTTGCGCATGACCGACGTCGAGTCGGTCGGCGGCAAGAACGCCTCGCTCGGCGAGATGATCAGCCAGCTGGCCGGCGCCGGCGTGCGCGTGCCGACCGGCTTCGCCACCACGGCCGACGCCTTCCGCGACTTCCTCGACCACAGCGCGGATGGCGGCCCATCGCTGGGCCAGCGCATCGCGACCCGCCTCGAGAACCTGGACGTCGACGACGTGCGCGCGCTCGCGGCCGCCGGCGCAGAGATCCGCGGCTGGATCGTCGAGACCCCGTTCCAGCCACGGCTCGAAAGCGAAATCCATTCGTTCTACGAGCGCCTGGTCGCCGGTTCGGAAACAGAAGTCTCGTTCGCCGTGCGCTCCTCGGCCACCGCCGAAGACCTGCCGGATGCATCTTTCGCCGGCCAGCAGGAATCGTTCCTGAACGTGGTCGGCATCGACAACGTGCTCGAAGCGATGAAGCACGTCTTCGCTTCGCTCTACAACGACCGCGCGATCTCCTACCGCGTGCACAAGGGCTTCACCCACGCCGAGGTCGCGCTGTCGGCCGGCGTGCAGCGCATGGTGCGTTCCGACACCGGCGCTGCTGGCGTGATGTTCACCATCGATACCGAATCGGGCTTCAAGGACGTTGTGTTCATCACCTCGAGCTATGGCCTGGGCGAGACCGTGGTGCAGGGCGCGGTGAATCCGGATGAGTTCTACGTTCACAAGCCAATGCTGGCCCAGGGCAAATCGGCCGTCATCCGCCGCAATATCGGCTCCAAGCTGATCAAGATGGAGTTCACCAGCGAGGCCAAGGCCGGCCGCTCGGTCAAGACCGTCGACGTGCCGATCGAACTGCGCAACCGCTATTCGCTGGTCGAGGAAGAAATCATCGAGCTGGCCAAGTACGCGATGATCATCGAGAACCACTACGGCCGTCCGATGGACATCGAGTGGGGCAAGGATGGCCGCGACGGCAAACTGTACATCCTGCAGGCGCGTCCCGAGACCGTGAAGTCGCAGCAGAAGGCTACCGACGCCCAGCAGCGCTTCAAGCTGAAAGGCAGCGGCACCGTGCTGACCCACGGCCGCGCGATCGGCCAGAAGATCGGCGCCGGCCCGGTACGCGTCATCACCGACCCATCGGAGATGGAACGCGTGCAGCCGGGCGACGTGCTGGTGGCCGACATGACCGACCCGAACTGGGAGCCGGTCATGAAGCGCGCCGCGGCGATCGTCACCAACCGCGGCGGCCGTACCTGCCACGCGGCGATCATCGCGCGTGAGCTGGGCGTGCCGGCGGTGGTCGGTTGCGGCGACGCGACCGATGTCCTCAAGGACGGCACCCTGGTCACCGTGTCCTGCGCCGAAGGCGACGAGGGCATGATCTACGACGGCCTGCTGGAAACCGAGGTCACCGAAGTCGCGCGCGGCGAACTGCCGCCGATCAAGACCAAGATCATGCTCAACGTCGGCAATCCGCAGCTGGCGTTCGACTTCCAGTCGGTGCCCAATAACGGCGTCGGCCTGGCCCGTCTCGAGTTCATCATCAATAACAATATCGGCGTGCACCCGAAGGCCATCCTCGAGTACCCGAACATCGACGCCGACCTGAAGAAAGCCGTGGAGTCGGTCGCCCGCGGCCACGCCTCGCCGCGCGCCTTCTACGTCGACAAGCTGGTCGAAGGCGTGGCCACCATCGCCGCTGCCTTCTGGCCGAAGACAGTGATCGTGCGCCTGTCCGACTTCAAGTCGAACGAGTACAAGAAGCTGATCGGCGGTTCGCGCTACGAGCCGGACGAAGAGAACCCGATGCTGGGCTTCCGCGGCGCCGCGCGCTACCTGGCCGAGGACTTCGCCGAATCGTTCGCGATGGAATGCGCGGCCATGAAACGCGTGCGCAACGAGATGGGCCTGACCAACGTCGAGCTGATGGTGCCGTTCGTGCGCACCCTCGGCCAGGCCGAGAAGGTCGTCGACCTGCTGGCCAAGAATGGCCTGAAGCGCGGCGAAAACGGCCTGCGCCTGATCATGATGTGCGAAGTGCCGTCCAACGCCATCCTGGCCGAGCAGTTCCTCGAGTACTTCGACGGCTTCTCGATCGGCTCCAACGACCTGACCCAACTCACCCTGGGCCTGGACCGCGACTCGGGCATGGAGCTCTTGGCCAAGGACTTCGATGAGCGCGACCCGGCCGTCAAGGCGATGTTGTCGCTGGCGATCAAGGCCTGCCTCAAGAAAGGCAAGTACGTCGGCATCTGCGGTCAGGGGCCTTCGGACAATCCGGACTTCGCCCAGTGGCTGGTGGATGAGGGCATCGAGTCGATGTCGCTCAACCCGGATTCGGTGATCGAGACCTGGCAGAAGCTGGCCGGGGCCTGATCGTCGACATGCCCCATCGGGGGCCGCCGGTGCTACACTGGCAGGAATGATCGCTTTCCAAGCCCTCAAGAATGACCGCCGTGCCTATCGTGCGGCGGTGCAGAGCCCTCCTTACCCATACCGGGTAGCGAGGGTTTTTTTATTTCAGATAAACAGAAGGAGACCCTGACATGTCCGACTGGACGTACTGGCTGATCGGCGCCGGCATCCTGATCGTGGCCGAGCTGTTCATCGGCACCTTCTACCTGTTGATGATCGCGATCGGGCTGCTGTGCGGCGCAGCCGCCGCCTGGCTGGGCGCCGGCGGCCCGCTGCAGACGCTGGTGGCGGCGATCGTCGGCATCGCCGCCACCATGATCCTGCGCCGCACCCGCTACGCGCGGCCCGGACGCGGCCAGGCCGCGAACGACCCCAGCATCAACCTCGACATCGGCCAGCGCGTCACCGTGCCGCAGTGGCAGGAACGGCGCGCGCGTGTGATGTACCGGGGCGCGCTGTGGGACGTCGAGCTGCGCGCCGGCCTGGAACCGGAGCCGGGCGACTTCGAGATCGTCGAGGTCAAGGGCAACCGCCTGATCGTCGCCCGCCGCCAGGCCTGAACAAGAACAACCCATAACAGGAAGGGATGCACATGGAACTGTCTTTCAGCGTGGTCGCGATCGTGATCTTCGCCATCGCCCTGGTCTTCGTGTTCAAGACCATCAACGTGGTGCCGCAACAGAACGCCTGGGTGGTCGAACGCCTCGGCAAGTACCACGCCACCCTGGCCCCCGGCCTGAACATCGTGGTGCCCTTCATCGACCGCGTCGCCTACAAGCACAGCCTGAAGGAGATTCCGCTCGACGTGCCGCCCCAGGTCTGCATCACGCGCGACAACACCCAACTGCACGTGGACGGCATTCTGTATTTCCAGGTGACCGACGCCATGCGCGCCTCTTACGGGTCGTCGAACTACATCCAGGCCATCACGCAGCTGGCCCAGACCACCTTGCGCTCGGTGATCGGCCGCATGGAGCTGGACAAGACCTTCGAAGAGCGCGACCTCATCAACACCCACATCGTGAACGCGATCGACGAGTCGGCCGCCAACTGGGGCGTCAAGGTGCTGCGCTACGAGATCAAGGACCTGACGCCGCCGGCCGAGATCCTGCTGGCGATGCAGGCCCAGATCACGGCCGAGCGCGAGAAGCGCGCCCTGATCGCGGCCTCGGAAGGCCGGCGCCAGGAGCAGATCAATATCGCCAGCGGCGAGCGCGAGGCGGCCATCGCGCGCTCCGAGGGCGAGAAGCAGGCCGAGATCAACCGCGCCATGGGCGAGGCTGCCGCCATCGTGGCGCTGGCCGATGCCAGCGCAGCGGCCTTGCGCCAGGTGGGCGAGGCGATCGCGTCGCCCGGCGGCATGGACGCGGTCAACCTGCGCGTGGCCGAGCACTACGTGGACGCGTTCGCGAACCTGGCCAAGACCAACAATACCCTGATCGTGCCGGCTAACCTGGGCGATATGAGCACCGTGATCGCCAGCGCGCTGCAGATCGTGAAGGCGCAAAAATGAAGCACCTGTCCTGATGACCGACGGCATGGCCTCCAGTGCGCTACAGTACCATCAGAACCCCACCGTCGCCGATACCACCACGCTGCGCGGCGCCGCCAGCACCAGGTAGCCCGCACCCGGATAACCGCCGGCCGACGCCCAGTAATTCTTGTCCGTGACGTTGTCCACGCGCGCGCGCAGGGTCAGGTCACGGTCGAAGAAGCGGGTGTTGTAGGTCGCGCCCAGGTCCAGGCGGGTCCACGATGGCAGCTTCTGCAGGTTGGCGCCATCGGCGTACTGCTTCGAGGTGTACACGGTGCGCGCGTTCAGCGACAGCCCGTCCACGCCCGGCACGTCCCAGTCGGCGCCGATGTTCAGCTGCGTCTGCGGCACGCCGATCGCGTCCTTGCCCTGGTTCTTGCCGCCCTCGGTGATGCGCTGCTCGGCGTCGATCAGGGTCAGGCCGCCCAGCACCTTCAGGCCGCGCACCGGGGTGCCGAACACCGACAGCTCGAGGCCGCGGTTGCGCTGCTCGCCGAACACGCCGAACACCTTGTTCTCGACATAGGCGCTCGGTTGGCTGGTGGTGAACACGGCCGCGGTCAGGCCGTAATGGCCGCTGTCGTACTTGACGCCCGCTTCGCGCTGGCGCGAGACATAGGGGGCGAACTTGGTGCCCGAATTGACGATGTCGACGCCCGATGCCTCCGGGCCGCGCTGCAGGCCTTCGCTGTAGTTGGCGTACACCGACAGGTCCTTGCGCAGTTTGTAGACGATGGCGGCGAACGGCGTGTTCTCGCTTTCCTCGTAGCCGTCTCTTTCGAGGCCTGTGTCATTGTAGTAGCCGTAGTCCTTGATGCGCTGGTGGCGCAGGCCGACGTTGACCAGCACCGTGTCGTCCATGAACGACATAGTGTCGGCAATCGCAAGGCTCGACAGGATGGACTTGCCCGTCAGCAGCGGGTTATTCATGTCGCCGCCGGACGGCCAGGCGTCGGGCGGCGGTGGGGCCACGTCGCGCGGCGTATAGAGGTTCGTGGCGAAGCCCGCGAAGTCGCTCATGCCGAAGGCGTTGCGCGACTCGGAGTGAAAGCCCGAGGCCGACGCGCTCAGCGTATGCTTGACGGCGCCGGTGCGCAGCTCGCCGCGCACGCCCACTTCGCCGGTGCGTACCTGGTCCTTGCGAATATTGTCGAAGCGGCTCATGGTGGCGTCGCCATTGACGGCGTTGACGTCGATGCCGGCAAGGATGTTGAATTCCTGGCCGTTGCGCAGGCCGGCGGCGGCCCAGGCGACCGCGTTCGCGCCCAGGTCGATTTCGGCGCGCACGGTGCCGAAGGTGTGGCGCTCGTTCGAGACGGTCCATGGCTGGGCGAAGTTGTGGCGCGAATCGGGCGCCGCGATCATCGGCAGCTCGGCAGCCAGGTCCACGCTCGGACGGGCATTGGTCAGCTGGTGGTCTTGCGCGCCGACGTCGGCCGACAGGCGGTAGCCGCGGCCGCGGTAGTCGACGCCGATCGAGTACACGGAGAGTTCGCGCTCTTCACGGTCGACCGCCGTGTCGCCGTTGCGGTGCGCCACGTTGACGCGCACACCGGCGCGGCCTTCCTCGCCGAAGCGGCGGCCCAGGTCGATGGCGCCGTAGCCCTGGCCGCCGGTCTCGACGCCCACGGTCACTTCGCTCAGTTCCTGGTTCGGCGCGCGCTTGGGCAGGATGTTGATCGAGCCGCCGATGCTGCCGCCGGCCGGCGCCGCGCCGTTGATGAAGCTGTGCGCTCCGCGCAGCACCTCCACCCGTTCCATCAGCTCGGTCGCCACGAACTGGCGCGGGAGCAGGCCGTACAGGCCGTTATAGGCCGTGTCGTCCGAGCCGACCGCGAAGCCGCGGATCATGTACAGCTCCTGGTAATTGCCGAAACCACGCGCCACCCGCACCGACGGGTCGTTCTGCACCACGTCGGCCACGCTGCGCGCCTGCTGGTCCTGGATCAGCGCATGGGTGTAGTTGGTGCTGTTGAACGGGGTGTCCATGATGTCGACGTTGCCCAAGAGGCCCAGGCGGCCGCCGCGCGCCACCTGGCCACCGGCGTACGCTGCAGGCAAGCCCTGGGCCGAGGCGTCGGCCGAGGCGGTCACGACCACGGTCGCGATGTTCTCGTCGGATTTCGGCTCGGCTTGCTGGGCAAACGCCGTTGAAGAAACGAGCAGGGCGGCGGCCAGCGCGGCCGGAGTCAAAGTGAAGCGCAGCGTGCTCATGTGTCTTGCTCTTTTATGCGTGAGAAGTAACGCGCATTCTATGCCTGAAGCTTGCTTATGTAAATGAGAACGATTATTATTCATGGTCTGTATCTCTAGCTATAATGCATACCCAATAACATGTCACCCGTTTCCCTGCGCCGCTGGGGCTGGATTCACAAATGGTCCAGCCTGGTCTGCACCATCTTCATGCTGCTGCTGTGCCTGACCGGCCTGCCGCTCATCTATCACCATGAGATCGGCCACCTGCTGGGCAACGAGGTCGAGCCGCCGACCCTGTCGCAGCCTACGCCGATGGGCAACGTCGACGCCGTGATCGCCTCGGCCAAGGAGCTGTACCCGACCAAGAAGCCGATGTTCATCTCGCAAGAGGCGGACGTGCCCGAGATCTGGCACGTGACCCTGGCCGACCACATGCAGGACCACGACTACAAGCCGATCGCGGTCGACGCGCGCACCACCAAGGTGATCGTCGAGCCGGCCTTCGAGGGCGGCGTGTTCATGTCGACCATGCTGGCGCTGCACGTCGACCTGTTCATGGGCCTGGCCGGCAAGCTGTTTTTGGGGTTGATGGCCCTATTGCTTTTAGTCGCGATTATCAGTGGCGCGGTCCTGTACTCGCCTTTCATGCGCAAGCTCGAATTCGGCACCGTGCGCAAGGAAAAGAGCAGCCGCCTCAAATGGCTCGACATGCATAACCTGCTGGGCATCGTCACGCTCACCTGGCTGTTCGTGGTCGGCGGCACCGGCATGATCAATACCTGGGCCGACCTGATGCTCAAGTATTACCAGCACAATGAACTGGGCCAGATCCTTGCGCAGTACAAGGACAAGGCGCCGCAGCCGCACACCGCCTCGGTGCACGACGCGATCGAGAAGGCCAAGGAGCGCCTGCCGGGCATGCGGGTCGCCTTCGTGGCTTTCCCTGGCACCGACTTCAGCAGCGCCCACCACTACGGCATCTTCATGAACGGCGACGAGCCGTTCAGCTCGCGCATGTACCAGCCGGTGCTGGTCGACGCCCATACCGGCGAGTTGACCGACGCGCCGCAACTGCCGTGGTACCTGAAGGCGCTGCTGGTGTCGCAGCCGCTGCACTTCGGCGACTACGGTGGCCAATGGATGAAATTCCTGTGGGCGGTGCTCGACATCGCGACCATCGTGATCCTGGTGACGGGCCTGTACCTGTGGGTCAAGCGCGGCAAGACCGCCAACGCGACGGCCAAGGCCGCGGCGCTGGACAAGCATGCGCCGGCCAGTGCCCACGAAGCGCCGGCGCTGGCGCGCGAGGGAGGCGCATCGTGAGCAAGACGCCCATGCAAATCTGGGGCGTGCCGATCGTGCTCGCCATCCTCACCACCATCGGCCTGATCTCGGCCCTGCTGGGCGACGGCATCTGGGACGCCCTGTCCGCCGTCACGCTCGGCATTCCCTGCCTGGTCGGCGCCTGGTACTGCCTGCGCCGCCGCCCAGCCACTCGCCAGCACCGCTGAACCGGCTGCGCGGCGCAACACCCCGGGCATTTTTCGTGTGCCGGGGTTGGTGACGGCCCGTGCCACGCTGTATACTTGGCGCCAATCGATCCCGCGCAGCATGAGCTGGCCGCGGGATTCGTCCATTTTCGAAAGAGCCTCATGTTTGCAGCAGTCGACCTCGGGTCCAACAGCTTCCGCCTGCACATCGGCGAGCCGCTCGGCGCCCGCATCCACATCGTGCGAACCGCGCGCGATCCGCTCCGCCTGGCGGCGGGGCTCGACAGCAACAACATGCTCACCGAGGCGGCGATGCGCGGCGCGGTCGCCTGCCTGCACGACTTCCGCAAGATCCTCGACGAATACCACCTCGACGCCGTGCGCGTGGTTGCCACCAACACCATGCGCGTGGCGCGCAACGCCGACCAGCTGCTGCCGCAGCTCGAGGCGGCGATCGGCTACCCGATCGAGATCATCTCGGGCGAGGAAGAAGGCCGCCTGATCTATATGGGCGTGACGCGCGCCATCGAGCGCCAGGACGAGCGGCGGCTGGTGATCGACATCGGCGGCGGCTCGACCGAGGTCATCGCCGGCACCGGCCCCGAGATCCACCTGGTCGAGTCGTTCGGCATCGGCACCCAGCCGCAGACCCGGTCCTACTTCGCGGACGGCCGCATCACCGCGCGCGCTTTCGACGCCGCCGTCACCGCGGCGCGCGCCCGCTTCGAAGATGCCGCCTCGCTCTACCACGCCCAGGGCTGGGATGCCGCCTACGGCTCATCGGGCACCATGCGCGCCATCTCGGAAGTCATCGGCCGCAACGCGATCGGCGACGGCACGGTGTCGCAGGCCAGCCTGCATGCGCTGCGCGACATCCTGATCGAGCTGGGCCACGTCGACGCCTTCGCACTGCAGGGCGTCAAGCGCGACCGGGTGCCGGTGATGGTGGGTGGCCTGACGGTGCTCATCGGCGCCATGCAGGAGCTGAAGGTCGAGCGCCTGCACGCGGTCAATGCCGGGCTGCGCCTGGGCGTGCTGTCCGACCTCGAGCTGCGCGCCAACCGGCGCGACCGGCGCGACGCCGCGATCCGCTCCTGCATGCAGCGCTTCCGGGTCGACACCCAGCGCGCGCTGCGCACCTGCGGCATCGCGACCCTGCTGTACGAGCGCCTGCAACCGCAGGCCGACAGCCAGCCGCACTACCTGGCCTGGAGTGCCATGCTGCACGAGATCGGCCTGGCCATTTCGATGAGCGGGTCTCACAAGCACGGCGCCTATATCGTCGAGCATGCCGACCTGGGCGGCTTCACCACGCGCGAGCAGCGCCTGCTGGCGACCCTGGTGCTGGGGCAGAAGGGCAATCTGCGCAAGATCCGCGACGCGCTGGTCGAGCCCGACCTGGCCAAGGCGGTGCTGGCGCTGCGGCTGGCGGTGGTGCTCATGCATGCGCGCGCCGACAGCGACATCGGCGGCCTGCGCCTGCGCATGAAAGGCAAGATCGAGATCGACCTGCCGCCGGAACTGCTGGCGCGGCATCCGACGCTGGCGCCGTGGTTCGAGAAGGAAGAGTGCAGCTGGAATGAGGTGGGGATCGGGTTCCAGGCGAAGTGAGGTCGATGCTGGCCACGCCTGCTCGCATCCCGTCGTTCCCGCGGAGGCGGGAACCTAAGTTTGCTGGCATTGCGGCCGCGTTCGACGCTGCCTGCTGCTTGAAAGACTTGGGTTCCCGCCTTCGCGGGAACGACGTGCGGAGGTTCGTGGTTTCTTTCAGCCTTAGCGCAATTTGCCAATCACATCCGGCCCCGCCACCAGCCTGATATACGGCACGCCATCGGCCTCCTTGTGCTCGATCCAGAACACGCCCGCCTTGCGGATGCGCCAATCCTGCTTGTCCCCGCACAGCACCATCGACGCGACTTGCCCCAGCAGCGGCTGGTGGCCCACGATCAGCGCCGGCTGGCGGTGCTCGGGCCAGCCGCAGGCTTCGATGATCGCCTCCGCGCTCGATTCGGTGCTCAGCGCCGCGACCACCTCGTAGCGCCGGCCCAGTGCCTCGACGGTCTGGATGCAGCGCGCGGCGGGGCTGACCAGGATGCGGCAGGCGGGCGGCAGTTTGCGGTCGAGCCAGGCGCCCATGCGCGCGGCGTGGCGTTGGCCCTTGGGCGTCAGTTCGCGGGCGGAATCCGGCTCTCCCGGCTCGGCCTCAGCGTGGCGCCACAGGATCAGTTCCATTGTCGATCTCCTTGTTGTTGGTGTCGTTGTCGAGATTGGCGGCGCCGAGCATGTCCATCAGCACCTGCTGGGCGCTGTACTGCCCCTGCTTGCCGCGCGCCTTGCGGCGGCGGTAGCGGCCATCGGGCGCCAGTTCCCAGGCATTGACGTTGTCTTTCAGGTAGGGCTGCAGGCCCTCGCGCATCACGCGCCGCTTGAGCGCGGTCGAGCGGATCGGGAATGCCACTTCGACCCGGCGGAACAGGTTGCGGTTCATCCAGTCGGCGCTGCTGAGCACCATGTCGTGCTTCAGGTCGTTGCGGAAGTAGAAGATGCGGGTGTGCTCCAGGAAGCGGCCGACGATCGAGCGCACCTTGATGTTTTCCGACAGGCCGTCCACGCCCGGGCGCAGCGCGCAGGCGCCGCGGATGATCAGGTCGATCTTGACCCCGGCATTCGAGGCGTCGTACAGCGCCTTGATCACCGATTCGTCGGTGAGGGAATTCATCTTGGCGATGATGCGGCCCGGCCGGCCCTGGCGCGCGATCTCGGCTTCCTGGCGGATCGCGCGCACGACTTCCTTCTGAAGCGAGAACGGCGCCAGCCAGATGCTTGAGAGCTGCTTGGGCCGCGTCATGCTGGTGAGGTGGATGAAGACTTCGTTGACGTCCGAGGTCAGGTCCGGGTCGGCCGTCAAGAGCCCCATGTCGGTATAGAACTTGGCCGTCGTCGGGTTGTAGTTGCCGGTGCCCAGGTGGGCGTAGCGGCGTAGCCCATTGGGCTCGCGGCGCAGCACCAGGGCCATCTTGGCATGCGTCTTGAGGCCCACCACGCCATACACCACCTGGGCGCCGGCCTGCTCGAGCTTCTCGGCCCAGTTGATGTTGGCCTCTTCGTCGAAGCGCGCCATCAGTTCGACGATGACGGTGACTTCCTTGCCGCGCCGCGCGGCCTCGATCAGGCCTTCGACCAGTTCCGAATTGCTGCCGGCGCGGTAGATGGTCTGCTTGATCGCCACCACGTTCGGATCGGCCGCCGCGCAGGCGATGAAGTTGATCACCGGCTGGAACGATTCGAAGGGGTGGTGCAGCAGCGCGTCATGCTTGCGCAGCGTGGCGAACAGGTCAGGGCCGGACAGCTTGTTGGCATAGCCGGAGACAAACGGCGGGAATTTCAACTCCGCCTGGTCGTTGGCGTTGACGATCTCCAGCAGGCGGCCCAGGTTGACCGGGCCGTCGACCTTGAACAGGCGGCTGCGATCGATCTGGAACTGGTTGAGCAAGAAGTCCGACAAGTGCTCGGGGCAGGAGCGGCCGACCTCGAGGCGCACGGCGAAGCCGTACTGGCGGCCATGCAGTTCGCTTTGCAGCGCCTGGCGCAGGTTCTTGACTTCTTCTTCGTCGACCCACAGGTCGCTGTTGCGGGTGACGCGAAATTGCGAGTACGAGACCACTTCGCGCCCGGTGAACAAATCGGCCATATGGGCCTGGATCACCGACGACAGCAAGCAGTAGGAGGCGCCTTTCTTGTCCGAGAGCTCGTCCGGCAGCCGGATCACGCGCGGCAGCACGCGCGGCGCCTTCATGATGGCAATGCCCGAGCCGCGCCCGAACGCATCCTTGCCGGCGAGTTCCACGATGAAGTTCAGGCTCTTGTTGATCACGCGCGGGAAGGGGTGGGCCGGGTCGAGTCCGATCGGCGTGAGCAGCGGACGCACTTCGTGGTCGAAATACTGCTTGACCCAGGCGCGTTGGGCGGCGTTGCGCTCGCTGCGGTGCAGCAGGTGGATGCCGTGCTCGGACAGCTGCGGCAGGATCTCGGCGTTGAACAGGCTGTACTGGCGTGCGATCAGGTGGCGGCATTCGCCGCTGGCGCGTTCCAGGCTGGCCGCCAGGCCGTCGGGCAGGGCGCCGCTCTCGCGGTCCATCTGGTACTGGGCCAGCAGGCTGGCCACCCGCACCTCGAAGAATTCATCCAGGTTGCTCGCCACGATGCACAGAAAGCGCAGGCGTTCGAGCAGGGGAACCGACGGGTCTTCGGCCTGGGCCAGCACGCGGCGGTTGAATTCGAGCAGCGACAGCTCGCGGTTCAGGTAAGCGCCGCCGTCGGAAAATTGTTTGAGCTCAGCCTCGATGGCCTTTTTCTTCATATCCATATTCTGCGGTCGTAGTCGTCCCGCAGGCAGTGTAGATGTCAAATATGACAGCCCGGTGACACTTGCGCTGCCGCTGCTGCGCTTTGGCTTAACGAACTGTTAAGCCTTTGCCCAAGGGCGACGGCTAAGCTTGGCGCTCATTCACCGAGGAGTCGTCCATGAAAAACTTCGTCCGCGCCAACAAGGGCTTCCTGATGTTCCTGCTGTTGTTTGGCGTGTTTCGCAGCGCGGTGGCCGACTGGAGCCCGATCCCGAGCGGCTCGATGCGTCCCAATCTGCTCGAGGGCGACGTGGTGCTGATCAACCGCATGGCCTTCGACCTCAAGATACCACTGACTGAGCACAGCGTGGCGCACCTCGGCGAGCCGGCGCGCGGCGATATGGTCGTGTTTCTTTCGCCGCAAGACGACACGCGCCTGATCAAGCGCGTGCTGGCCGTGCCGGGCGACCTGGTCGAGATGCGGGGCGACCGCCTGATCGTCAATGGCGAAGGCGGTCGCTATGCGGTGCTGGGCGAGGCGCGCGAGCGCAGTCGCGGCACCGAGGTCGGCGCCATCCGGCTGGAAGAGCAGGTGGCCGGCACGCGCCAGCGCATCCAGGTCTTGCCGGGCGTGCCGGCGCCGCGCAGCTTCGAGCCGTTGCGCGTCCCGGCCGGCCAGTACCTGATGTTGGGCGACAACCGCAACGACAGCGCCGATTCGCGCGTGATCGGCCTGGTGCCGCGCGAAAAGCTGATCGGCCGGGCCGAGCGCGTCCTGGTGTCGGCCGCCTACCAGGAAAACTGGATGCCGCGCCTGGACCGCTTCGGCATGTCGCTGCGCGCGCCATGAACGATTGGCGGTGAGGTTCGGTGAAGATTGACGGGATCGAAATAGCGTACAATCGCGTCCCCCCAATGCCGCATCCTGCAGTGTTGGCAATGATCCCGAAAGCGTAGTACATGCAAAAGCTTCTCACCGTCATTCTCGCCTGCCTCGGCATGATCGGCGCCCTGGCCATCGACACCTACCTGCCGTCGATGCCGGCGATCGGCGTCGAATTCGGGGTCGGCCCGGTGGCCGTGCAGCAGACCCTGAGCGTGTTCCTGTTCACGTTCGCCTTCATGATGCTGTTCTACGGCACCCTGTCGGACTCCTTCGGCCGCCGCCCCGTGATCCTGGCCGCGCTGTCGGTCTACACGCTGGCCTCGATCGGCGCGGCCTGGGCCCCGAGCTTCGGCTGGCTGCTGGTGTTCCGCGCGCTGCAGGGCCTGTCGGCCGGCGCCGGCTCGGTGATCGGCCAGGCCATCGTGCAGGACCGTTTTTCGGGCGCGCAAGCCCAGCGCATGATGTCGCACATCATGATGGTGTTCGGCCTGGCGCCGGCCATTGCCCCGATCCTGGGCGGCTGGCTGCACGTGACCTTCGGCTGGCGCTCGTCCTTCGTGTTCCTGGCCGTGTTCGGCGCGGCGATGATCCTGATGGTCATGAAGCTGCTGCCGGAAAGCCTGCCGGTCGAGAAGCGCCAGGCCTTCCACCCCGGCACCATCGGCCGCAACTACCTGATGGTGCTGCGCAACCCGCAATTCGTGTTCCTGGCGCTGTCGGTGGGCCTGGCCTTCAGCGGCCTGTCGCTCTACATCGGCTCGGCCTCGAAATTCGTGATGGAGATCCTCGGCCTGCCCGAGACGGCGTTCGCGTGGATGTTCATCCCGCTGGTGGGCGGCATGGTGGTGGGCTCGGCCTGGGGCGGCAAGCGCGCCCACGGCTCGACGCCGGGCGGCATGATGTGGACCGGCTACGCAGTGATGACGCTGGGCGTGGTGCTCAACGTCGGTTATCACGGCCTGTTCCCGGCCAGCGTGCCATGGTCGGTGCTGCCGCTGTTCGTCTACACCTTCGGCCTGGCGGTGGCGATGCCGGCGGTACAGCTGACCGCGATGGGCCTGTTCCCGCGCAACCGCGGCCTGGCCTCGTCGATGGTCGGCTTCATCCAGATGATGTCGTTCGCGCTGGTGTCGGGCCTGGTGGCGCCGCTGCTGTTCGACAGCGCGCTGAAACTGGCGCTGGGCGTGGCCGGTGGCCTGCTGCTGAGCTTTGGCGCCTGGCGCCTGTCGGTGCGCAGCGCGGTGGCGCCGAAGGTGCAGGAAGCCTGAGGCGCGCGCATGCCGTCGACGGCATCGCCGCACCACCAACGTCGCTCCCGCGAAGGCGGGAGCCCAAGTCATTCAATCAGCCCGCCACGTCGAATGGTATGCGGCGGCGTGCGAACTTGGGCTCCCGCCTTCGCGGGAGCGACGTGGTAGGTGCGGGAGCGACGTGGTAAGTGCGGGAGCGACGTGGGATCGCGCGAGCGACGTTGTGATTGTGCGAGCGACGCCGTCGCTTGTCAGCGCCGGTTGGTCTTCATCGCCTGGTTGACTTCGCGCTTGGCGTCGCGGTCTTTCTCGGTTGCGCGCTTGTCGTGCTGCTTCTTGCCCTTGGCCAGGCCGATTTCGCACTTCACGCGGCCTTTATTCATGTGCAGGTTGAGCGGCACCAGCGTGAAGCCGGCGCGCTCGACCTTGCCAATGAGCTTGTCGATTTCGGCCCGGTGCAGCAGGAGCTTGCGCGAGCGCAGCGCCTCCGGGTGGCTAAAGGTGGAAGTGGTCGTCAACGCACTGACGTGCGCGCCGAACAGGTATAGCTCGTTATTGCGAACGAGCACATAGGCTTCCTTGATCTGCACCCGCCCTTCGCGGATGGCTTTTACTTCCCAACCCTCCAGCACCAGACCCGCTTCGTAGCGGTCTTCGATGAAGTAGTCAAAAAATGCTTTTTTATTGTCAGCGATGCTCATGAAAAGGCGAAAATTCGCGTGTCGGTTAAACTACTGCCATTGCGTCAACGAATGACGCATGTAAATGACCAACATCATAACAAACGGTTGACCAATGGCAGTAGTGCACAAATCAGTTTTCCTTGGCTATAGCGCAGAACAGATGTTCGACCTCGTTGCCAAGGTCGAGGATTATCCCAAGTTCCTGCCCTGGTGTGCAGGCGTCAAGGTCGTCGAGCGGACCGACGACAAGCTGGTCGCCAGCCTGCAGATCAATTTTCACGGCGTGAAGCAGAGCTTCACGACGTCGAACCACAACCAGCGCCCGACCCAGATGAAGATGCACCTGGTCGACGGTCCTTTCAAGATGCTGGAGGCGACGTGGAGTTTCAAGGCCCTGCGTGAAGATGCCTGCAAGATCGACTTCGACATGCAGTACGAGTTCTCGAGCGTCATCCTGGCCCAGATCGTCGGCCCCGTGTTCGGCATGATCGCCAACAGCATGGTCGACTCGTTCTGCAAGCGCGCCGAGGCGGTGTATGGCTGAGATGCTGGGCGTTTCGGTGTGCTATGCCAGCGACAAGGTCGAATGGCTGCACCCCATGCAGGTGGAGGCGGGCACGACCATTGGCGAGGCGATCGAGCGCAGCGGGGTTCTTGTAGCGTTCCCGGACATTAACCTGACGACGCAGCCGGTGGGCATCTACGCCAAGAAAAAAACGCTCGACACGGTGCTGCGCGACCGCGACCGCATCGAAATCTACCGGCCGCTCGTTGCCGATCCCAAGGAGTCGCGCCGCAAGCGCGCGGCCAAGAAGGAAAACGCGGCGGGCGCTGGCGCCGCCTAGCCTGGCGCCAGCGGCGCGGGACGTTATTTCTTGCGCAACTGCAACAATTGGATAGATTCCCCGGAGTTTCTTGGTATCATGGCGTCTCCCATGAGGCCAAGGCGCGCGCACCGCATGTGGCGGGTGCGCATCGTGTTCCCGTTCACGTGACGCCACGCCGCCAGCGTGGCGCCGCACTCCCTTGCCGGCGCACGTCGCCTGCCGCACTTCCACTTGCCGTACTGCCGCTCCGATGTTGAATGCCCTGAGTTTGTTATTGGTGACCACCGCCTTGTCGGGGGTCATGTTGCTGGTCCTGTCGTCGCTCGCCAAGAGCGAGGTGGCAGGCATCCGCGAATGGCGGCAGGCAAACCTGCTGGCGGTGGTGGCCTTGCTGCTGTTCGCGGCGCGTGGAGTGGCCCCCGATGTCCTGAGCATCGAGCTGGCCAATGCGCTGTATCTCGGCACGATCACGCTGATCTTCGCCGGCTTCCGGCGTTTCCTCGGGTTGCCCGTGCCATGGCGCCTCTTGGTGGCGGGCGCGCTGGCCGCGATAAGCGGCATCGTCTTCTTCCACCACGTGGTGGAGTCGGCGGCGCTGCGCATCGTGTCGGTGTCGCTCTACCATGGCGCCGTCTGCTTCGCGATCGGGATCGCCCTGCGCTCGCCGGGCGAGCCGCGGCTGCGCTATTCGTTCACCTTTACCCGTTGCGCCGCCCTGGTGCTGGGCGTGGGCCACGCCTGGC
Organism: Massilia sp. CFBP9012; assembly: GCF_034045115.1. Lineage (NCBI taxonomy): Bacteria > Pseudomonadati > Pseudomonadota > Betaproteobacteria > Burkholderiales > Oxalobacteraceae > Massilia > Massilia sp. CFBP9012. Next base: position 283,752 of record NZ_JAXCWM010000001.1, on the reverse strand, counting down.
GCGCAAGCTTCTATGTGATCGACTTCTACCAGCCGTATTCGCTGCTCGAAGGAAGCACCTACAACCTGGCGTTCATCGCGATCGGCACCCTTGCCCTGCCGGCATTGACATTGGGCGCGGTGATGATGGCCAATGCGCGCCTGATCGCCGCCAGCGCGCACGCCGCCGACCATGATCACCTGACCGGCGCCGCCTCGCGCCGCGCCTTCTTCGCTTTCGCCGAGCGCGAGCTGGCGCGCGCCGAGCGCCGCGGCAGCAAGCTCGGCCTGCTGCTGGTGGACGCCGATCATTTCAAACGCATCAACGACACCCACGGCCACGGCGTCGGCGACCTGGTGCTGCGCGACCTCGTCGAGCGCACCCAGCAGGCAATCCGCAAGATCGATTGCTGCGCCCGCCTGGGCGGCGAGGAGTTCGCGGTGCTGCTGCCCGACGCCGACGATCGCACGGTGATCTCGGTGGCGCAGCGCCTGCGCGCCGCGCTCGAGCGCGCGCCCCAGATGGGGGCGGGTGCGGCCGGCGTGCCCTATACGGTCAGCATCGGCGTGGCCATGCTGCAGCCGGGCGAAGGCATCGCGAGCCTGATGGCGCGCGCCGACACGGCCCTGTATGCGGCCAAGGCGGGCGGGCGCAACCGCGTGGAGGCCGCACCCGAGCCAGCGGCCGAGCCGGCCGCCTAGCGGATCAGCGGCACTCCTGCAGCGCGCGCCTGACCTGTTCGCCGCGCGCGGCCTTTTCTTCGTCGCTCATATAGGTTTTTTGGCCATCGGGTCCGATCCGGGCGACGCGGATGCCCGAGTCGAGACTGGCCTGCGTCTCGCGGGCCGCCGCGCAATGCTCGGCCAGGCGCCGGCTGCGCTCGGCTTCTTCCCGGCTCTTCTGTTCCTGCTCCGCGCGCGTCTTGCTGCGTTCGCGGAAGGCGGCTTCCTGTTGGGCCAGGGTAGGTGGCCCGGCGGCGGCCTTGTTCTCCGTCGGCGACTCGGCAGTCGTGTCCGAAGCGGTCGACGGTTCCAGCGCCGGGCGGCCGGGCGATTTGAGGATCTTGCTGGCCGGCGTGCCGGGTGGGGGCGGGCGGTCGGAATACTGGCGCGTGCCGTTGGGGCCGATCCAGACGTACTGGGCATGGGCGGCGGTGGCGACGACGAGGAGCAGGGCGCCGAGGATGTGTCTGGAAAGAAGAGGCATGAAATGGTTCCTGGATGAACGCGTCGATTTCGCCATGTCCTGGCTCTGCTGTCAATTGCCGGACGCACCGTGCAAAAGAAATTTTGGCCTCCCCGGCGACGGAAATTGAGAGTTTCTGTATAATTTGCTTTTGCGCCTATAGGAAATACTATGCGTCTCCTCCAAAAAGCACTCACCTTCGATGACGTGCTGCTCGTCCCCGCTTATTCCAACATTCTTCCTGCTGCAACTTCGCTGCGCACCAAGCTGACGCGTAATATTTCGCTGAACATCCCGCTGCTGTCGGCGGCAATGGACACCGTGACCGAAGCGAATCTCGCTATCGCCATGGCGCAAGAGGGTGGCATCGGCATCATCCACAAGAACTTGCGCCCGGCCGACCAGGCGCGCGAAGTCGCGCGGGTGAAGCGTTTCGAAGCCGGCGTGCTGCGCGACCCGATCACGATCCCGCCGACCATGAAGATCCGTGAAGTGCTGGCACTGTCGCAGCAGCACGGCATCAGCGGCTTCCCGGTGGTCGAGGGCAGCCAGGTGGTGGGCATCATCACCAACCGCGACCTGCGTTTCGAGGAAGACCTGGAGGCCGAAGCGCGCGCCAAGATGACGCCGCGCGACAAGCTGGTGACCGTGAAAGAGGACGCGGACACGGCTGAAGCCAAACGCCTGATGAACAAGCACCGCCTGGAGCGCGTGCTGGTGATCAACGACGATTTCGAGCTGCGCGGCCTGATCACCGTGAAGGACATCCAGAAGTCGCACGAGCACCCGCTGGCCTCGAAGGATTCGCAGGGCAAGCTGTTGGTCGGCGCCGCCACCGGCGTGGGCCCGCGCGACGAGGAGCGCATCGAGCTGCTGGTCGCGGCCGGCGTGGACGTGCTGGTGGTCGATACCGCCCACGGCCACTCGCAGGGCATCCTGGACCGCGTGAAATGGATCAAGGAGCGCTTCCCGCATGTGGACGTCATCGGCGGCAACATCGCCACCGCCGCCGCTGCGCTGGCGCTGGTGGAAGCGGGCGCCGATGCGGTCAAGGTCGGCATCGGCCCCGGCTCGATCTGCACCACCCGTATCGTCGCCGGCGTCGGCGTGCCGCAGATTACCGCGATCTCGAACGTGGCCAAGGCACTGGAAGGCACCGGCGTGCCGTGCATCGCCGACGGCGGCATCCGCTTCTCGGGCGACATCTCGAAAGCGCTGGCAGCCGGCGCCCACACGGTCATGATGGGTTCGATGTTCGCCGGCACCGAAGAAGCGCCGGGCGAAGTGATCCTGTACCAGGGCCGCAGCTACAAGTCCTACCGCGGCATGGGCAGCCTGGGCGCGATGGCCGACGGTTCGGCCGACCGCTACTTCCAGGAAGCCTCGAGCAAGGCCGACAAGTTCGTCCCGGAAGGCATCGAAGGCCGCGTCGCCTACAAGGGCAGCGTGTTGGCGATCATCTTCCAGCTGATCGGCGGCGTGCGCCAGTCGATGGGCTATTGCGGCTGCGCCACCATCGAAGAGCTGCGCGAGAAGGCGGAGTTCGTCGAGATCACCTCGGCCGGCATGCGCGAATCGCATGTGCACGACGTGCAGATCACCAAGGAAGCGCCGAACTACCGTTCGGAATAAGCGCCTTTCGACGGGCAGGGTTGGCGGCTATGCCGCCGACGCGTAACGCCCGCACTGTGTTGGCTCCCTTCGCTGGGCCGGAAAAACATCTCCGGCCCACACCGAATTCCCCCTAAATTGACGCATCCCATGCATTCCAAAATCCTCATCCTCGATTTCGGCTCCCAGGTTACCCAACTGATCGCGCGCCGCGTGCGCGACGCCGGCGTGTTCTCCGAAGTCTTCCCCTATGATGTCAGCGACGAGTTCGTCCGCGAATACGGCGCCTCGGGCATCATCCTGTCGGGCAGCCACAACTCGACGCTCGAAGGCGATTCGCCGCGCGCGCCGCAGGCGGTGTTCGAAGCCGGCGTGCCGGTGCTGGGCATCTGCTACGGCATGCAGACCATGGCGGCCCAGCTGGGCGGCAAGGTCGAGAACGGCCTGAAGCGCGAATTCGGCTACGCCGAAGTGCGCGCCCGCAACCACACCGCGCTGCTGAACGGCATCAACGACTTCGTCACCGACGAAGGCCACGGCATGCTGAAGGTCTGGATGAGCCACGGCGACAAGGTCCTGGACATGCCGCAAGGCTTCAAGCTGATGGGTTCGACCGACAGCTGCCCGATCGCCGCGATGGCCGACGAAGAGCGCCGTTTCTACGCGCTGCAGTTCCACCCGGAAGTCACGCACACGACCCAGGGCGAAGCGATCATCGGCCGCTTCGTGCACGAGATCTGCGGCTGCAAGTCGGACTGGAATATGCCGGATTACATCGGCGAAGCCGTCGCCAAGATCCGCGAACAGGTCGGCACCGATGAAGTCATCCTCGGCCTGTCGGGCGGTGTCGATTCGAGCGTGGCCGCTGCGCTGATCCACCGCGCGATCGGCGACCAGCTGACCTGCGTGTTCGTCGACCATGGCCTGCTGCGCAAGGACGAAGGCAAGATGGTCATGGACATGTTCTCCAAGAACCTGGGCGTGAAGGTCGTGCGTATCGATGCCGAGGCGCAGTTCATGGGCCACCTGGCCGGCGTCACCGATCCTGAGCAGAAGCGCAAGATCATCGGCCGCGAATTCGTCGAGGTGTTCCAGGTCGAGGCGGGCAAGCTCTCCAATGCCAAGTGGCTGGCGCAAGGCACGATCTATCCGGACGTGATCGAGTCGGCCGGCAAAGGCAAGAAGGGCCAGACCATCAAGAGCCACCACAATGTGGGCGGGCTGCCTGAGACCCTGAACCTGAAGCTGCTCGAGCCGCTGCGCGAGCTGTTCAAGGACGAGGTGCGCAAACTGGGTGTGGCGCTGGGGCTGCCGCATGACATGGTCTATCGTCATCCGTTCCCTGGTCCTGGCCTGGGCGTGCGTATCCTTGGCGAAGTCAAGAAAGAGTATGCGGACCTGCTGCGCGAGGCCGATGCGATCTTCATCGAAGAGCTGCGTAATACGCCGTTTGAAGTGCCGCAGGTGCCAGGCATCGATGCGGGCAAGGCGCCGGTGAACTGGTATGAGGCGACCAGCCAGGCGTTTGCGGTGTTCTTGCCGGTGAAGTCGGTCGGCGTGATGGGCGATGGCCGTACTTATGAGTATGTGGTTGCGCTGCGTGCGGTGCAGACGCTGGACTTCATGACAGCGCAGTGGGCGCATCTGCCGCACTCGCTGCTGGGCAAGGTGAGCAATCGCATTATCAACGAGGTGCGCGGCTTGAATCGGGTCGTGTATGACATTTCGGGCAAGCCGCCGGCGACGATCGAGTGGGAATGATCCCCCGGGCTCGGCATAAGCTGGCATGCTCAGGCAAATAAAGTCAACCAAGCCCCTGATCTCAGGGGCTTTTTTCTTGTTGAACCGTCGGCGGCCGGCAAGCACGTCTGTCCTATCCACAAATGAAGGTGTACGCGATTAACCTGCTCGGTGCACGCTGAAAGGGGCTGGCTGGGCCGTTTCCGGCAGCTTCCGTCGCCAACGTCGATATCGTGGCGCTCTCGGCCAACCTGCGCGAAAAGGTCTATCATGGACGTTTTACCAAACCGGACCTTGATGCTCATGACGACTTCCAGCTATCCCGACATCCGCCTCCTGATCGCCAACGAATGGGTCGACGCCACCGGCGGCAAGACCATTCCCGTGGTCAATCCGGCCACCGGACAGCCGATCGGCAGCGTGGCCCATGCCGCCATCGCCGACCTGGACCGCGCCCTGGCCGCCGCCCAGAAAGGTTTCGAGGCCTGGCGCGTCGTTCCGGCCGCCGAGCGCGCCGCCACTATGCGCCGCGCCGCCAACCTGCTGCGCGAGCGCGCCGGCGACATCGCGCGCCTCCTGACCCAGGAACAGGGAAAACCGCTGGCCGAAGCGAAGATGGAAGCGCTGGCCGGCGCCGAGATCATCGACTGGTTCGCCGCCGAAGGCATGCGCGTGTATGGCCGCATCGTCCCGTCGCGCAATCCAGCCGCCCAGCAGCTGGTGCTGAAGGAGCCGGTCGGCCCGGTCGCCGCCTTCACGCCATGGAACTTCCCGATCAACCAGGTCGTGCGCAAGCTGGCCGCGGCACTGGCCACCGGCTGCTCCTTCCTGTGCAAGGCGCCTGAAGAAACCCCGGCGTCGCCGGCCGCGCTGTTCCAGTGCTTCGTCGACGCCGGCGTGCCGCCGGGCGTGGTGGGCCTGGTGTTCGGCGATCCGGCCGAGATTTCGGGCTACCTGATCCCGCACCCGGTCATCCGCAAGGTCACCTTCACCGGCTCGACCCCGGTCGGCAAGCAGCTGGCCGCCCTGGCTGGCGCCCACATGAAGCGCGTGACGATGGAGCTGGGCGGCCATGCGCCGGTGATCGTCGCGGCCGATGCCGACGTCGCGCTGGCGGTCAAGGCCGCCGGCGGCGCCAAGTTCCGCAATGCGGGCCAGGTGTGCATCTCGCCGACCCGCTTCCTGGTGCACAACGCGGTCAAGGACGAGTTCACCCGCGCGCTGGTCAAGCACGCCGAAAGCCTCAAGATCGGTGACGGCCTGCAGGAAGGCACCACCCTCGGGCCGCTGGCCAATCCACGCCGCCTGACGGCGATGTCGCAGCTGGTGGACGACGCGCGCGCCAAGGGTGCGGTGATCGCCACCGGTGGCGAACGCGTGGGCGACGCCGGCAACTTCTTCGCACCGACCATCCTGGCCGATGTGCCGCTGGAGGCGAGCGTGTTCAACGACGAGCCGTTCGGCCCGGTGGCGGCGATCCGCGGTTTCGACAGCCTCGAAGACGCGATTCTCGAAGCCAACCGCCTGCCGTTCGGCCTGGCCGGCTATGCGTTCACCAGCTCGATCAAGAACGCCCAGCTCCTGATGAACCGCGTCGAAGTCGGGATGTTGTGGATCAACCAGCCGGCCACCCCGAGCGCCGAAATGCCGTTCGGCGGCATCAAGGATTCGGGCTACGGTTCCGAGGGCGGTCCGGAGGCGCTGGAATCCTACCTCAACACCAAGGCTGTTTCGATGGTCGGAGTTTGATCTTGATGCCAGTGAGTTGGGCAACAACTCTTCCATCGTTCGCCTGAAAACGTCGTTCCCGCGCAGGCGGGAACCCAAGTGCTGCTAACGTCGTCGAAACGCTAGCAACTTAGGTTCCCACCTTCGTGGGAACGACGTTCTTAAAGTAGCTCAAAAAGACCTTTGCCTTGACTTGACGTCATCAGGGTCTGAATCGCTAGCCGCCACAGCCCGGCACCGGATTGGCTGCCGGGCCGGTGCGGGTCTGGGCGACGTGGGGAATCGCGCCGTCCTTGCCGTAGCTGAATTCCTCGACCGCGACCGAGCGGCGGTAGTCGGCGCCCGACAGCATCTCGTTGTGATAGAAGATGTAGGATTTGCCGTTGAAGTCGGCGAACGCCTGGTGGATCGTGTGCGTCACCTTGTTCTTGTCCATGATCACGCCGCGATACGTCCAAGGGCCGGTCGGGCTGGGCCCCGTCGCATAGGCGATCACCTCGGGCAGGCCGCTCGCATAGCTCAGGTAATACACGCCGTCGCGCTTGTGCAGCCAGGGCGCCTCTTCGAAATTGAACAGGCCCACCGTCTGGATCGGACCATCGAGCTCGATCATGTTCGGCTTGAGCTTGACGTATTTGAGCACCTTGTTCCCGAAGTACATATAGGCCTGGCCGTCGTCGTCCACGAACACGGCCGGGTCGATGTCGTCCCAGCCGTTCGGCGTTTCGCGCGTCATGTCGTTGGTCACCAGGGCCGAGCCGCGCGCATCCTTGAACGGCCCGGTCGGCGTGTCCGACACGCCGACGCCGATGGCGAAGCCGGGAATCGTGGCGTGCTTGACCGGCGCATACAGATAGTATTTTCCCTTGTGCCTGACGACGTCGGCGGCGAAGGCATCGGCCTTGGCCCAGGCGAAGGTCTTGACCGTGGCGGCGACGCCGTGGTCGGTCCAGTTGCGCATATCGCAGGTCGAGAACACGCGCCACTCATTCATCTTGTAGGTCGTTTCGCCCGGCTTGGCTTCGTCGCGGCCGGTGTACAGGTACAGGCGCTTGCCGTCGACCACCACTGCCGGGTCGGCGGTGAAGATGTCAGTCACGATCGGGTTATCGGCGTTTGCGCCGGCGGCCAGGCAGAAGAACAGGGCAGGCAGAAGGTGTCGCTTCATTGCGGGCTCGCTTTCGCTGTTGCGGCCATCGGCCAGCGGGCCTGGATGCGCCGGTATTCGTCGGTGCCGATGTTCAGGATGGCGCCGTGGCGCTTCTTGCTGTGGCCATAATCGATCCTGGCCGGGTCCGCGCGCCGGAAGCGCTCCGGCCGCGACAGGTCGTCGCTGGTGAGTGCCAGGTAGCCGGCACGGCGCGCATACTGGTCGACCCACATGGCCCATTCACCGGTCTGCGCGATCCGGAACAGGATCGGCCCTTCGACGTCCTTGCCGGTCATGCCGAGCGGGCGCAGGTCGCCCAGGATGTCCCATTGGCCCAGGAGTTCATTGGCGCCCTCCAGCGTCAGCTGACCGTCGCCCGACGCACGCACATAGCGGTAGCGTGACCGCGGATCGTCGACCTTGACGATCTGGGTGTCGATCAGGCCATGCGTGCCGGGACGGTCGATATACAGCGTGGCCGGCGTGAAGGTGACGAAGTCGCGCGTGCGAGAGTAATAGATGCGCGGCTTGGTGACGCCGCCGGCCGGCGAGATGGTGGCCCAGTAGACGAGATAGTCGCCGCTGCGCTCGTCATAGATGGCTTCGGGCGCCCAGGCGTTGCCGGCGTCCGGAATGGCGCCGGCCACGTCCACCAGGCGCGGCGCGGACCAGTCGACCAGGTCGGTCGATTCCCAGATCACCAGTTTCGTGCTGCCCTTGTGCATGGCGGCTTGCCAGCCCTTGCCGCTGGCGATGCGCAGGTCGGTGGCGAGGATCCAGAACTTGTCGCCTTGTGGCGAGCGCACGATCGCCGGATCGCGCACGCCCTGTTCGCCGATCGTGCTACGCAGGACCGGCTTCGAGCCATTCAGGTCGGACCAGCGGTAGCCGTCCTGGCTGGTGGCGAAGTAGATCTGCTCGCCGTCGGTGGTCTCGCTGGTGAAGTGGGCCAGCAGGTAGTTGGGGCGGTCTACCGGTGCGGCGGCGGAGGATACGCCGTTCAGGCCCTTGCCATCGACGATCGGCTCGCCGGCGTCGCCAGGCTGGAAGGCGGGCTGCATGGGGTCCATCGGCAGGATGTTGCCGTCGGCGTCGAAGTTCATCCTCGCCAGCACCGTCTGGCGCTGGTAGCCGTTGCCGTCCGGGACGGCATGGCGGTGGTAGGCCACGTACCAGCGATCGGTGCCGGGCACCTGGACCACGCTGTGGTGGGCGGTGCCGACCGCCGGACCATTCTTTTCCAGGACGATGAAGTTGTTCGTGGCCGCTCTCACCGGGCCCAGTGGCGAATCCGCCGTGCCCCAGCCGACCCGGTAATTCGGGCTGCGCGCATCGTCGATCGACCACATGAAGTAGTACTTGCCCTGGCGCTTGAAGACCACCACGCCTTCGCGGAAATCCTTCATCGGGATGCGATGGACTTCGCCTTCGACGGTGACCATGTCCGGCTTGAGCTTGTAGGCGTTGGCTTCATCGCCGTTGCCCCAGTACAGATAGGCCTGGCCGTCGTCGTCGATGAAGGGGTAGGGGTCGATCGTATTCGTCGTCATCCGGGCGGTGCGGACCAGTAGCGGCGCGCCGAGGGCGTCGACGAAGGGGCCGGTAGGCGACTTGGCGGTGGCCACGCCGATCTTGTGGTCGGCGCTGAAGTAGAAGTGATAGGTGCCGTTGCGCTCGATGGCGTCCGGCGCCCAGGCCTTGATATTGGCCCACTTCAGATCGTTGGCGACGTCCAGCACCATCCGCTCTTTCTTCCACTTGACGAGATCCTTCGAAGACCAGACCGAGAAGTCGGTGGTCATCCAGTTCGGCTTGTCGGAAGTCGGGTAAAGATAATAGGTGTCTCCGAATACCCTGATCGACGGGTCCGCGGTGAATCCCTCGAGGGCGGGCGCGGGGGCGAGGCCTTGCGCCTGCACGGCGATCAGGGCGCTGGCCGTGTAGGCGATGATCGAAGACAGGAGACGATGCATGCTGGGTTGGACTGCGTGCGGGATGGACAGATTGCGATTATGGGCGATGTGTTCCGGGGCAGACCGCCCCGGAAAGGATTGCTCAGCATGTTGATCGGATGGGCGTCGTCGCGGGCGGCAGAGCACTCTTATACTGCCGGGCGGGACGCGACGTTCCCGCATGCCCGACGCGTCGGGCGTCATACTGGAGAATCGATGATCGAGCATTTCTTCCACAGCGGCCGGTTCGCCTGCCTGGCGCTGGCCCTGGCCCTTGCTGGCTTGACGCAGGGGGCAACTGCCGCCGACACCACCATCCGCAACGGCATCTTCTGGAAGGACACCGCCGGCACGCCGATCTACTCGCAGGGCGGCGGCATGCTCAAGGTCGGCGCGAAGTACTACTGGTATGGCGTCAAGTATGCCGAGGCGGTGAGCTATGCCAAAGCGCCGGGGAAGCCACTCGACCAGCCGCACTTCAGCGCGGTCACCGCCTACTCGTCGACCGACCTGGTGAACTGGACCTTCGAGGGCGACGTCCTTACGCCTCAAGGCCTGGGCAAGCAGTACGATCCCAAGGCATGGCTGGGACGCATGGGCGTGGTCTATCACAAGGCAACCCGCAAGTACGTGCTGCTCACCCAGTACAGCAGCAAGGGCACGGGTGGCGGCGTGCTGTTCGCCACCAGCGCCAGTCCCAACGGCCCCTTCGTGTTCGAGCGGCTGCAGGCGAAGATCGACAACGTCGCCACGCCCACCTCGGGCGACCAGACCGTGTTCACCGATGACGACGGCCAGCCCTACCTGATCTTCAGCAGCAACGGCGACCGGCGCCAGTTGTACGTGGCGCCGCTGCGGCCGTCCGACTTCCTCCAGGTCGAAGCGGCCACGAACATCCACAGTACGCCGGCCGGCGGGCGCGAAGGCAATGCGATGTTCAAGCACAAGGGCCTGTACTATTTCTGCTCGTCCGACCTGCACGGCTGGAACGCCTCGCGCAGCTTCTACATGACGTCGCCGAACATTACCGGCCCGTACACGCCGGAGCGGATCATCGAGGGCACCGAGGCGGACTTTTCGCACGTGTCGCAGAACGGCTTCTTCATTCCGCTCCAGGGCAGCGCCGGCACCACGGTGCTGTATGCGGGCGACCGCTGGAGTAATTTTGCCGGCAACGGGCATGGCTACCACGTCTGGACGCCGCTGTCGTTCGAGGGCACCGCGCCACGCTTCAATTCGCTCAGCGAATTCACGCTGGACGCCGCGCGCGGCACCTGGGCCGTCGGCAAAGGCAATAACTACCTGCTCAACCCCGGCTTCGAGGCGGACCGGGTACGCCAGACGAGCGTTGCCGGATGGGTGAGCAGCTGGACCAGCATCAAGGGCGATGCGCCGTTCATGAACGTGCTGGAGGGACGCACCGGACGCTGGGCATTGAGCCTGCGTCATGCGGGGCAGACGATGGGCAGTGCGATCCAGAATGTCACGCTGCCGAACGGCCGATATACGCTCAAGGCATGGGTGAAGAGCAGCGGCGGCCAGCGCGTGGCGCGGCTGTACGCTTCCGGGCACGGCGGCGCCGAAATCGCCCGCTCACTGCCGGATCCGCTGGCCGGGTGGAGCGAGGTGACGCTGCCCGGCATCCAGGTTGTCACCGGCAGCGTGCAGATCGGCGTCTACTCGGAAGGGAAGGACGGCGATTGGCTCACCCTTGACGACTTCAGCCTGGTGCGCGAATGATGAACATCGTCTTGATCCCGATCCGTGCGGTCCTCCTGGCGCTGGCACTGGCCGCGCCTGTACAGGCGGCGGACCTCAATCTGAACGCATCATGGCTATTCTACCGCGACGAGGCCGGCCAACTTGCCAGCGCGGACCAGGTGCCGGATGGCGCCTGGACCGAGGTGAACCTCCCGTACGCGGCGCGCATCGAGCCGCGCGTGCCCACGGCGCCCTGGCAGGGCACAGCGTTCTACAAGAAGCGCCTGGACGTCACGCTGCGGCCGGGCGAGCGCGCGATCCTGCGTTTCGAGGGCGTGATGAACGTGGCCGACGTCTGGCTCAACGGCCGCCACCTGGGACAGCACCTGGGCGGCTACCTGCCGTTCGCGTTCGACGTCACCGATACCTTGCGGCCCGTGGGCGCGAACGAACTCGTGGTGCGCGCCAATAACGAGGACAACCCGATCACCGGCCCCAAGCCGCTCAAGCAGCTCGACTACATCCAGCATGGCGGCATCTACCGCGACGTGCGGCTTGTGATCAAGCCGCCGGTGCACGTCACGGACGAGATGCTCTCGGCCACGCCGGGCGGCGGCGGGGTATTCGTGACCTATCCGCGCGCCGACAAGGGCGAGGCGCAGGTAAAGGTCAAGGCGGAGGTCAGCAACACGTCGAAGAGCACGCAGACGGTCACCGTGCGCCACACGCTGGCGTGGGAGGGCAGGCAAGTGGCCCAGGCCGAGCAGCAGCTGCGCCTGAAGGCGGGCGAACGCCGCCACGTCACCATGCCGCTCACGGTGCGCGCGCCCAGGTTATGGTCGCCGCAAACGCCGAACCTGTACCGGCTGGAGACGAGGATCTCCGCCGCCGGCCGCGAGGATCTGGTCGCGACCCGCATCGGCGTGCGCCGCCTGGCCTTCGAGGGCGGCCGCTTGCTCCTCAATGGCGAGCCCCTGCGCCTGCGCGGCGTCAACCGTCACCAGGAATACCCATATGTCGGCTATGCGCTGTCGCCGCAGGCCGACGCGCGCGATGCGCTGCTGATCAAGCGCTACGGCTTCGACTTCGTGCGCCTTTCGCATTATCCACAGTCGCCGGCCTTCATGGCGGCGGCCGATGAACTGGGCCTGATGGTCTTGCCGGCCATCCCCGGCTGGCAGTTCCACAATCCCGACCCGGCCTTCGCGCGCCAGGCGCTGCGCACCTGCGCCGACATGATCCGGCGCGACCGCAATCACGCCAGCGTCGTGGCCTGGGAGTGCTCGCTCAACGAGACCGACATGCCGGACCCGCTGGTGCAGGCGCTGCACGCCACCGTGCACCAGGAATACCCGGGCGACCAGGCCTGGTCCGCCGGCTGGGTGCCGCATACCTATGACCTTTATCTGCAGGCGCGCCAGCACCGGATAGGGAGTAAGCATGCCTTGCCGGCCAAGCCGCTGATCGTGTCCGAGTATGGCGACTGGGAATACTATGCGATGAACGCGGGCCTGAACCAGGACGCCTGGGCCGACCTCAAGCCGGTCCACCGCTCGAGCCGCCAGGCGCTGGGCAGCGGCGAAACGAGGCTGCTGCAGCAGGCCCGCAATGTGGCCGAGGCCCATGACGACAATGCCGCCACGCCGGCCTTCGCCGACGGCTACTGGGTGATGTTCGACTATGCGCGCGGCTATGCGCCGGATCTCGAGGAATCGGGATTGCTCAGCATCGAGCGCCTGCCCAAGTTCGCGGCCGAGTTCTTCCGCTCACAACGCAGCGCCACGGAGCGTTCACCCCGCTGGGGTGGCGGCCCGATGGTCTTCATCGCCAGCTACTGGCAGGCCAACTCGAATCCGCGCGTGCGCGTGTTCAGCAATGCCCAGGAAGTCGAGCTGCGCCTGAACGGCAAGCCGGTAGGCCGCCAGAAGAGCACACCTTCCGGCACCCACCCGCGCCTGGCGCATCCGCCGCTCGAATTCGACACCGGCGGCTTCGCGCCCGGGGAACTCGTGGCGTTGGCCTATGCCGGCGGGCGGGTCGTGGCCGAGCACCGCGTGCGCACGCCGCAGCAGCCGACGACGCTGGCCCTGGAGCTCGACGACGTCAACGTGCCCGTGGTCGAGGGCGACCTGGTTTTCCTGCGCGCCCGCCTGCGCGACGCCAATGGCACCACGGTGCCTGCGACTGGCACAGAAGTCGCGTTCTCCGGCATCGAAGGCGCGCAGATCGTCGGGAGCCACGTGGTGGCAACCGAGGCGGGGATCGCGAGCGTGCTGGTGCGCGTGACCGGGCCGCGCGCCGCCGTCAAGGCGCGGGCCCAGGCGGGCGCCCTTGGCGCCTCAGAACTTGTACGCCATCCCTAGGGCGAAGGTCCGCCCCGAGTGCGCATACAGCAGCGTGTCGTTGCGCTGCGAGTCGCGCCCGTAGCGCAGCGGTTCGTCGGTCAGGTTGGAACCCTCGAGCGTGACGCGTAGTTGCGGCGTCAGGTTATACGACATCGAAAAATCGAGGTTGGTGGCGGCGTCGACGAAGGTGAAGTCGTGGCCGTTGACGTCGCCCAGCACGTTGAACAGATATTCGGAGCGGTGCGCCGCCGAGATCCGTGCGCTGAACTTCGGATCCTCGTAGTACAGGGTCAGGTTGCCCGCCTTGGGCGACATGCCGACCAGGTTCGCATCCATCGACAGTTGCGGCAAGGTGGCGGTGGCGGTGCGCGTAATGTAGGTGATGGTCGATTTCACGCGCGTGTAGTTGGCCAGCAGGCCGAAGTTGCGCCATACGCCAGGCAGGAAGTTGAACGGCGCCTGCAGGTTGAACTCGAAGCCGTTGAGCGGCCCGCCCGGCGTGTTCACCGCGCGCCGTACCGTCACCAGTGAATCCGGCAGGGTCGGACAGGCCGGCGTGCCACCCGTGAGCGAACACCCGGCCCCGGCCAGGAGGGCATCCGGCAGACCCAGCGAATTATAGGGAACCCGCTCGCCGACACTCTGGATATAAGTGTCGATCTCCTTGCGGAAGAAGCCCAACGACACCATGGCGCCCTTGTCGTAGTACCACTCGGCCTGCAGGTCGTAGGTCTTGGCGCGGATCGGGTCGAGTTCTGGATTGCCGATGCCAACCGTCTGCGCCTGCACATTGACGGCCGCCGACGGCGCCAGGTCGATGTATTCCGGCCGCGACAAGGTCTTGCCCGCCGAGAAGCGCAGGAACACGTCGCGCGGCAGCTGCGCGGTCAGGTTCAGCGCCGGCAGGTAATCGTGGTAGGTCTTGTCGAAGCTGATTTCTTCCAGGTGCCCGCCGGCATTGACCAGCGCCGCCGCCGTGGCCTTCGTTTCGGCGGCGCGCACCCCCGCGTTGCCGCGCAAGGTGACGGGGCCGACGTCGTAGTGGAAGTCCGCCGACAGGTACAGGGCATCGATCTTCTCGCGCACCCGGCGGTTCGACTGGTTCAGCAGATTGTACTCGGAGCCCGGGACCGCGGCGCAGTGGCATTCGATGTCCCACACCTTGCGGAACTTGTCGAGGTCGATGGCCACCCACTGGCTGGGATAGCCGCTGCCTTCCAGGCCGCGGCCGAAGTTGCTGATCATGCGCGTCACGCTGTCCATCCGGAAGCCGGCCGGATTGGGCAGGCCGTTCGGCGCACCCGAGCCGACCTCGAAATTGGTCCAGCTGTTCTCGCGCTTGGACCAGCCGGTACGCAAGGTGAGGTTGTCGTTGACGTCCCAGCTGGCGCCCACGGCATGGGTCTTGAGCTTGTTGCCGGTTTCGAGCTTGCGGCCGACGAACTGGCCGTGCACGGTGCCGTCCGGATCCACCGGGCCCCAGCTGAAGTTGTCCGGATTGGCGACGTCGATGCCGAAATCGATGGTCGGGACGTTGCGGTTGCCGCGGAAATCATAGGAAAAGCCGTTGACGTTGGGCGCGTCGATCTGCACCGTGGCGCGCATCGGCGAATCGAGCGTCGAGCGCGACATGCCGCTCATGAAGTCGAGCTCGATGGTGTCGGTCAGCTTGTGCGTTCCCGAGAAGACGTGCTGTCGAAATTCGGTATTGTTCACGTCGAGCAGGCCCTCCGAGCGCACGTCGACGCCGTTGAAGCGGCCGTATTCCCAGCTGCCGTTGCCGTTGAACGAGGTCTCGACGATCGAGGTCTGTGGCTTGCCGTTGGCGGCGGCGAGGCTGCGGCCGAACGAGATCGCCGAGATGTAGTTGTCGTAGCGGTCGTTCTTGAAGTCGCCACCCAGCAGGTCGAGATTGAGCTCGGTGCCTGCGGCGGGGCGCCACTGGAAGGCCGCGGTCAGGCCCGCGCGTTCGTATTCGGCCACCGAGCGGCGGTAGCGCGGGATGCGCGGATGGAAGGCGCCTGACCCCGGCGCCGGCGCGGCCACCGTGTTGCCATAGCTGTCGGTGCGGCCGAACACGTCGTTGTAAGCAGCGCCGGTGGAGGTGCGTGGCAGGTTGAAGCCGCAGTTGGCCGGTGTGATGCCCTTGACGCCCGAGTTGGCGGGGTTCTGCGGCGTGGCTCCCAGCGGCGAGCAGAAGCCGCCGTCCGAGTCGGCGGACAGCAGTTCGACCGCCTCATAGCCTTCTTCGGTCGCGTGGCGCTTGGAGTAGGCGGCCGAGACCAGGAAGCCCACCTTGCCGATGCCGGTATCCCAGCGGTTCGAGTACAGCGCCGTCGCGCGCGGAGCGGGGCGGTGGGCGAGCGTATTGTAGGCCTGCTGGCCGCCGATGCTGATGGTCTCGCCCTTGAAGTCGAACGGGCGCGCCGCGCGCAGATCGACCGTGGCGCCGAGCGAACCTTCTTCGATGTCGGCCTGCGAGGTCTTGCGTACCTCCAGGCTGTTGAACAGCTCCGAGGCGAACACCGAGAAGTCGAAGGCGCGCGAGCGGTTGGTGCTGCCGTTGATGTCCGAGGCCCCGGTCGCGGAGATCGCCTCGATGCCGTTGATGCGCACGCGGGTGAAGCCCGCGTTCAGCCCGCGCACGCTGATCTGCTTGCCCTCGCCGCCGTCGCCGCGCACCAGCGACACGCCCGGCACGCGCTGCAGCGATTCGGCCAGGTTCGCGTCCGGGAACTTGGCGACGTCTTCGGCCTTGATGACGTCGACGATGCCGTCCGCATTTTTCTTGGTGTTCAGCGCACTGTTCAAGCTGGCGCGAAAGCCGGTAACGACCACGGTTTCGAGAGGCGCAGCCTCCTGCGCTTGCGCACCGAGCGTGGCAAGCATGCCGAGCACGCCGAGGCTGGTCACGCTGCGGCGCAGTACTGCTGCGCCGGGGGAAAGCTGGTGTGTGGATCTGATGGTCCCTGTCTCCGATATCGATGTTATGTTTTGTGGGTAGGTGGCGATATGCCGTCTACCGCATCAATGACGAATTCGGACACGCTTCCCGCCGCCGCCGACCGTAAAGATCAAGTTGTTGATCGAATGGCGACAGAGAGCCCAACGGAACCAAAAGGTGTAAATACTGGGGGGGGTCTTCAAGCCATGTGAGGAACCGACGCACCATGTCGTTGAACAGCGGATGGGTCACCGCCAACGTTCTGCCGTTCGAGGCGGAACTGCGCGCCGGCATGCGGCGGCTGTGTGCGACGCCGGACGATGTCGACGACCTGGTCCAGGAGGTCTACTGCCGCCTGCTGCGCAGTGCGTCGGTCGAGCACATCGCGACTCCCAGGGCGTTCGCGCTGCAGGTCGCGAAGAACATCATGCTGGACCGCTTACGCCGCGACTGCGCGCTGCGGATCGACCTCCTGGCCAGCCTGGACGACCTCGATATGCCCGAGGCCAGGCCATCGACCGAGCGCGTCGCCATGGCGCGTTCCGAGCTGCGCTGGGTGCTGCGCCTGATCGACCGGCTGCCGCGGCGCTGCCGGCAGGTGTACCGGGCGCGCAGGATCCACGGGCTGTCCCAGCTCGAAACCGCGGCCTGCCTGGGCCTGTCGGAGAACGTGGTTGAGAAGGAGATGATGAAAGGATCGCGTTTGCTGGCGGAGATGATCTGCGAGCCGGCGGCTTGCGCGTGAATCGATCCATTGCTTGATTATTTCTGGTCGGGAAGCCTGATGCGCGGCGCACGGCCGCATAATCCATCGCACTGAAATATCAGATGGAGACGCCGCTTGCCACCATTCCTCCCATCCCGCAGACGCTTCGTGCAGATGGCGGCCGCGCTGGCCGCCGTTCCGGGCGCACCGGTCGCATCCCATGCAGCTACCGCCAACGTCGGCGGCAAAGGCAAGCCGGTCTCCGGCACCGCGTTGCGCTGGCTCGACGGCCAGGCGCCGGCGCGCTTCGAAGGCGCCACCCTGGGCGTGCCTTGGCCGCGCGGGACGCTGCGCCTGCCCGCCAACAAGAACCTGCGCTTCACGCTGGGCGCCGACGGTCCCGCGTTGCAATCGTGGCCGCTGGCCTACTGGCCGGATGGCTCGCTCAAGTGGACCGCGCATGC
Organism: Massilia sp. CFBP9012; assembly: GCF_034045115.1. NCBI lineage: Bacteria > Pseudomonadati > Pseudomonadota > Betaproteobacteria > Burkholderiales > Oxalobacteraceae > Massilia > Massilia sp. CFBP9012. The sequence goes on along the minus strand of NZ_JAXCWM010000001.1, from coordinate 266,247 downwards.
GGTGGCCGGCGGCGCGACTGCCTCCGGCTGGAATCTCGAGACGGGCGCCGGAACGGCGAAAGCGGGCGTATCGGTCAGGCAGTCCGGCGACGCGCTGACGGTCAGTGCCGGCGAACTGACGTGGACCGTGCCGACCAGCGGAGAATACCTGATCGAGCGCGCGACCCGCGCCGGCAGGGTGACGATGCAGCACCTGCGCCTGGTCGCGCTGCGCCAGGACGGGCCCGAGCTGGAAGACGCGGGCAGCGTGCGCCGAGAGCTGTTTACCAGCAAGGTCACGCGCGTCACGCTGGAGCAGGAGGGGCCGGTGCGGGCCGTCGTCAAGCTCGACGGCGTGCACGCCGCGCACGCGGGGGCCGGACGCGATTGGCTGCCATTCTCGGTGCGCCTATACTTCTACGCCGGTTCGGACAGCGTGCGCATCGTCCACTCATTCATCTATGACGGCGACCCGGCCCGTGATTTCATTGCGGGACTCGGCGTGACGGCGAGGGTAGCCATGCCTGACGCCACCCACGACCGCCATGTGCGCTTTGCCGGCGAAGGCGTCGGCGTGTGGGGCGAGGCGGTGCGGCCGGTGACCGGCCTGCGGCGCGATCCCGGCCAGGAGTACAAGGACGCACAGGTGGCCGGCCGGGCGCTGCCGCCGCTGGCCGGCATGGCCAAGCCGGTGCAGGATGGCCTGCGCTGGATTCCCGAGTGGGGCGACTTCACGCTTGCCCAGCCCACGCCGGACGGCTTCGCGCTGCGCAAGCGCACCCGCAGCGGCCACGCCTGGATCGATGCCAACGCCGGCACGCGGACCAAGGGCCTGGTGTATGCCGGTGGCGCGACGGGCGGCGTGGCGCTCGGCTTCAAGGACTTCTGGCAGCGCACACCGAGCCAGCTGGACGTGCGCAAGGCCGCGAGCGACATGGCCGACGTCACCGCCTGGATGTGGTCGCCGTCAAGCCCGGCGATGGACATGCGCTCCTACCGCTCGGCCGACGGCATGGACACCTTCGAAGAACAAATTGCGGGCCTGAACATCACCTACGAGGATTACGAGCCGGGTTGGGATGCCTCGCCCGGCGTGGCCCGCACCACCGAACTGCAACTGTGGGTGCTGGGCGCCACGCCTTCGCACCAGGACTTCTCGGACATGGCCGAGCAGGTGGCCAATCCGGCCCGGCTGGTGCTGGAGCCGGCCCGCATCCACGCCTGCGGCGTGTTCGGCGACTGGGACGTGAGCGACCGCGGCACGCCGGCGCGCAAGCTGATCGAGGATCATCTCGCCTTCAGGCTGGACCAGTACCTGCGCGAAGTCGAGCAGCATCGCTGGTATGGCTTCTGGTCTTACGGCGACGTGATGCATGCCTACGACAACGACCGCCACATGTGGCGCTACGATATCGGTGGCTATGCCTGGGACAATTCGGAGCTGTCGACCGACCTGTGGCTGTGGTACAGCTACCTGCGCACCGGTCGCGCCGACATCTTCAAGTTCGCCGAGGCGATGACGCGGCATACGGGCGAGGTGGACGTGTACCACGCCGGCCCGTTCAAGGGCTTCGGCACGCGCCATGGCGTGCAGCACTGGTCCGATTCGTCCAAGCAGCCGCGCGTATCGAACGCCGCCTATCGGCGCATCTACTACTTCCTCACCGCCGACGAACGCACGGGCGACCTGATGCGCGAGCTGCTCGATTCCGACGCTGACCTGCACAAGGTCGACATCGGCCGCAAGCTGCGTCCCGGCTCCACGCCTGGCGCGCTGCCGTCAGCAGGCAGGTCGGCCAATGCACCGGCGCTGGTCGACGCCTCGTTCGGCACCGTCTGGGGTTCGCTGGTCGCGGCCTGGCTGGCGGAGTGGGAGCGCACGGGCGAGCCCCGCTGGCGCGACAAGATCGTGAACGGCATGCGCACCATCGGCGCGCTGGAGCGCCGCTGGTTTGCCTCGGCGGCGCCCTACGATCCAAAGACCGGAAAATTCAGCGGGCCGGGCGACCAGGTGCGCATCTCGCAACTGAACGGCGTGTTCGGCGTCGTCGAGATGAGTTCCGAGCTCCTGACCCTGGTCGACGAGCCGGGCTACCGCAAGGCCTGGCTCGAGTACTGCCGCTACTACAACGCCCCGAAGGAAGAGCTGATCGCGCTGCTGGGCAGCGAGCCGCGCGGCCGGGCCCAGCCCGACTCGCACTCGCGCCTCTCCGCCTACGCCGCCTACCACGAGCGCGACCGGGCGCTGGCCCTGCGCGCCTGGCGCGAACTGTTCGCCTCGAACTTCATGAAATCGCACGCGGCCGCGAGAAAGGTCGGCGGCGTGGCGGTCTTGCGCGAGCTCCACGAGCTGCCGAACATCGGCACCAACGGCTCGGCACAGTGGAGCCTGGCCGCGATCCAGAATATGGCGCTGGTCGGCGATTCGCTGGACGAGGCGGCGCGTGCCGCCGGCCTGGTGGGACCATGACACGCAAGGAGACAAGACCATGACGCATCCCCACTCCCATCGCCGGCGCCTGACGCTCTCGCTCATGGCTGCGCCACTCTGCGCCGGCGCCGCGCCGGCTCTGGCGGCGGGCGCCAGGCGGGCCGACATCACTGCCCACGGCGCCGTGGCCGACGACAAGACCGTCAACACCGCCGCCATCCAGCAGACGATCGATGCGCTGGCCGCGGGCGGCGGCGGGACGGTGGTCGTGCCGCGCGGCGTTTTCGTCAGCGGGGCACTGTTCTTCAAGCCCGGCGTGCACCTGCACCTGGCCAAGGGCGCGGTGCTCAAGTGTTCGACGGACCTCAAGCATTTTCCGGTCCGGCGCACCCGGATCGAAGGCCACTTCGCCGAGAACTTCAACCCGGCGCTGGTCAATGCCGACGGCTGCGACGGTTTTCATCTCAGCGGCGAGGGCACGCTCGACGGCGCCGGACGCCCGATCTGGGACCGCTTCTGGAAGCTGCGCAATGCCTACAAGGACCCGGGCAACTTCCCGAACATCAGCGTCCCCCGCGCGCGACTGGCCCTGATCGAGCGCTCGCGCGGCGTGACGGTCGAGGGCGTGACCTTCAAGGATTCGCAGTTCTGGAACCTGCACCTGTACCGCTGCCAGGACGTGACGGTGAAAAACGCGCGCTTCGTGGTGCCGGACGATTACAAGCAGGCGCCCAGCACCGACGGCATCGACCTGGATAGCTGCCAGCGGGTGACGATCGAAGGTTGCTACTTCTCGGTAACCGACGACTGCATCGCCGCCAAGGGTTCCAAGGGGCCGTTCGCGCTGCAGGACAAGGACAGTCCGCCCGTCACCGACGTGAGGGTAAGCAACTGCGAATTCAGGCGCGGCCACAGCGTCATCACCCTGGGCAGCGAAGCGACCCTGGTGCGCGACATCCTGGTCGAGGATTGCCGGGTGACCGGACACGTGCTCAATATCGCAGTGCTCAAGCTGCGTCCTGATACGCCCCAGCATTACGAGAACGTCCACCTGCGCAACCTGGTCCTGCAATCTGAACGCGGCGCCATCGTGTCGGTGCAGCCGTGGACCCAGTACGTGGACCTCAAGGGCGCGCCGCCGCCGAAGTCGATCGTGCGCAATATCCGGCTGGAGGGCATCAAGGGCCGCTACGGCGGCTTCGGGCGCATCCGACCGAATCCCGGGCAGACCGAGATCAGCGACATCGTGTTCAAGGATATCGAGCTCGCGCTGCGCGACCCCAGGCTCGATATCGCCGGCGCCAGCGACGTACGGCTGGACAACGTGATCGTCAACGGCAAGAAAGCGTCGCTGTAGCCCTTACAGGCTGCCGGCGCCGGCCGCCGCGCGGCAGACGTGCACGGTCGCCTGCGCGCCGTTCGGCGCCCGATAGTCGCGGGCCAGCGCCTGGCGCGCTGGCTCCACCAGATCTTCCGGCACCAGCGCCACCACACAGCCGCCGAAGCCGCCGCCCGTCATGCGCACGCCGCCGGCCGCGCCGATCGCTCCCTTGACGATGTCGACCAGGCGGTCGATGGCGGGCACGGTGATCTCGAAGTCGTCGCGCATCGACGCGTGCGAGGCCGCCATCAGCTCTCCCATGCGTTCCAGGTCGCCGGCGGCCAGCGCCTCTGCCGCCGCGACGACGCGCTCGTTCTCGCTGACGACGTGGCGTGCGCGGCGCAGCACGACCGGATCGAGCCCGCCGCTTTTTTCGGCAAGCCTGGCCAGGTCGACGTCGCGCAGGGCCGGCACGCCGAAGTGGCGCGCCGCTTCCTCGCACTGGGCGCGGCGCGTGTTATAGGCGCTGTCGACCAGGCCGCGGGTGATGTGCGATTCTACGATCATGATCGCCGCGCCCGCCGGAATCGGTACAGGATTGACTTCCAGTGAACGGCAATCGATCAGCAGCGCATGGTCCTGGACGCCGCAGGCGGAGCTGATCTGGTCCATATTGCCGCATTTGCAGCCGACGAAGTCGTTTTCGGCGCGCTGGGCCACCAGGGCCGCCTCGATCGGTCCCAGGCCCGGGTAGTCGGGGAGGGCAGAGAACAGAGTGCACACCGCCACCGACAGCGAGGCCGACGACGACAGGCCGGCGCCCTGCGGCACGTCGCCGGCGATGACCATGTCCATGCCGTGCATGGCCTGGCCCCCTGGCTCGCGCTGCAGCAGCTCGTGCACCACGCCGCGTACGTAATTGGCCCACATCGGCGCGGCCAGGCGCGCGATCGGCACGTCGAGCGCATACTCGTCGATGGCGTCGTCGTAGTCGGCGGCCACCACCCGCATGCGGCGGTCGGTGCGCGGCCGCGCCACGATCACCGTGCGGTAGCCGATGGCGCAAGGCAGCACCAGGCCGCCGTTGTAGTCGGTATGTTCGCCGATCAGGTTGACCCGGCCCGGAGCCTGCACCCGGATCGTGGCCGGCTGGCCGAAGGCGGCCAGGAAGACGTCGGCCGCTCTGGCCGTCAAAGAATCGTTCATCGTACGCTCAAGGGTTGGAAGCAGGGGTGTCGGCGGCGTCGAGGTAGTGCACCTCGTCGGAGACGGCGCGCAGCATGGCCGCCGCCTGTTCCGGCGTCAGGTCGCGCTGTGCCTCGGCCAGCATCTCGAAGCCGACCATGAACTTGCGCACCGAGGCCGAACGCAGCAGAGGCGGATGGAAGTGGGCATGCAGCTGCCAGGCCTGGGTATTGTCACCCTCGCCATACGGCGCGCCGTGCCAGCCCATCGAATACGGGAACGAGGTCTGGAACAGGTTGTCGTAGCGGGTGGTCAGGCGCTTGAGGGCGAGCGCCAGGTCGGTGCGCTGCTCGTCGTTCAGGTCTTCCAGCCGCTGGACCGGGAACCGGGGCAGCAGCAGCGTCTCGAACGGCCAGGCGGCCCAGTACGGCACCACGGCCAGCCAGTGCGCGGTCTCGACTACTACCCGCTCGCGCGCCTCGGCCTCGCGCTCGGCGACGTCGAGCAGCAGCGGCCGGCCATGCTCGGCCTGATAGGCGCGCTGCAGGCGGTCTTCGCGTGCGGGCAGGTCGGGCAGGAAGCTGGTGGCCCAGATCTGGCCGTGCGGGTGCGGATTGGAGCAGCCCATCGCCGCCCCCTTGTTCTCGAACACCTGGACCCAGCGATAGCTTGCGCCCAGCTCGGCCGCTTGCTCGCACCAGGTGTCGACCACTCCGCGCAGCGCCGGCAAGGTCAGCTGCGGCAGCGATTTCGCATGGTCGGGCGAGAAGCAGATCACGCGGCTGGTGCCGCGCGCACTCATGCTCTGGAATAGCGGGTCGGCGCCCGGCGGCGCGTCCGGGGTGTCGGGTGTCAAGGCCGCGAAATCGTTCGCGAACACATACGTGCCCTGGTAGTCGGGATTGCGCTCGCCATTGACGCGCACGTTGCCGGCGCACAGGTAGCAGCCAGGGTCGTGGGCCGGCCTGGGCGCGCGGTCGGGGGCTTCCTGCTGCCCTTGCCAGGGGCGCTTGGCGCGGTGGGGAGAGACAAGTACCCAGTCGCCGCCGAGCGGATCGTAACGGCGGTGCGGGTGGTCGGTAGGGTTGAACATCGCGTTCCTCGTCATCGTCATGGTCGGATGGTTTCGAGCTTACCACCCGATGCCATAGATGGCGACCAGCAGCACGCAGATCACGGCCGAGCCCAGCGCGAAGCCGCCATCGACGCGGAACAGCGAACGGTCGATGTGCATGCGCTTGAGCGTGCCGTCCTGCGCGGCCATCTTGCTCATCACAACCATGCCGATGACGACCATGATGAACACGATCAGCATGCGGTCGAGGAAGGGGATTTCGTAGACGCCGGCGCCGTTGTCGACCGCAAAACCGATCGGGGCCAGGAACGACAGGTCCATCGCCAGCGGCAGGAACTTGAGGAACACCGAGAACACCAGGCCGCCAATGGTGGCGAACATCGCCGCCGCCGCCGTGGTCTTGCGCCAGTAGAAGCCGAGCAGGAACATCGCCAGGATGCCGGGCGAGACGAAGCCGGTGTATTCCTGGATGTACTGGAAGCCGCCTTTCTTGTCGATGCCCATCAGTGGCGCCAGCAGCACGGCGATGGCCATCGAGACCACCACCGACACCCGGCCGATCCACACCATCTTCTGTTCGCTCGCTTCGCGGTTGAAGTGCTTGTTGTAGATGTCGAGCGTGAAGATGGTGGCGATGCTGTTGGCCTTGCCGGCCAGCGAGGCCACCACCGCCGCCGTCAGCGCCGCGAAGGCCAGGCCCTTGATGCCGGCCGGGAGCAGGGCGAGCAGGGTCGGATAGGCGCGGTCCGGATTGAGCTCGCCGTTCGGACGCATGGCGTCGCCCAGGGTGCCCGAGCGGTCGAGCGCATAGGCGGCGATGCCCGGCAAGACGACGATGATCGGCATCAGCAGCTTCAGGAAAGCCGCGAACAGCAGGCCCTTGCGCGCGGTATGCAGGTCGGCGCCGAGCGCACGCTGGATGATGTACTGGTTGCAGCCCCAGTAGTTCAGGTTCACGATCAGCATGCCGCCGATGATGGTCGACATGCCGGGCAAGTCCATATAGGCCGGATTGTCGCGCGACAGCACCATGTCGAAGTGTTCGCCGGCGCGCAGATACAGTTCGCTCATGCCGCGCAGGGCGCCCTGGCCGCCGGCCAGCGCCGCCACCAGGTCGAGCGCGATCCAGGTGGTGACCAGGCCGCCGATCACGAGGCACAGCACCTGCACCACGTCGGTGTAGCCGATCACCTTCATGCCGCCCAGCGTGATCACGGTGGCGAACACCGCCAGGAACAGCATGCAGGCCATCACGTCCAGGCCGGCGATGCTGCTGATCGCCAGCGCGCCGAGGTAGAGGATGGCGGTGAGGTTCACCACCACGTAGAGGCCCAACCAGAACACCGCCATGGTGGTGGCCACCGCCTTGCCGTAGCGCTGCTCGAGGAATTGCGGCATCGTGTAGATGCGGTTCTTGAGGTAGACCGGCATGAAGAACACGGCCACGATCACCAGGGTCACGGCCGCCATCAGTTCATAGACGGCGATCGCCATGCCGATGCGGTAGCCGGAGCCGCTCATGCCGATGAACTGCTCGGCCGAGATGTTCGAGGCGATCAGCGAGGCGCCGATGGCCCACCATGTGAGGGACCCTTCGGCCAGGAAGAAGTCGTGGGTGGCTTTGCCGCTGGTGCGCTTCTTGCGCCAGTAGATCCAGATGCCGTAGGCCGAGATGGCCACGAAGTAAACCAGGAAGACGAAGGTGTCGAGCGTGGTGAATGGGGTCATGGGTCGATGTCTCTATGCCGCCGGGGTCTCATGTCCCGGTCGTGGTTGTCAGTCGGGCGGGGCCTCGTTTGCCAGGCCGTCGCCGTTGCTGTGTTGCGTCATTGCGCCAGCTCAGCGATAGTACCGCAGAACTTTCGTTTTCGGGTGACCGCTCTGCTCGAACTGATGATTAATACAATAAACGGCAATTTCGAAAGGTTTCGAAAGGCTTTATTGTCGATTTCTTTCGCTTCATGCATTGCGATTACCTTTGTAATGAGTCTGTTGTCCAACTCCCGCGCCACGTCAGTCGGCCGGCGGCAGGCCATAGTATTCCGGCGCCCCATCCATCACGACGTCGATGCGGTCCAGCACCACGCCCGGATCGAGCGCATGGATGCGCAAGGTGTGCACCCCCGGATCGAGCCGCGCCCGCGCACTGCTGCGCACCGCCATATTGCCCAGCACATTGCGCTTCCATTCGTCGCTGCGGCCGACTGTCGTGTAGTCGAAAGTCTCGAGCGGCCCATCGTCCAGTTGCACGGCGATGCGCAGGCGGTTTTCGGCCGTCAGTGCATGTACGGGCACGGCGACCATGCGCAGCATGGCGCCGCCCTCGCTGCGGGTCTGGAAGCGGTACTCGAGGGGCGCCACGCCTGCGAGCGCCTCCGGGCCGCGCGAAGGAAGGTCCAGGCGTGCGCGCATGGCCTTGCCGGACGTACCCAGGCCGGGCAGGGCTTCCCAGTCGGGCGATGCCGTGGCGCTGGCCGCCGGCAGCACGACGATGCGTTCGCGCTCGCCCGGCAGGGCAGCGTCGGCGGCTTGCGCCTGCAGGTTTACCTTCAGTGCCTGCGCGCCGCAACGCAGGGTAAGCGCGGGAGCCGCGCTCCCATCGACATGCAGGACCAGGCGCTGCTCGTGGCCATTGGACGCGTCGAGCCGGCCCGACGCAAGGTCCAGGCGCACACCGCGCGCCCCGGGAGCGACCGACCAGGCGGCGTCCTGGCCGCCATGGCTGACCAGGGTCAGCGTGCGGCTGACCTTGCGCCCGGCCGGCACCACCAGCTGGCTGGCCTCGACCGAGTGCGGCGCCGGGTAGACCAGGCCGCAGCCGCGCCGCGTGGACCTGTCATAGGCTGGATAGACCGGTTCGGCGAATACCGGCAGCCGGCGCGGCGCGACGTCCATGAAATGGGCCCATTTGCCGTTCGCCAGGGCGTTGTAGGCGGCGGCATCGGCCGCGATGGCGGCATGCGCCTGCCGCGCCTGGCGCACGTACAGGTTCGACGAGGGTCGCTGCTGGCGCGCGTATTCCGCCGCCAGGTCGAGCTTCAGGATGCGCTCATTGAGGCTGGCGCTGGAGCGCACCGGGTACAGCACCAGCTGGAAGTAAGCGTCGCGCAGCTGCGCCGGCAGCCGGGCTTGGAGCGCTTCGGCGCGCCGCACCAGTGCGTGGTAGGCCGCCAGGCGCCGCTCGGCCTCCTCGCCACCGGTGCGGATGTATTCGGTGGTGCGCACCGGGCGCGTGGGTTCGGTCTGGCTCCAGCCCATGAATTCCGGGCGCCGCTCCCATGCGAGGCGATAGTATTCGAGCTTGATCGCCGCGATCTCTTCGCCGTGGGCGGCGCCGAACTGTCGTCCAGCCCATGCGGCCAGGTGGCGCGCCGGATCCTGGCCCAGCACCCCGGCGTCAAAGGCGGCGTCGAGGAAGTACTCGGCCAGGTATTCGTTGGGCTTGATGTCGCCCACGTTCAGCATCCACAGGCGATGCGCGCCGGTGGCCCAGGCGCGCTGGAGCTGGTCGCGGATCAGCGCCGGGTGGGTGGTGCCGAGCCACAGGTAGTCGTGCGGGCGGCCCCAGTACGACACGTGGTAATAGATGCCGTTGCCGCCGCTGCGCTCGCGTTCGCGCGCCGTGCCGAGCTGGTTCAGGTAGCCGTAGTTATCCTCGGGCCAGACCAGGGTGATGTCGTCCGGCACCCGCAGGCCGCGGTTGTAGTAGTCCAGCACTTCCTTGTACATCGTGAAGGCTTGCGGGATGCGCTCGGGGCTCTGGCCGACGCTGCGCGCCAGTATCGCGCGCTGCGCCGTGATGACCTCTTCCACCGTGGCGCGGGCCTGATCCGGCCCGCTCGCGCCTTCCATGGCCGAGTCGTGCACACCGCGCAGGCCCAGGGTGTAGACGTTCTCGAAGCCCTTGACCTCGTCCACGCGCTGCTGCCAGTATCCCAGCAGCGCGTCGCGGTTGGTGAACCAGTTGAATTCACCGAAGGAGGTCTGCCATTCGCCGACGTTATTGCGCATCATCGGCTCGGCGTGCGAGGTACCGATCACGATCGCATGATCGTCGGCCGCCTGGGCGTTGCCCGGGATCGTGTAGAACGCCTTGGTGCTGTCATGCATCGCGGGCCACAGCAGGTTGGCCTTCAGGCGCCACATCAGCTCGAACACTCGGGCATAGGTGCGCGGGCCGATGTCCTTCACGGGATCGTGGGTCTTGGCGGCCCAGGGCTGCAAGCCCCAGTCTTCGTCGTTGATGAAGATCCCGCGCCAGGTCACCGAGGGCGCGGGGGACAGGCGCTGCGCACCGTCGAGCGTGAGCCCTGTCTTGCGCGCCGGCCTGACGTCGGCCCACCACTCCCAGGGCGAGATGCCCAGTTCGCGCGAGGCGTCGACCACGCCGTACACGGCGCCGCGCCGGTCGGCGCCGGCGATCAGCAGCACCTCGCGTCCGTCGGCGCGGCCCATGGAGCGGACGTAGCGCTCGCGCTGCCCGGCCAGCGGCGCCAGGTCGGCGCCGATGGCGCCGGCGACCTCGCGCACCAGCGCGGTGTCGGCGCTGCCGATCACGATGCAGCGCTGCGGGCAGTCGACAAGGCGTTCCACGCGCCGGCCGGCAATGCCGGTCAGCGCTTCCAGGTCGCGGCCCAGCAGGTCGGCGGCCAGGCGGGTGGTAGCACTTCCGTCGGTGACGAGCATGGGCAGGGCGCCGTCGCGGTCCAGCGCGAATGGACGGGCATGGGCGGCGCCGCTGGCCAGCAGTGCGCCGAGGGCGAGCAGGCCGAGAATCTTCATCGAGGCCTTATTGCGGGTACTTCGGGCCGGTGGTCACGAACGCGCCACCCTGCAGGAAGGTGCTCAGGTCGTCCTCTGGCGGATAGGCGAACGGCTGGCCGCCGTCCACTGTGAACCGCGCCGAGCTGTCCCTGGCCTGGAACGCCAGGTGGCGCGCCTCGCGGTCGTCCCACCAGCGCCCCGGGTTGTCGGACACGCCGAAGGCAATGGTATGGCCGACGCGCGGCGTCACCAGCGCGCGCCGCAGCAGTTCGACCAGGTCGTCCAGACCGAGCCAGGTGACCATCTGGCGGTGGGTGACCGGCTCGGGGAAGCAGTAGCCGATGCGGATGCAGACAGTCTCTACCCCGAAGCGGTCCCAGTAATAACGCGACAGGTTCTCGCCCCAGACTTTCGACAGGCCATAGTAGCCGTCGGCGCGCGGCAGCATGCCGGCGTCCACACGCTGGCTTGTTTCGTACATGCCCATCGTGTGGTTGCTGCTGGCGAACACCACGCGCCGGATGCCCAGCTTGTGTACCGCTTCATAGAGGTTGACCATGCCCAGGATATTGGCCTGCATGATGGGCGCGAACTCGACCTCGGTCGACACGCCGCCGAAGTGCAGCACCGCGTCGACGCCCTCGCACATGCGCATCACCTGCGCGCGGTCGGCCAGGTCGCACTGCACCACTTCCTCGTTCGGGCTGGCGGGGCCGATATCGGCCACGTCGGCCAGGCGCACGATGTCGGCGAAGTCGTGCAGGCGCTCACGCAGGCGGCGGCCCAGGTTGCCGCCTGCGCCGGTGAGGAGGATGCGTTTGAATGGTTTGCTCATGATGTCGATGCTGGTAAATGAAACACGTCAAGAGCGTCATTACCGGATGATTCGGCGCGCTCGTCAATCCAGATGATGCGATCGGTCACGATGTTGAGTGATTGGCGGCCAGGCGCCACACGAGGCGCCGGATGCTGAACAATACCGGCGCTGGCGCACTAATACATCAGCCGGATGGAGACATACATGGATCGCACCGCACTGGCCCTGGCTGCCCTGTTGGCCGCTGCATCGGCAGCCACGCCTGCCTGGGCCGCCCGGGCCCAATACGATTTCAACCCCGAATGGAAGTTGATGGTCGGCGACCCTGCCGGCGCCCACCGGCCGGGTTTCGACGACGCCGCCTGGAAGCCGGTGACCTTGCCGCGCGCGTGGAACGAAGACGAGGCCTATGCCAGGGACATCGTCGACCACTCGGCCGGGATCGCCTGGTACCGCAAGCGCTTCACCATCGAGGACCGCGCGCCCGGGCAGAAGGTATTCATCGAGTTCGAGGGCGCGCGCCAGGCGGCTGAGGTGTTCGTCAACGGCCGCCACATCGGCCTGCACGAGAATGGGGTGACGGCCTTCGGCTTCGACATCGGCGCCGCTCTGGTCGCGGGTGAGAACGTGGTGGCGGTGCGTACTGACAATCGCTGGGACTACCGCGAGCAGTCCACGGGCCAGCGCTATCAGTGGGCCGACCGCAACTTCAACGCCAACTATGGCGGCCTGCCCAAGAACGTGCGCCTGCACGTCACCGAATCGCTGTACCAGACGCTGCCCCTGTTCTCGAACCTGGGCACCACCGGCGTCTATGTTTATGCGCGCGACTTCGACATCCCGGGGCGCAGCGCGACGGTGACTGCCGAATCCGAGGTGCATAATGGGTCACACCAGGTGCGCAGCTTTACTTATGAAGTGGAAGTGCGCGACAAGGACGGCAAGGCGGTCGCCCGTTTCGCGGCCGCGCCGCAGACCGTCGCCGCCGGCGCCACCGTGACCGCGCGCGCCGGTGCGAAGGTCGATGGGCTGCATTTCTGGAGCTGGGGCTACGGCTACCTGTATGACGTGGTCACTACCCTCAAGGTCGACGGCAAGGCGCTCGACAGCGTCGTCACGCGCACCGGCTTTCGCAAGACCGGGTTCGGCGACGGCATGGTCAAGCTGAACGACCGCGTGTTACAGATGAAGGGCTATGCCCAGCGCACCTCGAACGAGTGGCCGGCGGTGGGCCTGTCGGTGCCGCCCTGGCTGAGCGACTACAGCAACGGCCTGGCGGTGGAGGGCAACGCCAACCTGATACGCTGGATGCACGTGGCGCCCTGGCGCCAGGACGTGGAATCCCTCGACCGCGTCGGCCTGATCCAGGCCATGCCGGCTGGCGACTCCGAGCGCGACGTCGACGACCGGCGCTGGGGCCAGCGCGTGGAGGCGATGCGCGATGCGATCGTCTATTTTCGCAACAACCCCAGCATCCTGTTCTACGAAGCCGGCAACAAGGGCGTGAGCGCGGCCCACATGGCCGAGATGCGGGCGCTGCGCGACCGCTACGATCCGCATGGCGGACGCGCCGCCGGCAGCCGCGAGATGCTGGGCGGCGCGCTGCAAGCGGTCGCCGAGTACGGCGGCGAGATGCTGTACATTAACAAGAGCGCGCGCAATCCGATGTGGGCCATGGAATACATGCGCGACGAGGGCGCGCGCAAGTTCTGGGACGATTTCTCGCCGCCGTTCCACAAGGACGGCGATTGCCCACTCCACAAGGGACAGAGCGCGGCCACCTACAACCGCAACGGCGACAGCTTCGCACTCGAGGCGGTGCGCCGCTGGCACGATTACTGGCGCGAGCGCCCCGGCACCGGCACGCGCGTCTCGAGCGGCGGCGTCAATATCATTTTCTCAGACAGTAATACCCACCACCGCGGCGCCGAGGACTACCGCCGCAGCGGCGAGGTGGACGCGATGCGTATCCCGAAGGACGCGTTCTTCGCGCACCAGGTGATGTGGGACGGCTGGGTCGACGTCGAGCGCCCGCGCGCCCATATCGTCGGGCACTGGAACTACGCGCCGGGGACGGTCAAGGCGGTGCACGTGATCTCCAGCGCCGAGCAGGTCAGGCTGACGGTCAATGGCCGCGATCTCGGCCCCGCGCGCCAGAGCGACCGCTTCACCTTTACCTTCGATGCGGTGGCATTCGAGGCGGGCGAACTGAAAGCGGTGGGTGTCGACGCGCACGGGCGCCAGTTATGCGAGGCGGTGCTCATGACCGCCGGGCCGGCGGTCGCCTTGCGCCTGTCGGCGATCCCGTCCCCGCACGGCTTGCGCGCCGACGGCGCCGACCTGGCCCTGGTGCAGGTGGAGGCGGTCGATGCCGCCGGACGGCGCAATCCGGTGGCGCTCGATACCGTGCACTTCGAGCTGGCAGGGCCGGCCGAGTGGCGCGGCGGGATTGCGCAGGGGCCTGGCAACCACGTGCTGGCGCGCACACTTCCGCTGGAAGGAGGCGTGAACCGCGCGCTTGTGCGCAGCACGACCCAGGCTGGCAAGATCATGCTGCGGGCCCGCGCCGATGGCCTGGCGCCGGCCGAACTCGCGCTGGCATCGACACCGGTCGCGGTCAATGGCGGGCTGGCGCCGCTGCCGCCACCGCCGCCGCTGCGTCTCGCCCGCGGCCCTACGCCGTCGACGCCATCGTTCGCACCATCGCGCATCGCGGTGCCGGTGGCAGGCAGCACGGCGGCCAGCAACGGCGAGCGCGCCGCACTGTCGGTCGACGATGACGAGACCACGAGCTGGGCCAACGAACCCGGTGCGCCGGCCGAGATCACGTATCGCCTGGCGCGGCCGGCGCTGCTGCGCGAACTGGTCCTGAAGCTGACCGGCTGGCGCGAGCGCAGCTATCCGCTGCGCGTGTTCGTCGACGGCGCCGAGGTGTACCGGGGCACGACACCGAAGAACCTCGGCTACGTCACCTTGCCGCTGGCCCCGCGCCACGGCAGCGAAGTGAGGATCGCGCTCGACGGGCAGGCCGATGACGCGGGTGCGATCCGCACGCTCGAAGTGGCCAACCAGGCCAATGCCGACACGGGCGCGCAGCAGGTCGCGCGCTCGCAGTTGTCGATCGTCGAGGCCGAGTTCTACGAGCTGCCTTGATGCGGGCAGTGCGGCTTGCGCACCACGAACATCCCCGGAATCGCTCAATCGCTTGAGCGATTCCCGCTTGGATGTGCCCCTTTCGATCAGGTGCATGATTCTTTCAATGCCATATGGAATCAGACAACTGTACGCACATAGAATGTTTTCAAGGCCAAGCAGTACATCTAAAACAGAGCCCTTGGAGACGACAACCGATGAACCATGCAACGACACGCACGCAAGTGCTTCACCCGACCCGCTGCGCGCACGCAGTAGCCGCAGCGATCGCCATCCTTGCCGCGCACGGCGCGCTGGCGCAGGAAGCCGCCCAGACCGCACCTGCCACCGCACCTTCGGCCAACGCAGCGCCGGCCACCATCAGCGATGCCGCGACCGCGCCCGCAATCGTCCACATCGCCGGCACGCGCCGCTCGGTGGCCTCGGCCATCGACCGCAAGCTGCGCGCCAGCACCGTATCCGATTCGATCGTGGCCGAGGACATCGGCCAGTTCCCCGACAAGAATGTGGGCGAAGCCTTGTCGCGCGTGACCGGCGTGCAGCTGTCGCGGGATTTCGGCGAAGGCTCGCAGATCTCGATCCGCGGCGTCGAGCCTGACCTGAACCGCATCGAGATCAACGGCATGTCGGTGCTGGGCACCGGCGGCGGCGCTGGTCGCGGCGCCGAGTTGCGCGAACTGGCGTCGGAGCTGATCGGATCGATCGACGTCTATAAAGGCATCACCGCCGACATGACCGAAGGCGGCGTCGGCGGCTCGGTGTCGATCAAGACCCGCAAGCCGCTCGACTTCCAGGAGCCGACCATCGGCACCAGCATCGCGGCCGAGCACTCGACCTCGCGCGGCGGCGTGCAACCGCGCGGCAACCTGTACATGGCCGACAAATACCTGAACGGCAAGCTGGGACTGATGGCCAACTTCGTCTACGACGAGGTACACACCCGCAACGACTACGCGCGCAACACGTCATGGCGCTTCATCCAGGACTGGGACAGGTCGCCCGAGAAGACCGTGGTCAGCACCGATCCGCGCCTGGCCGGGATCGGCGACGCTGCCAGTTGCGCGACTTCGGGCCTGACCACCGCCCAGGCGGATGCGTGCCGCCGCCAGTGGTTCGACTACTCGCCGGGCATTGCGCGCTACGGCATCTGGACCCGTGACCACAAGCGCTCGTCGGGCGAGGTCACCGCGCAGTACGAATTCAGCAAGAACTTCAACGCCTGGGTAAGCTACCAGGCCAATACCCAGCGCCAGCGCCTGAACGACCGCAACTTCGGCACCGACTTCCCGGATGCGAATCGCCTGGCGAACGCCGGCCAGGCGCCGGTCTACAACCCGGCCACCGGTGTGCCGACCACCGTCGGCACTTGCACCCCGGCGGCCACGACGCCGGACGATATGGTGATCACGAACCACCACGTGACGTCCTACACCGTCGGCAACTGCCTGTACGCGGCAGGCCGCGGCGGGCAGGGCGCCTTTGGTACCTCGGCGCGCGACTTCCAGCTCGACATCGATTCGCGCTACACCACCTCGGGCTTCCTGTACAAGCGCGACCGGCTCGAGATGGAAGGCCTGTTCGGCACCTCGCGCTCGATGTACGACAGCGACAGCAACAATATCGCGCTGACCCAGAATGCGCCGGGACTGAAGGTGACCCTGGACGACCAGGGCCTGCCGCGCTTTACCTTCCCGGCCGGCTACAGCCCGGACGACCCGAGTTCCTACGTCCAGGCCCAGCTCCAGTACCGCCCGAGCGAGACCAAGAACCAGGAAGACCAGGCCAAGATCGACCTGCGCTATCGCCTCACCACGCCGTTCTTCACCAGGGTGTCGTTTGGCGCCCAGGCCCGTAAGGCCGAATCGACGCAGTACAACGGTGGCGGCTACCTCGCCAGCAATGGCGCCAATCTGAGCTCGACGGCAGACGACATCAATGTACGCGGCGCCAACGTCAACCAGACCGCCATCTACGATCCGTTCTATACCGGCGGCGCGCAGCGTCCGAACGACGCCCAGTCCTTCATCAACTCGGGCTACTCGACCAGCTACATCAATGCGGCGCAGATGGCGGCGCTGATCAACGCCGTCAGTGGCCGCTCGCCCGGCACGTTCTTCGGCGGCCTCGGGGACGTCAAGGGGATGCCGTCGGGCTGGATGTCGCCGGTGTTTGCGAACGCGGCGCCGTACTTCGACACCTCGGCCTTCAACCACGACTACCTGTATAACTCGCCTGGCAGCGACGGCAACACCTATGCGCAGATTCCGGCGTTCGGCGTGGAAGAAAAGATCGCCGCCACCTATCTGCGCCTGGACTGGGCCACCCAGTTGTTCGGCTATGAGGTCGACGGCAATATCGGCATGCGCTACACCCGCACCGACAACAAGTCCTCGGGCCTGCAGCGCTACTCGGTGCGTACCGCAACCTCGCCCGGCTCCGCGACCTACACCGACGTCGTCATGAGCAATGGGGTCGTCACGGTCGACAACACCTACCACGACTGGCTGCCGAGCTTCAACGGCGCCTTCTGGTTCATCGACAACAAGTTCCTCGCCCGCGTCGGCTGGGCCAAGGCGATGGCGCGTCCGCGCATGGACCTGCTGGCGCCGAACGCCACCTGCGTCCTGGGCAGCGGCAATCCACAGTTCGGCGGCGAAGGCGTCGATACCTGCACCGCCGGCAATCCGGACCTGAAGCCCTACCGCTCGACCAACAGCGATTTCAGCCTCGAGTACTACCCGACCCCGGACAGCCAGCTGTCGCTGGCCGTGTTCGAGAAGGACATCTCGAGCTATGTGATCGAACGCGTGCTCACCCGCGACGTCGACATCTTCAAGAATGGCCAGCGCTTCAACGTCACCCAGGCCGTCAACGGCGAGGGCGCCACCACCAAGGGCATCGAGCTGGCCGGCCGTACCGCGCTGACCTTCCTGCCGGGCTGGCTGAGCGGCTTCGG
This sequence comes from Massilia sp. CFBP9012, assembly GCF_034045115.1. Lineage (NCBI taxonomy): Bacteria > Pseudomonadati > Pseudomonadota > Betaproteobacteria > Burkholderiales > Oxalobacteraceae > Massilia > Massilia sp. CFBP9012. Next base: position 248,566 of record NZ_JAXCWM010000001.1, on the reverse strand, counting down.
CGTCGATGCCAACTACACCCGCATGGACTACAAGTACGCAGCGGGCAAGGAGCGCCTGAACCTGCTCGACGACACCGTGCTGCCGTATCCAGGCATGTCGAAGAGCGCCTACAACCTCTCGCTGTGGTATGACCAGGGGCCGGTCAACGCGCGCCTGGCCTATACCTACCGCGACCGCTTCTTCACCGGCGCCAACGACGTCTCCGGCAACCCGGTGTTCCAGGAAAAGACCGGCTTCCTGGACGCGAAGATCCAGTGGCGCTTCAACGACCGTGTGTCGCTCGCGCTGGAAGGCAAGAACCTGACCGACGAAGTGCAGCGCAGCGATGCGGGCGACCCGTTCCGGATCAACGAACTGGCCTGGTCGGGACGCCGCTACTTCCTGACTCTGGGCGTCAAGATCTGATTTCGCTCCCGATGTCTGCAGCCAGCCGCCTTTTATAGGGCGGCTGGCTTTTTCGCTTGAGAGGACTCCATGAAACCCATTGCACTGCCGGTACTGTGCATGCTGCTGGCGCTGGCGGGCTGCCAGGCGCCGCCCGCATTTGATGATGATGCTGTTTTCGCCAACCCGCTGGTGCGCGAGCGCGCCGATCCCCACGTCACCCTGCATCCTGACGGCTGGTACTATTTCACGGCCACTGTGCCCGAGTATGACCGTCTCGAACTGCGCCGCGCGCGCAGCCTGGACCAACTCGGCAAGGCCGAGGCCAAGGTGGTCTGGAAAAAGCACGCCAGCGGCGAGATGGGGGCCCATATCTGGGCGCCCGAGCTGCACCGCATCGACGGCAAGTGGTATCTATACTTCAGTGCCGGCCGCGCCGACAAGGTGTGGGAGATCCGGCTCTACGTGCTGGAGAACAGCGCGGAGAATCCGTTCGAGGGCGAGTGGATCGAGCGCGACCAGCTCAAGACTGGCTGGGAGAGCTTTGCCCTGGACGCCACCACCTTTGCGCACCGCGGCCAGCGCTACCTCTCATGGACGCAGGTCGCGCCCGATGGCAGCAAGGGCACCAATATCTACCTGGCGAAGATGGACGGTCCTCTGGCGATACGCCAGCCGGCCGTGCTGCTGACGCGCCCTGAACACGCCTGGGAAAAGATCGGACATTGGGTCAATGAAGCACCGGCGGTGCTTGTCAGGAACGGCCGCGTCCTGATGACGTATTCGGCCAGCGCCACCGACGCCAACTACGCGCTCGGCCTGCTGTGGGCGAAGGAGGACGCCGACCTGCTCGACCCGGCGTCGTGGACCAAGTCGCCGCAACCGGTGTTTCGCAGCAGCGAGAAGACTGGCCAGTATGGACCGGGCCACAACAGCTTTACCACCAGCCCGGACGGCAAGACCGATATTCTTGTCTACCATGCGCGCAACTACCGCGACATCGTGGGCGAGCCGCTGCGCGATCCGAACCGGCACACGCGTGCGCAGGCGATCAGCTGGCGCGCCGACGGCATGCCGGACTTCGGTGAACCGGTCGCCGATAGAGAGGTAGGGAATCAATGAAGAACGTTGATGTTCTGGACGACGATTTGCAGCAAAGGAGTGCGGTATGAAGTGGTATCAATCGATGGCGGCGGCCTGCGCCGTCCTGTGCACGGCTGGACTGGTATCGGCCCAGGAACTCGGCATTCCCCAGGGTTCGGGCATGCAGGCGGCGCGTGATGCCGCCCGGGCCGGCGCCAGTGCCGGCCAGGTCGTCCTGATGCCGGCGCTGACGGCCGGCGCGGCCAACGCCCTGAGCATCCTGGTCTCGAGCGACGGCGCCGATTTCACCTCACTGGCTTCCGAGACCTGGACGCCGCCATCCGGCGCCCTGCGCGATCCGGCGCTGGCGCAGCACGCCGATGGTCGCTATTACCTGGCGTACGCGAACGGTGCCGGCGGCATCGGCCTGGCCCGCTCGTCGGATCTGCGGCAATGGGAATTCGTGCGCGACATCCCGCTGGGCGGCGCCGGCCAGGTCGGCAAGCCAGGCTGGGTGCACGAGCGCGATGGTACGCTCAGGCTCGTGTTCGCGAGCGCCGGGGGCATGCACATGGTCGCCCCGGAGGCGCAATTGGACAACTGGTCGGAGCCACGGCCGCTGGGAGGATTGTCCCGCCACCTTGACGCGGCCGTGTTGCTTGACGGCGAAGGCTATGTGGCGGTGGCGCGCCAGCAGGGCGGTCGGCTGGTGCTGGCGCGCGCCGGCGCCCTGGCCGGTCCGTGGAAGATCGACGCCACCCTCGACAAACTCGGCGCCGGCGTGACGGCGGCGGCCCTGGTGCGTCATGGCCCGGCCTTGCGCCTGTATGGCAGCGATGCCGTCCAACGCGCATGGCATGCCGACAGCCTCGATGGGGGCCGCACGTGGAGCGAACGGCGGCGCCTGACCGGCACTGCCGCGATGGCGTCAGGATTCGGCGCGCTGGCTGTCGATGGCAAGGCGCTGGCCGGCGTGTCCGCTACCAAAGGACCGCCGCGCAAGGTGAGCTGGGACCAGTACTCGCTCAAGATCGACGACAAGCGGGTGGTGGTGTGGTCGGGCGAGATCCACCCGTTCCGCCTGCCGAATCCGGCCCTGTGGCGCGACGTGATGCAAAAGATGAAAGCGCTGGGCTTCAACGGCGTGGCATTCTATTTCGACTGGGGCTACCACTCGCCGGCGCCTGGCGTCTACGATTTCTCGGGCATCCGCAACGTCGAGCGCGCGCTGCAGATCGCCAAAGAGGAGGGCATGTACATCATCGCGCGTACCGGCCCTTACATCAATTCGGAACTGACCGGCGGCGGCTATCCCGGCTGGATGTTCCGCAACCGCGGCGAAGCGCGTACCGACGACCCGGTGTACCTGGCGGCGGTGGACGAGTGGATGACCCAGGTGAATGCGATCATCGCGCGCCATCAGGTGACCGACGGCGGCGGCAACGTGATCGCCTACCAGCTCGAGAATGAACTGGGCAAGGTGGAGCCCAAGCACGTGCGCCAGATGGAGCACCTGGCGCGCAAGGCGCGTCGCGACGGCATCACGGTGCCATTCTTCCATAATTCCGCCGGTCGCCTGCCCGACTGGACGCCAAAGGATTCTAGCGCGGCATGGGCGAATCCCGGCCCGACCGACATCTACGCCTTCGACGGCTACCCGGGCGGCAGCTGCGACGTGCACGCCAGTCCCGCGGGCGCCAACAAGGCGCCCGACTGGGGCATCTACGGCGCGCCGGGCCCGCGCGCGGGAGCGCTGTCTTCTCCCGCCACGCCGGGCTTCGCGGCGGAACTGGGCGGCGGCTGGTTCGACTACTGGGGCTCGAACGGCACTTACGCCTGCACCGCCGAGCGCCAGGGCAAGGGCTACCAGCGGGTGTTCTATGGCACCAATCTGATCAACCGGATCACGATCCACAACGTCTACATGACGTTCGGCGGCACGTCGTGGGGCTGGCTGGCCGGCCCGGTGGTCTATACTTCGTACGACTACGGCGCGGCGATCTCGGAAGACCGCGGCCTGCGTCCCAAGGCCTACGCGCTCAAGCAGCAGGGCATGTTCGTGCAGGCCGCCGAAGCGGTGCTGGCCGAGATGGACAAGGGGCCGCCGCTGGCGCCGGCGGACGGCAAGGTCAAGATCTACCACAACGTCAACAAGCGCCTGGGCACCCATGTGGTGTTCGCGGCCCACAACCCCACCGACGGCAAGGGAGAAGAGCGCTTCAGCGTCAGGCTGGCCACGCGCGACGGCGATTACACGATCGCGTCGCTGCTGCGCAGCCAGGATGCGCGCATGCTGCTGGCGTCGTACGACATGGAACGCCAGCGCCTGGTGTACTCGACTTCCGAGCTGCAGACGCACCTGCGCGACGGCGAGCGCGACATCGCGTTGCTGCACGGGCGCGATGGCCTGGAGGGCGAGACCGTGCTGCGCTATGCCGGCGCGCCAAAGGTCGAGGTGCTGGCGGGCCGGGTGCAGTCGCGCTGGGACGCCGCCAAGGGCGACCTGGTGCTGAACTACGTGCACGAGGGCCTGGCGCGGGTCCGCATCTCGGGTGGCGGGCGTGCTCCTATGCTCCTCCTGCTGGCGGACGAGCAGACCAGCATGCGCTTCTGGACCCAGGACACCGGGGCCGGGCGCGCCTTGCAACTGACGCCGGCGCTGGTGCGTTCGGCGCGGCTCGCCGGCGGTGCACTCGCCATGACGGGCGACGCCGACCAGGATGGCGCCATCGAGATCTGGGGGCCGGCGTTCGAGACGGCCAGCTTCAACGGCCAACCGCTGGTGCTCACGCGCCAGCCGGACGGCAGTGTGCGTGCAAATGGCCTGAAGGGGCCGGATGCGGTGCGCGTGCCGGAACTGGCGCGCCTGGCCTGGACCCGTCGCATGGACAGCCTGGAAGCAGCACCGCGTTTCGACGACAGCGCCTGGGTACAGGCGGACCGGCGTCCGTCGGCGGCCCAGACCTGGACCATGCCGGAACGCGGCCAGCCGACCCTGGCGATGAGCGACTACGGCTTCCACCACGGCGACGTCTGGTATCGTGGGCGCTTCACCAGCAGCGACCCGAAAGCCAACCAGCTCGAGCTGTTCTACGGGGCTGGCGGCGCCGGCATGATCCAGGTATGGATCGACGGCCGCTTCGTCGGCCAGCACGAGCTGGACACCGGCCGTTCGTTCCCGGAGACGACCGACAGCGTCAAGCTCGACCTGGGCAAGCTCACGCCGGGCGAACACGTGATCGCGGTCATGGTGCGCAACAATGGCCATAACTGGAACCTGATGGCGGACGACTTCCATCGCGAGGCGCGCGGCCTGATCTCGGCCTCGCTGACGAGCCGCGGGGGCCAGCGCTTCGGCACGCCGATCGCCTGGCGCATCCAGGGCCGCCAGGGCGGCGAGGAACTGGTCGACCGCGTGCGCGGCCCGATGAACAACGGTGGCCTGTATGGCGAGCGCGCCGGCTGGCACCTGCCATCGTCCCCGTCCCAGGGTTGGCAGTCGACGCGTCAGACCGACGCCCCGCCAGCTGCCGGCACCTACTGGCTGCGCACGCAATTCAAGCTCGACCTGCCGCGCGACCACGACGTCCAGCTGGCCCTGGCCTTCGGCGACACCGCCAAGCCGCGCTCCGAGCGCGACAACCGCGCGCTAATCTTCGTCAACGGCTGGAATATGGGCCAATTCATCGCCCACATCGGCCCCCAACGCACCTTCGTCATCCCTCCAGGCATCCTGAACCCGAACGGCGAAAACACGGTAGCGCTAGCAGTAACCACCGACGGCCGCCCCGAAAACGCCCTGGAGCCCATCAAGCTCCTCCCCCTGCGCACCACCCGCGGCGGCGTCCCCCTCGAAATCATGACAGGCCAGGACGAGCCGCCCCAAAAATAGCGATCCTTATCCAACCAATAAATAGGGTCAGTGTCGAATTGTTTGCCAACTTCAGTAAATCAATTGGCCAATAATTCGACACTGACCCTATTAATTTGGTGGGCAATTGCTCGGAAATTTGACTCTGACCCTCATTGGAGACTCGCGACGTGTCGATTAATGACGTTGGCGCATTTATGTTGTCGTCACAGAAGGTGCTGGCCGTCGACCTCGAAGTTTGCCCGATAAGAGACGTGGGGTGGCGCCCAAACAAATAGGGTCGGAGTCGAATTGTTTGACAACTTCAGTAAATCAATTGGTCAATAATTCTACTCTGACCCAAATTGTTGGGTTATTGAGCGTGGGATAGTTGCGGGGTGGGTGTGGAGAGGGCGGTGCGCCAGGCGGTGCGGTAGGCGGAGAGGCCGGTGACGGTGCGGGGGGGCTTGGGGTGGTGTTGGGTGGTTGGGGTGGCGTTGCGGTAGCGCAGGAGCCAGCCGCCGCAGGTGGTGCCGCTGGCATCGTCGGAATAGGCCAGCGCCTGGTGGGGGCGCAGGCTGGCCAGCAGGGGGCCGAACCAGGGGTTGGCGGTGAAGGCGCCTTCGACGGTGATCGGGCCGCGGGCGCCGAGCGCGTCGAGGCAGTAGTCGGTCATCAGCACGCAGTACAGTGTGGCGAGTGCGAAGCGTTCGCCGACGTCGAGCGGCGGCGGTCCGTTGATTTGGCCTTGCCGGCCTGCGAACGGGCCGCCGCCGTCGGCGAAACAGGGGAGCGCAATCGTGCCGCGCGCGATCAGCTGTTCGAGTTGTTCGAACGAGCAGGTGGCTGGCTGGTCGCCGGCCAGTGCGCCGAATTCGCGGCCGCCCATGAAGCGCATGCAGGCTACCGGCTGGCCGAGTGCGTTGGTATTGGCCAGCATGTCGGCATCCTCGCGCAGGCCGTCCAGGCTGGCGCCGAAGGCGGCCGCGATCAGCCAGGTGCCGGTCGAAAGCACGGTGCGCGGCGCGCAGGCCCCATCGCTGCCCAGGTGTCGCAGCAGCGATGCATTGCTGTCATGGATGCCGCACAGGACTTCGCAGGTGGGCGCCAGCCCGGTGGCTTGCGCCACCTCGGTACGCAGCACGCCGAGCGCGGACCAGGCCGGGGCCAGCGGCGGCAGCTGGGCTTCCCAGCCCATGCGCGTCACCAGCGACGAATAGTCCTGGCGCACCGGGTCCCACATATCGGTGTGGCAGCCGAGCGATGTGGCTTCGCCAGCGGCGACGCCGCACAGGCGCCAGGCCCAGTACTGCGGGTACGTCAGGATGTGGCGCGCCCGCGCGAAGGATTCGGGGTGCTGTTGCTGCAGCCAGGCCAGCTGACGCCCCAGGTTCAGGCCCACCGGTAGCAGTGGAGAGTAGGTCTGCGCATAGGCCGGCCGCAGCGCGGCGTAGTCGAGCCCCGGCAGCGCCGCCTCGTAGTCGAGCACCGGCAGCACCAGGCCGTCGTCGTCGACCAGGGCGGCGGTGGCGCCGTGGGTGACGGGCACGATCGCCGTCACCCGCGCCTGGCCGGCGAAGGCGCGGCAGGTCGCCAGCATCCAGTCCCAGATGCCTTCCGTATCGTGGTGCGGATAAGGGCCGTCGTGCAGGATCGCATTGGGCCGGCGCCGTTCGGCCAGCAGCCGTCCGGCGGCATCGACCAGGGCCAGCTTGACGTTGGTCTTGCCGATGTCGAGTACGATCAGGGCGTCGTCCGGGGTCGCTTGCATGGGATCGCGCTCCATCAGTGGCGGGTCGGCTTGCCGCGCAGCAGGCGCGACAGCGCGATGGTCGCCAGCAGCAGCACGCCCACCACGATCGTCATATAGATGCCGGGCACGTTGGCCAGCGCCAGTCCATAGGTGACCGCGCCCATCGTCAGCACCGCCAGCAGCACGCCGCCGATGGTGCCGGCGCCACCGGCGATGCTCACGCCGCCCAGGATCACCATGGTGATGATCTCGAGTTCCCAGCCCGTGGCGATGTTCGGCCGCGTGCTGCCGATGCGGCCGGTCAGCAAAAAGGCCGCCAGTCCGGCCATCGCACCGGTCAGCATGAATAGTCCCAGGCGATAGCGGTCGACCGCGATGCCCGAGAAGCGCGCGGCGTCTGGATTGTTGCCGATGGCGTAGATGCGGCGGCCGGCCGTGGTGGCATGCAAGACCACGGCGAACAGCAGCGCGAAACCGAGCAGGATCACGAAGGCCCGAGGCACCACGCCGAAGAACGTTCCCTGTCCCCAGTCGGCCATCAGCTGCGGATAGTTGGTGAAGGCCTGGTCGCCCAGCGCCACGCTGGCCAGGCCCCGGTACAGGGCGATGGTGCCGATGGTGACAACGATCGAGGGCAGCATGAAGCGCGTCACCAGGAAGCCATTGAGCCAGCCGCAGGCCAGGCCGGTGCCGACCGCCACGAACAGCAGGGCCCCGGCCGGCATCCCGGCCGCGTGCGCCATGCCCATGGACACCGACGACAGCGCCAGTGTGCCGGCCACCGAGATGTCGATCTCGCGGCAGATGATCAACAAAGCCATCGGCAGCGCGATCAGGGCCTTCTCGCTGAAGTTGACCGTGCCGTCGAGCAGGTTGTAGGGATCGAGGAAGTGCTCCTGCGTGACGCCGCCGGCGACAAATACCGCCAGCAGCAGCAGGGCGAGCAGGGTCTCCCAGCGCGCCAGCACGTGGCGCAGGGCGGGCCGCTGGCGGTCGAGGATCGTATAACGCGAGGTATGGCTGGATTCGTTCACGGTCTTGGTGTCAGGTGGGGTTTCGACCTCGGCGATGCTGGTCGCATTCATGCTGCGCTCCTTGCGGCATTGGGTTCGGTCTGGTGCAGCGGCAGGATCTGGCGGCTGCGCTTGCGGTTGCCGCCGGCATTGAGCAGCACGGCGACCAGGATCACGGCGCCGGTCAGCGCGCTTTGCCAGAACGGCGAGACCTGCAGCACCGGCAAGGCATTGCCGATCACCGACAGGAACAACGCGCCAAGCACGGTGCCGAGCACCGAGCCGACGCCGCCCGCGATGCTGGCGCCGCCGATCACGCAGGCGGCGATCACGGTGAATTCGAAACCATAGGCGATCTCGGTATAGGCGACCGCATAGCGCGCCACCCACAGGTAGCCGCACAGGCCCGCCACCATCCCCGACAGGCCATAAGTCCACAGCAGCCGGCGCGCGGTCGGGATGCCGATGTAGGCGGCGCATTGCGGCGCGTTGCCGATCGCGTACAGGTCGCGGCCGAAGCGCGTGTGACGGGCCAGGAAGGCCATCGCGAGCACCGCGCCGAGCGCAATCCACACCAGATGCGGCAGGCCGAACAGGCGCTGCAGCGGAAAGCCGATGAAGTTGTCCGGCATCTGATGCGCCGACACCCAGGCGCCGCCCGAGATCACGAACACCAGCCCGCGGTACACGCTCATGGTGCCCAGCGTGACCACGATCGGCGGCAATGCCAGGTAGCCGATCAAGCCTCCGTTGACGAGGCCCAGCGCCAGGCCGGTGCCGGCTGCGGCCAGCATCACCAACAGGAGCGGCAGTTCCGGGTTGTTCGACGCCAGCATGGCCGCGACCATGCCCGACAGGGCCAGGTTCGAGGCCACCGACAGGTCGATACCGCGGGTGACGATCACCAGCATCTGGGTCAGGGCCAGCATCACGAGCAAGGTGCTGTCGGTGAGCAGGTTGGCCAGCGAGGCGGTGCTGAGGAAGACCGGGGCGCGCAGGCCAACCAGCAGCACCAGCGCGACCACCATCATGGCCAGCAAGGCTTCGCGCTGCCTGAATATCCCAGTCAGGGAGACACGCTTGTTCATGGCGCCGCCTCCAGTCCCAGGTCGACCCCGGACGCGGCCGCGACCACGGTCTCGGGCGAGGCCTGCCCGCGCGCAAATTCACGCACCACGCGGCCCTGGCGCATCACGACCACGCGGTCGGCCAGGCCCAGCACCTCGGGCAGTTCGGACGAGACCAGGATCACCGACAGGCCGCGTTCGACCAGCTGGCTCACGAAGCGGTGCACGGCGGCCTTGGAGCCGATATCGATGCCCTTGGTGGGTTCGTCGAGGATGATGACCTTGGGATCGGTGGCCAGCCATTTGCCGAGCACCACCTTCTGCTGGTTGCCGCCCGAGAGCTCGTCGACGTTCTGGCTGAGGTAGGCGGCCTTCAGTTCCAGCTGTTCGGCGAAGCGGCGCGCCAGCGCGGCCTCTGCTCGGGCGCGGGGAAAGAAGCCGAATGTCGACAGGATCGGCAGGGTGATGTTGTGCATGATCGGCATGGTCAGGTGCGCGCCATGGTGCTGGCGGTCCTCGGGCACATAAGCCAGGCCGCGCGCGATCGCTTCGCCCGGATTGCAGAATACCGCCGGCTGGCCCTCCAGCCGTACGCTCCCTGTCACTCGTGGCGTCAAGCCGAACAGCGCCTGCATTACTTCCGAGCGGCCGGCGCCAACCAGCCCATAAAAACCGAGGATCTCACCCTTGCGCAGGGTGAAGCCGACATCCTGGAACTCGGTCGGGTGACTCAGGCCCTCGACCTCCAGCAGCGGCGCGCCGATCTCCACCTCGGCCTTGGGATAGGCCTGGTGCACGGCGCGCCCCACCATCAGCGCCACCAGTTCCGGCTCCTTGACGTCGGCCAGACGGCCTTCGGCCACGAACTGGCCGTCGCGCAGCACTGTATAGCAGTCGGCTACCTCGTAGATTTCGTCGAACTTGTGCGAGATGAAGATGACGGCGGTGCCGCGCGCGCGCAGTTGGTCGATGATGCGATACAGCTCGCGGATCTCGCGCTGCGACAGCGCGGCGGTCGGCTCGTCCATGATCACCACCCGCGCATCCTGCGACAGGGCGCGCGCGATCTCGACGAAGTGGCGCTGGGCTACCGACAGGTCGCGCACACGGGCGCGTACCGGCAGCGACACCTCCAGGCGCGCAAACAGCTCCTCGGCCTCGGCCTCGATTCCGGCCCAGTCGATGCGCCGCGCCGGGCCGCGCGTCGGATGGCGCCCCACATAGATGTTCTCGGCCACCGACAATTCGTCGAACATCACGGTTTCCTGGTGCACGGCGGTGATTCCGGCGGCCATCGCTTCCTGCGGGCTGCCGAAAGAGACAGGCTTGCCGTCGAGGAGAATCGCGCCTTCGTCGGGACGGTGGATGCCGGTCAGGGTCTTGACCAGGGTCGACTTGCCGGCCCCGTTCTCGCCGATCAGGGCCATGACTTCGCCCGGACGGATCGACAGGCGCACACCATTCAGGGCGCATACGCCGTTGAAGCGCTTGGTAATGCCGGTCAGCTGCAGTACCGGCGCGGCGGGCGCGCCGTCATTCGGGCGCAGGGGAGGGCTTGTCAGTTGGGTCACTGGCATATTGGTGTTGCTAACGGATGAAAGGCGCCGCGCGCAGCGACGAGGCGGTCATGCGCGCGGCGAACGGGCCGGGTCAGAACAGCTTCGCGAACTGGTCGACGTTGCCGGCGTTGTAGGTGAACGGCGGGCCGAGGGCGGTTTCGCCATTGGCATCCAGGGTCACGGCGCCCAGGCGGCCGACCGAGACGATCGCACCGTCGCCCGATTGCGCCTTGCCGGCCACGAACTGGTGGGCCGCGAAGGTGGCGGCGTAACCCAGGTCGATCGGATTCCAGATCGCGAACTCGCGCACCGCGCCGCTCTTGACGTGGCCGGCCATCTCGGACGGCAGGCCCAGGCCGGTGACGAACACCTTGCCCACCAGGCCCTCGTCGGCCACCGCCTTGCTGGCGGCGACGATGCCGACCGTGGTCGGGGCGATGATCGCCTTCAGGTTGGGGTGGCTGCGCAACAGGCCGATGGCTTCGCGGTAGCTCTTGTCGGACTGGTCATCGCCATACACAGTGGCCACCAGCCTGAGGCCCGCGTACTGGGGCTGTTCGAGCGTCTTTTTCATGACGCCGATCCAGATGTTCTGGTTGGTCGCCTGGGCCGATGCCGACAGGATCGCCAGGTCGCCCTTGCCGTTCAATTCGGCCGCCGCCATCTCGATCTGCTTCTGGCCGATCAGTTCCGCGTTGGAGGGATTGAGCTGCATCTGGCGCCCGCCGGGGGCCAGGGCGCTGTCGAACGAGATCACCTTGATCCCGCGCTGCATCGCCTTCTTGGCGATCGGCACCAGGGCGTTGGGGTCGTTGGCCGAGACCACGATCGCATCGACCTTCTGGCTGATCAGCGAATTGATGATCTCGATCTGGCCTTCGGCGCTGGGCGTGGTCGGGCCGGTGTAGATGATCTCGACCCCGCCGATTTCGGCAGCGGCATCCTTCGCGCCCTGGTGGGCGGCGTCGAAGAAGCCGTTGCCCAGGCTTTTCACGACCATCGCGATGCGGATCTTTTCAGACGCGGCTTCGGTCTTCTTGTCGGCGCAGCCGGCCAGGCCGGCAATCATGGCGACGGCCGCCGCAGCGAGCAGGAGCTGTTTGATCTTCAATGCGAAATCTCCATCAGGGCTGCGGACTGCAAGTCATATTGGGGGCTGTAGCGCGTGGTGCGCAGCGCCGGCAGGTCGCCGTCGGGTTCGACGGTGACGACCTTCACGCCATACTGCTCGAGCAGCTGCACCGCCTTGTCGGAGGCATCGGTGTCGGTGATCACGGTGGACACGCGGTCCAGGCCACACAGGATCAGGCCGGCCTTGCGCGCGAACTTCGAGCTGTCGGCCAGCACCACCAGTTCCTCGGCCTGGCTGATCAGGCGCTTCTCGGCCTGGATCAGCAGCGGATCGGCTTCCATCAATCCCAGCAGCGACAGGCCGTAGACGCTCATGAACATCTTGGTGGCGTAGTGGTGCTGGGTGATGTCGTTGTCGAACGGCGAGAGGATGACGTTCTGCTCGCGGTACACGCGGCCGCCCGGCACGATGATCTCGTTCTCGCTCGAGACCAGCAGGCGCTCGGCCATCAGGAAAGAGTTGGTCAGGATCTTGAGCTGCTTCTCGGTGAGGAATTCGGCCATCATGAAGGTAGTGGTGCCACCGTTGATGATGATCGTCTCGCCGTCGTTGCACATGCCGGCTGCATGGCGGGCGATGGCGCGTTTGCGCGAGGCGAAGCACTGGATATTGTTCTGGAACGTTTCGCTGGTCAGCGGGAACTGGCGCGTCTTGGGCAGCAGGTTCTCTGCGCCGCCCCGGGTGCGGGTGAGCAGATTGCGTCCCGCCAGCCAGCTGATGTCGCGCCGAACCGTTGCCGGGGACGCGTTGAGCCATTCGACAAGCTGCTGGACCGTCGCCGTCTGGTGCTCGGCAAGCAGTTTCAGCAAACGCTTGCGGCGTTTGTGATTCACCATATTGTGTCTCCTCCGTAAGCCGTCCGGATGTGTGCGGCATGGGGCCCGTCGTTCCAGGCCTCTTTTGGGCAGGAATCGCGGGGTGTTCGAAAAGAGTAGTTTCTAGATGCAATATCGTCAATCACCAAATGATCAATTGACTGATTATTTCCCCGCGTTGCAGCGCACAAACGCTCAAATCGATCAAGTCGGTGATTGATTCTGACTTGGTCAGCAAGTTGATTGTTTCCGCGTTGACACCCCGTGGGCCGCTGCTTTCTACTGTCTGCCGATGCCGTAGCGCTGCTCGGGCAGCGTGCGGAAGCAGGACATGGAAGAGACGCATCGATTCGATGACAAAACAATCAACTAGGAGATATTGATGGGCGCTTTGAGCGAAACGAAGCAGCGCGAGCCGATCACCTCGCGCTGGGATGAAGCGGTCGCGGCCACGCTGAGTGAGCCGGAACTGCTGCTGTACCGGTCCAACCTGCTGGGTTCCGACCTGCGGATCACCAATTTCGGTGGCGGCAATACCTCGGCCAAGATCGACATGCTCGACCCTTTGTCGGGCGAGCAGGTCGAGGTGCTGTGGGTGAAGGGCTCGGGCGGTGACCTGGGCAGCATCAAGCTGGACGGCTTCTCGACCCTCTACATGAGCAAGCTGCATGCGCTCAAGGGACGATACCGCGGCCTCGAACACGAAGACGAAATGGTCGGCTACCTGCCGCACTGCACCTTCAACCTGAACCCGCGCGCGGCCAGCATCGACACGCCGCTGCACGCCTATATCGCACGGCGCCATGTCGACCACATGCACCCGGATGCCTGCATCGCGATCGCCGCCTGCAAGAACAGCAAGGAGCTCACCGCGAAGATCTTCGAGGGTGAGCTGGGTTGGCTGCCGTGGCAGCGACCTGGCTACGACCTGGGCCTGAAGCTCGAAGCGGTGTCGCAGGCGAACCCGCAACTGAAAGGCATCATCCTCGAAGGCCACGGCCTGTTCACCTGGGGCGATACCTCGCAGTCGTGCTACGAAACCACGCTTGCCATCATCAAGCGCGCCGAGGATTGGCTGGCGCAGAACGTCCAGCAACCGGTATTCGGCGGCCAGGCCAGCCCGATCCTGCCGGCGTCCGAGCGCGCGGCGCTGGCGGCGCGCCTGATGCCGCTCCTGCGCGGCAAGATCAGCAAGGACGAGTACAAGCTCGGCCACTTCGACGACAGCGACGCCGTGCTCGAATTCGTGAGCAGCGCCCACCTGGCGCCGCTGGCGGCGCTGGGCACCTCGTGCCCGGACCACTTCCTGCGCACCAAGATCCGCCCGCTGGTGCTGGACTTCGACCCAAGCGCGCCCGATTTCGAGCGCCTGGCGGCGAGTCTCGACCAGGCCCTGGTCGACTACCGCGCCGACTACACCGCGTATTACGAGCGCTGCAAGCGCGCTACCAGCCCCAAGATCCGCGACGCCAACCCGATCATCTACCTGATCCCGGGCGTGGGCATGCTGTCCTTCGCCAAGGACAAGGCCACTGCGCGCATCGCCGGCGAGTTCTACGTCAACGCCATCAATGTGATGCGCGGCGCGAACGGCGTCGACACCTATGTCGGCCTGCCGGAACAGGAAGCCTTCGACATCGAGTACTGGCTGCTCGAGGAAGCCAAGCTGCAGCGTATGCCCAAGCCAAAAAGCCTGGCCGGACGCATCGCGCTGGTGACCGGCGGCGCCGGCGGCATCGGCCAGGCGGTCGCGCGCCAGTTGCTGCAGGAGGGCGCCTGCGTGATGCTGACCGATATCGACGCCGAAGCGCTCGAGCAGGCCGGCAAGGACCTGGTCAAGGTGGCCGGCAAGGACAGCATCGGCACTGTGCGCGCCAACATCACCAGCGAGGAAGAAGTCGCTGGCATCCTGGAGGCGGCCGCGCTGCGCTTCGGCGGTGTCGACCTCCTGATCTCGAACGCCGGCATCGCCTCGGCGGCGCCGCTGGACGAGACCACGCTGGACATCTGGAAGCGCAACCAGGACATCCTCGTCACCGGTTACTTCCTGGCTGCCCGCGCGGCTTTCCGCATCATGAAGCAGCAGGGCCTGGGCGGCAGCATGGTCTTCGTGGGCAGCAAGAACGGCCTGGTGGCGTCAGCCGGCGCCTCGGCCTACTGCACCGCCAAGGCGGCCGAGCTGCACCTGGCGCGCTGCGTGGCGCTGGAAGGCGCAGAACACGGCATCCGCGTCAACGTGGTCAATCCGGACGCCGTGATCCGCGGCTCGCGCATCTGGGACGGCAAGTGGAAGGAAGAACGCGCCGCCTCCAACAAGATCGAAGCCGACGACGTCGAGGAGTTCTACCGCAAGCGCAGCATGCTCAAGCTGTCGGTGCTGCCGGAAGACATCGCCGAAGCCGTGTACTTCTTCGCCAGCGACAAGTCGGGCAAGAGCACCGGCAACATCCTGAACGTGGATGCCGGCAACGCCGCTGCCTTCACCCGCTGACCGCGATCGATACGCTAAGATAGCAAGACATCACAACAAGCCGGGACGCCGACCCATCAGGGCGCGCGTCACCGGGCATCGGCGGCTTATGCCGCCAGCATCAAGGAGACGAGAATGACAAGCGTTATCGACGCTGGACTGGTCGCGGACCAGAACGCCAAACTGGACGCGCAGCTGCAGGCCGACTACGAGGGATTGGGCGGCATGCTAGCGCGCCGCGGCCTGGACATCGACCAGCTGACCGCGCTGGCGCAGACCTTCGCCGTGGCGGTGCCCAGCTGGGGCGCCGGCACCGGCGGCACGCGTTTCGCGCGCTTCCCGGGCCGCGGCGAGCCGCGCAATGTGTTCGAGAAGCTGGAAGACTGCGCCGTCATCCACCAGCTGACCCGCGCCACCCCGAGCGTGTCGCCGCACTTCCCGTGGGACAAACCGACCGACGCATCGGAGTTGCGCGAAACGGCCAAGGCGCTGGGCCTGGCTTTCGACGCGGTCAATTCGAATACCTTCCAGGACCAGCAGGGCCAGGACCAGAGCTATAAATACGGCAGCCTCACCTCGACCAGCGCCGCCGTGCGCGCGCAGGCGGTGGCCCATAATATCGAATGTATCGAGATTGGCCGCGCGATCGGTTCGCAGGCGCTGACCGTGTGGGTTGGCGACGGCGCCAACTTCCCCGGCCAGCACAATCTGCGCGGCGCGCTCGAACGCTACCTGGACAGCATGCGCGAAATCTACGCCGCGCTGCCGAGCGACTGGAACGTCTTCATCGAGCACAAGCTGTTCGAGCCGGCGTTCTACGCCACCACCATCGCCGACTGGGGCACCAGCTTCGCCTGCGCCACCGAGCTGGGACCGAAAGCCAAGTGCCTGGTCGACCTGGGCCACCATGCGCCGAACACGAATATCGAGATGATCGTGGCGCGCCTGGCGCAGTTCGGTAAACTCGGCGGCTTCCACTTCAACGACAGCAAGTATGGCGACGACGACCTGGATTCCGGCTCGATCAACCCGTTCCAGCTGTTCCTGGTGTTTAACGAGCTGGCCGATGCCGGCCGCCGCGAGGGCGATGCTTTCAAGCCGGCCTATATGCTGGACCAGTCGCACAATGTAACCGACCCGATCGAAAGCCTGATGAGCAGCGCGGGCGAGGTGCAGCGCGCCTTCGTGCAGTCGGCCCTGGTCGACCGCGCTGTTCTCGCCGGCCTGCAGGAGCAGAACGACGTGCTGGAAGCGGCGCAGACCCTAAAGCGCGCCTTCCGCACCGACGTCAGCCCGATCCTGGCGATGGCGCGGGTGCGTGCTGGCGGCGCCGCCGACCCGGTGGCCTGCTACCGCGCCAGCGGCTACCGCGACCGCGTGGCCGGCCTGCGCCCGGCAAAGGCCGGCGCCAGCGGCAGCGGGATCGTCTGAGCATGGGCGTTCACGCCACGCGGGCCTTCCGCATGAAGCTCAAGGCCGGCAACGAGGCGGAGTACCGCCGCCGGCACGACGCCATCTGGCCCGAGTTGGCCGCGCTGCTCGGCGACGCCGGCATCCACGACTACGCGATCTTCCTCGACGAAGCGACGCTCGACCTGTTCGCGGTGATGAAGTTGCACCCGGGGCATGACCTCGGGCCGCTGCCCGATCATCCGGTGATGCGCAAATGGTGGGATTACATGGCCGACCTGATGGAAGTCGAGCCGGGAAACCGGCCGAAGGAGTGGCCGCTGACCCAGGTGTTTCACCTGGCTTGATTCAGATGGATCCGACGGCCTGGCATTGCCAGGCCGTTTTTCTTTCCCGGTCAGCGCGCCGGGAAGCTGCGCTCGAGCCAGGCCTTCGGCACCGGCACCACCACGATATTCATCGAGCGGCCGTCTTCTGACAGCATGGCCGACTGGATCTGGATGCGGGTGCCGTCGGCATTGAAGGTCGGGTGCGGATGGTCGGCGGCGGTGGTCTTGTGGCCGGTGGTGAGCATCATCATTTCGCGGTTGCGGCGGTCGATCAGGTAGACGCTGCGTTGAAAATCGTCGCCGACGGCGAAGCGGCCATCGCTCGAGCCATGCACGTGCCACAGGCCGCTGCCCGATTCGGTCTGGCCGACGATCTGCATCTGGCGCGTGCGCAGGTTGACGATCGCCAGGCCGGTCGGCTTTTCGCGGGTGCCGGTGGCGCCCCAGCCGTCGTCCTGGCCCGGATTGGCGCCGCCGACGTCGGTGGCGGGGCCTGCCACCGATGCAGCCGCTCCCGGGATCGCACGGTGCCCCATGATCGCCATCGCCACTTCGTCCTTCGAGATCACGGCCTCGTGCGTGACCCATTCATAAGGCGCTTCCGGATACAGCGGACGCAGGCCGCTGCCATCGGCGCGGACGGTCCAGGTGCGCTGCGGCGACTTGCCGCCGGTCTCCCAGCAGAACACGATCTCGCCCGGATTCCAAAGATTGGCCTGGATGTGGCCGACCTGGAACGGCACCGACACCACATGCTTGATCTCGCCGGTGCGCACGTTCAGGCGCGCGATGCCTTGCGGGCCGGCGCCCATCTTGCGCGGGCCGAAGGCTGGCTCGATCTTCGTGCCAGGCGCCAGGTGTTTGGCGGCCTGGCCCGGGCCGACCTTGAAGTAAACCCATTCTTCATCGGCGTCGAGCGCCAGGTCGCCGCCGGCTTCCAGTTCGGCCGGCAGGTTCGAGACCACGCGCTGGTACGTTGCCGCGGGCTGCATACGCTTGGCGGCGCTGTCGGCCAGTACGCGCGCCAGGTCGGTTTCGACGATCTGCAAACCAGTGTCGCCTTTTCGCATGTAGTACAGCTTCATCGACTTCTGCGCCAGGTTCAGCATGCCGGTATAGCCGCCTTCGGTCACCTGGACCAGGTCGCCGGTCTCTTCGTTCACCGCCAGCGCCTCGCTGCCGGCCAGGCGAGAGCGGAACACCAGCCACTTGCCGTCGGCCGTCCATTGCGGGTGGGTCGGATAGATCTTCGAATCGCCGTGCGGTTTGCTGGTCAGGAAGGTCAGTTCGGTGCCGGTGACCGGATCCTTGACGAGCTTGCGCTCCGAAGGAAAGCGCTTGCCGATCTGGGCCGACGCGTCGGCGCACAGCAGCAGCGCGACGGCCAGGCCGATCGCGGTATGAATAAGGGGTCGCATGAGGGTGTCTCCGTCTTGTGGATGTTGTCCGCTCATTGTTACAGTACGAGTTGCTCATTTCCAATCATATTACTGATTCTTTCTGCGTATTGACCGCCGTGGCTGATCGCGCCGCATAGAATCTGCCTATAACAACGACCGACGGAGACCGTGGCAATGACTGTTTCGCGCGCCCTGCAGCGGGTATTGGTATGGCTGGCGCTGGCCTGCGCCATGGCGTCGGGCCACGCGCAAAACCAGGCTGCCGCCGTGAGTACCGACCCCGCGCGTGCCCAGGTCGTGCTGCCGGAACCAGCCAACGCGGCCCTGCCTTCGATCATCCTGATCGGCGACTCCACCGTGCGCAACGGCCACGACGACGGCCAGGGCAAGGGCGCGCAGGGGCAGTGGGGCTGGGGGAATCCGCTGGCGGCCCACGTCGATGCGGCGCGCGTCAATCTGGTGAATCGCGCCGTGGGCGGTCTGTCCAGCCGTACTTACATGAGCAGCGGGCACTGGGAGCGCACGCTGGCCCTGGTCAAGCCGGGTGACGTCGTCATCATGCAGTTCGGGCATAACGACGCTTCGCCGGTCAACGACGACAAGCGTGCGCGCGGCACGATCCGCGGCGTTGGTATTGAATCCACCGAGATCGACAACCTCCTGACCGGCAAGCGCGAGACGGTGCACAGCTACGGCTGGTACCTGCGCAAGTTCATCGCCGACATCCGCGCCAAGGGGGCAACCCCGGTGGTGGCCTCGCTGGTCCCGCGCAAGGCATGGCACGACGATGGCCCGGATCAAGGCAAGGTGCGCCGCAACCGCGCCGATTACGCCGGCTGGGCGGCCGAGGTGGCGCGCACCGAAAAAGTGGGCTTCATCGACCTGAACGAGATCGTGGCGGGCCGCTACGATGCGATGGGGCGTGACGGCGTCATGGCGCTGTTCCCGGCCACCGTGCCCGAGGAGCGCGTCCATACCAACTGGGCCGGCGCGGTCCTCAATGCCCAGGTCGTGGCGACCGGGCTGGCAAAGCTGGGCGACCCGCGCATGAAGACCTTCCTGAAACCGGTGGACGACGTGCGGCCGGTGGTCGATGCGCGCACCGTGCGTGACGAGGCGGCGCGCGATCCGTCCTTGCCGACCCTGTTCCTGGTGGGGGATTCCACCGTCAAGAGCGGTGGCCAGAACGGGGCGATCGGCTGGGGCGAGCGCATCGCGCCGTATTTCGATACCGGCAAGATCAATGTGGTCAATGCCGCGATCGGCGGTCGCAGCAGCCGTACCTTCTTTACCGAGGGGCGCTGGGAACGTGTCAGGGCGCAGCTCAAGCGCGGCGACGTGGTGCTGATCCAGTTCGGCCATAACGACGGCGGCCGCATCGGCGACCCGGCCTCGAAGAATCGTGCCTCGGTTCCTGGCATCGGTCCCGAGACGGTCGAGGACACCCGGCCCGACGGCAGCAAGGAGCAGGTGCACAGCTTCGGCTGGTATATGGCGCGCTACGTCGCCGACGCCAGCGAAAAGGGCGCCACCGTGGTGATCGCCGCACCCATCCCGCACCGCGACAAGTGGCAGGGCGAGCGCGATTTCGCCAACTTCGCTGACTGGGGCCAGCAGGTGGCCCAGGCTGGCGGCGCCCACTTCATGGACTTGACGATGCTGATCTCGAACGCCTATCGCGAGGTTGGCGCGGCGACCGTCGACACCTTCTTCTCGGACGCCCGCACCCATACCAATGCCGCCGGCGCCGAATTCAATGCGCGCCAGGTCGTCGCCGGGCTGGCCGCGCTGCCGGGCAAGCCGCTGGACGCCTATTTTTCGCCACAGGCTTGCGTGCGCTGGGGCGAGCGCGGCGCCTTGCTGCACCGGGACGACTTCGACGGCGCCTTGCGCGGCTATGTGAGCGAATTCGCTCGCAAGCCCGGCAACGTCGTCACTAACCGCGATGGCCGCCTGCTGATCGACGTCGATTCCGGCGCCACCGTGTGGCTCGACAAGCCCCTGTCGGGCAACCTCCTGATCGCCTACACGCGCCGGGTGGTGATGGACGGCGGGCCGAACGACCGCCTGTCGGACCTGAACCAGTTCTGGATGGCGCGCGATCCGGCGCGCGATTCGCTCTTCACCCGCTCCGGCAAATTCGAGGACTATGACGACCTGGAGCTGTATTACGCCGGCATGGGCGGTAACGGCAACACGACCACGCGCATGCGGCGCTACGGCGACGGCAATCGCGCACTGGTCGCCGAACGCGTCGGCCGCGACGACCTGCTGGAGGCGAACCGCGATTACCGGATCGAGATCGCCGTGCGCGACGGCTGCACGCGCATGCGCGTGGACGGCCGCGACGTCTTTACCTATTACGACCCGCAACCGCTCACGCGCGGGTATCTCGGTTTCCGCACCACGTGGTCGCGCCAGACCATCGCCGGACTGACCATCCACCAAATCCAATAAAAGGAGACACAAGCAATGCAATCATCCAAGCCGCGCCACACCCTGATGGCCATACTCGTGGCGGGCCTGTTCCCGTTTTCCCTGAATGCGATCGCGCAGGACGCGCCGCCGCCGCAAGAAAAAGGGCCGGCCCCGGCCGACGCCATGCTGCATGCGCTCGACGTGAAGTACCCGACACCTTACCGCGCGATGGAAGCGGCCGAAATCAAGGCCGTGCTCGATCGCGTGTTCGCTTACCTGGACCGCACTACGCCGGCGGAGCTGATCGACAAGACCACGGGCGCAGCCATCACCGATGTCTCGACGGCCAATCCGAACGCCGTGCTCAAACCCGGTGACTTCCGCCTGAACAGCTATGAATGGGGCGTGACCTATATCGGCATGCTGGCAGCGGCCCAGGCCACCGGTGACACCCGCTACCAGGATTACATGACCAAGCGTCACACCCTGCTGTCGCAGCTGACCAAGGCTTATCTGCCGGCGGTGAAGGCGGATGCGCAGAACGCGCATGCGCCGATCAAGGGCTTCCTGAACCCGCATGCGCTGGACGACGCCGGCGCGTTGTGCCACAGCTTCCTGAAGGCCAAGGTGGCCGGCTCGAAGGTCGACTACGGCCAGATGATCGGCGTGTGCGGCGACTTCGTCACCAACAAGGAGTACCGCCTGAAGGACGGCACGCTGGCGCGCGGCGGCCCGGACGGAAGAGGCGGCCGCAAGATGCGCCCGCTGCCTGATACGCTGTGGCTGGACGATATGTTCATGGGCGTGCCGACCATGGCCTACCTGGGCAAGACCACGGGCGAGGCCAAGTACTACGATGACGCGGTGCGCCAGGTGCAGCAGTTTTCCAAGCGCATGTTCAATCCCAAGCTCGGCATCTACATGCACGGCTATGTCGAGGGCAAGCGCGATCATCCCGAGCTGCGCTGGGCCCGCGCCAACGGCTGGGCGGTGATGTCGATGGTCGAGGTGCTGGAGGTGCTGCCGAAGACCCACAAGGGCTATAACGCCGTGCTCGAGCAACTGCGCGCGCACATTCGTGGCCTGGCCGGCTACCAGACCCGCGACGGCTTCTGGCACCAGCTGATCGACCGCAACGACACCTACCAGGAGACCTCGGCCACCGCGATCTACGCCTACGCGATCGCACGCGCGGTCAACCGCGGCTACGTCGAACCCGAAATGTATGGTCCGATGGCCAACCTGGCCTGGAACGCCGTGGCCAGCAAGGTCACGCAGAATGGCCAGATCGAAGGGATCTGCGTGGGCACCGGGATGGCGTTCGATCCGGCGTTCTATGCTTATCGTCCGACCAGCGTCAAGGCGGCACATGGTTATGGGCCGACCCTGCTCGCCGGCGCCGAGATCATCGAGATGAACAAGAAGTTCAAGTTCGGGTTGAATGACAGTGGTTTGATGCTCCAGGGCGGGCAGCAGTAGTCTCGATAAGAGCCTTCCATTTGTTGGCCCAAGAACGTCGTCCCCGCGCAGGCGGGGACCCAAGTTTTCACGCGTAGCCACAGAGCTTGATCATAGTGGCAGCATTGCGGACTTGGGTCCCCGCCTGCGCGGGGAGTCGGCGTCGCCAATGGCGGCGACGACGTGCATGCGTTAACGGGAAAGCAGAAACACATGCGCCTATGGCGCCAGCGCCCTGAGCCGCTCCACCAGGCTGGCCGGGGCCGCGAAAGCGGTCCCGTGTCGCATCTTGTGCGGAAAGCGCATGCGCGTGCTGACGTCTTCCCAGTGCAGCATGTCGCGCGAGCGTAGCGCGCCGTAGTGGCCGGCGGTGTAGGCGTCGAAGTACAGCAGCACCTCGTCGCCGACCTGCAGCGCACTCGGTCCCTCGGCCCACAGGCCCACCGGCGTGACCGGTGCGCTCAATGGCCCGAATGGACCTTCCAGGCTGGCTGCTGAGGCGACCTGCAGGTATTTGCGCGGCGGGTGACGGGTTTCGTCCTTCACTACCAGCCAGTCGCGCCCCAGCGCCCGCACGAAGGTGGCGTCGATCACCGAGAAGCCCGGATCGTAGAACAACCGCGTCGGTGTGAAGCTGGCGAAATCCTTCGTGGTGGTGGCGTAGATGCGGTGGTCGTATTTCTTGTCGCCGGCAGCGTCGCCGCCGGCCTCGGTACGCGGGAATCGGCCCGGGATCGTCGACGACCACAGGATCAGAAAGTGCCCGCGCCCGGCGTCGTAGAAGACCTCGGGAGCCCAGGCATTGAGCGCGCCCGGCTCGTGCGCCATCACCGGCAGGCTGCGCTGGTCCGACCATCGCACGAGATCCGGCGAGGAAGCGTAGCCGATGCCGGGGTCGTTCCAGCCGCTGGTCCAGACCATGTGGAACAGACCATCCGGCCCGCGCGCGATGCACGGGTCGCGCATCAATTTGGCCGGGCCCACGGTGGGCGCCAGGAAGCTGGCGCCGCCGCGCAGCGCCTCCCACTGGTAGCCGTCGCGGCTGGCGGCGAAATGCAGTCCATCGGCGCCGTTGCCCAGGAAGTAAGAGAACAAGTAGGCCTGGTCCTCGCCGGTCCGGCTGGCCGGCAACGGGCCGGCGCATCCGCCGGTCCGGCTGGCCGGCAACGGGCCGGCGCATCCGCCGAGCAGGCCACCAGCCAGCAGGGCCAGGGTGGTACGGCGCTTCATCGGGCACTCCCTGGGGATGCGCCAGTGGTCACTTCGCGCTGCCCGTCGTCGCCGAGCGGCCGCGCTTGCGTGCGGCCGGGGCTGGGTGGCACCTTGAAGCCGGCCACCGGATCGGGATGGGCCGGGTCGAAGCGGAAGTCGGGGACGAGGTGGGCGGACAGCGCAAGCTTCGTCTCGCGCATGCCGAGCGCCACCGCCTTGGCCAGCAGGTAGCTGCCGTACGGGTTGTGATGGGTATTGTCCAGCTTTCCCGGCGCCGGCGAGGCGAATGCCGCCTTGGAGCCTTCCACGCCGAGGGCAGCGTATATGGTCTTGCTCATCGCATTCAGGTCGATGAAGGGGACGCCAAGCTCGCGCGCCGACTCGCGTGCGGCTTCGGCATAGTCGGTGAGCGAGGGCTTTACCCGACCCGCCTCGTCGAAGGCGCGGCGCTCGACCGGCGAGACGATTACCGGCAGGCCGCCGCGCGCACGCGCCAGGTCCACGTGGGTCTTGATCTCGGCTTTATAGGTCGTGAACGGACCGCTGCGGCCATCCTTGATCTGCTTCTGGTCGTTGTGGCCGAACTGCATCAGCAGCAGGTCGCCCGGCTGCATCATGCTCAGGATCTTGTCGATGCGGCGGCGCGCCAGCGAGTCGCGGTAGGTCTCGCCCGATTGCGCGTGGTTCGACACCGCAACGGTGGGGCCGAAGAAGCGCGGCAGCATCTGGCCCCAGCTGTTATACGGTTCGCCCGGCTGGTCGCTGACGGTCGAGTCGCCTAGCAGGAAGATGGTCGGCACGCTGGCCGGCGCGATCTCGATGCGCTGGACGGCGGCCGGGTCGCCATTGAATTCCAGGGTCAGGCGCTCGTCCCAGTTCCAGGCCTCGGATTCGGTCTCTCTCGGGGCCTTGAGGGCGACCGCGCCGGCGGCGACACCGGGCACGGGGGCGATGCGCGCGGTGCGCACATTGGCGACGAAGGTGCGCAGCACGCGCTGTCCGGCCGCTGCCGGCACGTTCTCGAGCATCAGCCGCCGCAGCTCGGATTTCACGGTGGTCGCCGTCGGCTGCATGGCATCGCCCAGCACGACGGTGACTGCGTAGTTGCCCTCGGGGAGACGGACCGAAAAATAACTGCCGCCGTCCTCGAAGCCGTAGCCACGCCCCGCGTCGTAGGGCGTGCCGGGCGCCACGCGGGTATGGCCGGCGGGCGTCTCGGCGTCGCCGAATACGAATTGTGTCGGCGCGGCGGCGTGAGCCTGTCCGGCCAGCAGCGCGCCGGCCGCCAGGCAGATTGCGTGAAGTTGGGTCATGGAGAATCGCATCGCTGGGTCAGAGAGCATCACCGATCAGCGCCAGGTTCTGGATCGCGGCCAGACCCCATTGCGCTGTATCGTTGGTGGTGGCCCATGGCACCTCCGTGACTGGATTGAGCGTGGCAGCTCCAGTGACCTTGGTAGCCACGAAGGGCGGATAGGGGCGCACGCCCGCGAATTCGTGCCAGGCGCGGCGCGCCAGCGCCGGGTCCTTGCGCCGCCAGGCCGCATAGGCCGTCAGGCGCGAGTGGCCGATCACCAGCACGTCGGAGCCGCCATGCGGCTTGCCGAGGCGGCGCTGCTGCTCGTCCTTCGGCGCGTTGTACAGTGCGCAGTAGTCGAGCCAGGCGTTCTCAAACGCCTTATCTCCGGTGAGGGCGATCAGCTCGTCGAACACTTCCACCGCCCCGAACACGGCGTTCAGGTGTGAGGCCTTGATGCTGTCGCCAGCCATATTGTGCAGGCGCCCGGTGCGGGGCTCGTAGCCCATGCGTTCGCCGCTGAAGAAGCCATGCTGCATGGCGGCGATGTCGCGCATGCCAGTCAGGATCTTGTCGCGGTAGCGGGTGTCGCCGCTGCGCTCCCACTCGGTCAGCCAGTTGGCGGCCAGCGATGCCCAGTCGGTGCCGAAGCTGGCGCGCACCGGATACGGGCCCTTGGGCGGCTGGTTCGGCAGCTTGCGCACCGGGTCGACCGCATCCAGGCGCAGGTCGGCGTCGAGCAGTTCGCGCATCACGTCGCCGGTACGCTCATCGGCCGTGAGGTAATAGTACATGCGCCGGTAGACCGCGGTGCTGATGCGCACCTGTTTGGCGCTGCAGCCCCAGTGCTGGACGTTGTGGCGTGTGCCCAGGCCGGCGAAGCGGCCCAGGTGGTAGGTATCCACGTCCGTGGTGTGGCGCACCATGGCTTCGCCCATGCGGAAGATGTCGGCGCGGCCGCTGCGCAGGAAGGCATACCACAGCCACAGGTCGGGCGAGAGTTCCGAATTGGCCCAGGCATAGCCGCCGACGTCGTAGCGCCATTCGTGGCGATCGGTGTCATAGGTATGGCGCACGTCGCCATGGTCCCAGAAGCCGTACCAGCGGCGCTGCTCGACCTCGTCGCGGTAGAAGGCGAAATGGGCGTCGAGCCGGTCTTCGATGTGCGCTTTGGCCGGCGTCGAGCGGTCGGGCAGGCCATACAGGTTGCCAAAGGCCTGCGTGGCCAGGATATGGGCTGGCGCCGCGCACAGTTGCGGCGGGGATTGGACCTGGGCCACCATGCGCACCAGCTGCTCGCGCGCCGGCGTAGTGTCCAGGGCCCACAGCGTGAACTCGCTGCTGCGCGCCACGCCGACCGGCGTGCCGAAGCCTTTCTCGTAATCCTCGTAGGTGACGTCCAACGCCTGCAGCTCGTCGGCATGCGTTTCCATGCCCATGCCGTCGTGGTAGAAGCGCAGGTCCATTGCCGGCGCATCGGGCGACCAGATCCATAGCGTGACCTGGGCGGCCTCCGTATGCGCGTTGCGGATATCGAGCTGGGTCGGATGGCGCTGCCAGAAGTCGCGCATGCCGAAGGCCAGGCCGCCGCTCGCTCCGCCGATATAGCCCAGGCCCGGCGCACGCCGGCCCCAGGCGGCGTCGATCCAGCCGTAGCCGGCCTTGGTGCGCTTGCGGATGCGGAAGCTGTCGGGCGAGAGCTGGGCCAGGCTGTAGTCGCCCCAGGCCGGGATCAGGTGCAGCGATTTGTTCACGCGCTCGGCGATCGGCGGCACCGCCTCGCCGGCCAGTTGCGCCTTGCGCACCGCCTCGCCCGGGTCGCGCCGCAAGCCGGTCAGATTGCGCACCCCCTCGGCCCACAGGCCGCCGTCCTCGCCGCCGAAGCGCACGTGGCGGTCGTGCGGTGCGTCGCCCAGGGGAACGTCGAAGCGCAGGCCGAGGCCGCGCACGAAATCCTTCTGCTCGTCGCCGTCGAACACGAAGGTGTGCATGACGCGCACCGATTCGGCGCCGGCGTACAGG
Organism: Massilia sp. CFBP9012; assembly: GCF_034045115.1. Taxonomy (NCBI): domain Bacteria; kingdom Pseudomonadati; phylum Pseudomonadota; class Betaproteobacteria; order Burkholderiales; family Oxalobacteraceae; genus Massilia; species Massilia sp. CFBP9012. Next base: position 221,893 of record NZ_JAXCWM010000001.1, on the reverse strand, counting down.
TACAGGCGCAGCGTGAACGGCAGCCAGGAACGTGCACCGTCCTGCGCGCGGTGCATGCCTTGGAGCTTGACCACGCTGCGCTGCGGGCCGCGCTGCTCGAGCATGACATGCTGCAGCCGGCTCTCGTAGGCCGTCTGGCGGGTGCTGCCATCCGGGCTGTCGTCGCAGAGGGCGACCAGCTTGCCGGCGCGCGCGATGTCGCGTCCTCCACGACGCAGGCTGCGTACGAGCTCCGCGCCTTGGCGCGGGATCGTGCATTCGATGACGCCGGTGTCGATCACGATCGCGCCCGGGCTCTCCTTGACCGTCAGTTGCTTGCCGCCCTTGGCGCTCGTGCTTCCCGGCCGCAGCCGCAGTCGTTCCGGCGCCGCATCCATGGCTGGCAGCGCGTGCGCAGTCCATTTCAGCGAGCCATCCGGCCAGTAGGCGGTTGGCCAGCTCTGGCAGGGCAGGTCTCCCTTATCGCCCGACAGGACGAAGGCCTGCTCCTTGCGCAGCGCGCCACGCGGCCAGGGCACGCCGAAGGTGGTGCCGGTCATCAAACCAGGCCTGCCTTCGAGCCAGGATAGTTCCACGCTGCCCGGTGCGGCCGGCGCGGCGTCGACACGTGCTGCGTTCACCCCCAGCGGCAATGCGGCGGCCAGCGCGCCGGTCTTGAAGAAGGTGCGTCGGGACAGCGGCGCCATGCTGTCAGCGTCCCGCCGCCAGGCTCACGCTCACCGGCGAACGCAGGCGCGCCGCCTCGTCGGCGACGTGCTTCTGCCACAGCGCCTGGGTCGCGAACGGGCTGCCGCGGGTCCAGGCGGCGCCGACGTGGTAGCGCAGCGGCTTGCCGGACGTGACCGGCGCCGTCACCAGGCCGTTGCGCACGTCGGAGGCGAAGGCGGAGGCCGAGGGCACGATCACGGCCACGCCGAAGTCCCCGAAACTGCGCTGCGTGACCCATTGCACCAGGCTGCCGTCCGCCTTGTTCTCGGCAAAGTCGACCTTGACTTCCTGGCCCTTGTCGCTCGGCGTCTTGTGCAGGCCGACGGCGGCATTGAGCGTGGCCGGACCGCTGAAGGTGAAGGTGCTGTCGATGCGGTCGAAATAGCGGCCGGCGTCGACCGTGAAGCGCTTCACTTCGGCCACCTTGGCGCCATTGGCATCCCAGGCGTCGTAGTGCAGTTCGAATACGGTGCGGATCGGACCATTGGCCAGGATCCGCCACTGGCGGTAATTGGCGCCGACGTGCAGGGTCTTGCCGTCCCAGATGCCGGTGCCGCCGGCGCCGCGGGTCGGGCCGACGTTGTACATGTCGATGCCTTCGCCCTGGTCTTCATGGTAGTGGTCGTGGCCGATGTTGTACCAACGGTCGACCACCGGATACGGCACCCGCTTGAACCAGATATCGAGGCCGCTGGTAACCAGCACTTCCTTGTCGCTGCCCGGCGCCGCCGGCGCCTTGAGCGCGGGGCCGTAGGCGCGGTGCGCCAGCTTGTCGTTTTCCCAGGCGAAGTCGTCGAGCCGCTCCTGGACGAAACGCGCATACGTTTTGGGCGGGAATGGCGGCACGGTGGCGCCGGCTTTCTCGATCGTGAAGGTGGCCGACTTCTCGCCGGCCTTGAAGTCGTACTGGAACAGCAGCTCGCCATAGGCGGCGCCGATCATCTTCGGGTCCTTGGCGGTGGCGTCGACATTGGTTACCTGGTAAACGAGGGTACGGCCGGCGGCGTCCTTGATCACGAGCTGCTGCGCGCGGGCCTGGGGCAGGGCGTCGTTGACGCGGGCCCACGGGACCGAGATCGTCTCGGCCGGACGGGCGATGTCGAGCGCATGGTTGGCGGTCACGCTCAGGCGATCAAAGGCGCTGGCGTCGAAGGAGAACAGCGCGGCGACGGCGGCGAGGGGAAAGGTCAGGCGTAAGGGAAGGCTAAGATTCATATCGGAAGCTCTATCTGGATTGATCGGAAGTCTGCAGCGGCAGCGTCATGCCTTCGCCGAGGAAGAAGCTGGGGTGGGGCGGCTGGTTGTAGGCGGCATTCTGCGCCGCTACCTGCACCCGGTACTGGGTGTCGTGCATCAGGGTCGGGATGCGGTGCCGGGTCGGCGCCGTGGTGGAGAACACCAGGAGGGACTCGTCATTGGCGCTGCGCCAGACCACTTCTTCGCGCCAGTCGCCGAACAGGTCGGCCGACAGCACGGGATTGGCCTTGGTGCCGTTGATCGAGGCTGCGCCGTGTTTCGCGCCGTCGAGCAGCGGTTCGAGGCGCTGGGCCTGCGGGTTCCATTTTTCGATCCGGGTGCCGTCGAGCGATTCGCGCAGCAGGTCGCCATCCCACCACAGGCCGAAGTTGTAGGCGCGCGGGCGGATTGACGATATCTGGACGCCGGCGGCGTTCACCAGGCCGCCGGCCGGGTCGTTGATGCCGCCGATAGCGGCCCAGCACTCGTTGCCGGGGTGCGCGGGATCGATGTCCATGCAGATGCCGCGCCCAACGTCGATGGTGCTGGCGATGCCCCACAAGACCTTGCCGGTGGCGGCGTCGTGCATCTCGGCGCCGTTGCCGCGGTAGCACGATGGCGACTCGTGCACCATGAACACCTGCAGGCCGGGCCGGCTGGGGTCGTGCTTGCCGACGTGCAGGGCGTCGCCGTGACACAGGCCGGTGCTGTACATCAGGGTGCCGTCGCTCCTGATGGTGGCGGCGCCGTAGACGATGTCGTCGTGGCCGTCGCCATCGGCGTCGGCCACGGCCATCCAGTGCGCGCCCTGGCCGGCGGCGGCGGCGTTGGCGGGCGCATCGCTGTCGAATACCCAGCGCCGGGTGAGCCGGTTGTCGCGCCAGTCCCATACCGCGAGCACGGCGCGCGTGTAGTAGCCGCGCGCGAACACGGCGCTCGGCCGCTTGCCGTCGAGGTAGGCCACGCCTCCCAGGAAGCGGTCGACCCGGTTGCCGTAGGCATCCCCCCAGGCCGCGACGTCGCCGCGCCGAGGCGTGTAATCGGTGCTGGCCAGCGCGGCGCCGGTGCGGCCGTCGAATACGGTCAGGAACTCGGGGCCGGCCAGGATGTAGCCGGCCTTGTTGCGATGGTCCGCCGCCGGGTCGCCGATGGCCTTGCCGGTCCCATCGACCGTGCCGTCGGCGGTCTTGGCCATCAGTTCGGCGCGGCCGTCGCCGTCGAAGTCGAAGGCGAGATAGGTCGTGTAGTGGGCGCCGGCGCGGATGTTTTTGCCCAGGTCGATGCGCCACATGAACGTGCCGTCCAGGCGGTAAGCGTCGATCAGGGTCGATCCGGTATAGCCGCGATGTGCATTGTCGTGGGCATTGGTCGGCTGCCACTTGACCAGCAATTCGTAGACGCCGTCGCCATCGAGGTCGGCGGCCGAACCATCGTTGACGCCGTAGGTATAGGCCTCGCCGTCCGGGGTTACGCCACCAGCGGGTTTGCGCAAGGGGATGGTCTTGAACGGCTGCGGCCAGGTGGCGCCGGCGCGCGCATCGACCTGACTCTCGCTGCCCTTGCTCACAGCGCGTACGCTATAGGCCGCGCTGGCGGCGGCACCGACGTCGACGAAGTTGGTGGCGGTTAGCGGCTCGCCGTTGACGCGCACGCCGTCGCGGTACAGGTTGAAGGTGGTGGCCGGGTCCTCCGGCCCGAGTGCGCGCCAGCTGATGAAATTGCCGTCGCCGGTGTGGATCGCGACCACGCCGCGATCGAGGGGTTCCAGCTGGCGGCCCGGGGTGGCGCAGGCGGTGCAGGCCAGTGCCAGCAGCGCGAGGGCCGCGCCGCGTTTCAGTGCTTGGTAGTGGAAGGGGGACGCCATGGTTATCCTGTCGCTGATCAAGGCTTGCCCGGCCGAGTATTCATTTTCCGCTCGGGAAGTGTCAACGGGCGGGTGGTCCGGAGGTCCATTTAATCAGGCGCTTGAGCGTTTGCAGCGCATGTCAATACCGTGCGCGCGATCAGGCCACTGATTATCCTGGCCCTGTCGATGGACGCGAAGGTGGGCGACGGCGTAGACTGCGGATTCGATCCGCTCATCTGCTCATCCTGACCCCGTACATGATCATTTCGTCCGCCACCGACTTCCGCCAGGCCGCGCGCCGCCGGCTGCCTCCCTTCCTGTTCCACTACCTCGACGGCGGCGCCGGCGCTGAGCAGACCCTGCGCAGCAATGTCGACGACCTACAGGCGATCAAGCTGCGCCAGCGTGTGCTGCGCGGCTCCGAGCAGCTCGATTTGAACGTGCAGTGGTTCGGCGAAGACTATTCGCTGCCGATCGCGCTGGCGCCGGTGGGCCTGACCGGCATGTATGCCCGGCGCGGCGAGGTGCAGGCGGTGCGCGCCGCCTGTCACCGCAACATCCCGTTCATCCAGTCGACCGTCTCGGTGTGCCCGTTGGCCGAGGTGGCGGCACAGGCCGCGCATCCGATCTGGTTCCAGCTGTACGTGCTGAAGGACCGCGGCTTCATGCGCGACGTGATGCGCCGTGCATGGGAACTCGGCTCGCGCACCCTGGTGTTCACGGTGGACATGCCGGTGCCCGGCGCGCGCTACCGCGACGCCCACAGCGGCATGAGCGGACCGAACGCGCCGCTGCGGCGCATGCTGCAGGCCGCGCTGCATCCGCGCTGGGCCTGGGACGTGGGCCTGTTCGGGCGTCCGCACGACCTGGGCAACATCACGGCCTATCGCGGCAGCGCGACCGGCCTGGCCGACTACATCGGCTGGCTCGGCGCCAATTTCGATCCCGGCATCGCCTGGCCCGACCTGCAGTGGATCCGCGACGAGTGGCAGGGCAAGCTGGTGATCAAGGGGATTCTCGATCCGGAGGATGCGCGCGATGCGCTGGCCTTCGGCGCCGACGGCATCGTGGTGTCCAACCACGGCGGTCGTCAGCTCGATGGCGCGCCGTCGAGCGCCGCGGTGCTGCCGGCCATCGCGGCCGCGGTCCAGGGGCAGATGACGATCTTCGCCGACGGCGGCGTGCGCACCGGGACCGACGTGTTCCGCATGCTGGCGCTGGGGGCGGACGGCGTCCTGCTGGGGCGCGCCTTCGTGTATGCGCTGGCCACGCAGGGCCAGGCCGGGGTCGAGCGCCTGCTGCAGATCATGGAGAAGGACTTGCGCACCAATATGGTCCTGACCGGCGTGCGCTCGGTCAGCGAGATCGGGCCGCACCTGCTGGCGGCCTGACAGTCCTTTGGGCGCCGCTTACTCTTCCGGGTCCGGCTTCACGCGCGTGAGCTTGTAGTCGGCGGCGGAACGCTCGAGCGCCAGGCCAAGTACGTCCTTCAGCTCGTCGGGGCTCGCGCCCTGATCGAGCTGGCGCTTGGCGAAGGTGTTGCGCAAGGTGCGCCCGCCGGAGCGCGACAAGTCCATGCCGGCCCGCTCAAAGGTAGCGCGCATCTGCATATAGACGGTTTTCCTGGTCATCCTGGCGCCGGTGAGGTTGGCCGGGAAGACGAACTCGCCCGGGATCGCCATCGTTTCCCGCTCCTCCAGCCAGGCCTGCAATTCGTCGGCGCCTTCACGGGGGAGGGTGACCTCGTGTTCATGGCTGGTGTCGAGTTTTTCGGTCGGCGTGATCGTCAGCACGAGCGCGCCGTCGATCGATGCCTGGCGACCGACTTCTGTGATCAACAGGCCGACCGCCTCTGTTACTTTCAGCCCCGCCAGCGCGATGACCACCTGCATGGCCCGGTCGCGGCGGCGCTTCCAGCCATCGAATGGGGTGTTGCGGCGTTTGCGCGGCGCCTCGGCCGGCAGCGCGGCGAAGAAGCGCTGCAGCTGGTCTTCCGACAGGGTGCGTCCGGCCTCGTCCTTCGCGATGTGGGCGCGGTCGATGCCGAGGATCGCCTCTTGCGCTGGATTGGGCACGACCCCGAGATGCTCGTAGCAGCGTTCGAGCAGGCGCAGGTAGCGGTAGGCGATCTTGCTGTTCAGGACGCGCTTGCCCCTGACCGTGCGGCCGATGAAGCGCAGCAGGTCGGCCTGCGTGACCCGGGAGAAGGTGATGCGTTGTTCCTGCAGCCAGCCCGCCAGGTTGTTGAACATGAACAGGTAGATCTTCGCCGACTCGGCGGACAGCACCCGCAGCGTGCCGTCGGCGCGCTGGCGTCGACCGGTTTCGGCGAAGGCCGTGGTGGATATGAAGGCCTTGAAGGATTTGAATGGGTCGGCGTCCCATGAAGTAGAGGTGGGCATGGCGAGGCGCGATGGATTGGGGTTGGTGTAACCTTATCATAAAATGTAACTAACCAACAAGGAGCGCAAAGCGCACCAAATCATCATGCGCCACGGACTACGGAAAGAATAACGATCTTTTTGCAGGCAGCCAGAGGGGAGGTCGAGGTGCACCATGGCGCCGGCCAGAGTCTGGCCGCCCTCGAAGTACATCACTCCCAAGCTGGTCGACGCGCGAACCGGAGGTAGGGAATCCGTTTATTCCGTCTTGTCCAGCAAGCCGCGCTCGCGTAACCACTCCTCGGCGCGCCGCGGCCATGCCGAAGCGGTTCCCAGATTGGGCCGCATGCCCATGCCATGCGTCCCATGCTCGAACAGATACATCTCGGCTGGCACCTTCGCGCGCGTGAGAGCCTGATAGAACAGGATGCTGTTCTCGACCGGTACCGAGGCATCGGCCTGGGTATGGATCAGCAAGGTCGGCGGCGTGCGCGCCGTCACCTGGCGCGCCACCGACATCAGCTCCACATCTGCCGCGCTGGGCGATGCGCCGAGCAGGGCGTTGCGCGATCCCATGTGGGCCGCCGGCCCATCGAGCGCGATCACCGGATACATCAGCACCAGGAAGTCGGGACGGGCGCTGACAGCGTCGAGCGGGGCGCCGGTGCGCCCCAGCGGATGGTCGAACAGGGTGCCGGCGCTGGCGGCGAGGTGGCCGCCGGCCGAACTGCCCATCACGCCGATGCGCTCCGGCCGCAGCTTGTAATTGTCCGCCTGCGAGCGCACCAGGCGCACCGCGCGCAGCACGTCCTGCAGCGGCGCCGGATGACGGAATTCGCGCATCCGGTACTTGAGCACGAAGGCGGTCACGCCCAGGCTCGACAGCCAGCGCGCATACTGTTCGCCTTCGCGCTCGATGGCCAGGCGCTCGTAGCCGCCGCCGGGACAGATGATGACGGCGCTCCCGTTGGCGCGGTCGACCGCCGGAGGATAGACGGTGAGGGTGGGCTCGGAGACCTGGCTGATCCTGCCATCGACGTAGCGTTCGGCTTCCAGTCCGGCGCGGGCGCCGGGCACGCCTTCGGGCCAGAGCGGGATCGTTGCGGGCAAGGGTGGCCAGCTTGCTGCCGATTCAGGCGTGGCTGAAAGCGCGGCCCCCGATGTGGATGCGGCCAGCATGGCGGCCCCGACTTGTTTCAAGATGCGTCTCCGTGTCGTGTGCATGGGTTATCCTTCGTTATTATTATCCTTATGGTAACCCAGTGGGGGCTGAGCAAGTACTGCAATGAACCATCCGGCCGGGCGGCGATGGGGCACCTGCGTGTTAAAATACGCGCGCTATCTTGGCAGTAGCGGATCGAGCGAAGCGCGACTCTCCACGAGAAATTCCGTACTGTACAGTGACCCATGAGCCCTGTCCCGACAGGGCTTTGTATTTTCACCCACCGTATCTGGATTTTTCCATGGAAATTAAAGTCAACTTCCTCGACAAGCTTCGCCTGGAAGCCAAGTTCGACGATTTCACCGTCATCGCCGACCAGCCCATCCGCTATAAGGGCGACGGCTCGGCGCCAGGCCCATTCGATTACTTCCTGGCTTCGTCCGCCCTGTGCGCGGCGTATTTCGTGAAGTTGTACTGCAATACCCGGGATATCCCGACCGAGAATATCCGCCTGTCGCAAAACAATATCGTCGACCCGGAAAACCGCTACCAGCAGATCTTCAAGATCCAGGTCGAGCTGCCGGCCGACATCTCCGACAAGGACCGCCAGGGCATCCTGCGCTCGATCGAGCGTTGCACGGTCAAGAAAGTCGTGCAGGCCGGTCCCGAATTCGTGATCGAGGAAGTGGCCAACCTGGACGCCGACGCCCAGGCCTTGCTCACCCTGCAGCCAGACTCGGCATCGCGTACCTATATCCCCGGCAAGGACCTGCCGCTGGAGCAGACCATCGCCAATATGTCTGGCCTGCTGGCCAGCTGGGGCATCAAGATCGAGATTGCGTCGTGGCGCAATATCGTGCCCAATGTCTGGTCGCTGCATATCCGCGATGCGCATTCGCCGATGTGCTTCACCAACGGCAAGGGCGCGACCAAGGAAAGCGCGCTGGCCTCGGCCCTGGGCGAATACATCGAACGCCTGAACAACAACCACTTCTACGCCGGCGTATTCTGGGGCGAAGACATCGCCAACGCCGACTTCGTGCATTATCCGAACGAGCGCTGGTTCAAGCCTGGTCCGGACGATGCGCTCCCGGATGGCATCCTCGATGAATACAGCCTGTCGTTCTACGACCCCGATGGCGAATTGCGTGGCTCGCACCTGATCGATACCAATTCGGGCAATGTGGAGCGCGGCATCGTAGCGCTGCCCTTCGTGCGCCAGTCGGACGGCGAGGTCGTGTACTTCCCGTCGAACCTGATCGAAAACCTGTATGCCAGTAACGGCATGAGCGCCGGTAACACGCTGGCCGAAGCGCAGGTGCAGTGCCTGTCCGAGATCTTCGAGCGCGCCGTCAAGCGCGAGATCCTGGAAAGCGAGATGGCCTTGCCCGACGTGCCGCAAGAAGTGCTGGCCAAGTATCCCGGCATCGTGGCCGGCATCAAGGCCCTGGAAGAGCAGGGTTTCCCGGTGCTGGTCAAGGACGCCTCGCTGGGCGGCCAATACCCGGTGATGTGCGTGACCCTGATGAACCCGCGCACCGGCGGCGTCTTCGCTTCCTTCGGCGCCCACCCGAGCTTCGAAGTGGCGCTGGAGCGCAGCCTGACCGAACTGCTGCAGGGCCGCAGCTTCGAAGGCCTCAACGACCTGCCGCGGCCGACCTTCGCCAGCGAAGCCGTGACCGAGCCCTATAACTTCGTCGAGCACTTCATCGATTCGAGCGGCGTCGTCTCGTGGCGCTTCTTCAGCGCCAAATCCGAAGTCGATTTCGTCGAGTGGGACTTCACCGCACAGGGCGACAATGCCAACGCCGAGGAAGCCGCGACCCTGCTCGCCATCCTCGAAGAGATGGGCAAGGAAGTCTACACCGCCGTGTACGACCAGCTGGGCGCGGTGGCCTGCCGCATCCTGGTGCCCGACTATTCCGAGGTGTATCCGGTTGAAGACCTGATCTGGGATAACACGAATAAATCGCTGCTGTTCCGTTCCGATATCCTCAACCTGCACCGCCTGGACGACGACAGCCTGGAGGCGCTGCTCGAGCGCCTGGAAAACAATGAGCTGGACGAGTACTCCGATATCGCCAGCCTGATCGGCATCGAGTTCGACGAGAACACCGACTGGGGCCAGCTGACGGTGCTCGAGCTGCGCCTCCTGGTCAACCTCGCGCTGCAGCGCTTCGAGGACGCGCACGAACTGGTGGGCGCCTTCCTGCAGTACAACGACAACACCGTCGAGCGCGGCCTGTTCTACCAGGCCATGAATGTGGTGCTCGAGGTGGTGCTGGACGACGAGCTGGAACTGGACGACTACGTCGTCAACTTCCGCCGCATGTTCGGCGACACGCGGATGGATGCGGTGCTGGGTTCGGTCGACGGCAGCGTGCGCTTCCACGGTCTGACCCCAACCAGCATGCAGCTCGAAGGTCTGGACCGCCACCATCGCCTGATCGACAGCTACCGCAAGCTGCACGCGGCGCGCGCGAAGGCGGCCGCCGCGAAGTAAGGCGAGCATGACCGAGACGTCGTCCCCACGCAGGTGGGGACCCAAGTTCTGCAAACGTCGTCGAAACGCTTGCGAGATTGGGTCCCCACCTTCGTGGGGACGACGTTTTTATGCTAACTCAAGAAGACTTTGGGCTTAGCTAACGGCATTACCTGTCCGCAGCGGCTCTTTTTTTGCCATCGGCACATTCCCTCGGTAGAATCGTCGCGTTCGCTTGAACGCTTCGGGGAGACGCCAGATGCGCGACGCAATCATCATCGGCGCCGGCCATAACGGCCTGGTCTGCGCCTGGTACCTGGCCCGCGCCGGCCTGAAGGTGACGCTGCTCGAGCGGCGCGACGTCGTCGGCGGCGCCGCGGTCACCGAGGAATTCCATCCCGGCTTTCGCAACTCCGTGGCCGCCTACACCGTCTCGCTGCTCAACCCCAAGGTGATCGACGACATGGCGCTGGCCCGGCACGGCCTGCGCATCGTCGAACGCCCGCTCTCCAACTTTCTCCCGCTCGACGATGGCCGCTACCTGAAGGTCGGCGCCGGCCGGACTGCTGCCGAGGTGGCGAAGTTCTCGCCACGCGACGCCGCGCGCCTGGACGACTACCACCGGCAGCTGGACGACGCGGCCGACCTGCTGCGCGAACTGGTGCTGCAGACGCCGCCCAACCGCATCCAGGGCGGCTGGCTGGCCGCGCTGCCCGAGCTGCTCAAGGCCGGCCGCCTCGGCAACCGCATGCGCAAGCTGTCGCTGGCCGGCCAGCGCGAACTACTGGACCTGTTCACCAAATCGGCGGGCGACTATCTGGACGGCTGGTTCGAGAGCGATCCGATCAAGGCGGCCTATGGTTTCGACAGCGTGGTGGGAAACTACGCCAGTCCGTACACGCCCGGATCGGCCTATGTGCTGCTGCACCACGTGTTCGGCGAGGTCAATGGCAAGAAGGGCGCCTGGGGCCACGCGATCGGCGGCATGGGGGCCATCACCCAGGCGATGGCGAAGGCGGTGCAGGCGCTGGGCGTCGAGATCCGCACCGGCTGCGCGGTAGATGAAGTCCTGCTGCACAAGGGCCGCGCCACCGGCGTCGTCACGAGCGGCGCCGAGCGGCTCGATGCGCGCGCGGTCGTATCGAACCTCAATCCGCGCCTGCTGTACACCCGGCTGGTCGACCCTGGCGCGCTGCCGGCTGACTTCTTGCGCCGCATGGAGGCATGGCGCTGCGGGTCGGGCACCTTCCGCATGAACGTCGCGCTGTCCGAACTGCCGGATTTTCGCTGCCTGCCGGGCAAGGCGATGGCCGAACACCATGGCAGCGGCATCATCATCGCACCCAGCCTGGAGTACATGGAGCGCGCCTACCACGACGCGCGTGCGTCGGGCTGGTCGCAAGCGCCGATCGTCGAACTCCTGATCCCGTCGACGCTCGACCCGACCCTGGCCCCGCCGGGGCAGCACGTGGCCAGCCTGTTCTGCCAGCACGTCGCGCCGCAACTTCCCGATGGCGCGAGCTGGGACGAGCACCGCGAGCGGGTGGCCGACCTCATGATCGACACCGTCGATCGCCATGCGCCGAATTTCAGGCGTGCGGTGCTGGGCCGCCAGATCATGAGCCCACTCGACCTGGAACGCACGTTCGGCCTGGTCGGTGGCGACATCTTCCACGGCGCGCTGGGGCTCGACCAGCTTTTTTCGGCGCGCCCGATGCTGGGTCATGCCGACTACCGCGGGCCGGTGGCGGGTCTTTACACCTGCGGCGCGGGCAACCATCCCGGTGGCGGCGTCACCGGCGCGCCAGGCCACAATGCCGCGCGCGAGATCCTGCGCGACTTCCGGGTTCGATCACCCGCGTGATCGAAACGCCTTTCAAACCGCCGCTTCGCTCAACTTGGTGACTAAACCCGCCAGGCTGTTGTGCATGGTGGGTTGGAATCCTAATATATCACCGCAGTCGGCCGATTGGATGCTCTGAGGCAACCCGAGTCAGCTGCTGTCTCTTTGCTGGCTCGCCCCTGTGCGAGTCAGCCATTTTTTAGAGATTCCCCGTGCCTGGTGCGCCAGGCGTGGACCCGCCGCAGTCAAATAGTAAAGGCAGCGCGGCGGCGATGGACAGCGAGGTGAGCGCTGAAATACTAGTCGATCACACCGCTTGTAGAACGCATTTCACAATTATTATCAGGAGACACAATGAGTTTTCCATCCTCGCGCCGTCGCTCGGCCCTCACCGCCATCGCCCACGCCGCGGCCCTCCTGGCCGCCGGCGCCATGACCGCCCACGCTCAAGAAACGAATACGCAGTCGTCGGAAGGCCTGCAAGTGGTGACGGTGACCGCGCAAAAACGCCCGCAGGCGATGCAGGACGTGCCGGTCGCGGTCAGCACCGTGGACGAACGCGCGATCGAGAACCAGCAGATCGTCGGCTTCTCGGACCTGACCCGCGTGGCGCCAGCCCTGACCATCAACGAGAACCCGAACAATAACAATATCGCGCTGCGCGGTATCGGCACCTTCGCCTTCAGCATCGGCATCGAATCGGCCGTCTCGGTGATCATCGACGACGTGCCCGTGATCCAGCAATTACAGGCGTTTTCGAACCTGAGCGACATCGCGCGCGTCGAGGTGCTGCGCGGCCCGCAAGGTACGCTGTTCGGCAAGAACTCGTCGGCCGGCGTGATCAACATCGTCACCAAGGAATCGAGCGAGGAGCAAGAGGGCCATGCCCAGGTCACCGTCACCAGCGACGGCGAGAAGCGCCTGGAAACCGGCATCTCGGGCCCGATCAGCGACAAGCTGGGTTATCGCCTGAACGCCTACAGCGGCAACCGCGAGGGCGACGTCACCAATCTCGAATCGGGCGCCAAGCTGAACGGCGAACGCAGCAAAGGAGCGCGGCTGCGCCTGGACTTCAAGCCCACCACGAGCCTGGACGGCCGCCTGATCGCCGACTACAACAAGCGCCGTATCGAAGGCCCGGTCACGACCTTCCTGTCGGTGCCGCCGGGCGCCAGCCTGCGCGGCGTGGCGCCGATCGGCCCGGCCCTGGTCGGCATCACCCCTGGCCCGGACAACCGCGACGTGCGGATGGACGATCCGGGCTTCGCCGAACACGAGTCGCGCAGCATTGCCGGCACCCTGAACTGGAAGCTGGACAACCACACGATCACTTCGGTCACCACCTGGCAGGACTGGGAATTCGACTTCCTGGCCGACTTCGACGGCACCAACCTCGACCAGCTCGGCCCGCAGTCGAATGGACGCTTCCATGGCGGCGTCACCGCCGGCGGCCCATACCGCTCGCGCATGTCGACCCAGGAACTGCGCCTGTCGTCCAACGGCGACGGCGCGCTCACTTATCTCGGCGGCCTGTATTACGCCGACTCGCGCACCGAACGCAGCTACCTTCGTGGTCCGGTCTCGAACCTGGCCAATTGGGAAGCGCGCTCCGGCAACCAGACCGCCGCCGCCTTTGCCCAGGCCGAGTACCGGATCACGCCGGCCACCCGCGTCAGTACCGGCGTGCGCTTCAACCGCGAGACGATCGAGGTCGATTTCGCCAACCGCCTGCCGGCGGTGCCGGCCATCTTCGACGGTCGCAGCCGCGACGACGCCACCACCGGCAAGGTCGCGCTGCAGCACGACCTGGTCAAGGACGTGATGGTCTACGGTTCCTTCGCCACCGGCTACAAGGGCGCCGGCTACGACGTCTCCACCGGCTTCAACGAGGCGCGCGTGCGCCTGCCGGTGGCGCCCGAGACGTCCGAATCGTGGGAGCTGGGCATGAAGAGCCGCTTCTTCCGCAACCGCCTGCAGCTCAACGCCACCGTATTCCACACCGACTACGAGGACTTCCAGGCCCAGTCGCGCCGCCTCGATCCGCTCACCCAGGCCTACGAGAACGTCGTCACCAACGTCGGCGAACTGCGCACCCGCGGCCTGGAGCTCGAAGTGCAGGCCAAGCCGATCAACACGCTGCTGCTCGAAGCCTCGGTGGCCTGGGTCGACGCGACGATCAAGAAATTCCCGAACACGAACTGCTATCCGGGCCAGACTGCCGCCGAGGGCTGCGTCCTGATCGGCGGCGTGCCGCTGCAAGATTTGTCCGGAAAACGCCTGTCGAACGCGCCGCGCACCAAGCTCAATCTGGGCGCGACCTACAACTTCCCGATCGGGGAGAGCGGCTACAGCGGGATCGCCAACATCAACGGCCAGTACCAGTCGAGCGTCAACTACGACCTGGCTGCCAATCCGCTGGCCGACCAGAAGGGCTATGGCACCGTCAACGGCAGCATCGCCTTCTTCAATCCATCGCAGAACGTGAAGCTGACCTTCTACGTCAACAACCTGTTCGACAAGAGCTACGCCAGCTTCGTTGGCGACAACTACAATGTGTTCGGCAACGTGCACGTGCTGACCCAGACCCTGCCGCGCAACTCGGACCGCTACTTCGGCGTGCGCATGAAATACGATTTCTGAGATCCCAGGACATGAAAAAACTCATCACCGCATTCTGGATCCTTGTTGGCGCGCTGGCCTGCCAGTCGGCGCTGGCGCAGGCGCAGGCGGCGCAGGCCGATTCTCTGCGACCCGCCTTCCTGCTCACCGGCGCGCTGCACCGCGACAGCCAGGACCTGTCCGGCCAGTGGACCTACTCGAAAGACCTGTACCGCACCGGCCTTACCGACATCAACGGCTGGGTGGCCAAGTCGCGCATGCAGCGTGCGCGCGACGTCGACGTCGCCGCCGTCGAAGCCAAGGGCGGCGTCGATTTCTACGAGTTCGACATGGACCGCGGCCCGCTCATCAACGTGCCCGGCGCCTGGAACGCGGCGGCGGCCGAGCTGCGCTACTACGATGGCCTGATCTGGTTCCAGCGCAAGTTCGATGCGCGGCCTGAAGCCGGCAAGCGCGCCTTCCTGCGCTTCGAGGCGGTCAACTACCGCGCCTACGTCTACCTCAACGGCAAGGAAGTGGGCCGCCACGAAGGCGGCTTCACGCCTTTCGTGCTGGAAGTCACCGACGCGCTGCGCGCGGGCGACAACCGGCTGGTGGTCGGCGTCGATTCGAGCCACGATGCCCAGTCGATCCCGACCCAGATCACCGACTGGGACCTGTACGGCGGCATCACCCGCAAGGTCAGTCTGATCACCACGCCCGCGACCTTCATCGACGATGCGACGCTGACCTTGCGTGCCGACGGCCGCATCGCCGGCGAAGTGCAGCTGCAGGGACCGCAGGCCGCGAACCAGGCGGTGACGGTGGCGATCGGTACGCTCGGTACGGCGCGCGCCACCACCGATGCCAACGGCCGCGCGCTGCTCGAGCTGCCGGCGCCCAAGGGCCTGGAGCGCTGGACGCCCGAGAAGCCGACCCTGTACGACGTGCGCTTTTCTGCCAACGGCGACCAGGTACGCGACCGCATGGGCTTCCGCACCATCGCCGTCAAGGGCAACCAGATCCTCCTGAACGGCAAGCCGCTGTTCTTGCGCGGCATATCGCTGCACGAGGAAGAGTTCGGCCCGAACCCGGGGCGCAATATGACCGAGCAAGCGTCGCGCGCTCTGCTGCACGAGATCAAGCATGGCCTGAACGGCAATTACGTGCGCCTGTCGCATTATCCGCACTCCGAGACCACGGTGCGCCTGGCCGACGAGATGGGCCTCCTGGTGTGGAGCGAGATTCCCGTGTACTGGACTGTCGACTGGGACAACCCTGCCGTGCTGCGCAAGGCGCTCGTGATGCAGGCCGAAACCATCTACCGCGACCGCAACCGCGCCTCGGTGATCCTGTGGAGCGTCGGTAACGAGACGCCTGTTTCGCCGTCGCGCACGCGCTTCCACGGCGCCATGGCCGACAATGTGCGCGTGCTCGATCCGACCCGCCTGGTGAGCGCCGCGCTTCTGGTCGAGCGCAAGGGCGACGTGCTGGAGATCCAGGATCCGCTGATCGACAAGCTCGACGTGCTGGCGGTGAACGTGTATGCCGGCTGGTACGGTCCCGACACGCTGGACGGCATTGCGAAGCTGCGCTGGAATGTCCCGGGCGAGCGGCCGCTGATCCTGTCCGAGTTCGGCGCCGATGCGCTGGCCGGCCACCGCGGCCAGGGGCTCAAGAAGTTTACCGAGGAATACCAGGCCGAGTACTACCGCAAGACGCTGGCCATGGCCGAGGGCATCCCGACCCTGCGCGGCCTGTCGCCCTGGATCCTGAAGGACTTCCGCTCGCCGCGACGCGAGCACCCGGTGTTCCAGAACGGCTGGAACCGCAAGGGCATCCTGTCCGAGACCGGTGTGCGCAAGCAGGCCTTCGACGTCCTGTCCGACTATTACCGCCGCAAATGAGCGCCCAGACGATGACTCCTCCAGTACCATCCATGCCTTTGCACGCAGGCGGCGCGCCGGTCGTCACCGCGATGCGCATCGTTCCGGTCGCCGGCCGGGACAGCATGCTCATGAACCTGAGCGGGGCCCACGGGCCCTGGTTCACCCGCAACATCGTGATCCTGACGGACAGCGCCGGCAATACCGGCCTGGGCGAAGTGCCGGGCGGCGAATCGATCCGCCGCACGCTCGAGGATGCGCGTGCGCTCGTCATCGGCCGGCCGCTGGGCGACTATCTCGCGGTGCTCAACGACATGCGCGGCGCGTTCGCCGGCCGCGATGCCGGCGGGCGCGGCCTGCAGACCTTCGACCTGCGCACCACCATTCACGCCGTGACCGCCGTCGAATCGTGCTTGCTCGACCTGCTGGGCCAGTTCATGGGAGTGCCGGTCGCGGACCTGCTGGGGGAGGGCAGGCAGCGCGATGCGGTGCCGATGCTCGGCTACCTGTTCTATATCGGCGACCGTGGCCGCACCACTATCGACTACCGCGCCGAGCCTGACGCCGGCGACGCCTGGCTGCGCCTGCGCAACGAAGAAGCGATGGATGCCCAGGGCGTGGTGCGCCTGGCCGAGGCGGCGCAGGCTCGCTACGGTTTCCAGGACTTCAAGCTCAAGGGCGGCGTGCTGGACGGCGCCGCCGAGATGGAGGCGGCGGTGGCGCTCAAGGAACGCTTCCCGGCGGCGCGCATCACGCTCGACCCGAACGGCGCCTGGTCGCTCGATGAAGCGGTGCGCCTGTGCCGCGACCAGCACGCCGTACTTGCCTATGCCGAAGACCCGTGCGGCGCCGAGAACGGCTATTCGGGGCGCGAAGTGATGGCCGAATTCCGGCGCGCCACCGGTTTGCCGACCGCGACCAATATGGTCGCCACCGACTGGCGCCAGCTGGCCCATTCGCTGCAACTGCAGTCGGTCGACATCCCGCTCGCCGATCCGCATTTCTGGACCATGCAGGGCTCGGTGCGGGTGGCGCAGCTGTGCGAGATGTTCGGCCTGACCTGGGGCTCGCATTCGAACAACCACTTCGACATCTCGCTGGCCATGTTCACCCACGTGGGCGCGGCGGCGCCGGGCCGGGTAACGGCGATCGACACCCATTGGATCTGGCAGGACGGGCAGGCCCTGACGAAGGCGCCGCTGCGCATCGAGGATGGCCAGGTGCGGGTGCCGGCCAGGCCCGGCCTGGGCATCGAGCTCGATCCCGATGCCCTCGAAGCGGCGCACCAGGCCTACCGCAATATGGGCCTGGGCGCGCGCGACGACGCGGTGGCGATGCAGTTCCTGGTGCCGGGCTGGCGCTTCGACCACAAGCGGCCCTGCCTGGTGCGCTGATGCACAACGCATGAAGGGCAGGGCGCGGATCGCTCATGATCGTGATTGATTCGCGCGAGGGGCGGACAGCGGGGCGCCGATCGGGAACAATGGCAGGCACTGGAACATTGAAATACCAGTGCCGCCGTTGACCCGCAAGCCACGAGAAAGCCACGAAAGATACGACCATGAATTTCGCCGCCGACAACTTCCACCTCGACCGTTCGCGCAACGCGACCATCCAGGTGTTCGAACACCTGCGCGAACTGATCGTCAGCCTGGCCATCAAGCCGGGCACGGTGCTGGCGCGGCCCCAGTTGTGCGACTTCTACAAGCTGTCGGCCAGCCCGGTGCGCGAGGCGCTGCTGCGCCTGGAAGAAGAGCACCTGGTCGACATCTATCCGCAGCACCAGACCCGGGTGCGCCGGATCGACCTGGCCCAGGCCAGGCAGGCGCATTTTTTGCGCCTGTCGGTGGAGCTGGAGATGGTGCAGGTGCTGGCCCAGGACGCCGATCCGGTCCTGGCGCGCACCTTGACCGCGCTGGTCGAGCGCCAGCGCGCCAGCCTGGACTCGGGCGACCTTGGCACCTTCACCCAGGTCGACATGGAATTCCACCGCTGCCTGTACCACGCGGCGGCGGTGCCCGACCTGTGGTCCATGATGCGCAGCCGCAGCGGCAACCTGGACCGCCTGCGCCGCCTGCATCTGCCGCTCAATGGCAAGGCGCAGTCGATCCTGGACGAACACGCCGCGATCGCCGGGGCCATCGCGCGGGGCGATGCGGCCGCGGCTCAGCAGATGGTGCGCAGGCACCTGTCGGGAACGCTCAGCGCGATCGACGCGCTGCGCACGCGCTATCCCGATCTGCTGCTGCCGCTCGACTACGGCGCGCCGGCGATGGCCGCCTGAGGGCGGCCCAGGTTAGCGTACGTCGAGCAGTTCGACGTCGAAGATCAGGCTCGCGTTCGGCGGGATCGGACCGGCGCCGCCGGCGCCATAGCCCATCTCGGGCGGCAGGATCAGGGTGCGCTTGCCGCCGACCTTCATGCCTTGCACGCCTTCGTCCCAACCTCGGATGACCTGGCCGGCGCCCAGCTGGAAGCTGAACGGCGCGCGTCCGACCGAGGAATCGAATTGCGTGCCGCGCAGCGTTTCCTTGCCCGGCTCGTACAGCCAGCCGGTGTAGTTGACGACGGCGGTCGCGCCGGCCGCGGCTTCCTTGCCGGTTCCGGGGATGGTGTCGATCTTCTGGAAGGCGACCGCGGACGCGGCCGACTGCGGCGCCGGGGCGCGGTCGCAGCCGGCCAGCGCCAGCGCCAGGCCCAGGCCGAGGACGCAGGAGGACAGCAGGTGTTTCATAGGCTTCTTTCTTTCGTGGTGGTTGCCGGAATGGGATGCCCGGGAGCATACATGGCGCCGCGCGCGCTGCCAACACCGGCGCATGCGTGGCGCGCGCAGCTCTGTTGCTTTGGTGCGTTTCAGTCAACACCGTGAGCACAGCGGCAGGCCTACCGGTCGGCGCCCACGCTGCATACGATGACATCTCACTGCCAGTCGTCCGACTGGCCCGGCCCACATGCAAGGGCCGCCAACCCAGGAGATGTCAATATGAATGCCCGAGATAACACGATCAAGCCCGGTGATCCCGGTTCAGACGAGCTGGTCCCGTCGCGCTACGCCCTGCGCGTCGGCGAGATCGACGTGCTGGTGGTCAGTGACGGCGTGCTGCCGCTGCCCGCCGCGACCATGGCCACCAATGCCGACCCGGCGGCCCTGGCCGTCTGGCTGGACCATATGTTCCTGCCGCCGGACGCCTTTGACTGGCCGTTGAACGTGCTGGTGGCGAAAAGCGGCGAGCAGGTGATCCTGGTCGACACCGGCCTGGGCTCGCAATTCCCCGGCTTTCCGCGTGCCGGACAGACTCCGCACCGCCTGGAAGCCGCCGGCATCGACCTGTCCAGCGTCACCGACGTGGTGATCACCCATATGCACATGGACCATATCGGCGGCCTGCTGGTCGACGGCATCAAGGAACGCCTGCGTCCGGACCTGCGCATCCACGTGGCCGCCGCCGAAGTCGCGTTCTGGGATACGCCCGATTTCAGCCATACGGCCATGCCGGAGCCGGTGCCGGACGTGCTGCGTTCGACCGCGCGCCAGTTCATGGAGCAGTACAGCGGCCATCTGCACGTGTTCCAGGAGCGGCATGAGGTGGCGCCCGGCGTGGTCGCGCGCCGTACCGGCGGCCATACGCCCGGCCACTGCGTGGTCGATATCGACTCCAACGGCCAGCGTCTGACCTTCGCCGGCGACGCCATGTTCCCGGTCGGCTTCGACCATCCCAACTGGCAGAACGGCTTCGAACACGATCCAGAGGAATCGGCCCGCGTGCGCATCGCGCTGTTCGGCGAACTGGCGGACAACGGCGGCCTGCTGGTCGCGACCCACCTGCCATTCCCCTCGGTGGGTCGGGTGGCGCGTGACGGCGATACTTTCCGCTGGGCGCCCGTGTTCTGGGATCACTGAGCGGCAAGCGCCGGACAGGAAGCGCTAAAGAAACGCCAAGAAACGTCGGATTCGACAACTTGCATCAACAAGCCCGCTTCGGCGGGCTTTTTTTCGTATGTGCGCGCATCCGGAATTGCCCGTGAAAAGATATATGAAATATCTTGTGTATTTATGTCAACGGAATGACATAGCAGAGCGTTAAGACTGGTATCGAAGGGCGCGACCCGACATGTCCGGAGCACGTGCACGCAAGCCCGAATCACAGAATTGGAGAGTGAATGTCCCGATTGAAAGTCAAGCCGATCTGCGCCGCCATCATGCTGATGTCGGCCTATGGCGCGCCGGTCCTGGCGCAAACCGCCGCCGAGGCCGCGGCCGTCGCCACCGAACAGGCCGCCCCGGCCGCAGAATCCTCTCCAGCAGCACCTGCTAATCCTGCCGCTCCTGCCGTGCCACCAGCGCCGCCGCCCCAGGCCGTGCCGGCCGCCGCCGTGATCCAGGTCACCGGCCTGCGCCAGAGCCTGCGCTCGGCCGAAGACATCAAGCGCGACGCCCCGCAAGTGGTGGACGCCATCAATGCCGACGATATCGGCAAGTTCCCCGACCGCCAGGCCGGCGATGCGCTGCAGCGCGTGGCCGGCGTGCAGGTGGGGCGAGACCGCGGCGAAACCAGCACCGTGATCATCCGTGGCCTGCCGGACGTCGCCACCACGCTCGACGGCAACGAGATCTTCACCGCGGCCGGTCGCCGCCTGTCCTACCAGGACTTGCCGGTCCAGTCGATCGCCGGCATGGAAGTGTATAAATCGGCCACCGCCAACCAGTTCGAAGGCGGCATCGCCGGCGCGGTCAACATCCGCCTGCGCGCGCCGTTCGACAACAAGGGCTTCATCGCGACCGGCTACGTCGAGGACCGCGTGAACCAGACCAATGGCAGCGGCAATACCTCGGACAAGCACAGCCCGGGCGGCGGCTTCCTGGTCAGCAACCGCTGGGACACCGACTTCGGCGAAATGGGCGCGTTGTTCGACGTCGCCGTCAACCGCGACAACTGGGCCTTCCCGGTGCAATACGTCGACCGTCCCGACAATGTGTTCTCGGTGAGCCCGGACGGCAGCGCGACCCGCCTCGGCAATGTCGGCCCGTATGCGCCGGCCGCGCCGGGCGACGTGCTGGGCCAGCTGCCGAACATCGGCGGCATCTACAACGCCGGCCAGCGCGAGCGCCAGAGCGTGCACGGGGCCTTCCAGTGGAAGGTCAATCCGCGCCTGACGGCCAGCGCCCAGTACCTGGGCATGGGCTACCAGGGCCGCACCGGCGTCAACTACGTGATGAGCAACACCACCTGGGCGCCGCGCCTGACCGACGTGGTGCTGGCCCCGCAAGGCGGCGCCTGCGCGACGCCGCAGGGCGCGATCTGCCCGATCCTGGCCGCCAGCGCGCCGGCCGCGCAATTCGGCAACGCCTACGACTGGGATCCGTACACGGCCTCGAGCACCTGGGGCCAGAACGAGCGCACCACCACCCACTACCTAAACCTCGGCCTGAAGTACAACGACGGCCCGCTCAGCGTCGACTCGCAGTTCGGCTATACCCGCTCCAAGTTCGTCAACGACACCGTGATCGTCGACCAGCAGGTGCCGGGCGCCAGCGCCAGCGTGTATTCGTACGGCGCCGACGGCCACGGCGGCTTCAACGCCATCACGCTGCCGGGCGGCAGCGGCAATGCGCTGCAGGATTCGCGCAACTACGTGCTGCGCGGGATGGTGCAGAACTGGAACGAGCAGACCGGCAGCCAGCTCCAATGGCGCACCGACGCTACCTATCGCCTGGGCGGCGACGGCTTCTTCACGGCCGTGCTGGCCGGCCTGCGCCTGTCCTCGCGCAAGGCCGGCTACCACGGTGCCGAAGGCCACGCCGACTTCACGGGCGAGCGCCCGAGCGCCGCTACCGCGCTCGGCCCATCGTTCCAGGCGAGGGTAGCAGGCCTCGACCGCATGGGCGGCGCCTGGTACGGCCCGTCGTCCGACTACCTGATCGACAATGCCGACGCGGTGCGCAATCTGTACGGCGCGGCCAGCGGCCGCGTGCCGGACGACCCGGGCCGCCTGTTCGACCAGCGCGAGCGCAACGCGACCGTGTACCTGGCCACGCGCTGGGCCGCCAACCCGGGCGGTATCGACGTCAAGGGTGAAATCGGCGCGCGCGTGGTGCGCCTGAATCGTGAGCTGAGCGGCATGACCCGGATCGGCGACCAGGTGTCGAACGTCGACCTGTCGACCTACGAAACCAATTACCTGCCGAGCGCTTCGGCGGTGGTCGGCTGGACCGAAGACCTGCAGTCGCACTTCTCGGTCGGCAAGACCATCACCCGGCCGAACTTCGGCACGCTCAATCCGGCCCTGACCCTGGTGCCGTCGACCGTCAACGTGCCGGGCAGCGGCGGCGCCGGCAACCCCTACCTGGAGCCGACCCGCTCGACCAATATCGACGCCACGCTCGAATACTACTTCCAGAAGAACGGCTTCGCCCAGGTCGCGCTGTTCCACCGCGACATCGACGGCTACGAGCAGAGTTTTACGCGCGACGAGGCCATCGACGGCCAGGTCTATCGCGTGACGCGTCCGCAGAACTCGGGCAAGGGCCGCCTGCGCGGGGCGGAATTCGGGGTCCAGAAGTTCTTCGACTTCCTGCCTGGCCCATGGGCCAATTTCGGCGCCCAGGCCAACTACACCTGGATCGACGGCGAGAATCAGAGCCGCACCGCGTTCGACAGCGACACCTACACCACCACGCCGCTCACCGGCGTGGCCAGGAAGAGCTACAACTTCGCGCTGCTGTACGAGGGCAACGGCATCACCGGCCGCCTGGCCGCCACCCGCCGCGGCGACTACGTCGAGCAGATCGCCGAACTGCCGTTCAACCAGGACCGCGTGGTCAAGGCCGCGACCTTCGTCGACCTGAGCATCGGCTACGAGATCAACGACAACGTCTCGCTGCAGTTCGATGCGATCAATTTGACCCGCGCCAAGTTTGAGAGCTCGCTGGGCGAATTCATGCCGCGCGACGTGCGCTACAACCCGACGACCTATGGCGTGAGCCTGCGGTTCCGGATGTAAGCGCTCCCGGTCTTCCCGTGGCGCAGGCCACAGGAAGACCTGCAGGAACTGCGGTCACGACACCTTGCGCGGCGGCGCGGCGTCGGCCGCCATCTCCATCACCGAATTACGCTTTTCCAGCAAGTGCAGCGACAGGATCGCCGCCAGGCGCTTGCCGTCGCGGGCCTCGAGCGCCTCCATCATCTGGCAGTGTTCGTCGATGGCCTGGTCCCATTTTTCGGGGACGATATTGGACTTGAGCCGCAAGGACTGCAGCCGCCGGTTCATGTTCAGGTAAGTATGGTGGAGGACGGAGTTGCGGGCGGCCTCGGAAATCTTGTTGTGGATCGCCTGGTTGCGGCTGTAGTAGCCGGGCAGGTCGCCCTGTTCGCGGCAGGTCAGCATCGCGTCGTGCAGCGCCCGGATTTCGGCGACTTCTTCGGGCGTGATCCGTTCGCACGCGTGTTCGCCCGCGAGGGCTTCGAGACCGCTGACGAACTCGAAGGTTTCCCATACTTCTTGCTGCGACATCTTGTAGACCGAGGCGCCGCGATTCGGCGAGATCTCGATCAGGCCTTCAGCGGCGAGCGCTTTCAAGGCTTCGCGCAGGGGCGTGCGCGAAATGCCCATGGTTTCGCACAGTTCGCGCTCGTTGAGTTTCATTCCGGGCGGGAACACTGACTCGACGATCATCCGGCGCAGGTGGGAAACCACCGTGTCGTGCAGGTGCTGCCGGGCCAGCTTTGGAAGAGCGGGCGCCGCAGCGCCACGCTCCAAAGCTGGATCAACTTTCGAGTCTTGCATCAATGTCCCCACTTCCATAATTTTGGAGGAATTCTATCATTCGGCCGTATTTGCATTGCTGAAAGCAGACTTAACTTATCGAAAATAATGACCTGTCATGCATAAGTCGGAGCTGCAGCATGTTCCATTTCTGCAACAAATATGGGGACGTGAGCAGGCCCGGCATCTGCTGCCCTTCGATTTGACCAAGTATTAAATGCGGCGTCCGTGGTGCGCGCCCGTCATATCGGGTCTCTCGCATGGTGACTCACTTTTCTAACGTCCCAGCGCGCGAAGGCCCTACATTTTCCAGCAACAACAAACGGGAGGACGATGCAATGGACCCAGCCAAATCAAGGTGTCCCGTCCCGCCCGTCTGATAGATCAGAACATTCTAAAGGTTCTGAAATTTCGAAATCACAATTCTAGCAGCAGGTAACGATCCGTGTGCTTTAACTATTGGTAATAATAAAATAGTTGCTGCGGGTGGCCTGGCGGGCCAGGAACGCCGTCAGGATCGTGGGGAGTCTAAAAATTTCTCTACAGAAATTACCCGTCTCGGGTAGCGGGGATTGGCATACCACCCTGGTTGTTGATACTATGTATCTTGCATTTTGCATACAAAATACATCCTTTAATTGAGAGAGAGACTTCATGTCCGACGATCAGCAATCCCCATCGCGGCGGCGCCTCATCAAGAGCCTGGTGTTCGTGCCCATGGGCGCGGGCGCGGCGGCAGCCATCCACCAGGGTCTGCCCAACGCCAATGCCACCGCCACCGCACCTGCGGAAGGCAAGCCGAATCCCTACACGCCCAAGTTCTTCAACGCGAAGGAATGGAAATTCGTGATCGCCGCGGTCGATCGCCTGATTCCGCATGACGAGCACGGCCCTGGCGCCGTCGAGTCGGGCGTGCCGGAGTTCATCGATCGCCACATGCAGTCGCCGTACGCGTCCGGCAGCATCTGGTATATGCAGGGCCCGTTCCTGGAAGCGACTTCCGACTTCGGTTACCAGGGCAAGCTGGCGCTGAAGGACATCATCCGCGTCGGCATCGCCAACGTCGACGCCCATTGCGTCAAGACCTATTCGGGCAAGGCGTTCGCCGACCTCGACGTGCGCATGCAGGAAGCGGTCCTCAAGGACCTCGAAGGCGGCAAGATCAAGCTCGCCGATATTTCATCGAAGACCTTCTTCGCCGACTTCCTGTCCGAAACGCGCGCCGGCTACTTCTCCGATCCTAGCCACGGCGGCAACAAGGACATGGGCGCCTGGAAGATGATCGGTTACCCCGGCATGCGGGGCGACTACCTGGAGTGGGTGAAGATTCGCGACAAACCGTATCCGCTGGGACCGGTGGACCTGGCTGGACGGAGGGGATAAGAGAAAATGGCAATCGTAAAAGAGAAAAAAGACGTCGTCATCGTCGGCGCCGGCTGGGTCGGCGCCATCATGGCCAAGGAATTGACCGACGCCGGCATGAATGTGTTGATCCTGGAACGCGGCCCTGACCGCGACACGCAGACCGACTTCGCGTATCCGCGCGTGATCGACGAACTCGAAGGCTCGGTGCACCGCAAATACCTGCAGTCGCTGGCGCAAGAGACCGTGACCATCCGCCACAACCTGTCCACCGTGGCCGTGCCGAAGCGCCGCATGGGTTCGTTCAAGCCGGGCACCGGCGTGGGTGGTGCTGGTTCGCACTGGTCGGGCGTGCACTTCCGCGCACTGCCGGAAGACTTCAACCTGCGCAGCACGATGGAGCAGCGCTACGGCAAGAAGATCATGCCGGCTGGCATGTCGATCCAGGATTTCCCGGTCACCTTCGAAGAGCTGGAGCCACATTTCGATCACTTCGAATACGTGTGCGGCACCTCGGGCAAGGCCGGCGTCATCAACGGCAAGGTCGTCCCCGGCGGCAATCCGTTCGAAGGTTCGCGTTCGCGCGAATACCCGCTGGGACCAAACCCGGATTACCTGGGCGGCGAAATGTTCTACACCGCGGCGCGTGAAATGGGTTACCACCCGTTCCCGATCCCGGCCTCGAACACCTCGGCCAGCTATGTCAACCCGTATGGTTGCCAGATGGGTCCGTGCAACTTCTGCGGATTCTGCTCGGACTACGGTTGCCTGAACTACTCGAAGGCCAGCCCGAACATCAACATCTTCCCTGTGCTGCGCGGCCGCAAGAACTTCGAAATGCGCACGCTGGCCCAGGTACTGAAGGTCAACCTGACGGCGGACGGCAAGATGGCCACCGGCGTGAACTACCTGGATGCAGGCGGCCAGGAATGCGAGCAGCCGGCGGACATCGTCATCCTGGGCGCGTTCTCGCTGTACAACGTGCACCTGATGCTGGTGTCGAAGATCGGCCCGGCCTACGATCCGGTGACCAAGACCGGCACTGTCGGCAAGAACTACTCGTACCAGAACCTGAATCGCGTCTCGCTGTTCTTCGACAAGAACGTGCACGCCAACCAGTTCATGGGTGTTGGCGGCGGCGGCACCACCTTCGACGACCTGAACGGCAACCGCAACGATCCGACCAAGTCGGGCTTCGTCGGCGGCGGCGTCATCTGGGCGCGCCAGCCGGGCGGCGGTCCGGTGCGCGGCATCGCGACCGCGCCGGGCGTGCCGAACTGGGGCAGCGACTGGAAGAAGGGCGCCAAGGACGCGATGCGTCACTCGTTCTACTACGAAGTGCAGGGTTCCTGCATGTCGTACGACGACGCCTACCTGGATCTGGATCCGAACTACAAGGATGCCTTCGGCCGTCCGCTCTTGCGCATGACGTTCGACTGGCATGACAACGAGATCGCGGCGTCGGCCTACCTGGTCGACAAGGCCCAGGAGATGTGCAAGGTGCTGAATCCGCTGGCGACCAAGGGCGACGCCAAGAAGCCGGGCACGCACTACAACATCAACCAGTACCAGAGTACGCACACGGTCGGCGGCGCCATCATGGGCGCCAATCCGAAGACCTCGGCCCTGAACAAGTATCTGCAGTCGTGGGACGTGCCGAACGTGTTCGCGCCGGGCGCCAACGCCTTCCCGCAGAACAACGGCTACAACCCGACCGGCATGGTCGGCGCGCTGGCCTACTGGTGCGCGAAAGCGATCCGGGAGCAGTACATCAAGAACCCGGGCCCGCTGGTGCAGGCATAAGAGGACGAACACATGACCAAACAAAAACCTGTCAAGAAAATCGTCCTGGGTCTCGCCATCGCCGGCGCGGTGGTCTTTGCCGGCGCCTACGGCTATGCCGTGGCGCCGACCGAGACGCGCAAGATCGAACCGGGTCCGCAACTGGCAAACCTGGCGCCCGGCGTCAAGCCGGATGCCGGCCTGATCGAGAAGGGCCGCTATGTCGCCACCGCGTCCGACTGTATCGCCTGCCACACGGCGCCCGGCGGCAAGGAGTTCGCCGGCGGCCGCGTGATTCAGTCGCCGATCGGTAATATGTACGCGACCAACGTCACGCCGGACAAGGAAACCGGCATCGGCAACTACTCGCTGGACGATTTCGATCGTGCGGTCCGCCACGGCATCGTGCCGAGCGGCGGCACGCTGTATCCGGCGATGCCGTTCCCGTCGTACGCCCGCATGAGCGACGACGACATGCGCGCGCTGTACGCCTACTTCATGCACGGCGTCGAGCCGGTCAAGCTGGCCAATCGCGACAACGAGATCAGCTGGCCGCTGTCGACCCGCTGGCCGCTGGGCATCTGGCGCAAGACCTTCGTGCCGGTGCAGGGCCCGATGGACCTGTCGAAGTATTCCGACCAGACCATCGGCCGCGGCGCCTACCTGGTGCAGAGCCTGGGCCACTGCGGCAGCTGCCACACCCCGCGTGCGGCGACGCTCAACGAGCTGGCGCTGGACGAATCCGGTCCGGAATACCTGGCCGGCGGTCCGCTGATCGATGGCTGGCTGGCGGTGAACCTGCGCGGCGACAAGGTCGACGGCATGGGCAACTGGACTGCGCAAGACATCGTCGACACGCTCAAGACCGCCCGTAACAAGCACTCGGGCGTGCTGGGCGAGCCGATGCAGGACGTCGTCAAGCACAGCACCCAGAACATGACCGACGACGACCTGATGGCGATGGCGCTCTACATCAAGAGCCTGCCGGAGACCGGCAACAAGAAGGCCACCTTCGCCGCCAGCGACGCCACCGTGCAGAAGATCATGCAGGGTAACGACAGCGAACGCGGCGTCCAGCTCTACCTGGACAACTGCGCGGCCTGCCACCGCGTGGACGGCAAGGCGGCCGGCGACGTGTTCCCTGCGCTGCCGGGCAATCCGACCGTGCTGCAGGAAGACGCAACTTCCCTGATCCGTGTGATCCTGGCCGGCGCCCGCCTGCCATCGACCCACACCGCGCCGTCCGACCTGGGCATGCCGGGCTTCGCCTGGCGGTTGTCGGATGAAGAGACCGCGCAGCTGGTTACTTTTGTCCGCAACAGCTGGGGCAACCAGGCTTCGCCAGTCGGCGCGGCCGAAGTCGCCAAGGTGCGCAAGCTGGTCAAGGAGCATGAGCTGCATACGGCGGACAAGGGCGATACCAAGCACTGATCCGGTAGTCGTTTAGTCAGCTTCAAGCAACGTCGTCCCCGCGCAGGCGGGGACCCAAGTGTTTCAGCGTTTCGACAGCGCTGGCAGTACTTGGGTCCCCGCCTTCGCGGGGACGACGCATTCAGGCCAACGGATTCAATGAACGTAGACGGCGCCTTGGACGGGTGGATAGATTGCATTGGCTGGCGAGGCCCGGCCGGTGAATTGCAGCGCCTCCGCCAGCGGCGCCGGATCGATCCAGTCATCGATATCGAAATCGCGCCGTATAAACCCCCACTCGAGCAGGAATTCCTTCTGCGACGCCAGCCCCGCCAGCCGCACCGGATCGAGTCCCGGCGTCAGGCTGCGGTGCAGGGCGGGCCCCAGCGCACCGGTGACATCAAGGGCGGTATATCCGGGATTCTCGAGCGCCGCCAGTTGGCCCACCTCGTCCGGATGGTCGCGCGCCCAGGCGCCCGCGCGCAGCAGCACGCCCAGGTAGCGGCGCACGATGCCGGGATGGCGCGCCAGGAAATCGCGGTCGACCGTGATCGGTCGTGGCGTGCCGTTGTTCACCCGCTGCAGCGGATCTTCCAGCCGGTTCAGGTCGGCGATCGCGCGCAGGGACGGGTCGCGCGCCGCGGCGTGGCCCTGGGCGCCGCGCAGGAAAACCGCGTCCACATAGCCCGACTTCAGCGCATCGAGCTCGATGTCGCGCCCTGGATCGCGCTGCGGGAATTCGAAATCGGGCGACTCGATATGGGTCCAGCGCGCGCGGCGCGGATCGAGTCCGGCCGCGTTCAATGCGGTAGCAAAGCCCCGTTGGGCGCTGGCGCGGTGGATGTCGATCAGGGCGCGCCGACGCAGCGGCAGTCCGAGGCGCTTCGTATTCAGGTCGGCCAGGGTCTGGATGCCGCTGTCGCGGCGCACCAGGATGCCCTGGTATTCGTCGACCCAGGTGATGCCCACCACCACCGCGCCCTGGCCCTCGGAGCGGGCCCACAGCGCCGGCACATTGCCGCCTTCGCGGAACAGGCCTGTCTGGCCATGGTGGTAGTAGGACAGGCGGATGTCGCGGCTGGCCGCGTCTTCCAGCGAGCGCAGCGAGGTGGCGCCGCCGTCGAATTCGGCGTGCAGCCAGCCCTTGCCGACGGCCAGGCCGGTGGCGGTGGCGCCGCCGCGGTGGCTGTACCAGAGCTGGATCGGGGAATGCAGTGGTGATGTCATGTGTTGTTTCCAGGTTGTCGTATCCACAGTCAGAGCAAGCGCCGGGCCAGCGCAAATCGCCTGTCGATTGCTGATTTCTGCGCAGCTTTTGCTGGCTGGCGCGCAGTTTCGGCGCAGTTTCGGATATGCGGGCGTGGATATGCGTAATCCGGATAAGCTTGCGTCGGACAATTCGTTCGCAGCGCGGCGGCGCGCGACTATAGTCAGGACATGAACCTGACCGCCCCCTACCTACCACCCGAATTCGCGCGCAACGCCCAGCTCGCGCGCGGCGGCCCGGACGCCGAACCGCTGGTGGCGTTCACCGACGCGCCCAAGACCAGCCTCCTGGTGCGGGCCACCGCCTTCGTGTTCGCCGACCCGCGCTCGCGCGCGCTGCAAGAGATGATCGAGCGGGTGGCACCCAGCGAGGCCACCATCCTCGTCACCGGCGAGACCGGCACCGGCAAGGAGCTGATCGCGCGCCACGTGCATGCGCTGAGCCGCCGCAGCGGCGGAAAATTCGTGGCGATCAACTGCGGCGCATTCTCCGAAACCCTGATCGAGAGCGAGTTGTTCGGCTACGAGAAGGGGGCGTACACCGGCGCCGTGCAGGGCAAGGCCGGCTGGTTCGAGACCGCCAACGGCGGCACGCTGTTCCTCGACGAGATCGGGGACTTGCCGATGCCGATGCAGGTCAAGCTGCTGCGCGTGCTGCAGGAGCGCGAAGTGGTGCGCCTGGGCTCGCGCCAGACGGTCCCGATCGATGTGCGCCTGATCGCCGCCACCAATGTCGACCTGGCCGAGGCGGTGCGCGCCGGGCGCTTCCGCGAAGACCTGTATTACCGTTTGCAGGTGATCGCGCTGCCGCTGCTGCCGCTGCGCGAGCGGCCGGGCGACGTGATGCCGCTCACGCGGCATTTCGTCCAGGTCTATGCCGAGCGCCTGCACCTGGGCGAGGTGAGCCTGTCGCCGGAAGCCGAACTGGCCCTGCGCCAGTATCCGTGGCCGGGTAACATCCGCGAACTGGAAAACGTGGTCCACCGCGCGCTGCTGGTGTGCCGCAATGGCCGCGTCGCCCCGGCTGACCTGAGCCTGTCGCCGCTGATGCAGGCGCCGGCGCCGATGGTTGCGCCAGCTCAGCCGGTGTACTTCGCCGCGCCTTCCGCGCCACTCCAGCCGTCGATGCCCGAACCCGAGCCGCCCGCCGCCATCGCCTGCGAATCCGAGCGCTTCCAGGCCGCCTGGCAGGCGCTGCTCGATTCGGGCGAGCAGATCACCTTCGAGGCCCTGCAGCTGCAGCTGGTGGTGGCCGCCTGGGAGAGCAGCGACCGTAACCAGCTGCGCACGGCCCGCTACCTGAACATCAGCCGCAACGTGCTGCGCACCTATCTCAAGAAGGCCGGCGTCCTGGCCTGACGCCGGCCGGTTTTTTCAAGCCGCCAACTGCTCCCGGCTGTCCAGCAGCGCGCGCGCCGCCGCCAGCGGCCGCGCGTCGGCCCAGGCGCGCACGTCGACGTCGCGGTCGAGGAAGCCGTGGACCAGCTGGAAGTTCTTCTGCTGTTCGAACAGGGCCAGGCGCTCTTCGGACAGGTCGGGCGCCAGCGCCGTATGGAAGCCGTCGCGGTAGGCGGCGGCCACGGCGTCGCCGCCGGCCTGGGTCTCCTGCTGCAGGATCGCCCGCACCTCGTCGCGGTGCCGGGCCGCCCAGTCGGCGGCGCGCAGCGTCTGGGCCAGGAAGCGGGTCAGCAGGTCGAAATGGCGCTCCAGGAATTCGCGGTGCACGGTGATCGGCCGCGGCGTGCCGTTGTTGACGCGGTGACGGCGCTGGGGCAGGGCGTCGAGGTCGATGCCGACTTCGACGCCAGCCGCCCGCGCCGCCTCCACCGCCGCCGCGCCTTTTACATAGACCGCATCGACGTCGCCGCGCACCAGGGCCGCGATGCCCTGCCACAGGCTGGCGCCGGGGGCGGCGCCCGGCGGCGCTGCTTCGGGGCTGCCCACTTCTTCCAGGATCACGTCGGCCAGGCCCAGGCCGACGCTGGCCAGCGCTCCGTGGTAGCCGGCCAGGCTCATGCCGCGTGCGATGCTTCGTCCGCGCCGGTTCCATTCGAGGTCGTCGCGGCGAAACACGGGCAGCGCCAGGCGCTTGCCCTTCAGGTCGCGCGGGCCGCGGATGCCCGAACCTGGCCGCACCAGGATGGTTTGCCACTCGTCGATCCAGGTCAGGCCGACCAGACGGGTGTCGGCGCCTTGCGCGCGCGCCGGCAGGGCCAGCAGGTTGCCGCCTTCGCGGACCAGTGTCGTCAGGCCGTGGTCGTAATGGTGGCGCGCCAGCTCGCCGCCGCTTTCCTGCAAGGTCTTGATGGCGATGCCGTCGGCGGCGAATTCCTCGGCCAGCCATCCCAGCTTGTAGGCCAGGCCGGTGGCGGTGGGGACGGGACATCGGGTAAACCAGATCGTGTCAATGCTCATGCGCTCAGCTCCTTCGGTGGGCAGGCCGAACGGCCCGGTGCCTGTCAGGGATGCAGGAAGCGTGCCGGTGCTGGCCACGGAGGATCTGCTGGATTTGCGGCAGCGTGTGCGGACCGCTGCTGCGGCGTCAGCAATCGCTGCTCCGGAGCCAGTAGCTGCCCGCCGCGCGAGGATGGCACGTGTCTTGCGGTTGAGATACCGACGTCGTCCAAGTCCATCACCGAGGAGAATCCATGAGTACCGAACCATCACGCCCGCTCGACACCCTGTGGTACACCCGCTGCCCGGTGCCGACCGCGCTCGGCATCGCCGTTCAGCAGGGCTGGCTCGAAGAGACGCTGGCCGCACGCGGCACCGCTGTCAAATCGCTGCGCGAGTCGGACCAGCGCGCCGTGCGCGAATCGCATTTCGACCATACATTGCAGAACTCCGTGCGCCACGGCGGCAACATCCCGGCGCTGTGGGCGCGCGCGGCGGGCAGCGCTACACGGCTGATCGGCCTGTCGTGGGCCGACGAGACCCAGCGCATCCTGACCCTGCCGACCAGCGGCATCCGCACCCCGCGCGACCTCAAAGGCCGGCGCTTCGGCCTGCCCAGGTGGACCAACGCCCAGATCGATTTCGCCCGTGCGCAAGCGATTCGCGGCCTGGAGAACGCGCTGCGCCTGGATGGACTCGAGGTCAGCGACGTGGAACTGGTCGATTTCGTGATCGAGCAGGGCCAGAGCGACGCGCCGGCCGAGCGGGTGGCCGGCACCAATGTCTTCGGTGGCCAGCGCCGCAGCGGCGGCCAGGCGGCCGAGCTGGTGGGCCTGCTGCGCGGCGAGGTCGATGCGATCTTCCTGAAGGGCGCCATCGCGGCCCAGCTGGCGCAGCTGTTTGGCCTGCACACGGTGATCGATACCGGCGTGCATCCGGAGCCGCTGGTGCGCTCGAACAACGGCACCCCGCGCGCGCTGACGGTCGACAGCCACCTGGTCGAGCAGCACTTCGACGTGGCGGTGGACATCGTCGACCAGGTGCTGCGCGCCCAGGAGTGGGCACGCGCCCATCCGGACGATACGCGCCGCTTCCTGGCGCGCGAATCGAATACCAGCGAATACTGGGTGACGGCGGCCTACGGGCAGGATGCGCATCAGCGGCTGGACACCTCGCTGTCGGAAGCGAACATCGCCGGCCTGCAGGACTTCGCCGACTTCTTGCTGCGCTGGGAATTCCTGTCGGCCGCGGTCGACGTGCGCGGCTGGATCGATGCGCGGCCATTCGACGCGGCGCTCGCGCGCCGCCTGCGGGCGGCCTAGCGCGCTCTCAGAGAACGGTGACGGCCTGCGCGAACTCGAGGCGCGGGCCGCGCGCGCGTAGCGATTCCCGGTCACCGTAGCCGAGGTTGACGAGAAAATTGGCGCGGTACCGTCCGTCCGCAAAGAACTCGCGATTGACGGCGTCGGCGTCGAAGCCCGACATCGGACCGGTGTCCAGGCCCAGCGCCCGCGCGGCCAGGATCAGGTAGGCGCCCTGCAGCGCGGCATTGCGCTGCGCCGTCGACTCGAGCAGGGCCGGGTTGGCGTCGAACAGCGCCTTGGCATCGTAGACCGGGAATTGCTCGGGCAAGTGCTCGTGAAAGCGCAGGTCCTGGGCCACGATCACGACCGCCGGCGCCGCCAGGGTCTTGTCGCGGTTGCCGGACGAGAGGGCTGGCGCCAGACGTTCCTTCGCCTCCGGCGACTGCACGATGACGTAGCGCGCCGGCTGGGCGTTGAAGGCGGTCGGGCCCCATTTGAGCAAGTCGTACAGGGCCGCGATGGTCTCGCGCTCGACCGCGCGCGGCAGGAAGCGGCTGTAGGTGCGGGCGCTGCGAAACAGCTGGTCGAGGGCGGCGTCGTTCAGTGGTGAGGACAAGGTCGGTACTCCCGGGGTTGGATGAAGGGAATGTCACCCGCACGCAAGAAGCGCTCCAGCCGCGGCCCGCGCTTGCCGCTGCGCGGGATGCAGCAGGCTGTCGTTTTGTGGCCAGTGCGTGCGCGCCGGGTGCTGCGTGCGCAGCAGCCCGGCCATCGGCCGCATGGCACGCATTCTGCTCGTCTGGAGCTTACCACTTCACGAGGATCCCGTATGACCACCGAATTCATCTGGCAACTGCCCACCAGCGGCGACGGCCGCTACTCGCAGGCGCAGCGCAGCCGCCGCGGAGAGCGCGCCGCGCCGGGCCACATTCCGTTCTCCGAAGGCGTGAGCGATCCGCGCGGCGACCGCTTCAATTACTTCGACTACCTGCACCAGGTCGCGCGTGCCGCCGATATCACCGGCTTCGATGGCGTGCTGGTGCCGCATGACCTGGAAGGCGACGAATCCTGGATCGTGGCCGGCTACCTGGCGCGCGGCACCCGGCATGTGCGGTTGATCGCCGGCTTCGATGCGGGTTGGGGTTCGGCGGTCTACGCCGCCAAGAATGCGGTCAGCTTCCAGCGCGCGACCGATGGCCGCTTTGGCTGGCAGATCGTCGCGGGTGCGGACGAGGCGACGCGCCGGCGCCATGCCGACAATGTCCCGCAACACGATGTACTGGCGCGGATCGATGAATTCGTGACCGTCGCACGCGGCGTGCAGACCAGTGCGCCCTATGACTTCAAGGGCCGTTTCTTCGAGGTGCAGGGCGGGGGCTTCCGTGGGCCGCTGGGCGGCAACCCCTTGCCGCCGGTGTACCTGGGAGGCACATCGGAAGAGTCGCTTGCGCTGTCGGCGCGCCAGGCCGACGTCCACGTGTTCGACGCCGCCCCGGTCGGGGAGCTGCGTGCGCCCATCGCGCGCCTGCGTGAACTGGCCCAGGGTCGGTCGCTCGCGATCGGACTGCGCATCGACGTGCTGGCGCGCGAAGACGCCGCGGAAGCGGAGCGCGAGGCCGCGCTCTACCTGGCGCAGAGCGGGCAAGAGCGTGCCGGCTTCGAGCGCCGCACCCTGGTTGGCAGCTATGACGAGGTCGAACAGCGCCTGGCCGAGTATGCCGAGGCCGGCGTCACCAGCTTCGTGCTGGGCGCGACGCCGCATCTCGAAGAAGCATGGCGCTTCGGCGAGCACGTGCTGCCGCGCCTGCGCAGCCGCTTGAACCAGAGCCGCCAAGCCGCCTGACCCTTTCCGTATTCAAGGACATCCATCATGACCATCGA
The DNA here is from genome assembly GCF_034045115.1 of Massilia sp. CFBP9012. Taxonomy (NCBI): domain Bacteria; kingdom Pseudomonadati; phylum Pseudomonadota; class Betaproteobacteria; order Burkholderiales; family Oxalobacteraceae; genus Massilia; species Massilia sp. CFBP9012. The sequence continues at coordinate 186,588 of NZ_JAXCWM010000001.1, read as the reverse complement.
TATCTTCTGGCGTATTCCAACCCATGGCGAGCCGAGCTCGCACCGCAGCCGCGCGCCGCACCGAGGCGACTGGTTCCCCGGCAACGACAACTTGCGCAACCCCAGCGTCGGCGGCGGCAGCGGCGGTTTCAGCTACATCGACTACATTGCCGAGATCGCCCATGCGGCCGAGATCTCCGGCTTCCAGGGTGGGCTGATACCGTCGTTCCCGATGACCGACGAGCCGTGGGTGATCTCGAGCCTGCTGGCGCGCGAGACCTCGACCTTCCGCTTCATGATCCCGTTCCAGCCGGGCTTCCTGAACCCGGTGGTGGCGGCGCGCATGACGGCCAGCCTGCAGCGCGCCACCGGCGGGCGGGCGCTGTACAACGTCATCACCGGCGGTGGCGGACCAGCCCAGTTGTGGTGGGGCGACTCGGCCGGCCATGACGACCGCTATACCCGCACCACCGAATTCCTCGACATCGTGCGCGGCGTCTGGCGCGGCGGCTCGTTCTCTTACCAGGGCAAGTTCTACCAGGTGGAAGATGCGGGCCTGGCGCATCCGCTGTCCAGCCAGGAATTCCCCGAGATTTACTTCTCAGGCTCGTCCGACGCGGCGCTGGCCTCGGCTTCGAAGCATGCCGACTACTACCTGACCTGGCTCGAGCCCTTCGAGCAGCTGCGCGAGAAATTCGCCAAGGTCAAGGAAAAGACCGACAAGCTGGGACGCAAGATCAAGTGCGCGGTGCGGGTCGACATCGTGGCGCGCGCCACGGAGGAAGAAGCGTGGGCCGAGGTGGCGAAGGGCTTTGCCAATGCCGACAAGGCCACGCTGGATGCCTTCCTCGGCGTGGACGGCAGCGATTCGGTGGGCGCGGCGCGCCAGCGCGGCAACCGGCCGACCACGGTCAACAGCTACAAGGACCTGATCGTCGAGCCGAATATCTGGTCTGGCTTCAATCTGCTGCGCGGCGGCCAGACCCAGGGCATCGTCGGCAGCTACGAGCAGGTGGCGCAGCGGCTGGACGACCTGGTGCAGCTGGGCGCCGACGCCTTCATCCTGGCCAGCACGCCGCATCTGGAGGAAGCCTACCGGGTGGGCGAGGAAGTGCTGCCGCTGGTGCGCGGGCGCGCCGGGCAGCAACTGCTGCGCGCGGTCGGATAGAGCGCGTTCCCTTGACGGGCAAGAAGGCCGGGGCGACCCGGCCTTTTCTTTTGCTCCTTGCGCGGCACCGGTTCGCGCTGCACTGCACCAATCCCAACACTCGCGCGCGAACTGCTAGCTAATCAACATAAAAATGCCGCGAATCGGCGATTTTCAGCGGGCACGGTGCTTGCGAATAGAACAGCGTCCAACGACTTTTTCTAATAAAGGATGCATATGCGCAGTTCGACTTTTCCTGTCACCCCGGGGCACACCACCAATCTCAATCCAACCCTGCTGGTGCGCGCCATGCGCGCCGCCTTCGCCGTGACGCTCGGCGGCTGCGCGTTCGCCGGCATGGCGCATGCCGCGCCAGAAGACGCCCTCGACGCCGCCGACGCGCCGGTGGAAGCCGCCCCTGAACCTGCGCTGGCGCCGGTGACCTTGCAGACCGTGACCGTGACGGCGCAAAAACGCGAGGGCCGGGCCCAGGATGTGCCGAGCGCGATCACGGTATTGGGCGGGAACGAACTGCTGTCCGAAGGCGTGGGTCGTTCGGCCAGCGAGATCCTGAACTATGTGCCCAATGCCTCAGCCGGCACCCAGCAGCACAGCCGCCCGCGCTGGTGGATCCGCGGCGTCGGCGCCGGCCAGCAGCAGCTCGATTTCCCGAACCCGGTCGGCTTCTACCGCGACGACGTCTATATCAGCAATTCGAGCGCGACCGGCTTCCCCTTGTTCGACCTCGAGCGCGTGGAAGTGCTGCGCGGCCCGCAAGGCACCCTGTGGGGCAAGAACACCACGGGCGGCGCCATCAACGTGGTGTCGCGCAAGCCGAGCGCCCAGACCGATGGCTACTTCAAGGCCGACTACAGCAGCCATGACACGGTGCTGCTGCAGGGCGCGATCGGCGGCAGCATCAAGGACGACGTGCTTACCGGCCGCATCTCCTTCCATTCGGAGGAGCAGCACGAGGGCAACTTCAACAACGTGTTCAAGGGCACGAAGGATGGAGAGCTGAAGGACAACGCCTTGCGCGCCCAGCTGCGCGCCAAGATCAACCGCGATTTCACCGCCAATCTGTCGCTGCATTACCGCGACTACCAGGTCGACGGCGCGACCACCACGGTGGCCAGCTACGCCGCCAACGGCGTGTACCGCAACGGCTACGTCCCGTCGCGCGATCCCGAGGACGTCAGCAGCAATGCGCCATCGGTCCAGAACATCGAGCAGAAAGGCGCCAACCTGACGCTCGAACACGCGTTCGGCGACTATGCACTGACCTCGATCACAGGGTATGAGGACTTCGAATCGGACAGCCTGACCGATTCGGACAACTCTCCGCTCGAGATCAGCCGGGGCCGTACCGAGGCGCGCAGCCGCCAGTTCTCGCAAGAGCTGCGCCTGGCCTCGCCCAAGGGCGACCGCATCAACTGGGTCGGCGGCCTGCATTATTTCAGGGAGACGATCGATTCGGATTCCTCGGTGGCGCGCCTGCCGGAACCGATCGCGGCAGCGTTCCTGCCCAGCACCCAGCCGGCGGGATACAACAACACCCTCTACGAGCACAAGACGCGCAGCTTCGCCGCTTTCGGCAGCGCCACCGTCGACCTCACCGAGCGCCTGCTGGCCACCATCGGCCTGCGCTGGACCACTGAGACCAAGGATCTCGACCTGCGCCGCATCCAGGCCGCCTCGAACACGATCAACTTCGGCAGCGCCGACAACTGGTGGAACACCCTCGTCGGCGGTAATTTCGGCGCGCCGGCGGTGGCCCGCAATAACTTCACGTCGAACCCGTCGACCACCTGGCGCGCCTGGACCTACGACTTCACCCCGCAGTACAAGATCGACGAGAACAAGCGCGTCTATTTCAAGTACGCGCACGGCATCAAGTCGGGCGGCTACAATACCAGCGCCGCCGACGTGCGCGCGCTGAACACGGTGGAGCCGGAAGAACTCGATTCGTACGAGGTCGGCTTGAAATCGGAATGGCTGGGCCGGCGCCTGAACCTGAACGCCAACCTGTTCTACTACGATTACCAGAAGGTGCAGGTCAATATCACCGGCATCTACAACGGCGACCCGACCCAGACCGTCAACTACCTGCAGAACGTCGACCGCGCCCACGTGTATGGCGCCGAGTTCGAGCTCGAGGCCCGTCCGACGGAAGCGCTGCACCTGCAGGCCAGCGTCGGCCTGCTGCGCACCCAGTTCGACCGCTTCGAGATCCAGAACGGCGGCGGCAGCCGCAACGGCAACGAGTTCGTGCGCTCGCCGCATGTGACGGCGCTGCTGGCGGCCGACTACAAGGTCCCGCTGGCCAACGGCGGGCGGATCGTGTTCGGCGTCGACAGCCATTACACCGGCAAGCAGTTCTACTTCGTCGATCCGCAGCTCGATTCGCGCTACCTGCTGAACCAGAGCGGCTACACGCTCACCAATGCGCGCGCCATCTATACCGCACCGGGCGGCCAGCACGAGTTCCGCATCTACGCCGACAACATCACAGACAAGGTCTATAAAAACCACTCGCTGACGGCCTTCGTGCCGGGCACCACCAACGGCGACGTCGTGTACTGGGCGCCGGGCCGGCGGGTTGGCGGATCGTACACCTACCACTTCTGATCGAGACACCGTTGCTGGCGCAGCAGCAGTGCCGCAGGCCGCTGCTGCTGCGCAGCCAACAGTTGCCACTCCCAAAAGCTGGCATACGTCTTGCAACTCTTTGAATATCGAACCACAGACACCGGAGAACGACCATGAGCGACATCCTCGAAGCAGTCAAACCCGACACCACCACCCGCCTGAGCGACAAAGTCCTGGCTTTCGTCGAACAAACCCGCAAGGACGCCCAGCTGGCATTTTCAGCACTGCGTGAGACCGGCAGCCTGACGGCTTTCGGCACCGTCGGCTTCGTCGAACGGGTGCCGGGCGAAGACCTGGTGGTCATCGTCAATGACCCGGGCCCGTTCCGCAAGGGCGAGCCGCTGGTGGCCACCGTCGCCGGGCTGGATGGCACGATCCACGTCGGTGACAACAAGGGCGGCGGCGGGGCGGGGCGTTACCTGAAGCTGTTCAATAGCCACCCGGACGTGACCACCATCTCTCACGTGCACTCGCCGGCGCTCGGCGCCTGGGCCCAGACCCATCGCACCCTGCCGATCCGCTACGTGCCGGTGCAGCGATTCCAGCTGATCCGCGAGATCCCGATCTATATCGACCGCCGCCAGCCGGAGGTCGACTTCATCCTAGATGAAATCGCGAAGAACCCGTATGCGACCGCGATCCTGGAAGCCAATGGCGGCTCCACCGTATGGGGTAAGGGGGGCTTGCTCAAGACGGCCGAGTTCATCCTGCTGCTGGAAGAAGGCGCCAAGATCCAGATCGCGGCCGAGGCGGTGGGCGGCTCGCGCGACTTCGGTCCCGGTGTCCTGCTGCAGCAGTGGAAGATGAGCAAACTGATCGACCAGGCGCGTTCGCTGTCGCTGCTGCCCGCGACCGACCTGTAAGGAGCCGACCATGCCTGTTCCACCATTCTCGCAGCGGCGTCGCCTGGTCGGACTGTCGGCCGCGCTGATGCCGGTGCTGTTGTCCGCCACCCAGGCTCGCGCCGCCGAACCTTTGCCCCCGGCCTTGCGGATCGCCGCCGTTTCGCGCACTGGGACATCCGGCAAGACCCTGTTCGCCGGCTCCTCGGCGCTGGTGCAGGAGCAGGGCTGGCTGGCGGCCGAACTGGGCAAGCTGGGCGTCAAGCTGCAGTGGGTGCCGGTCACCACCAATTCAGTGGCGGTCCAGGTCAATGAAGCCTTCGCCAACAAGTCGATCGACTTCGCCCAGTACGGCGACCTGCCTTCGATCATCGCCAACGCCTCGGGCCTGCGCACCCAGTTGGTGGTCCCGGGCGGCAGCATGAACAACACCTACCTGGTGGTGCCGGCCGACTCCAACGCGCGCTCGATCAAGGATTTAAAAGGCAAGAAGATTGCGCTGCACCGCGGCCGGCCATGGGAATTCCCGTTCTCGCGCCTGCTGGCCGCCAACGGCATGACGCAGAAGGACGTGCGCATCCTGAACCTGAATCCGCAGGCCGGCGCCTCGGCGGTGGCGAGCGGCAGCGCCGACGCCTTCTTCACCCTGAGCGACGCCTTCCTGCTGGAAGATAAAAAGGTCGGCAAGATCATCTGGTCGAGCAAGCAGGCGCCCCAGGACTGGAAGATGCGCGCCGAGCTGTGGGGTGACAGCGGCTTCCTGCACAAGCATCCACGGCTGGCGCAGCTGGTGGCCACCGCCTATGTCAAGGCCCACCACAGCGCGATCGGCCCGAACGGCCGCGAGAACTACATCCGCCACGAGGTCGCGGCCGGCCATGCGCGCAGCCTGGTCGAACGCGAGTGGGAGGGCGACAACACGGACTGGAACACGCGCTGGGCGCCGCTGTTTACGCCCGAACTGCGCGCGCACTACGCCGCCGGCGCCGCCTATGCCCAGCAGGCGCGCCTGATCGGACGGCCGCTGGACACCAGCAATCTGTATGCCCCGCAGTTCGTCGAGCAGGCGCTGGCCGAGCTCAAGCTGCAGAACCTGTGGGCGAGCCGATGAATCCAGGTGTGCTGTCGGCCGGTGCGCGCGGCCTGGGCCTGGCCGAACATGCGCGAAAGGTGGCGCAACCCGGGCGCCCGGAGTCCCCGACGCCGGCCAGGGCCGTGCGGCCACGTTCCGCGCGCTCCCTGGTCGAACGCTGGCTCGACTGGCGCTGGTCGGCCTGGACCTCGCCGCTGCTGGTGCTGGCGCTATGGGTGGCGGCCACCGAGCTGGCGTTGGCGCCCGAGCAGATCCTGGTGCCGCCCTGGCAGGTACTGGTGAGCTGCTGGGAGCTGGCCGAGAGCGGAGAACTGGGCGAGCATGTCTGGATCAGCCTCTCCCGGCTGCTGTCGGGCTTCGGCTTTGGCAGTGTGCTGGGCGTCACCTTCGGCCTGGCCGTCGGCTTGTCGTCGCGCCTGGATGCGTACACGGCGCCGACCTTCCAGGTGCTGCGCCAGATTCCGTCGGTGGCCCTGATCCCGCTGTTCATCCTGGTGTTCGGCATCGGCGAGACCTTCAAGGTCGTCATCGTGGCCAAGGCCAGCTTCTTCATCGTGGCGCTGGCGGTGCACGACGCCGTCAAGAGCCTGCCGGTACGCTACCTCGAGGTGGCGGCGATGCTGCGCTTTTCGCGGCTGCAGGTGATCCGCCGGGTGGTGCTGCCGGCCATCGTGCCGGCCACCCTGACCGGAGTGCGCATTGCGCTCGGCCGCTCGTGGATGGTGCTGGTCGGCGCCGAGCTGCTGGCAGCCGAGAATGGCCTGGGGCAGATGATGGAGATGGCGCGCCAGATGTTCCGGCTCGATGTGGTGATGGTCGGTGTCGTGCTGACCGGCCTGGTCGGGCTGGTGCTGGACCGGGGCTTCCGCCTGCTCGAGGCCTGGTTGATGCGCTGGCAGCGCCGTTGAAGGGAAATTGACGATGAAACCGATATGGCAAGCCGCCGGCGCCGCGCTGCGGCCCCTCGTGCTGCCGGCGATCCTGCTGCTGGCCTGGCAGTGGGCGTCCGGCCGCGGCGCCAGCGCCGCCTATGTGTTCGTGCCGCTCGAACAGCTGTGGACCGGATTGCAGGAGCTGCTGGCCGACGGCACGCTGGCGCTGCACGTGGGGGCCAGCCTGGAGCGCGCCCTGACGGGGCTGGTGTGCGGCGCGCTGCTCGGCATCGCGACCGGCACCCTGATGGCGCAGTCGCGCGTCGCCGAGCGCCTGGTCGGGCCGCTGTACCACACCATCCGCCAGGTGCCGCTGCTGGGCCTCGTGCCGCTGATCGCCCTGTGGGCCGGCAGCGGCGAATTCGCCAAGCTGCTGATCATCGGGATCGCGGCCTTCTATCCGACGGTGCTCAATACCTTCGAGGGCATGCGCCAGGTGGACCTGCGCTACCGCGAGGTCGGCGCCATGCTGACGCTCACCCGCGCCCAGACCTTCCGGCGCGTGCTGCTGCCGGCCGCGCTGCCGGCCATCATCACCGGCGTGACCCACGCCCAGGTGTTCGCCTGGCTGGCCTGCCTGGGCGGCGAGCTGCTGTTCGCCGCGGCGCCGGGCATCGGTTCGCTGCTGCTCGCCAGCGAGCAGACCGGCCGCATGGACGTGGTGCTGCTGTCGGTGCTGGTGATCTCGCTGCTGGCACTGGTGCTGAACCTGCTGTTCACCCGCGCGGCGCGCCTGCTGGTGCGCGGAAGGTCGGCCTGATGAGCGACCTGACGAGCGGCGCCGGTCCGGTCAGCGCGTCGCTGTTCGCGCCGCAGGAGTTGCGTCGCTTCCTGGTCGGCTTCATCGGCCTGACCATGCTGTCCGGGATGACGATCGGGATGAACAAGGTGCTGGCCACGATGTTCGGCCTGCACCTGGGTGTCACCAACTTCCAGCTGGCCCTGATCAGCAGCGCCGAGACGGCCGCCATGGCGATCGGCACCTTGCCGGCCGGGCGCATCCTCGCGCGCGGCAACCCCAAATTCCTGTACGCCGCCATCAGCCTGACCTTGTCCGGCCTGTTCTGCATCCTGCCCTGGCTGCCCGGCTGGCAGTGGGTGGCCGTGCTGATGTTCCTGGTCGGCCTGTGCATCGCGCTGCGCATCGTGGCGATGAGCACCGTGTTCCTGGTGCGCCTGCCGGAGCTGGGGCAGGGCAAGGCCGGCTGGTACAAGGGCACCCTCATGCTCGGCATCCAGTTCGCCGGTCCGCTGACGGGTAACTACGTCATCGCGCACCTTGGGCTGACGGGAGGCTTCTATGTGTCTGCGGCGATGTTCGCCATCCTGGCGCTGCTGGGCTGGCAGGTGCTTCCGGACCATACCGGCCATCGCGCCCAGGGCAAGGGCGCCGATGCGTCGGGCTGGCGCGAGCTCCTGCGCCTGCCGGTCGTGCGCACCACCTATCTGTTCGAGGTGCTGGCCAGCTTTACCGCTTCCAGCGTGGGCGTGTTCTCGATCCTGCTCGCGATCCAGGTGCTGCACTGGCCGCAGGATCACGCGGTCTGGCTGATGGCGGTGCAGGGCGTCAGCTTCGTCGCGGTGCTGCTTGGCATGGGCAATGCTGTGCTGGGCAGCCGCCACCGCGACCGCATCTATGGCGCCGCGCACCTGGCCATCATTGCGGCCTTGCTCTTGCTTGGACTGTATCCGACGACCCCGGCTTATCTGGTCGCATCGGTCCTGCTGGGCCTTGGGCTGGGCGTAAACGCCCTGGTCAATACCAGCCGCATCGCCCATGCGCCGGTCGACAAGGCGCGGGTATCGGCCCACCTGACCCTGTTCGGCATGGCCGCCGGCACGCTCGGTGCGCTGGCCGCCGGCCGGCTGGGCGACCTGGTCGGCCTGCGCAATGTATTCCTGCTTTGGACCCTGCCGTGGCTTGCGGCCTGGCTGTTCTATCAATTGAAACAAGGAGAAAGACCATGATGCTCGCCACCTTGCCTGATACTCGCAGTCCGCTGGCGCAAGCGCCGCGGCGCGGCGCCGGCCTGCGCATCGAACATGTCAGCAAGTCGTTTCCGCTGAAAGGCGAATCGCTGCTGGTGCTGGACGATATCTCGTTGACGGTCGAACCGGGCGAGTTCGTCGCCATCGTTGGCGGCTCCGGCTGCGGCAAGTCGACCCTGCTGCGCCTGCTGGCCGGGCTCGATCCCGACTACCAGGGCGCGCTGCTGCACGACGATGTCCCGATCGAGGGGCCGACGCTGGAACGGGGGCTGATCTTCCAGGATCACCGCCTGTTCCCGTGGCTGACGGTGGAGCAGAACGTGGCGATGGCCTTCACCAATACCGATGTTCCCGCCGCCGAGCGCCGCAGCCGGGTGGCGGCCGAGATCGCGCGCGTGGGCCTGGACGGTTTTGCCGGCGCCTATCCGCACCAGCTCTCGGGCGGCATGTCGCAGCGCGCCGCGATCGCCCGCGCCCTGGTTGGACGGCCCGACGTGCTGCTGCTCGACGAACCCCTCGGCGCGCTCGACGCCCTCACGCGCCTTCACATGCAAAAGGAATTGCGCCGCCTGTGGCAGGAAGAGGGCATCACGATGCTGATGGTGACCCACGATATCGAAGAGGCGGTGTATCTCGCCGACCGCGTCGTGGTGCTCGAGGCGCGCCCGGGCCGGGTGCGCCGTATCCAGGACGTGCCGCTTGCGCATCCGCGCCAGCGCCGTGACGCCGCCTTCGTCGCGCTGCGCGATGGTTTGCTGGCCGATTTCGGCGAGCGCGAAGAGGGATAGGGCCAGCGCAGCCCTCTGTAAAGAAGTGTAAGCCCGTCAGCGTCGTCCTGGTTCGCGAGTCGTTTGAAATCAATGACTTGCGAAATCCAGGCGGCATTACCGAAGCCATTGCAGCTTGGTGTTTCCGCGTGTTACGGTCGAAACCGTCACGTCACCCGGAAACCCCGAGATGCCACCTTCTAACCCTTCCCGCAATCTTTCGATCGACGTCCTGCGCGGCCTGACCCTCGCCCTGATGATCGTCGTGAACACGCCCGGCAGCTGGGGTGCGCAGTATGCGCCGCTGGTGCACGCGCCATGGCACGGCTACACGCTGACCGATCTCGTGTTCCCGTCCTTCCTGTTCGTGGTGGGCTGTGCGCTCGCCCTGAGCATGAAGAAGCTGGCGGCCATGGACGATGCATCCTTCCTGCGCACGGTATTCCGGCGCGGGGCCCTGATCTTCCTGTGCGGCTTCCTGCTGTACTGGTTCCCGTTCTTCACGTCCGACGGCGTCTTCATCCCCTTCGATGACGTGCGCGTCATGGGCGTCCTGCAGCGCATCGGCCTGTGCTACCTGGTCGCGGCCCTGATCGTGCGCTACGGCGGCGTGCGCGGCGCGCTGGCTGTCGGCGCGGTCCTGCTGCTCGGCTACTGGTGGGTGCTGTGGCAGTTCGGTGACTACACCCTGGCCGGCAACGCCGTGCGCACGCTCGACCTGGCCGTGCTGGGCGCCTCGCACATGTACACGGGCGATGGCATGCCCTTCGACCCGGAAGGCATCCTGAGCACCTTGCCGGCCGTCGTCAACGTCCTTGGCGGCTACCTTGCCGTCGCCTGGATCGGGCGCAATGGCCGCGGCCTGCGCACGGTGGCGACGCTGCTCGCTGCGGGCGCCGCCTGCATCCTGGTCGCCCACGGATGGGATGCCGTCCTCCCGATCAACAAGAAGCTGTGGACCAGCTCCTACGTCGTGGTCAGCGTTGGCTGGAGCCTGTCGCTGCTGGCCGTGCTGGTGTGGGCGATCGACATGCGAGGGCTGCGCGCCGGGACGTACTTCTTCGACGTCTTCGGCAAGAACACGCTGTTCATCTACATGCTGTCGACGCTGGGCGTGGTGGCGCTGGTGCGCCTGCGGGTGGGTGGCATGTCGCTGTATCAGTGGCTGTACCAGGAGGCGATCCTGCCCTGGAGCGAGCCGGTCCTGGCGTCCTTGCTGTTCGCGCTGGGTTATATGCTGGCCTGCTGGATCGTGGCGTATGCGATGGACCGGCGCGGCATCTACGTCAAGCTCTGAGCGCCTTGTTGCAATTGCGGCACAGCGCTCTGTAATGAATTGTAAGGTTTTGAATACTTGTCTCGCTTGAAATCCCATGCCTCAGGGATTTCCCGGCGAAAAATCCCGCGCAACGTAAAGAAGTGTAAGCGCTGGATGATCGTCCAAGGGGAAAACCCATATAAATCAGATGCTTATGAGTATTCCGGCGCATCCGGTGGCCTCGTTTGGCCTGCCTTGGCAACGGTGCTACTGTCAAAACATGCAACGAAGAAAGTGGAAACGACAGCAGCACACAGCCAGGTGGGATCACTCGAGATGACGGCATGACCGTCACGCTACCAAAAGGAAAACAGCATGCTTGAATCGAACCGCAGGAAGACCTTGATCAGTTCCGCTGTCGCAGGCGCCCTGGCGCTGCTGACCGCGCCCACTTCGGCGCAGGAGGCGGCGGCGCAAGTCCCGCCGCCAGCCCCCGACTCCATCCAGGAAGTGATGGTCACCGCCACCCGCTACAGCACTTCGCTTCTGAAGACCCCGGTCGCGGTGTCCGCCGTGACCCAGGAAGAGTTGACCCGCAAGGGTGTGGTCAATATCAAGGCGCTGACCGGCGACATCCCGAACCTGCAGCTGGGCGGCGCGGTCGACGGCAGCTCGGGCGTGCAGATCGCGATCCGCGGCGTTTCCAATTCGGACTTCACCGAGATCGGCAATCCGGCTGTCGGCCTGCACGTCGCCGGCATCTATTCGCCGCGGCCGCAAGGCGCACTGGCGCTGCTGTTCGACCTGGATCGCCTGGAAGTGCTGCGCGGCCCGCAAGGCACGCTGTTCGGCCGCAATTCCACTGGCGGCAGCATCAACATCATCCCCAACAAGCCGGTCATCGGCAGCAAGGAGGGCAGTGTGATGCTGGACGTCGGCAACTACAACCAGCGCCAGCTCTCGGTGGTCCAGAACCTGCCGGTCAACGACCGCTTCGCGCTGCGCCTCACCGCCAGCGGCGTCAAGCGCGATGGCTGGATCGACCAGCGGCGCGACGACTACGATGTGAACATGCCCTCGAAGGGCTTCTACGCCGACGGCATTCCCGATACCGACCAGCGCCTGAACCGCGACGTGGGCAAAGGCGACTACTACACCAACCGCGACCAGTGGGCGGCGCGCATCTCGGGCCTGTGGAAGGTGACGAACAACTTGCAATGGCTGGTGGCGTTCGAGAACTACCAGAACAACGATGCGGGCGACATCGCCATGAAGGATTGCGACCAGGCCGCCGGCACGGCGTATGCCTGCACGGGCGGCAAATACAGCGTGGCGATCAACATCCCGGGCATCACCGATATGTCGATCCGCACCGCGCGCTCGAACCTGGTGTGGAACGTCAATGCGCAGACCGACGTGGAGTACAGCTATGCGCACGCGATCCAGCGCCGCTTCCAGCAGCAGGACAGCGACGGCGGCTACCATCCGATCGAGGCCGACGTGGACGCCACCGCCACCAGCATCGGCGACCGCTGGCCGGTGTATGACAACGGAACGTACACGCTGAACTCGAAGTTCGCGTCCGACGTGCACGAGCTGCAGCTGCGCCAGAACTTCGGCAAGCTGCGCTACGTGGCCGGCCTGTTCTACATGAAGGAGAAGAACACGCTCGACTACGGCCAGGACTTCCGTGGCGGCGGCCCCAATGGCTACCCGACCGCGAACTTCTACCACCAGCCGCACCGCATCTCGGAATCGAAGGCCGTCTTCGCCCAGGCCGACTGGGAATTCATCCCAAAATGGACCTTTACCGCCGGTGTGCGCACCAGCCGCGACGAGCGCGAGGACGCCAACGGACAGTTCTGGGAAGCCTATGGCGCCGACTACTTCAATGGCCTGTACACGCCCGGCGCCCCTGGCACGCCGGGCTGGCAGGGCATCGATTCGAGCATGCTGTTACCGGGCATGGGCGCCTATTACGGCAGCGGCGCCTTCCCGGCCGCGGCCTCGATCAGCAACCACAAGGACGCCTGGCGCAAGACCACCGGCCGCCTGGGCCTGACCTGGCAGGTCGATGCGCGCAATATGTTCTACACCTCGCTGTCGACCGGCTACAAGGCGGGCGGCTTCAACGACCGCTTCAACCTGTGCGGCAATATGCTGGACCCGAACGGTGTGCCGTATGACTGCGCCACCGGCCCGAGCGGCCCGCAGTACTCCTTCCTGCCGTACAGCCCAGAGACCGTCACCAACCTGGAGTTCGGCTACAAGGGCAAGATGCTGGACGACCGCCTGACCCTGTCGGCCACCCTGTTCTACAGCCGTTACAAGGACATGCAGATGACGGGCCAGCACACGGTCGGCCAGAACAAGCGTCCCTGCGCCGCAGACGATCCGGGCTGCAATGCGGTGATCAGCTGGTGGTCGACCCGCAATATCGGTCGCGCCAACATCAAGGGGCTCGAACTCGAAGGCCAGTACCGCCCATGGCGAGATGCGCGGCTCACCTATTCGGCCTCGCTCCTTTCGGCCAAGGTGGCCGACTACCACACCTTCAGCGACGACCTGGGTTGCGGCTCGCGCCTGGCCCAGGGCATCACGCCATGCCCGGATTATTACTCCGGTCCGGATACCTCCCTGTCCCAGCTGCGTCCATACAATGTGGTGGGCAACCGCCTGCCGTACTCGCCGCCGCGCACGATGAACCTCTCCTTCTCGCAGGACTTCCACTTCAGTAATGGCTGGATGCTGACGCCGTGGGTCCAGGCGCGCTGGCAGGACAAGATGTTCTTCAACCTGCGCAACCTCGACGAAGCCCACCTGTCGAGCGTGCAGGGCGCCTATGCCCAGGTGGACGGTTCGCTGCGCCTGAACGGTCCGGACGGCGACCGCTACCCCTGGTATGCGGAGCTGTACGTGCGCAACGCCTTCGACAAGCGCGCCAAGACCTGGGCCGGCATCGGCGGCCCGGACGAGCGCTTCACACTGGCGTCCTACAACGATCCGCGCATGTTTGGACTGCGGGTAGGCACGTCCTGGTAATGGAAAGCCGTCGTGTGAAGTAGATGTATAGTTATCAAGCAGCCGCGCGCCGTAGACCGCGCGGCTGCGGTCCTGGAACACGAAGCATAGATCAAGGCGAAGGCAAGGAATGGCCAACGAAAACAAGCAACGCATGCACCTGTTCTTCCTGACGGCGATCTGCGGCCTTGGCGGGCTGCTGTACGGGATCGACATCGGGATCATCGATCCAGCCTTGCCCTACCTGCACCGGGCCACCAGCCTGACCGAGGGCCAGCTGTCGCTGGTGGTGGCGGCCGTGATGGCCGGCTCGATCCTCGGCTCGGTGGTGGCCGGCATGCTGGCAGACTGGCTCGGCCGCAAGCCGATGCTGGTGGTGAGCGCGCTGCTGTTTGTCGGCAGCGTCACGGTGATCTACCTGTCGCAATCCTTCGTGCCGCTGCTGCTCGGGCGCCTGCTGCAGGGCCTCTCCGGCGGCGTGATCGCGGTCGTGGTGCCGCTGTACCTGGCCGAATGCCTGCCGGCCGACCGGCGCGGCCGCGGACTTGCACTATTCCAGTTTGCCCTCACGGCCGGCATCGTGCTGGCCGCCTTCATCGGCAACCATTACCTGGGCAATGCCGAACTGGCGATCCAGGCCGCCGGCAGCGACGCCGTCGCCGCGACCGCGGCCGCCGACCACGCCTGGCGCAGCATGTTCATGGCGGTGGTGTATCCGGGCGCGCTGTTCCTGCTCGGCTGCCTGTTCGTGTCCGAATCGCCGCGCTGGCTAATGCGCAAGGGCCGCACCGAGCAGGCGCGCGCCGTGCTGGGGCGCTTGCGTCCGGCCAGCGCCTGCGCGTTCGAGGTCGACGAGATCCAGGCCTCGCTGGCCGAAGAACGCGCGCGCCCCAAGCTCTCGCGCGGCGCCGCCCTGGCCGAGATGTTGACCGAGCGGCGCTATGTGCTGCCGTTCGTGCTGGCCTGCGTGATCCTGGGCTGCAACCAGGCGACCGGCATCAACTCGCTGCTGCAGTTCATGTCGACCATCCTGCAGCATGCCGGCCTCGATCCGGTGAGCGCGGCCAGCCATGGCACGGCGATCAAGATCCTGAACATGGTGATGACGGTCGGCGCCATCGTGCTGGTCGAGCGCAAGGGGCGCGTCTTCCTGCTCAAGATCGGCACCGCCGGCATCATGGTCTCGCTATGCCTGCTGGCGCTGCTGTTCCATCGCTTCGAGTCGGAGCGGGTCGACGTGCACGCCGAGGTGGCGGCGCTGGTACGTGATAATGCGCTCGACCTCAACCTGGTCGACGCCAAGCTGGGCAATGCCGCCGGCCCGGTGCAGCTGACGATCCTGTATCAGTATGGCGAGGCGCAGCAGGTGGCCGAAGCCTATACGCCGACCGCCGAAGCCCAGGCGGTGCTGGCGCGCGAGGTGGCGCTGGCGGCGACCTTGCCGCCAGCCCAGCGCGCCTTGCTCGACGGCGCCCGCGCCGCCTGGAGCGGCCGCGGCGACCCGGCGGCGCTGGACGCGGCCCAGCAGATGATCGCCGGCCTGCCGGCCGAAGCGCGCGCCACGCTCGACGCCGCGCGCCGGGTGTACATGGCCCAGCGGGTATCGGTGCAGCCGCCGAAGGGGCTGCCTGCCGGCGTGCCCCTGGAGATCGTGCGCGCCACCGTCGGCCCCACGCCGGACGAACGCAGCGGCCAGCTGGCGGCCCTGTTCATCGCCTTCTTCATCGCCTCGTTCTCGATCGGCCCCGGCGTGTGCGTGTGGCTGGCCCTGTCCGAGCTGATGCCGACCCGGATCCGTTCGGTGGGCATGGGTGTGGCGCTGCTGATCAACCAGGGCACGGGCACGCTGATCGCCGGCGCCTTCCTGCCCATCGTCGGCCACTTCGGCTACCACATGATGTTCCTGTTCTGGGGTGCCTGCACCGCCATCTACTTCATCACCGCCACCTTCTTCCTGCCCGAGACCCGCGGCAAGTCGCTGGAAGAGATCGAGCGCTTGTTCGCGGAGCCCAAGGCCAAGCGCGGCGCGGCAGGGCAGCACGGGTGAGGCGACTCCTGAACGGCATGCTCGGCGCGCTGCTGGCGGCGGCTGCATTGCCGGCCACTGCCGGCACCCTCGTGATCGAGAGCTGGCGCGTGGACGACAAGGCCTTGTGGGAAAACGTCTTGCTGCCGGCCTTCGCGCGCCACCATCCCGACGTCACGGTGAAGTTCGCGCCAAGCGCGCCGACCGGCTACGACGCCGCGCTGGGCGCGCGCCTGACCAGGGGCACGGCGGGGGACCTGATCGCATGCCGGCCGTTCGACGTGTCGCTGGCGCTGTACCAGGGCGGCCACCTCGAGCGCCTGGACGGCAAGCCGGGCCTGCAGAATTTCGACCGATCGAGCCTGGTGGCCTGGCAGACCGACGATGGCAAGGACACCTTCTGCATGCCGGTGGCCTCCGTCATCCACGGCTTCTTCTACAACAAGGACATCTTCCGGCGCCACGACCTGCAGCCGCCGCGCACGGTGGACGACTTCTTCCGCGTGCTCGACGTCCTGAAAAAGGCGGGGGTGACGCCGCTGGCGCTGGGCACGGCCGAACAGTGGGAATCGAGCCAGATCGTCTACACGAATATCGGCCCGAATTTCTGGCGCGGCGAAGAGGGGCGCAAGGCCCTGATCGCCGGGCGCGCGAAGCTCACCGACCAGCCCTTCATCGACGCGCTCGATTTCACGGCGCGCCTGGGGCGCTACCTGCCGGCGGGCGCGGCAAAACAGACCTATGCGGCCAGCCAGGCCAGGTTCGCATCGGGCGGCGCGGCAATCTATCCGGCCGGTTCGTGGGACATCGCGCACTTTGGCCGCACACCGGGCCTGGCGCTGGGCGTGTTCCCGCCGCCGCTGCCCAGCGATCGCGCCGCCTGCCACATCTCGGACCATATGGACCTGGGGCTGGGCGTGAACCGCAATTCGAAGAACAAGGAAGACGCCTACAGATTCATGGCCTGGGTGGGGTCGCAGGAATTCGCCGACCTGTACACCAATCGCCTCACCGGCTTCTTCACCCTGTCGCACCACCTGATCGCGGTACGCGACCCGGTGGCCAAGCAGATGGCCGAATGGCGCAAGCGCTGTGCCTCGACGATTCGGGTCAACGCCCAGGTGCTCAATCGCGGCCAGCCGAGCATGGAAGGCGAACTGTGGAGCGTGACCTCGCAGGTATTGAACGGCAGCCTGGCGCCGAGCGATGGCGCCGTAAGGCTGCAGAACAGGGTCGAGCAAGGCCGACCAGGGCAAAAATGATATGGACGAGCGCGCATCTGCGCAATAAGGAGACACTCTTGGGCAAGACAAAGATGGTTGGCGGCGCCGTGGCGTCGACCCTGATGGCGGCCATGATGGCCTTCGCGTTGCCGGCGACAGCGCAAGAGGCGCAGACTGCGGCGACATCCGCCGGCGCCGTGGCGAGCGGCGCGAAACTGCACCTGCAGTGGGAGCTGCGGCGCCCCGTGGCGGGCGCCCGGCTGCCGAAGGGGACGTCGCCGGCGCGCTTCACGCTGACCAACCGCGACACCCAGGCCCTGCCGGCCAAGGGCTGGTCGCTGTACTTCAATGCGATCGACCGCATGCCGAAAGGCGTGCAATCGGGCGGGATCCTGCTCGAGCAGATCGCCGGCGGCCTGTTCCGCCTGTATCCCGGCCCCGGCTTCAAGGGCCTGGCGCCGGGACAGACGATCGCCTTCGACTACCAGCATTCGGATTCGGTCTACACCTCGTCGAAAGCGCCGTCGGGCCCCTACCTGGTGTATGACGCCGCGCCCGATACCGGCGTCGCGCTGGCCTACAGCGTCGTGCCGTTGGCGCAGCCACCGCAAGCCGGCGTGAAGGACAGCCCGCACTCGCTGGTGACGCCGCAGGATACGTACGAGCGTAATGCGCGCGCCGCGTTACTGCCCGCGTCTGCGGTGCCGAAAGTCTTGCCGACGCCATTGCAGCTGGACGCCGGGAAGGGCGCGCTTGCGCTCAAGGGCAAGCCGAAGGTGGAGGCGTCATCGAACCTGGCCATTGAGGCGGCGCTGGCGCGCTCCTTGTTCCCGGCCGACTTGCCGGCAAATGGCGGCCCCGCGCTGCGCCTTTCCGTAGGCAGCGTGCCCGGCCAGACCTCGCCCGAAGCCTACCGCCTGACGATCGCGGCCAATGGCGGCATCGCCATCGTCGGCAACAGCGCGGCCGGCGTCGCCCACGGCCTGCAGTCGCTGCGCGACCTGATGCCGCTGCCGGGAACGAAGTCGCCGGCGCTGCCCGAATTGACCATCGTCGACGCCCCGCGTTTTGGCTACCGTGGCTTCATGCTGGACGTGTCGCGTAACTTCCATGGCAAGGACACCGTGTTCAAGTGGCTCGACCTGATGGCGCGCTTCAAGCTGAACAAATTCCACTTCCACCTGACCGACGACGAAGGCTGGCGCCTCGAGATCGCCGGTCTGCCCGAGCTGACCGACATCGGCGCCGTGCGCGGCCATGCCGCCAAGCCCGGCGTGCGCCTGCAGCCGGCCTATGGCTCCGGACCCGACCCGAAGGACCCCAGCGGCAGCGGTTACTTCACCCGCGACGAGTACAAGGAAATCCTGCGCTATGCACAGGCGCGTCACATCGAGGTGATCCCCGAGATCGAGATGCCGGGCCACGCGCGCGCCGCCGTGCAGGCGATGGAATCGCGCTACCACCGCCTGAAGGCGGCAGGCGACCCGGACTACGCGAAGTATCTGCTCAACGACCTCGAAGACCGCTCGGTATACAAATCGCCGCAGCTGTTTGGCGACAACGTGATCAACCCGGGCCATGAGTCGAGCTACACCTTCATCGAACACGTGGTGGACGAGGTGGTCAAGCTGCACCGCGAGGCCGGCGTGCCGCTGTCGACCATCCACATGGGCGGCGACGAGCTGGCCCACGGCGCCTGGGAAAAATCGCCAGTCAGCGCCGCCATGATGAAGAAGCACAATCTGGAAACCGTGGTCGACCTGTGGGATTATTTCTACGACCGTGTCGATGGCATCCTGCGCAAGCATGGCGTGTTCATGTCGGGCTGGGAAGAGCTGGCCGCGCGCCAGACGATGCTCGACGGCAGGCCCAAGCTGATCCCGAACCCGCGCTTCCCGGAACGGGGCTTCTCGGCCTATGTGTGGAACAACACGGTCGGCAACGAAGACCTGGCCTACCGCCTGGCCAATGCCGGCTACGACATCGTGCTGACGCCGGTAACGCGCATGTATATGGACATGGCCCACAACGCCAATCCGGATGAACATGGCGTGAACTGGGGCGCGTACGTTGAACTGGACACCGTCCACGACTTCATCCCGCTCGACATCAACAAGAACGCGCCCGAGGCAGCGCGCATCGGCAAGGACCGCCTGACCGACTACGGCAAGCGCCGCGTGCGCGGCCTGCAGGCCAATCTGTTCGTCGAGACCGTGCTCGACCCGGCGCGCATCGACTACCTGGTGATGCCGCGCCTGGTGGCGGTGGCCGAGCGCGGCTGGGCGGCGGATCCGGCCTGGGCCCGCGAGAACGATCCGGCCAAGGCAGACGTCTTGCACCGCGCCGCCTGGACCGGATTCGTCAACGCCCTCGGCCAGCGCGTGCTGCCGCGTCTCGACCTGGACGGCTCGAAGGTGGCCTACCGCATCGCGCCGCCGGGGATGATCGAGGAGGGCGGGCAGGTGAAGGTGAACCATGTCCTGCCCGGGATGGTGCTGCGTTACACGGTCGATGGCAGCATCCCCAATGCGGGCAGCCCGGTCGTGAACGGCCCGATCGCGGCGCGTGGCACGATCCGCGCCGCCGCCTTCGATCGCAACGGCAGGATGGGCCACGTCGCCAGTATCGAACGGCACTGATGCCCTTGTTATAATCGGTGCTTTCAGCGGGATCGTGGGTGATGGCGTCGATGAAGAATGTGGCCTGGCCTGGTGTCATGAGATGGGCGTTGGCCCTGGCCTGCACCTGCGCCGCCGCGCCTTCTGTCGCCACCCCCGGCCCTGGCCTGCAAGTGCTGCACTGGTGGACCTCGACCAGCGAACGCAAGGCCGCCGACCTGCTGGCGACCCGGCTCGCCGACGAAGGCATCGCCTGGCAGGACGCCGCCATCCCCGGTGGCGCCGGCCTTGGCGCCGGCAAGGTCCTCAAGGGCAGGGTGCTGGCCGGCGACGCGCCTGAAGTGACCCAGCTGATCGGCCCGTCGATCGCCGAATGGGCCGACCTGGGCCTGTTGCTCGAACTCGACAAGGTCGCCGATTCTGGCGATTGGGCCGGCTTCCTGTTCCCGACCATCCAGCAGCTCGTCGTCCACCGCCGCCACGTGGTGGCGGCGCCGCTCGGCATCCATCGTGTCAATACGCTGTACTACAACCGCCCGCTGTTCGCCCGCCTCGGCCTGACCCCGCCTGTGACGTGGAGCCAGTTCGAGGACGTGGCGCGGCGCCTGCGCGCGGCCGGCGTGGCGCCGCTGGCCCAGAGCAGCGAGGCCTGGCAGGTGGCGGCCCTGTTCGAGAACCTGGTGCTGGCCGAGAGCGGGCCGGCCTTCTACCGCGAACTGTTCGTGCAGCGCAGCCCGGCCGCGGCGGCGGACCGCCGCACCCACGAGGCCTTGCTGCGCCTGCGCACCATCAAGGGCTGGCTGCAGGACGAGATCGACGAGCGTCCCTGGCCCGAGGTGGTGCGCCGCTTCGCGCGCGGCCAGGCCGGCATGATGATCATGGGCGACTGGGCCAAGGCCGAGCTGGCCGAGTTCAAGGCGCTGCCCGACCGCGACTTCGGCTGCGCTGCGGCGCCTGACACCGCCGGTTATCACCTGTACAGCGTCGACACGCTGGCCATGTTCGCGGGCGACTACCGCCAGATGGCGGCCCAGGAAAAGATGGCGCGGCTGATGGTGGCCCCAAGCGTGCAGGCCGGCTTCAATGCGCTCAAGGGCGGTGTGCCGGTGCGGCGCGATGCCGATCCCGCCGCCATGGACAGCTGCGCGCGCCAGTCGTGGACCGTGTTCGCGCGCGGCGCCGCTGTCCAGGCGCCCAGCCTGGTGCACCGCATGGCGCTCGACGAAGCCAGCCGCGACGCCATCATCGCCGAGGTGCACCGCTTCTTCCTGGACGACCGCGTGCCGCCGTCCCAGGCCCAGCGCCGCCTCGGCGCGCTGTTCCGGCTATTCAATCTCAAACCTCTTGGAGTGGCAGGTGCGCAAGATACTGATCGTGGACGATGACCAGAAGACCCGGGAACTGCTCAAGACCTACCTGGAAAAGAACCAGTACGAGGTGATCCTGTCGCATGACGGCGAGAGCTTCCTGGCCGCGCTGGCCGCCCAGGCCGACGGCCTGTGCCTGGTGATCCTGGACGTGATGCTGCCCGATACCGACGGCTTCATGCTGTGCCGCCAGGTGCGCCAGCGCTCCAATGTGCCGATCATCATGCTCACCGCCAGCTCGGACGAGACCGACCGCATCGTCGGCCTGGAGCTGGGCGCAGACGACTACATCGCCAAGCCCTACAGCCCGCGCGAGCTGCTGGCCCGCATCAAGGCGATCCTGCGCCGCTCGGCGCAAGATACGCCGGCCGCGCGCTTCTACCGCTTCGTGGGCTTCACGCTCGACCTCACCGAGCGCAAGGTGCTCGATCCCGACGGCGCCCAGGTGGCGCTGACCGGGCTCGATTTCCAGCTGCTGAAGTATTTCGTCGAGCACCCCGGCATCGTCCTGGATCGCGGCCTGCTCTGCGAAGAGACGCGCGGGCGCGACGTCGGGCCGACCGACCGCTCGCTCGACGTCCAGGTCAGCCGCCTGCGGCTGCGCCTGAACGACGACGGCAAGCAGCCGGCGCTGATCAAGACCGTGCGCGGCGCCGGCTACGTGTTCTCGGCCGACGTCAGCGTGTCCAGTGTCTGACGGGCTTCTGCGGCGCCTGGTGCCGGCCTCGCTGCTGGGACGCCTGATGCTGGTGATGGCGGCGGGCCTGCTCGTCACGCAGATCGCGGCCAGCGCGATCTGGGCCAGCCAGCTGCGCTACAAGTCGCAGGTGGAGACGCAGTCGGCCTCCAAGTATGTGGCGCACAGCGCGGCCGGCGCGATCCGCTTCTTTCGCAGCCTGCCGCCGGCCTATCGTGCGCTCATCATCCAGCAGCTGCGCGAGATGGGCGGCACGCGCTTCTTCGTCAACCTGAACCACGCCTACGTGCCGGTCGAGCGGATCGCGCCGCATCCACTGGCCGACAAGGCGCTCGACGTGGTTGCCGCCACGCTCAAGGCCGACCTGCCGAATTCGCCGGGCTTCCGGCTTGCCTTCGCCTGGCCCGACCGGCTGGTGGTGGCCGAGCACGACGTGCGCCTGGAAGACCTGCCCAACGCCTGGGTCCAGCACGTGCTGCTGCTGCAGCCCGATCCGGCGCCGATCCTGGTGATCCAGACCGAGATCGAACCGGGCAACTGGCTGTACATGGCGGCGCTGATGCCCAACCCCTACTTCCTGAGCGGCAGCGACCCGTTCAGCTGGGACCGGTTGATGCCGCAGGCGCTGTCGCTGGCCGTGGTGCTGCTGCTTTGCCTGCTGGTGGTGCGCTCGATCACACGGCCGCTGGCGGCGCTATCCGACGCCGCCGCCGCTGTCGGCCAGGGCCACGACGACGCCACACCGCCTTTGCCCGAAACCGGCAGCCGCGAGTTCGTCAACACGGCGCGCGCCTTCGGCGCCATGCGCGAGCGCATTGCCCGCTACATCGAGGACCGCGAGCGCCTGTTCATCTCGATCTCGCACGACCTGCGCACGCCGATCACGCGCCTCAAGTTGCGCGCCGAACTGCTCGACGACGACGCCTTGCGCAACGATTTCGAGGAAGACCTGGATGAACTGGACATGATGGTCAAGGGCGCGCTGCAGTGCGTGAAGGACAGCGACATCCACGAGAATCCGGCCGATATTCGGCTCGACGCGCTGCTGGGGCGGATGGTCAAGAGCGCGCAGCTGGCCGGCCACGAGGTGGGCTACCAGCCGTCCGGCATCACGGTGCGCGGCAAGCCGCTGGCGCTCAAGCGCGCGCTGGGCAACCTGCTCGACAATGCCCTGTACTACGGCGCCCGCGCGGGGATCGCGGTGCGCCAGGAAGCGGACAGTGTGGTGGTCGAGGTGCGCGACCACGGCCCTGGGGTGCCCGAAGATGCGCTGGCCAGCCTGTTCGATCCCTATGTGCGGCTGGCCCATGGGCGCGACAGCAACGATGGCGGCATGGGCCTGGGCCTGGGCATCGCACGCGGCATCGTCGAGGCGCACGGAGGCCGGCTGGAATTGCGCAACCATCCCGAAGGCGGCCTGGTGGCGCAGGTAAGGCTGCCGGCGCGCAGGCCGGTCGCCATTTCCGCCGAATGACAGTGCCGGCTACCGCACATCGGCGCCGTCAGCCCGGCAGCACGGCGTAGTCGAGGCCCGGGTCGGCGCCCAGGCGGTAGTGGAAGCGCAGCTTCTGGCCGGCGGCGAACAGCGGCTTGCCCGGCAGGTAGCGCGGTGTGTTCAGGCTGCAGTCGCCCTCGGTCAGGCCAATGCCGTCGAAGACCGTGATGTCCGTGAGCAGGCGCAGCGTAGTGTGCGGCGCGATGTCGGCCGGAATGGTGAACGTGGCCGCGGGCAGCGCGCCGTCCACTTCGGCGTCCCAGGCCGTCGCCGCGGCCGCGTCCAGCGCGAACACCTGCCCCAGGCGGACGGTATCGCGCCAGGCGGTGGTCGCGTCCGGGCGTTCGCTCAGCGCGCAGTCGACCCGCACCGAGGCCGGCACCATCAATGCGCCCGGGGCCTGGGCAAGCAGGTTGCGGGCGATCGCCACCTGCGGTTCGCGCTTCAAGGCCGCGCTCATGGTCTCGCTGACGATCACGTCCGGCAGGGCGGCCGGGTCGAGCAGGATCGTCGCGGCGTCGGCCTGGATCCAGGACGTCACGCCCGCATCCAGGCCAAGGGCCGCCACCAGCCTGCGCGCCGGCGCCAGCGCGTCGGCATGGATGTCGAGCATGGTGAACGTCGCCCGCTCCGTCGGCCACAGCGCCAGCAGGGGAAGCAGCAGGAAAGCGAACGGTCCGCAGCCGGCGTACAGCACCCGCACCGGACGGCCCTCGCAGCGCCTTGCCGCCTGTTCCATGGCCCGCGACGCGCCCTGGATGAAGGCGGCGCTGCGCAACACTTCGTGCGCGCACTGGGCGGCCGAGAGCGGCGACACCGCCAGTCCGGACGGCAGCCAGCTCTCGCCGTCGCAGATATTGGGTTGCTCCGATCTCTCCATGGTGGACAGGCGTTCGGCGAGCCGGCGCAGGTCCTGGACCGGCCCGATGGCCGCGTGCAGGTCGG
Source organism: Massilia sp. CFBP9012 (assembly GCF_034045115.1). Lineage (NCBI taxonomy): Bacteria > Pseudomonadati > Pseudomonadota > Betaproteobacteria > Burkholderiales > Oxalobacteraceae > Massilia > Massilia sp. CFBP9012. Next base: position 162,540 of record NZ_JAXCWM010000001.1, on the reverse strand, counting down.
TACCGGTGGCCAGGATGGCGCGGGCAATCGCGCGCAGGCGCGCAAGCTCGTTCATGCCGGCGTCGGCTCGCTCCTTGTTCGTCGTGTCGTTCATGGTCAGATCCACTGTGCTTGATGGTCGATGGTGTCGGGCAGGTAGGTCAGGTATTGCACCATGCGCGGCAGCCGGCCGCGATTGGGCGTGGCGCAATGGGGCAGGGCCTGGTGCCACAGGATGAAGTCGCCAGCCTGGCCCGGCACCGGGATCGGCTCCAGGTCGCGCAGCGCCCAGTCGCGCGGATGAACCCCCGTCGGCACCTGCGCCAGCCAGCCCGGCAGGCGCTCGTGGAAACCGGGAACGCAGTGGAAGGCGCCATCGAGCGGTCCGCAATCGCCGAGGTACAGCAATCCCTGCAGCCGGAACGGCATCGGCAGGGACAGGCTTGCATCCCAGTGCAAGGGGCTGCCCTGGAAGCGCGAGCCGCCGTCCTCGGGCGGATTGAAGCTGACCTTGTCGATGGACGGATAGATCGCGCTGCTGCCATACAGCTGTTCGCAGACCCGCCGCACCAGCGGCGCGGCGCGGTTGGCGGCCAGCGCCGGGTGGTCGTAGAAGTCGAGCATCATGCCGCGCTTGCCGGGATGCTCGCGATACCAGGAGCAGGGATCGTCGGCACTGGCGCCGAGGAAGTCCCAGATTGCCTGGCACGCCGCCCCGCACTGCGCGCGCGGGACGACGCCCGGCAGTACGAGATAGCCATGGCGTTCCCAGAACTCCCACTGCACCGCCGAAAGCGCGGCGTTATCCACGCAAGCCGTCGGATCCGGGGCAGCCGGCTGCGAGCGGCCGTGTTCCAGCAGCCAGGCCTGGAACGCCTCGCGGCCCGGGCGCCCGTGATACAGGAACTGCAGCGCGGTCTCGATCGAGATGCCGCGCCGGTACAAGGCCCGCACCTGACGTTGCCAGTCTGGTCCACTGGCCGGGCCGCGCATGCCGACGCTGTGCTGCCGCAACGCTTCGAGCACGGCATCGTCGTCATCCAGCCGCGTAGGGAGAGGTATCTCAGAGTCTTCTTGCAAGGTCATCGGTCAAGTCCAGGAGGCCGGCGTGATGGGATCGCCACGCGGCAAGCCGAACTGAAGCTTAGCAAAAAGAACAGTTCCTGGACAGAAATTCGTCGCTCTGCTTCTCTGACCGACCCAAGGCCGGCTACGCGCCGGCCTTGGGCTAGAACACCTCGGGCACGATGATCTCGGGCGGCACCGGCCGCCGCACATAATCGTCGTGGTATTCACGTTCCGGCAGCGCGATCACCGGCCGCTCGACCTCGACATAGGGCATCTGCTGCAGCAGGTGATGGATGCAGTTCAGGCGCGCACGCTTCTTGTCCACCCCTTGCACCACCCACCAGCGCGCCTCGGGAATATGGGTCCGCTCGAGCATGATTTCCTTGGCCCGGGTGTATTCTTCCCAGCGCCGGCGCGATTCCAGGTCCATCGGGCTCAGTTTCCACTGCTTGAGCGGATCGTGGATGCGGCTCAGGAAGCGCGCGTTCTGCTCCTCGTCCGAGATCGAGAACCAGTACTTGATCAGCTGGATGCCCGAGCGCACCAGCATCCGCTCGAACTCCGGCACTGTCTGGAAGAATTCCTCGTACTGGTCGTCGGTGCAGAAGCCCATCACGCGCTCGACGCCGGCGCGGTTGTACCAGCTGCGGTCGAACAGCACGATCTCGCCCGCTGCCGGCAGGTGCGAGACGTAGCGCTGGAAGTACCACTGGGTGCGCTCGCGGTTGTTCGGCGCCGGCAGCGCCGCCACCCTGCACACGCGTGGATTGAGGCGCTGGGCGATGCGCTTGATGACGCCGCCCTTGCCGGCGGCGTCGCGGCCTTCGAACAGGATCACGACCTTGTGGCCGGTGTGCACGACCCAGTCCTGCAGCTTGACCAGCTCGGCCTGCAGGCGGAACAGCTCATGGAAATACTGGCGACGGGCTTCCTTCTCCTGCTCGCTGCGGGTAGGCGAGGGCAGCAGCGTTTCGGGATCGAGGTCGCGGTCGTCGAGCTCCATTTCGAGTTCTTCGTCGTAGCTGTCGGTGAGGTCGCGCTGCACGCGGTGGGAAAGGTCGGTAGCCTGCACGGTGGACATAGTGTCATCCTTTGAAAAAAGAAATCCGCCGAGTGCAGCGTCGACGGATGAACGACCGTTTCGTGTACAACCGCACCGGGAAACCGTCCCAGTCTAGCGCCGGGACGTGTCACCCGTATGACAAGGCGCAGCGTTCAAGGTGCCATGGGTGCCGTTGCCAGCCGCACCATGTGTTAAATGGACCTTGAAGCTGAGCGGCTCCAGGTCGAAGATCGCCTGGGTGCTGTTCTCGATGATCGACAGCGAGTAGCCGTTCTCGAGCAGCTGCTGGCTGGCGATCTGGCCGTAACGGCCGAAGCCGATCAGCAGCACGTTGGCCGACAGGTCCGACGGCTGCGTCACCGACGCGGTCGATGGCGTCCACTTCGGCATGAAGGCGTCGTACAGCCTGGGCGAAGCCCAGGCCGAAGATCTCGCCGCGCATCGTCCACAGCCGCGATGGCTGCATCTCCAGGCCGATCACGAACAGGAACATCACCACGCCCAGCTCGGCGACGTGCAGAATGGCCTGGGGATCGGCGATGACCTGCAGGCCGAATGGCCCGACGATCATGACGGCAGCCGGGTAACCGGTCACCGAACCCAGTCGCAGGCGCTTGAACAGCGGGACCGCCAGCACGGCCGCACCGAGCAGCACCAGGATCGGCAGCAGCTCGACCGGCGCCGCCTGGGTGTGGCCGGCGTCAGGGGCGCTCATGGCGGCGGGTTGGCGGGCTTGACCCGCGTCCAGAGCTCATTGAACTCGATGGCGTCGAAGAAGGCCCACACCCGCAGCGCCCGCCCGGCGCGCATCTCCATGATCCAGGTGTAGGTGTTGACATAGGGCTTGCCGTCGAGCGCGGTGCCCTGGGCGTCGAAGAACACGATCACCGTGTCGCCGTCCGCGTACAACTGGCGCACGGTGGGGCACAGCGGCTTGGCCATTCGCGCATTGAAGGGGTGGATCACCTCGTGCATGAAGGCGGCCTTGTCGGGATAGGTGCGCGAGGCCAGCGAGCGCCCCACGATGGTCCACTGCGCGTCGTCGGCCAGCAGGGCGAACGGTACGCCTGTGCCCTCGGCCCAGGCCTGGAAGGCGGCGCGCACGCTTTCCCTGTTGGCCGATTCAGTCTCTGTCTTCATGGCGGGGCTGGCATCGCTGGCATCGGTGGCCCGCAGCGGGCAGGGCGTGCCGGCAGCCATCAGCAGGGCCGCCAGGCACAGCTTGTGGAATGTGGACATGGCCTAGATCGTGTTGTCCCAGGCGGCCAGCTGGTGCTGCTTGAGCATGTCCTCGATTACCTTGGGCATCACGTTGCGGAACTTGCCGCTGTCGGCCGGGACGATCTCGATCATCCGGTCGATCATCTCTTTCGGGTCCATCTTGCCTTCCGGCGTGGCGAAGAAGTCGTCGAAGCCCTTGCGCAGCTGGGTGCGGCTGGTGAGATGCTTGCGCTCGTCGAGCCAGCGGAAGGGATTGTCCGCCATGGTTTCGTTGTAGCCGGTGTAATAGGCGCCGGGGTTGATGGTCTGGATCCGGATCCCGTAGGCGGCCAGCTCTTGCTGCAGCGCTTCGGCGATGGCTTCCAGCGCATGCTTGGTGGAGACATAGGTGCCCCAGTTGGCTGGCGTGAACAGGCCGCCCATCGACGAGGTAAACACGACTTTCTTGCCCTGTGACTGTCCGCCGTCGATCCACTTTCGCACCACGCGCTGGGTGAGCGTGAGCGGCAGGAATACGTTCACCTCGTAGTTCTTGCGCACCAGGTCGACCGGGATTTCCCAGACCGGCCCGGCCTCGCCCATGCCGGCATTGTTCCACAGGACGTCATAGTCCCATGTCAGCGCCTGGTCGATGTCGTAGGGGTCCGTCAGGTCGAGGCGTTCGACCCGGATGCGGTCGGCCAGGCCCAGCTCCTGCATCTGCTCGCGCAAGGCCGTCACCTGCGACGACACGTGTACGGTGGCAATAATGTTGTGGCCGTTCTTCGCCATGCCGATGGCGGCGCCGCGGCCGAAACCGACGGCGGCGCCGGTGATGAGGATAGTCTTGGACATGTGAATACTCCTGATTGTTGGAGAAATGAAGGAAGGGTTCAGGCTGCGTAGGCAGCGGCGCCGGCGCGGGCGATCTCCAGGTCCTGGGATACCGCGCCGCCCGAGACGCCGACCGCGCCAATGACGGCGCCGTCGCCGGACCTGAACGAGATCCCGCCGGCGAAGGTCATGAGCCCGCCATTGCTGAGCTCGAGACCGGGCGCCGGCGCGCCGGGCTTGCAGTACTCCCAGACGTCTTCGCTATTGCATCCGAACAGGGCCGCGGTCCTGGCCTTGCCCAGGGCGATGTCGATCGATCCCAGCGGGGCGCCATCCATGCGCTGGAAGGCCTTCAGGTGGCAGCCGCCGTCGATGACCGCGATCACGGCGGGTACGCCCAGGGCCTGGGCCCTCGACTGCGCCGCCTCGATCATTGCTTGCGCCTGCTGGCTAGTGATAAGCATGTGCATCCTCCCTCGTCGAGCGTCACGGATCGGGTGCTCGCGGCTGCCACCAACGGCAGGTAGCGAGATATGGCCGAGGGCAGGGTATCGCCTGGCTTGGCCAATGGCCCGCTGAAGCTGCCAGCACCTGATACCGATTATCTTTAAAACATGGTTCGCGGCGTGGTAAGTTATTGCCAAGTTTTGGTATTTACTTGCCATCAGTGGGGGGCAATCGTGCATGCTTCGTCTGTGCCGGATAACCTGCTGCTGGCCACCTCGGTCGCGTCCAGCCAGGGCCGTCCCTGGAGCGGCGTCGGCATCAACGTCTACGAGTGGACAGCGGCGGGGAGCGTCGGCTCCGGCGTGCTCGACCAGGACGTGATCGGGATGCGCATCTCGGGCGCCGTGCGCCTGACCCAGGTGCGTGACGGCAAGACCCATAGCGCCATGATCGGTCCCGGCAATATCGGCGTCCATCCGCGCGGCATGCCGTCCGAATGGGCCTGGGACGGACCCGGCGCGATCATGTTGATGCGGGTGCCGCCGGCGCTGCTGCAGCAGGCGGCCGAGACGGCGCTGCGCGGCGCGCTGCCCCGGACCGAGCTGGCCAACTGTTTTTCGGCCCGCGATCCTTTCGTCGAGCGCATCGTGGCGCTGTTCCTGGCCGAGATCGAGCGCGCGCCGCATCCGGCCCAGGCTTATGTGAGCCAGGCCTTGTCGAGCGCGCTGGCGTTGCACCTGGTGCACCGCTTTAACTGCCAGTTGGCGCCTTTGGCGCCGAGCCCGCGCGGCCTGAACCCGCGCAGCCTGCAGCGGGTGAAGGACTTCATCGACGCCCATTTGGGCGAAGAGATCGACTTGCAGATGCTGGCAAACGTCGCCAACGTCAGCCGCTTTCATTTCGCGCGGCTGTTCCGGCGCAGCACCGGCGCCAGCGCCATCGCCTGGCTGGAGCAGGCGCGCATACGGCGTGCGCAGGAGCTGATCCGGCAGGGCCGGCTGCCGCTGGTGCAGGTGGCGGCGCTGGTGGGTTACGCCGACCAGAGTTATTTCACGCGGCGCTTCCGGCTGGCGGTGGGGGTGACGCCGGCCAGGTATGCGCGCTTGTGCGCGGCGGGGCGGAGCTAGGTGAACGCATGTTATACTGGCGCCGTTCCGACTCTCGCATCGTATATGAGACGATTTTTCGTCATCTGCCTGATCCTGCTGCTCCCCCTGAATATGTTTGCCCTGGCCATGGCCGCATCCGCGATGCAGCCGACCGGCGCGACGGAACACGTCACACCTTCCGAAGTCCTCATTCACACGGCAGCGCTCGAAACGGATGCGGCCGTCCCCCTGTTCGCCGATGCCTACTTGTCGGGCGGTTACGATTGCCAGGCCGGCTGTGAGATCGATCCCGACGAGCCGCCAGCCGGCGCCGACGTCCACGATTCCGTGTATGAAGACCTCGGCCTGCAGCTGTACGGCTTGCCGGGAGGCGCGATCGCGCCGCCGGCGCCGCCACGCGCCAATCACTCCTCGTTTCCACCGCTAAAACCCCCGCGCATGGCCTGAGGGCCTGCTTCGCCGCCTGCGCGGCGCCCCTGGCCGATCACGATCCCTGCATGGATGACGCACGTCGCTTCGACTGCTGCGCCGTGTCCGCGATCGGCCGCGACACACATTTAGCAAAATAACGAGGTAATCCAATGGAATGGCTATTCGACCCGGCAATCTGGGCGGGTCTGCTCACACTCGTTGTCCTGGAAATCGTCCTGGGCATCGACAACCTGATCTTCATCGCGATCCTGGCCGACAAGCTGCCGCCGCACCAGCGCGACAAGGCGCGCCTGATCGGCCTGACCCTGGCCATGCTGATGCGCCTGGGCCTGTTGACCATCGTGTCCTGGCTGGTGACGCTGACCACGCCGCTGTTCGCGCTGGGGCCGTGGTCGCCCTCGGGGCGCGACCTGATCCTGCTGCTGGGCGGCGTATTCCTGCTGTTCAAGGCCACCGTCGAGCTGCACGAACGCCTGGAAGGCGTGACCCAAGTCCAGACCCAATCGAGGGTGTATGCCAGCTTCGGCGCCGTGATCGTGCAGATCGTGGTGCTGGACGCGGTGTTCTCGCTCGACGCCGTGATCACCGCGGTCGGCATGGTCGACGAACTGGGCGTCATGATGGCGGCCGTGATCATCTCGATCGGCGTCATGATCGTCGCATCCAAGCCGCTGACGCGCTTCGTCAACGCGCACCCGACCGTGGTCGTGCTGTGCCTCTCCTTCCTGCTGATGATCGGCCTGTCGCTGGTGGCCGAGGGCCTGGGCTTCCATATCCCGAAAGGCTATCTGTACGCGGCGATCGGCTTCTCGATCCTGATCGAGGCCCTGAACCAGTTCGCGCGCCGCAACTTCCTCAAGAACGAGGAGCGCCTGCCGCTGCGCGATCGCACCGCCGACACCGTGCTGCGCCTGATGGGCGGCAAGCGTCGCCAGGATGCCGAGCCGGACGCGCAGGATGCGCAGACCGAAGAGCCACAAGCCTTCGGCGTCGAGGAACGCAATATGGTCAGCGGGGTGCTGACCCTGGCCGACCGCTCGATCCGCTCGATCATGACGCCGCGCTCCGAGATGTCCTGGGTGAACCTCGACGACGAGCCCGACGACATCCTGCGCCAGCTGCAGGAGTCGCCACACAGCCGGATGCCGGTCGGCCGCGGCCAGCTCGACAACCTGGTCGGCATCGCCCGCACCAAGGACCTGATCAGCCAGCTGGTGCTGCAGGCGCGCATCGACGACGGCGTCGTCGACGGCAATGGCCTCAATGGTCCAATAAGGAAGCCAATCCTGCTGCCCGATACCGCCGGCGTGCTCAAGGCGATGGACACGCTCAAGCGCGCCCATGGACAGCTGGTGCTGGTGACCGACGAATTCGGCATCGTCCAGGGCCTCTTGACTCCGGTCGACATCCTGGAGGCGATCGCCGGTGAGTTCCCCGACGAGGACGAGCAGCTGGCGATCCAGCCCAGGGGCCCCGGCGAGTGGGAAGTCATCGGCACGGCCGACCTGCACCAGCTGGAGCAGGTGCTGGAGACCGAGGGCCTGGTGAGCATCGACGATGACTACACCTCGCTGGCCGGCTTCCTGCTGGCGCGCTTCGAGAGCATGCCGGAGCCGGGCCAGGAGATCGAGATCGACGGCCTGCGCTATCGCATCCTGAGCGTGGAGGAGCGCCGCATCGCCAAGGTGCTAATCCAGCGCATCGTCGCCGACGATGCCGAGCAGGCCGCCTGAACCCGTTTTTTATACCGCAACCGTACCAAGAAGGACATCATGAAACGTACTCTTTTGTTTATCGCGACTAACCTGGGCATCATGCTGGTGCTGGGCATTACCGCCAGCCTGCTGGGCGTGAACCGCTTCCTCACTTCGAACGGCCTGGATCTCACCAAGCTGCTGATGTTCGCCGGCCTGATGGGCTTTGGCGGCGCCTTCATCTCGCTGCTGCTGTCGAAACCGATCGCCAAGTGGTCGACCAAGGCCCGCGTGATCCAGCAGCCGTCCAATTCGACCGAACAGTGGCTGCTGAACACGGTTGCGGCCCAGGCCCAGCGCGCCGGCATCGGCATGCCCGAAGTGGCGATCTACGACGGCGAACCCAATGCCTTCGCCACCGGCGCCACCAGGAACTCGTCGCTGGTCGCGGTGTCGACCGGCCTGCTGCAGTCGATGACCGAGCAGGAAGTCGAAGCCGTGCTGGCCCACGAGGTGGCCCACATCGCCAACGGCGACATGGTCACGCTGACCCTGATCCAGGGTGTGGTCAACACCTTCGTGATCTTCCTGGCGCGCATCGTCGGCTACTTCGTGGACGGCATGCTGCGCAAGAACGACCAGGAAAACAGCGGCCCCGGCATCGGCTACATGGTCACCGTGATCGTGTGCGAGATCGTGTTCGGCATCCTGGCCAGCATCATCGTGGCCTGGTTCTCGCGCCAGCGCGAGTTCCGCGCCGACCGCGGCGCCGCCAACATCATGGGCCAGCCGCAGCCGATGATCGCGGCCTTGCGCCGCCTGGGCGGCATGGCCGAAGGCGAACTGCCGAAGAATATGAGCGCCTTCGGCATCTCGGGCAAGGGCGGCGCGATGGCGCTGTTCTCGAGCCATCCTCCGATCGAGGAACGCATCGCCGCCCTGCAGGCGCGCTGACCGCTCAGGGACAGGGGCAGGGCGATTCGCCCGGCTGGTAGCCGAACGATTCCACCGGCACGATCGTGGTCGACCTGTGCAGCGGCACGTGCAGGTCGACCAGCGGCAGCATCATGCGCGAGCGCACCAGCGGACACTCGCCGGCGCCATCGGCGCCCGTGCCACAGATGCGAACCTGGACGAAGCGGATGCAGTCGGCCGCGTTCGGATTGGCCATGCACAGCTGCCGGTTGCGTGCGGCGGAGTTCGGGATGGAGCCCGATGCGACCGGCGCCAGGCTCAGTTCACCGTCGTCAGGGTCGCGGATCAGGGCCAGGTAGTCGATCTTCAGGTGGGCATCCGATACCGGCGGGGCGAGCGGCAGTTCGCCGGGGCTGGTGCGAAACATCGCCGCGTACTTGATGCGGGCGATGCCTGCGGTGTCGGTCGGGTACACGTGGGCCGCGCTGGAAGCGGCGCGGCGCGTCACCTCCTGCAGGGTGCCGTAGACGTAGAGCATGCGCGCCACTTCGATGATCCCGAACACGGTCAGGAAGAACAGCGCCGCCAGCAGCGCGAATTCGACGGCGGCGGTGCCGCGCTGGCGGCGCTGCGGGCGAGGCGGATGGCGTGACAACGGGCCGCGTTGGTTATTTGCCGACATAGGGCTCTATCACCACGACATCGATCGGCAGGCCCCACGGCCCGAGGTAGGTATTGAAGATGGGGTCGTGCATGTAGAAGAACAGCCCGACCTCGACCGTGCTCGGCACCGTGCCGCCCCTGAATCCGCACACCCGGGAGTCGCACTGCACGTCGGCATCGGCCAGTTCCTCGCCGGGCGCCAGGTCGCCCAGCTCCCGTTTCGCGATCTCGACCGCCACCGTGGCCGCCCGGGCGGCAAGGACGCGCGAGCGCATTTCGACGGCCGGCACCGTGGCCATGTAGCGCGCGGCATCCTGCGCCGCCTTTTGCGCGACGGTGTAGTGCCACATGAAGCGGGCGCACAGGATCAGCGGCGCCAGTGCGATGGCCAGGCATGGCAGCAGGACGGCGAATTCGACGGCTGCCGCGCCGCGCTGGCGGCGGCCGTTGGGATTCCTGCGCCAGGGAAGTCTCAGGTTCATGGATAGAGCTCCACTGCGCCGGGAATCGATTGTTCGGACGCCGCTCCGGCGAATTCGGCGATGAGGGTGTCGCTAGTGGCCGGCACGGTCATGAAGAATTTACCGACGCCGAGAACGGTAGCCGGGACGTTGGCGCCGGACGGCGGCGCCCCCTGGCACGACAGCAGCGGCACATACAGCACCCGCCGCAGCGGCGTTGCAAAGTCGCGGTGCGTGGCGCTCGGCGAAGCGACGGTGGGCGGGTCCATCGTGTTGATCGGATTGTAGGGACTGTTCTGGCCTGTGCCGGGATAGTTGCTGGAGCTGATATCGCTCCGGTACAGCTTGGGCCAGTCGCCAGTACTGAACGGCGTGTAACCGCTCGCCGGTTCGGGCTCGCCTGGGGTGTAGGACGAAAACCGGACCGCCTTGGCATACGACCAGAGCGGCCCGAAGGATCCGCCGTTGAGGCCTGGCGCCGTGCTGCCCATGCCGGGAATGTCGGCCACGGTCTCGAGCCGGCCGCGTTCGGTGGTGATCTTCGCAGCCGGAAGGCCGATAGCCGGCGACATCCATGGCGCGCCGCCCGCGCTCTCGTAGGTGTAGGCCCGGATGTTGGTGTCCGGCGGCGCGCCGGCAGGGAAGCACAGGCCCCGGCCAAAGTCGTCGAAGCGGGCATTGAGCTGGGTGACCAGTCCGATCAGTGGCGCCGCCGATGCCAGCGACGACACTCGGATCGGGCCGCCCGTCAGGCGCGGCATCCAGAGGTTGGAGGCGCATACGAAGGGGCCCAGGATTCCCGGGTTGAACGAGGTGCTCGGCATGCCCGGCGGGATGACCGGATTGATCATGTAGCGCGCCGCAGTGTTGCCGCGCGGGTTGAGCTGCATCAGGTCGTAGCTGACGCCGCGCCGGAAGCCGTATTCGATCAGCTCGCTATTGCTCAGGCCGGTATTGATGCGCTCGCCGGCGCGGGTTTCCGACATGGCGCAGATGGCGAGCGGCACGGCATGGATGCCGGCGCGTCCGGCGATCGCCGTGTCGGCCACTTCAACCGTGGCCAGGCCGTCCGAGAGGACGCGCATGAAGAGGGTGCTGACGCTGGCGGATAGCGCGCCGATCGCCGCGGTGTCCACCCGCGCGTAGAAGAAACCGGAGGCGTCACCGACACTGTCCGCCCCGACCCAGGTGCCGCCGCGTGCCGGCGTGGTGGAGAAGCTGAGGGCGGCATCGTCCCAGGCGACCGCAGCGCCGTAGCGGTAGGTGAAGCGCTGGGCGGCTTCGCGCGCCCGGGTCCTGGCGGTGGCGATGCCGCTGCTCCTGCCGTTGAGTTCCTTGGCCGCGGCCAGCGCGGCGGCCTTGGCGATGCCGCTCAGCTCCACTTTGCGGTTGTAGACCATGCCCATGTCCATCGCGAGGCCGGCGAAGGCCACCACCAGCACCAGCAGCGGCACGAACATGATGGCGAAGGCGCCGTCCTGGGCGGCCGGTCGAGGCGGGCGTTGCCACGGCGGATGTCGACCCGATACCATTGCGTTTCCTTATCGATTCCTGGCAGCGTTGCAGGAGCAAATCGAACCTGAGTCGATTCTATCGAGGAGGGGTCAGTGCCTATTGATCTTCAACAGTTGATCGGGGACAGCTGGTGCGGCAATGCCCGGCACGCCGGCCCGGATCGCTTGCGAAAAGTTGTGCGCATTGGTATCGGAAGCTTGCGCGCGCGCATTGATGTGGCCACGCTCGCGCAAGACCGCGTAGGGCAGGCCCGGGGTGAGGGCGCCCTGGTCGTAGGCGTACTCGGCGAAGTGTCCGGACGCCAGTAGCCGATAATCGAGCGGCAGGGCGGGATCGATCTGGCGCGCCAGCTGGAACAGGATCGTGGTGCAGTTGCTGGTCAGGGTATTGTAGAACTCCGGATGGCGCTGCAGCTGCTCGGCGCGCGCCAGGTAGTCCAGCAGCACCGAACGCAGCTGCTCGGGTGTCGCCCGCAGCCGGTACAGATAGACTTGCTCGCCGCGCGCATTGCTGCGCGTGCGGATCAGGTCGCGTTCGTCGGACGCGACGATCACCTGCTCGAACTTGCGGAAGAACCCGCCGATGGCGGAAAATTCCTCGTCACGCTCCTTGCGGATCTCGAGCGAGAACACCAGTCGTTGGCCGTCGCTGAAGCCGAACGACACCAGCGTGTGGGCGATGTGCGGCCCCATCCAGTAGGACAGGACCAGGTCGGCCGACTCGAGCCGGGACAGGTCGTAGCGCCGGGTTTCCCAGCGCGGTGTGTAGTCGGTCTCGGTGCGCCACTCGAAGGCGCGCACATTGCGCAATTCCAGGCGGTCGCCGTCGACCGTCGACTCCAGCAGGCGCGCGACGTCGTCGGCCCAAGGCCGATCGTGCGACGGCGCGAGCGACTGCCACCATCCCAGCATCGCGAGCGCTGCCAGCGCGCCGGCCAGCAGCAGCCGGCGCTCGTGCAGCCAGCCCGGTGGGCGCGCCAGGACCAGCGCCACGGCCAGTCCGAGCAGGGTCCAGGCGCCGCCGATGGCCAGCGCAAGCGCCGGCGCCAGCTGGAACCACAGCGCCAGTGCGCCCCACGCCGTCACCGCCACGACCGGCAGCGCCAGCAAGCCCCTGGCCAGCCGCGTCCAGTTCATTGCGATTCTCTCGGGCCCGCCGCCTGTTCGGGCAGGAACCAGTTCAGCAGCAGCGCGCACAGGCCGCCGGTGGCGACGCCCGATTCGAGCACGTTGCGCACCGGGGCCGGCATATGGGCCAGGAATTCAGGCACCTGGGACACGCCCAGGCCCAGCGCCAGCGATACCGCGATCACCAGCAGCGCGCGGCGGTCGAGCGTGACGCTGGCCAGGATATTGATGCCGGCCGCGGCGACGGCGCCGAACATGACCATGGCGGCGCCGCCCAGCACCGGTTCCGGCACCGCCTGGATCACGCCGGCCACCGCTGGGAACAGGCCAAGGATCACCAGGAACAGGGCGATCCACATGCCGACGTGGCGGCTGGCGATGCCGGTCAGCTGGATCACGCCGTTGTTCTGCGCGAAGATCGAGCTGGGGAAGGTGTTGAAGATGCCGGCCAGCAGGGAATTGGCGCCGTTGACCAGCACGCCGCCCTTGATGCGCTGCATCCACAGCGGTCCCTCGACCGGCTGGCGCGAGACCTTGCTGGTGGCGGTTACGTCGCCGATCGCTTCCAGCGAGGTGACCAGGTAGATCACGATCATCGGGACGAACAGCGACCACGAGAAGCCCAGGCCGAAATGCAGGGGCGTGGGCACCTGGAACAGCGGCGCATCGTGCATGCCGCTGAAGTCCAGGCGGCCCATCCAGCCGGCCAGCGCATAGCCGACGGCCAGCGCGATCACGATGGCGGCGCTGCGCATCCACACCACCGGCACCCGGTTCAGGATCACGATGATGGCCAGCACCACGCCGGAGAGCAGCAGGTTCTCGCCGTTGGCGAAGCTGCCATTGGCCATGGCCGCGTAGCCGCCGCCCATGCTGATCAGGCCGACCTTGATCAGGGTGAGGCCGATCATCAGCACCACGATGCCCGTGACCAGTGGCGTGATCAGGCGTTTGACGAAGGGCAGCACGCGTGAGACGCCCATCTCGATGAAGGAGCCGGCCACCACGACGCCGAAGATCGCCGCCATCACCGCCTCCACCGGCGTGCCCTGCTTGACCATCAGGGCGCCGCCGGCGATCAGCGGGCCGACGAAGTTGAAGCTGGTGCCCTGCACGATCAGGAGGCCCGCGCCGAACGGCCCGAAGCGGCGGCATTGCACGAAGGTGGCGATGCCGGAGACGACCAGCGACATCGAGACGATCAGGTTGGTGTCGCGGCTGGATACCCCCAGCGCCTGGCAGATCAGCAGGCCCGGCGTGACGATGGGGACGATGATGGCCAGCAGGTGCTGCAGGGCGGCCAGCATGCCGGGCAGGGGCGGTGGGCGGTCATCGAGTCCGAGGATCAGTTCCGAGTGAGTCTGCTGGGAGTGCGATGTCGACATGGGATGCGGCCGGGCAAAGACGCGATTCTACAGCCAGACGGCCGCGGCAGGCCGCCGGCGTGTAGAATGCCGCCTTTCACGGGGAGGGCGCTGTACATGAAGGAGTTCACGGCGGAGTTGACGATATCGAGGATCCTGCATGCGGGGTATGTCTTCGAATGCGGGGGCTGCCGTATCGCCTTCGATACCATCTTCGAGAATCCCTTCAGCCGCAACTGCCACGCCTTCCCCGACGTGCGCTTCGACCTGGATGCGATCCGGCGCCAGCGCTTCGACGCCGTCTTCATCTCGCACTTCCACGACGATCACTGCTCGCTCGAGAGCCTGGACCTGCTGGAACGCGCCACGCCAATCTACCTGTATTGCCAGTTCGAGGCGCTGTTCGACATGCTGCGCCAGCTGGGGTTCACGAACGTCCATGCGCTGGCGCTGGATCGGGCGGTCGAGGTGGGACCGTTCACGGTCATCCCGCGCGAGGCGATGGATATCGACGTCGATTCGATGTTCCAGGTGCGCGCGGCCGGCATGAATGTGCTGAACGTGGTCGACTCCTGGATCGACGACGGCACGCTGGCCAAGCTGGTCGCGCAGGGGCCGTGGGACATGGTGCTGTGGCCGTTCCAGACCATGCGCGAGCTCGAGGTGCTGGCGCCGTCGCGCCACGCCGCGGCGCCGCCCGGCCTGCCGGAAGAGTGGATCGCCCAGCTGCAGGCGCTGGCGCCGCGCTACGTCGTGCCGAGCTCCTGCCAGTTCGTGCATGAGCCGTGGTCCTGGTATAACCGCGCCTTTTTCCCGATCTCGTACGCGCGCTTCGGGCAGGAAGTGGGAGCGGCCTTGCCGGAGGCGCAGGTGGTGCGCCTGAACCCCTCGGTATCGATGCGGCTCGACGCCGCCGGCCTGCACCCGGCGCCGCCGTTGGACTGGGTCATTCCGGTGGGCGAGCAGGACGTCGACTACCCTTATGCGGGCAATGCGGCGCCGCCGCCCACGGGCGAGATCGCCCGCCATTTCGCGCCGCTGGGCGCGCGCGAACAGGCGCGTGTGGACGAGTACTGCCGCCAGGGGCTGGTGGCGAAGTATGGCGACACCGATGCCGGATCGGCCTATTTCGACCAGCCCCGCATCTGGCGCCTGTCGGTGTTCGACCATGCAGGCCAGGCCGGCCACTATCATTACCGTCTCGACGGCGACAGCGCGGTGCTGGTGGACGGCGCGGCAGGCCCGCTCGGCTGGAGCACCGAGATCCCGGCCGCCAAGCTGTACGCGGCGCTGGCGCTGGGCGAATCGCTGACCTCGATGTATATGCGCATCAATGACGGCCGCTTCGAGCCGGATGCCGAGCGCGAACTGCAAGAGGCCGACGTGGTGGACGACCCCTTGATCCGCTGCCTGTTCGGCGATACATTCGGCGCCTACCAGGCGGCCCAGCTGCGCCGCCTGCTGGCGCGCCCCTACTGATCGCCAGCGTCGCCGTTGACCGCGCTCGACGCCACCCGCGCCAGCGTCTGGCCGTGGGGATTGGTCACGCTGCGCGTGACCAGGATGTCCACCGGCGTCGCCCCCGCGCCGTAATAGGCGTGGTTGCGGCCGTCGTCGACCGAGATCACGGTGCCATCCAGATTCAGGCCGCCATACAGGCCCTTCGAACGCGTGTACACCACCATGTCGGCATTGAGCGGCGCACCGGTGCCGGCGCCGACGGGGCCAGCGGCGACGCTCACGTCGGCGCCCAGCTTGAACGTGGTCGACAGCAGTGAATTGAGACCCTTCTCGGTCATGATCAGGGCCACCATTTCTGACGCCTGGGCGCCGGCCTGCAGCCCGATTGAGCCGGCCGCGATGCGATAGAAGGCCGGCCCGGCCCAGGCCTCGCCCTTGCGCGCGATGAGAACCGCCGAGCCGCCCGAGCCGCCCACGATGAAGCCGGCCTGCACGATCTCGGGACTGATCAGCACCGCCTTGGCGTGGCCGACGTGCTCGCGGAACCAGCTCATGTCAGGATCGCGCACGAAGTTGTGCAGGGTGGCCTGGGCGGCGTCGACCCGGGCCTGGGTCTCGTCCCGGGTGGGCTGGCCGGCGCAGGCGGCCAGCGCCAGCGCGGCGCCCAGGATGGTTGGCATCAGCACGCGTCTCGTGTTGCCTGGTTGTGCCTTCATGGTGACCTCATGGGGAAGTGGATGGGGGCGGGCCGGTTCAGCCGTCGCCGCGGCCTGTCACAGCCTAACGCCGCCCTCGACGCCGGCGCTATTGGACTTTCGTCCAACCCGGCCATTCCTTGGGACCATGGTCCAATGCCGCCTCACGGGCGGTGCGGCTACCATCGATGGACGGTCGGCGCGTTGGTGGCCGGGCCTTGGGTGGGGAGACGACTATGGACTTGCTGCACGAACTGGTGGCGCTGGCCCTGCACGCGAGCCTGCTGCTGCTGGCGCTGAGCATCGGCCTGGACATCGCCAGGGGCGACGGCCTGTACGTGCTGCGCCGTCCGCGCCTGCTGCTGCGCGCCCTGTTGGCGCTGGTGGTCGTGGTGCCGCTGGTCGCGGCGTTGCTGGTGGCGCTGCTGCCGCTGAAGGAATCGGTCGAGATCGCGATCGTGCTGATGGCGGTGTCGCCACTGCCGCCGGTGGCGCTGCCCAGGGAAATCCGGTCTGGCGGGCGCAAGCCCTACGCTTATGGCCTGCTGGTGGCGATCGGCGTGCTGTCGATCGTGACGGTGCCGGCGGCGGTGGCGATCCTGGCATGGCTGTTCAACGCCCATGCCGTGGTGGCGCCGCTGGCGGTGTCGCCGCTGGCAGTGGCGCAGCTGGTGTTCGTCTCGCTGTTCGTGCCGCTGGGGCTGGGCCTGGGCCTGCGCGCGCTGGCGCCCGGGCCGGCCGCGCACGCCGCGCCGGTGGTCAGCAAGGTCGCGGTCGGCTTGCTGGCGCTGGCCTGCCTGCCGGTGCTGGTGACCGCGGCGCCCGAGCTGGCGCGCCTGGTCGGCGACGGCACGGTGCTGGTGATCCTGGCCGTGGTGCTGGCGGGGCTGGTGGCCGGCCACCTGCTGGGCGGTCCGGAACCGCACGACCGGGTCGCGCTGGCGCTGTCGAGTGCGACGCGCCATCCCGGCATCGCGATGCTGGTCGCCAGCGCCAATTCGATGGGCTCGGAGGTGCGGGCGACGGTCCTGCTGTTCGTCATCGTCGGCCTGCTGGCGGCCGTTCCCTACCAGCTTTGGCTGCGGCGCCACGCGCTGGTGCCGCAGTGAAAAGACGTCAATGAGGAGACGCCAATGACACCGGTGCTGCCATCCTGGACCGACGGTCCCGCGCGCGACGAGATCATCGCCTTCGTGCGGCGGGTGACGGACGAAGAGTCGAGCGCCCATGTGCCGCCGTCCGGCCGGATTGCCGTGTTCGACAACGACGGCACGTTGTGGTGCGAGAAGCCCGGCCCGATCCAGGCCGAGTTCCTGTTCCGCCAGCTCGCGCGCATGGCCGAACGCGAGCCAAAGCTGGCCGAGCGCCAGCCGTGGAAGGCGGTGATGGCGCGCGACTATGCGTGGCTGGGCGCCGCCATCGAGCAGCGCTACCGGGGCGACGACACTGCCCTGCATGCGATGGTCGATGGCCTGTTGCAGTGCTATGTGGGCCTCAGCACCGACGACTTCGCGCGCGCGGCCGCCGATTTCCTGCGCGCCGGGCGCCATCCGCAACTGGGACGACCCTATCTGGAGTGCACCTATGCGCCGATGACCGAGCTGTTGCACTATCTGGCGGGGCACGGCTTCACGAACTGCATCGCCAGCGGCGGCACGCGCGACTTCATGCGCACGGTGACCGAGGAGGTGTACGGAATCCCGCCCGAGAACGTGGTTGGCAGCTCGGTCGCGCTCGAGTACCGCGAGGACGTGGGCGACATCGTCCATACCGCCGCGGTCGAGGTGTTCGACGATGGGCCGATGAAGCCGGTGCGCATCTGGAGCCGGCTGGGACGGCGGCCGATCTTCGCCGCCGGCAACGCCAATGGGGACATCCAGATGCTCGATTACTGCGCGCGCGGAACCGGCGCGTCGATGTGCCTGCTGATCCACCACGACGACGCCGAGCGCGAATATGCCTATACCGGTGGCGCCGAGGAAGCCCTGCTGCGGGCGGCCCGCGATGGCTGGATCGTGGCCGGCATGGCCGGCGCGTGGCGCACCGTGTTCGCGCCAGCCGCGGGAGCACTGCAATGAGGCCCGGCTCGATGCTTGCGCTGGCGGTGGTGCTGGCAGCCGGTGTGTCGTGCGCGGCGCAGGAGCCGCAGGAAAGCCTGCCGGAAAACCCGCAGGCGGCCGTACAGGCGGGCCAGGATGCCGCGCCACCGGAAGTCGCGCCCTGGCCGCGCCAGGTGCGCGCCGGCGCCACCACCCTGACCATGTACCAGCCCCAGCTCGACGCCTGGGACGGCGCGCGGTTGCAGGCGCGCGCCGCGGTCGGGGCCAGCGGCGGCGAACCGCCGCGCACCCGCTATGGCGTCGTCACGCTCGAGGCCGAGACCCTGGTCGACAAGGGCACCCGCAGCGTGACCCTGGCCCAGGCGCGCATCGTGCAGTCCGAGTTTCCCTCCGCCTCCGCCGCCGAGAAGGGCGCCTGGGAGGCGGCGATCCGCGCCGAGCTCGCAGGCCGTTCGCGCACCATCGAACTTGACCGCCTGGAGGCGGACCTGCAGGTGCTCGGCGCCGGGCGCGCGGGCGCGCAGCAGGCGCTGCGCAATACGCCGCCGCGCTTCGTCTTTTCCACCGTGCCGGCGCTCCTGGTGAGCATCGACGGCGCGCCGGTCTACCGCCGCCTGGCCGAGGCGCCGCTCGAGCGCGTGATCAATACCCGGCCGCTGCTGCTGCGCGATGCGCGCGGCGTGCACTACCTCAAGATCTTCGACGGCTGGATGAGCGCGCCGGCGCTGGACGGCCGATGGAGCGTGCTGGCCGCGCCCGGCGCCGACCTCGAGCGGGCCTGGCGCCAGGTGTCGGACGCGCACCTGGCCGACCCGCTCACCGGCCAGGCGGGGCCGGACGATCCGCCGCCGCGCCTGGCCGCCGGGGCGCCGGCGATTCATGTCGCCACCACGCCGACCGAGCTGGTGGTGACCGACGGCGCCCCGCGCTACGTCTCGATCGCCGGCACCCGCCTGCTGTATGTCGACAACACCACCGGCAATATGTTCAAGTCGACAAGCGACAACCGCAGCTATGTGCTGGCCTCGGGCCGCTGGTTCCGCGCCGCTGACGAGGGCGGACCCTGGGAGTACGTGGCGCCGTCCGCGCTGCCGCCCGATTTCGCGGCGATTCCGGACGATAGCGCCAAGGAGAACGTCAAGTCCTCGGTGGCCGGCACGGCCCAGGCGCGCGAGGCGGCGATCGCGGCCGTCATTCCACAGACGGCGACGGTGCAGGTCGCGCAGACCACCTTGCCGGCGCCGGTGTTCGACGGTGCGCCCCAGTTCAGAGCGATCGCCGGCACCTCGTTGCGCTACATCGTCAATACCGCCACCACCATCATCGAGGCCGGGCCGGCCAGCTACTACGCGGTGCAGGACGGCGTCTGGTTCAGCGCCAGCAGGCCTGCCGGCCCGTACCGGGTGGCCACCGGCGTGCCGGCCGAGATCTATGCGATCCCGCCCGAGTCGCCGCTGTACTTCGTGACGGCGGTGCGCATCTACGGCGTCGAGGACGGCAGCGTGACGGTCGGCTACACCCCGGCCTACCAGGGCACCCTGATCGATCCCGGCAGCGGCGTCGTGGTCTACGGCACTGGGTACGCCTACCAGCCCTGGATGGGCAGCTACTGGTATGGCACGCCCGTCACCTATGGCTATGGCGCGTCGGTGGCCTACACGCCCTGGACCGGCTGGGCGGTGGCTTTCGGCCTGGGCTGGGCCTGGGGCGCGGCCACCTCGTCCTGCGGCTGGGGCTGGGGCGCCTATCCCTACTGGGGCGCGTGGGCGGCGCCGGCATGGGGCGCCGCCTATGGCGCGCGCGGCGGCGCCGTCGCCTGGGGTGCGCGTGGCTGGGCCGGCTATACGGGCAATATCTATTCGCAGTGGGGCAATCGCGCCAGCGTGGGGCGCGCCGCGGGCGGCTTCGATGCCTGGAGCGGCAATGCCTGGGCCAGCAGGGTCGGCTCGTCGTATAACTCGCGCACCGGCGTGGCGTCCGCCGGCCAGCGCAGCGCGGTGCGCAATGTGTACACCGGCGAGTTCGCGTCCGGCGCACGCGGCGTGGCCCAGGGGCCGCGCGGCGCGGTGGCCGTCGGCGGACGCGGGATCGCGGCCGACCCCGCACGCGGCGTCGCGGCCGCCGGCCGGCGCGGCGTGTTTGCCGATCCGGTCAGCGGCAGGGCGGTGCAGGGCGCAAGCGGCGTGGTCGTCGACCGCGCCAGCGGCCAGGCCGAACGGGTGGCCGGAGCGCGCGGCGCCGGGGGCGGCGCGGTGGCGCGGGTCGGCAACGATGTGTATGCCGGGCGCGATGGCCAGGTGTACCGCAATGCTGGCGCCGGCTGGGAGCGGCACGGCGCCCAGGGCTGGAGCGCCGCCGGCGACAGGCAGGGCGCCGCGACGATGCGCCAGCGGCTCGACGGCGACCGCGGCGCGCGCCAGCTCGGCGAGATGCGCACCCATAACTTCGACCGCTCGGCGATGAACCTGCAGCGCAATTTCGGCGGCCATCGTGGCGGCTTCCGGCGGCGCTAGCCGATTTTCATGCGATTGGGGAGGACACCATGAACAAGCCGATCAACCCCGAGCTGGCGCGCGGCCAACGGGTCGCGGTCAATATCGACAACTTCACGCGCGCCGAGAGCGATATGTATTTCGCCTCGACGATCAAGCTGGCAGGCGGCATTGGCAGGTTCGACCATCGACGCGAGCTGATGCCGATCGATGCCCAGGCGGTGGTGCGGGCCAACCGCGACACCCTGTATTCTGCCGCCGTACTCGATCTCGACGCCGGTCCTGCCACGATCACGCTGCCCGATGCCGGCACGCGCTTCATGTCGCTGATGGCGCTGGACGAGGATCAGTATGCATTCGGCGTCTGGTATGGCGGGACGGTCACCTTCAGCCGCGACCGGGTCGGCACGCGCTACATGATGGTGGCGGTGCGCACCCTGGTCGATCCCACCGCGCCAGGTGACTTCGAGCGCGCGCATGCGCTGCAGGACCGGATCGCGATCGATCAGGCGCGCGCCGGGCGTTTCGAAATACCTGATTGGGACGCGGCCAGCCAGGGCCGGGTGCGCGACGCCCTGGTCGCGCTGGGCGCCAGCCTGCCGGATTCGCGCCGCACCTTCGGCACCCGCGAGCAGGTCGATCCGGTGCGCCACCTGGTCGGCACCGCGGTCGGCTGGGGCGGCAATCCCGAGCGGCATGCGATCTACCTCGGCGTGGCGCCGGCGCGCAACGACGGTCGTACCGTGCACCGGCTGCGCTTGGGCGAGGTACCGGTGGACGGCTTCTGGTCGATCAGCGTCTACAACGCGCGTGGCTACTTCGAGCCGAATGTGCGCGATGCCTACACGGTGAACGGCTACACGGCGCGGCGCGACATGGACGGTACGGTGCTGGTGCAGTTCGGCGGCTGCGGCAACGGCGATGAGCATGCCAGCGCCGTCAACTGCCTGCCGGTGATGCCGGGCTGGAACTACACGGTGCGCCTGTACCGGCCACGGCCCGAGCTGGAGTCCGGAGAATGGACCTTCCCGCCGGCTGAACCGGTGGACTGAGGGAGAGAGACCGTGGACACCGTCTCCGCGCCGCGCAGCGGCAATCCCTTCGACGACCCGGCGGTCGAGCTGTCGGCGCGCCGCACTGGCATGTCGTTCCAGCGCACCCGCATGAGTGCCGACCGCACGTTGATGTCGGTGATCCGCACCTCGCTGTCGCTGATCAGCTTTGGTTTCACCATTTTTCAACTCTTCCTCAAGCTGGCCCAGGCCAAGGTGCTCGAGGAGGGCAGCGGCGCGGCGCGCGGCTTCGGGGTGTCGCTGGTGCTGCTCGGGATCGCGATGCTGGTGTGCGGCATCGGCTTTCACCTAGCGTTCATGCGCGGCCTGCGCAAGGAGCGCAGCGAGATGGCGGCCGAGGGCCTGATCCATGCCCAGAGCGCCTTTCCGGTGTCGCTGACCCTGCTGGTGGCGCTGGCCATGCTGTTGATCGGGCTGTTCGCGATCGGGGACATGGTAATCGGCTTCGGACCGGTCGCCTGATTTTTCATCTTTCAACACGAGGGAGAGCACGATGGCACAAACATCGACATCCTCCGGCGCCAGGCCGAACATCCTGGTGATCTGGGGCGACGATATCGGCATTACCAACCTGAGCTGTTATTCGGACGGCCTGATGGGCTACCGGACGCCGAACATCGACCGCATCGCCAACGAGGGCATGCGCTTCACCGACTGCTACGGCGAGCAATCCTGCACCGCGGGACGCTCGTCCTTCATCACCGGCCAGAGCGTGTTTCGCACCGGCTTGTCGAAGGTGGGCATACCAGGCGCGCCGATCGGCCTGCGCGCCGAGGACCCGAGCATCGCCGACCTGCTCAAGCCGCTCGGCTATGCGACCGCCCAGTTCGGCAAGAACCACCTGGGAGACCGCAACGAATTCTTGCCCACGGTGCATGGATTCGACGAGTTCTTCGGCAATCTCTACCACCTCAACGCCGAGGAGGACCCGGAATCGCCCAACTATCCTAAAGTCGAGGACTTTCCCGAGTACCGTGCGCGCTTCGGCCCGCGCGGCGTGTTGCGCTCCTGGGCCTCGGACCAGGACGACGACACCACCTTGCCGCGCTGGGGCAGGGTGGGACGCCAGCGCATCGAGGATACCGGCCCGCTCACGGCCAAGCGCATGGAGACCTGCGACGACGAGTTCGTGGACGCTGCCGAGGATTTCATCACACGCAAGCACGGCGAGGGCCAGCCCTTCTTCTGCTGGGTCAACACTACCCATATGCACCTGTTCACCCACACCAAGCCGGAAAGCGTTGGCCAGGCCGGGCGCTGGCAGTCGCCCTATCACGACACCATGATCGACCACGACCGCCACGTGGGCCGGCTGCTCGACCTGCTGGACCGGCTGGGCATCGCCGACGACACCTTCGTCATGTACGGCACGGACAACGGGCCGCACATGAATACCTGGCCCGACGGCGCCATGACGCCGTTTCGCAGCGAGAAGAACACCAACTGGGAAGGCGCGTTCCGGGTGCCGATGGCGGTGCGCTGGCCAGGCCGCATCCCGGCCGGGGTCGTGTCCAACGAAATCGTGCAGCACCATGACTGGCTGCCGACCTTCCTGGCCATGGCCGGCGAGCCGGACATCGTCAACAAGTGCAAGGCCGGTCACCAGGCCGGCGACAAGCGCTTCTGCGTGCATCTGGACGGCTACAACCTGCTGCCCTATCTCAGCGGCGACGAGGCGAAGTCGCCGCGCAAGGGCTTCATCTACTTCTCGGACGACGGCGACCTGGTGGCGCTGCGCTTCGACCACTGGAAGCTGGTGTTCATGGAGCAGCGCGTGGCCGGGACCTTGCAGGTGTGGGTGGATCCTTTCATCCCGCTACGCATCCCCAAGCTGTACAACCTGCGCACCGACCCCTTCGAGCGGGCCGACATCACGTCGAACAGCTACTGGGATTGGTACGCCCACAACGGCTACCTGGCCCTGGCGGGGCAGGCCATCGTGACCGATTTCCTGGAAACGTTCAAGGATTTCCCGCCGCGCCAGAAGGCGGCCAGCTTCACGATCGACCAGGCGCTCGAGAAGATGCACGATGCGGCCGGCGGCGCCTATCACTGAAGGAGGTAGCATATGCAGGAAACAGTCATCCTGGCGGCGGCCGGCATCGACCGCCGCGCCGCCTGGCTGGCCGCGGCGCCGGCCCCGGGCCCGGCGCCGCGGCCGGGCCTGGCCTGGATCCCCGGCGGACAGTTCCGGATGGGGTCCGACCGCCACTATCCCGAGGAGGCGCCGCCGCACCCGGTGCGGGTGTCCGGCTTCTGGATGGCCGCGACGGTCGTCACCAATGCCGACTTCGCGCGCTTCGTCGACGCCACCGGCTATGTGACGCTGGCCGAGCGCGATCCCGATCCGGCCCTGTATCCAGGGGCGATTCCCGGCATGCTGGTGCCGGGCGGGATGGTGTTCTTCAAGCCGCCGGGGCGGGTCGACCTGCGCGACATCGGCAACTGGTGGGCCTATGTGGGTGGCGCCGACTGGAAACATCCGCGCGGGCCAGACAGCTCGCTGGCGGGCCTGG
This sequence comes from Massilia sp. CFBP9012, assembly GCF_034045115.1. Taxonomy (NCBI): domain Bacteria; kingdom Pseudomonadati; phylum Pseudomonadota; class Betaproteobacteria; order Burkholderiales; family Oxalobacteraceae; genus Massilia; species Massilia sp. CFBP9012. The sequence continues at coordinate 138,372 of NZ_JAXCWM010000001.1, read as the reverse complement.
ACGACCATCCGGTGGTGCAGGTGGTGCACGAGGATGCGCTGGCCTATGTGCGCTGGGCCGGCCTGGAACTGCCGACCGAGGCCGAATGGGAATTCGCGGCGCGCGGCGGCCTGGACGGCGCCGACTACGTGTGGGGCGCCGACTTCTTGCCCGACGGCGCCCCGATGGCGAATACCTGGCACGGCGAGTTCCCCTGGCAGCGGCTGCCGCCCTCGACCGCGGCGGGCACGATGCCGGTGCGCGCCTTCGCGCCCAACGGCTATGGCCTGTACCAGATGGCGGGCAACGTCTGGGAATGGACGGCGGACTGGTACCGGGCGCGCCATCCGGCGGCCGCGCACAAGGCCTGCTGCGTGCCGCAAAATCCGCGCGGCGGCGCCCTGGACGGCAGTTACCAGGCGGGCCAGCCCGGCGGCGCTCAAAGGATCGCGCGCAAGACCATCAAGGGCGGCTCGCACCTGTGCGCACCGAATTACTGCCGGCGCTACCGGCCGGCGGCGCGCTACCCGCATCCGCTCGACACCGCGACTTGCCACCTCGGCTTTCGCTGCATCCTGAGGGCGTGATTACTCAACGGTATAGCCGCGCCCGCGCATGCAGGCATTCCAGGCGCGGTTGTATTCGCCGAGGGCGGACCGCTGCGCGCCGGCGTCGCCGCCCACGGCGGGCCCGGTTTCCTGGGACGGAGGATTGGCCGCGAGCGCGGCCGGATCGACGCCGGTCTCCTTCCTGGCCCAGACCTGGCATTCGCCGTCATCGCGGTCCTGGCGCGCCTGGCCCTGGCCCTGGGATGGATAGGCGACCGGGCGCTGGGCCTGGGCGGCGCTGAAGCAGGCTGCGAGCAGGGCGGCGCAGGACAGCTGGCGGGCCATGGACATGGCAGCCTTCTATTCGTCGGCGCTGGCGCGCGCCGTCCCGCTTCCCCGCATTTCGTCGAGCCGGGTGCGGAAGTTGCCCGCCCAGTAGTCGCTGACCGACTGCAGCTCGGCCCAGGTGATCTGTTCGCCCTGCGGCAGGGTCTTGTCGCCGCGCCGGGTGGCGGTGGCGGCGACGACCCGCCGGCCATCCGGCGCCAGCGCTTCCATCTCGGCGGTCATCTCGACCAGGCGCGGCGAGGTGCCGGCCGCCGCGCGCCCGGCGTTGTACAGCGCCTTGATCGGCAGGAAGTCGCTGGCGCCGGTGGGCGGCTTGACGGTCTGCAGATTGGTGATCGCGATGCGCACGCGCAGCACGTCGGGACCGGCTGCGGTGACGACCTGGTAGGTCGGCGCCAGCGCCCGCTGCAGCGACTGCTGGAAGTCGGCGCTCATGCGCGCGACCGCGTCGGGCGCGGGCGGCGGCTGGCCGGGCGCGGGCGTGGCCAGCACCTGGATCGGATCGAGCAGCAGCTTGGTGTAGCGCGTGTAGTCGACCGAGCGGTCGATGTACAGCTCGACGCCGTCGCGGTCGGGCGCCGGCTTGAGCTGGGAATAGTCGCCCAGGAAACCCGAGCGCTGGGCCTGGGCAGTACCGACATCGCCAGGCTGCGTGGTTTGGCTCGATTGGCAGCCTGCCAGCACCATGACCGCAAGCACTGTGCCGATGGTAGTTTTCATTTGAAGGTTCCCTCAAAAGTCTGATGGCCATCGTCATCTTGGGCGATTCGACGGAACAAGCCTATTGTCCTTTGGTCCTACCGCAAAGCCGATCGACGGCCACGACAGTGCAAAGGACATGAGGACAATGACGGCGAGCACCTGCCTGCGCCTGGCGTTGCTATTGGCGCTCACCCTGATCTCGACCTTGTCCGCGGCATGGGCGCAGCCGGGGCCGCGCATCGGCCTCGTGCTGGGCGGGGGCGGCGCGCGCGGCACCGCCCAGGTCGGCGTGCTCGAAGTGCTCGACGCCTTGCGGGTGCCGGTCCATTGCGTGGCCGGCACCAGCATGGGCTCGCTGGTGGCCGGGGCCTGGCTCGGCGGGCTTACGCCGCCGCAGATGCTCGAGCGCATGGGCAAGGTCGACTGGCACGACCTGTTCGACGACGAGACCGCGCGGGGCCAGACCAACTACCGCGAGCGGCGCCTGGCGCAAAGCTATTATCCGGGCCTCGAAGCCGGCGCCACCCCTGATGGCCTGCGCATGGCCCGGGGCCTGGTCGGCGGCCAGAAGATCAAGCTGTTCTTCAACACCCTGGTCGGCGCCGACCGCGGCGAACGCGCCATCGAGAGCCTGCCGCTGCCCCTGTCGATCATCGCCACCGACATCGGCACCGGCGAGCGGGTCGTGTTCCGCAGTGGCGAACTGGCGGCCGCCATGCGCGCCAGCATGAGCGTACCGGCGGTTCTGGCCCCGGTTTCCTACAAGGGCCGTTACCTGGTAGACGGTGGGCTGGTGGACAACCTGCCGGTGCGCGAGGCGCGCGAGCGCTGTCAGGCCGATGTCATCATCGCGGTCGATGTCGGTTCGCCGCTGCTGCAGCCGCAGCAGGTGGAGTCGCTGGCCAGTGTGTCCCTGCAAATGATCAATATCCTGACAGAGCAGAACGCCCAGGCCTCGCGCGCCCAGCTGGGGCCCGGCGACATCTATATCCAGCCCGACCTGAAAGGCATCACGGCGGCCGATTTCGGCAAGTTCCGCGAAGGCGCCGCGCGTGGCAAGGCGGCGGCCGAGGCCGCGGCGCCGCAGCTGGCGCGCCTCGCACTGCCGGCCGCCGACTACGCGGCCTGGGCCGCGCGCCTGCGCGCTGCGCCGCAGCCGGCGCCGCTGATCGACGATGTACAGATCGCCGGCTTGCGCCATGTGAACCCGGTCCTGGTGCGTGAACACCTCGATATCGCGCCCGGCCGGGCGCTCGACACCGTCCGCCTCCAGGACAGCCTGGCCCGGGTGTATGGCGAAGGCGACTTCGAGAGCGTCGACTATGCGCTGCTGGGCACCCGCGCGCGGCGCATCCTGCAGGTCACGCCCACCGAGAAGAGCTGGGGGCCGGATTACCTGCGCTTCGGCGTTGACCTGCATGCGTCGAACAAGGAGAACGACTTCGCGCTGCGCGCGGCCTACCACCGCAAATGGCTCAACCGGTTTGGCGGCGAATGGCTGTCCGGCGTCCAGATCGGCGAGCGCGCCACGCTGTTCACCCAGTTCTACCAGCCGCTCGAGGCGCGCCAGCGCTTCTTCGTCCAGCCGGCGCTGGCCGTGGCGCGCGACCGGCTCAATGTGTACCAGAACGACAGCCGCATCGCCGAGTACCGCTTGCGCAACCGTGGGGCCAGCCTCGGGCTGGGCTACAACGCCGGCACCGTCGGCCAGCTGCGCCTCGAGCGCACGGTGCGCGAGATCGATGCGACCGTGGAAACCGGACCGGCGTCCCTGCCTACCGGCGACTCGACCCTGCGTGGCTGGCAGGTCGTGGCCGATCTCGACCAGCTCGACCGCGCCTTCTTTCCCAGCCGCGGCTGGTCGGCGCGCGCCGCCTGGTTCCGCCACGACGGCGGCGACTACGGCCGCCTGGCGACCGACCTGCGCGGCGCGCGCGTCTGGGGCCCGTACGTGATCAACGCGCGCCTGCACTATACCGGCTCGACGAGCGGGCGGCTGCCGCTGGCCGATGCGGGCGCGATGGGCGGCTTCCTGAACCTGTCGGGCTATGTGCGCAACCAGGTGCTGGCCGACGACGTGCGTTTTGCCATCGTGCGCGGCGAGAAGATCATCGGCCGCATGCCGCTGGGCCTGCACGGCGACCTGCGCATCGGCCTGTCGCTCGAGGCCGGCAGTGCGCGCAATCGCTTCACCGAGACAAGGCTCGACGGCTGGCAGGCGGCGGCCGCCATCTACCTGGGCGGCACCACCCCCCTTGGTCCGCTGTACTTCGGCGCCGGGCTGGCCCAGGGCGGCCGCGCGTCGCTCTACCTGTTCATCGGCTTGCCTTGATGCGCCTGTGCGGGCCGGTGGGCAAACAGGCCGGCGCCGCGGCGATCCTTCCCAACCGTAGGTCCTGACAATCGGAGGCTTGAATGAACATCCGTTCCATCAGCAAGACGGCAGTGGTGCTGCGAAGCTGTGCAGTGCTGACGGCGTTCGCGGCCCCGGCCGCCGCCCAGGGGCAGGCCCAGGATGGCCAGCGCTGGGACTATGAATTCTCGCCCTATCTATGGGCGGCAGGTCTCGACGGCACCACCACGGTGGGCGATCTGTCGGTTGAAAGCGAGCAGAGTTTTTCCGACCTGCTGGACAAGATCGATTTCGGCGTCACCGGCGCTTTCGAGGCGCGCAAGGGGCGCTGGGGCATCCTGTTCGACGGCATCTACATCAAGCTGTCGGACGATGTCGCCACCGCCCGAGGAACGGTGGATGTGGAAGTGGTGCAGCAGGTGTATACGCTGGGCGGCGCCTGGCGCGCGCTCGAGGGGCACGCACCGGTCGACCTGATCGCGGGCTTGCGCTTCAATTACCTGAAGCCGACGCTCAGGCTGGGCGGCGTCGAGCGCGGCCAGAGCAAGGATGCACTCGATCCCTATATCGGGGTGCGCGGACACTATCGGCTGGACCCGGGCTGGAACCTGGTCGGCTACCTCGACGTCGGCACCTTCGACGGCAGCGATTATGCCTGGCAGCTGCTGGTGGGCGCCAGCTATGCCTGGCGTCCGGACCGCTCGATCAAGTTCGGCTATCGCCAGCTCAAGACCAAATACAGCGGCGAGCGCATCGAGGTCGATACGACGATGCAGGGCCTGTATGTGGGCGTCGGCTTGCGCTTCTGAAGGGCGATTTCTACACTTGATGCGCGGTCAAAACCAGGTCGCGCGGCAACAACGATGCAACACGACCGCGCCCACCGCAATTGGTTTCGCTGGAGGCTGGCTAAACGCACCCGAAGTTTGTGACATATCAAGGATGCCATGTGTCCTCCGGTGTGTGGGTAGGCGGGCATCTAGAATCGTTTGCACCGCGCTTCATGCGCCGGGTGATGGTTGACAGCGGAAGGCGCAGGCCACCAGTACGGCGGCGGCTTCCGGTGCATTCTTGCAGCGGGAGTTGCCTATGCATACGATAGAACCCCTGACCTATCTAGTCGATGGCGATGCCGGGACGCTCAAGGACATGGCGTGCCTGCTGCAGGCCGTTGGCCTGCGCGTCGCCGCCTTCGACCGCACCGACGGTTTTTTGCGGGCGCACGATCCGGCGATGCCCGGCTGCGCCGTGATCGACGTGCGCATGCCCGGCCTGGACGGCCTGGCGCTGCTGAACGAACTGCAGCAGGGCGGCGCCGAGCGCGCCATCGTGTTCGTCACCGGCGGCGGCGACGTCGAACTGGGTGTCCGGGCCATGAAGGCCGGCGCCGTCGACTTCCTGATCAAGCCGCTCGAGGCGGATGGCTTCATCGCCGCGGTGCGGCATGCGCTGGCGCGCGACGCCCATGAGCGCGCGGTGCGGCTCGAGCTGCAGCGCATCCGCGCCCACCTCGACACCCTGACCCGGCGCGAGCAGCAGGTGCTGCGCCACGTGGTGTCGGGCCGCCTGAACAAGCAGATCGCCTTCGATCTCGGCATCGCCGAAAAGACCATCAAGGTGCACCGCGCCCGGGTGATGGAAAAGATGGGGGCGACCTCGCTGGCCCAACTGGTGCGCGAGACGCTGGAACTCGAGGCGGGCGCCGTGTTCGCCGGCGATGGCGTCGACAAGGACGGGACCTGACCCGGCCCGCACACGCGGGCATCGGGCTTTGGTCCAATAGGCGCATGGCGCGGGCTGGCGCAGGATGGCGTTCCGTTGACGCGCGGGGGCCGCGCGCCCGGCACGATCGGAGGGCGTCATGCTGAACAAACTTCTGGCCGAATTCATCGGCACATTCTGGCTGGTGCTGGGCGGCTGCGGCAGCGCCGTACTGGCCGCCACCTTTCCCGAGGTCGGCATCGGCCTGACCGGGGTTTCGCTGGCCTTCGGCCTGACCGTGCTGACGGCGGCCTATGCGCTCGGACCGATCTCGGGCGGCCATTTCAATCCCGCCGTGTCGGTGGGCCTGTGGGCGGGCGGACGCTTTCCGGCGCGCCACCTGGCGCCCTACGTCGTGGCGCAGGTGGCCGGGGCCATACTGGCCGCGGCAATGATCTATGTGATCGCGAGCGGCAAGGCAGGCTTCGACGTCCAGGCCGGCTTCGCGGCCAATGGCTATGGCGCGCACTCGCCGGGCGGCTACTCGCTCGAGGCGGCCGTGGTGTGCGAACTGGTGATGAGCTTCATGTTCGTGCTGGTGGTGCTGGGCGCGACCCATACCCGGGCGCCGGTCGGTTTCGCCGGCATTGCGATCGGCCTGGCCCTGGCCCTGGTGCACCTGATCAGCATCCCGGTGACGAACACCTCGGTCAACCCGGCGCGCAGTACCGGGCCGGCGCTGTTCGTCGGCGGCTGGGCGGTGGCCCAGCTATGGCTGTTCTGGCTGGCGCCCTTGCTCGGCGGTGCGCTGGCAGGCGTGTTGTACCGCAAGGTGTTGCAGCGCGAACCGGTCGAGCCGTCGGTCACCGGCCAGCTGGAGCCGGGCCTGGGCCTGGGCGCCCGCACCTGAGGCCGGCGCCGGTGCACATCTATATTGCAAGGGAAATTACCCTGAAAATATTCCTAACATTCAGGCACATTAGCCACTACAATCGACACGCATCCTGTTATGACGATGCACCCGTCAGCGCCCGCCCTTGTGCGGGCGCTTGTTCGTTGTGCCTCGCATGCAACTGGCATAGCCGCTCTGGCGGATATGGCATCGCGGGTCTGGTTCGAAAGGAAGTGGCGTGCAATCCCACATCAAGTCATCTGTCATGGAAGCGATCGGCAACACCCCGGTGGTCAGGCTCGGCCGCGTATTCTCTACGGGCAACGTGGTGGCCAAACTGGAGTTCATGAATCCCGGCGGCAGCATCAAGGACCGCATGGTGCGGGCCATGCTGCGCAAGCTGCCGCAGCAGGCGACGCGCGTGGTCGAGGCGTCGTCCGGCAACACGGGCGCGGCCCTGGCCATGGCAAGCGCCGTGCTCGGCCTGGACTGCGAGGTCGCCGTCCCGGTCGCCACCAGCCGTGAAAAGATCAGGCGCATCGAGGCCTATGGCGCCACGGTGCGGGTATGCGATGGCGAGCGCGGCCCCGACTACCAGGAGACGGCCCTGGACATCGCCCGCCAGGGCGGCGTCCACCACCTGGACCAGTACCGCTCGACCCTCAACAGCCAGGCGCACTACGCCGACACCGCGCCCGAGCTGTGGTCGCAAATGGAGGGCCAGATCGACGTCTTCGTGTGCGGCGTCGGCTCGGGCGGGACGATCTCCGGCATCGGGCGCTACCTGAAGGAGCGCGATCCGGCCATCCGCGTGATCGGCGTCGAGCCCCTCGATTCGGCCTACAGGAAGCTGGTGACCGACCTCCCGGCGGGCGGCGAATTCTCCAGCGCGATCGAGGGCGTCGGCAAGGGCTGCCCGTCGCCCGTGTTCGATCCTGGGGTGGTCGACGACGTGGTCCAGGTGCCCGACGAAGAGGCGCTGGCGTGGATCCACCGGCTGGCGCGCGAAGAGGGCATTCTGGCGGGCGGCTCGAGCGCCTGCGTGGCGGCCGGCATCGCCCGCCTGCTGCCGCAGCTGGGCAATGCCCGCGTGGTGACGATCTTCCCGGACTCCGGCGCGTTCTACCTGTCGAAGTACTTCTAGCAGGAGTTGCAACAGTACTGCCAACTGTACTTCTAGCGTCCGTCGCGGCCAGCCTCCTGCTCGCCCTCGGCCGGTTCCGGCGCGCGCGCCGTCGGCAAGTGCCAGCCATAGCGGATGGCCGCCAGGCGCAGGCCGAAGCACAGGGCGGCGCCGGCCAGCGCGGTCGGGGTGCTGGGCAGGCCCAGGGCGTCGCCGGCCACCACCACCGTAGCCCCGGCCAGGGCGGCGACGGCGTAGATGTCCGACCTGAACACGGCCGGTACGTTCGACAGCAGTACGTCGCGGGCGACGCCGCCGCCGATGCCGGTCAACATGCCGAGCAGCGCCGCCATTACCGGCTCCAGGCCGAACACCAGCGCCTTCTGGGCGCCGGCGACGCAGAACAGGGCCAGGCCGGCGCCGTCGAACACCAGCACCGGGTGGCGCAGGCGGTGCAGGGCGGGCGACCAGAAAAAGATCGCGACCCCGGCCAGCAGTGACACGCCCAGATAGCGCCAGTCGGTGAAAGCTGCCGGCGGCGTGGCGCCGATCAACAGGTCGCGCACGATGCCGCCCGAGGTGGCGGCGACGAAGGACAGCACCAGCACGCCGAACAGGTCGAGCTGGCGCCGCAGGCCGGCGGTGGCGCCGCTCAGGGCGAACACGAAGGTGCCGACCAGGTCGAGCGTCAGCACCAGGGTCTTCATGGCGGCGCCCATGTCGAGGGCGGAAACGGGGAACACGGCGTACCTCTGCGCTTGAAAGGTGCAATCCGCACCGAGGATGCGGATTCTATAGCACCGCGCCGGTCCTTGCCGAGCTGCACCCGTCCTCAGCTCCCTTCGCTGCCCTGTACGATGGCGCGCGCCACGCCGTCGCCATAGGCCGGATCGCACATCGTACAGTTGGCGATGTGGCGCGCCTTGACCTCGTCCGAGGCACCGGCGATGGCCCTCGCCGTATTCTGGAACAACGCTTCGCGCTGGGCCGGCGACATCTTCCTGAACAGCAGGGCCGGCTGCGAATAATAGTCGGCGTCGACCCGGTGGTTCCAATGGTCGGCGGCGCCTTCGAGCGACAGCCGCGGCTCCCTGAAGTCGGGCTGCTCCTGCCACTCGCCATGGCGGTTCGGCTCGTACGAGGTAGTGCCGCCGCGGTTGCCGTCGACCCGCATCGCGCCGTCGCGGTGGTAGCTGTGCACCGGGCAGCGCGGTGCGTTCACCGGGATCTGGTGGTGGTTCACGCCCAGCCGGTAGCGCAGCGCGTCGCCGTACGAAAACAGGCGGCCCTGCAGCATCTTGTCGGGCGAGAAGCCGATGCCCGGCACGATGTGGGCCGGGTTGAAGCCGGCCTGCTCGACCTCGGCGAAGTTGTTTTCCGGATTGCGGTTCAGCTCCAGCACGCCGACTTCGATCAGCGGATAGTCGGCGTGCAGCCAGACCTTGGTCAGGTCGAACGGGTTGTACCGGTAGGTGGCCGCTTCGTTCTCGGGCATGATCTGCACGTACAGGGTCCAGCGCGGGAAGTCGCCGGCCTCGATGCTGTCGTACAGGTCGCGCAGATGGCTTTCGCGGTCGCGGCCGATCAGGGCGCCGGCATCAAGGTCGCTCAGGTTCTGGATGCCCTGCTGCGTCTTGAGGGTGAACTTGACCCAGAAGCGCTCATTGGCGGCGCTGATGAAGCTGAAGGTATGGCTGCCGAAGCCGTGCATGTGGCGAAAACTCCTGGGGATGCCGCGCTCGCTCATGACGATCGTCACCTGGTGCAGCGCCTCGGGCAGGCTGGACCAGAAGTCCCAGTTGTTGTCGGCGCTGCGCAGGCCGGTGCGCGGATCGCGCTTGATGGCGTGGTTCAGGTCGGGGAACTTGAGTGGGTCGCGCAGGAAGAACACGGGCGTGTTGTTGCCCACCAGGTCCCAGTTACCCTGTTCGGTATAGAACTTGATCGCGAAACCGCGGATGTCGCGTTCGGCGTCGGCCGCGCCGCGCTCGCCCGCCACCGTCGAGAAGCGCAGGAACAGGTCGGTCTTCTTGCCGACCTCGGAGAACATGCGCGCCTTGGTGTAGCGCGTGATGTCGTGGGTCACGGTGAAGGTGCCGAAGGCGCCGCCGCCCTTGGCGTGCATGCGGCGCTCGGGAATCACTTCGCGGTCGAAGTGGGCCAGCTTTTCCAGGAACCACACGTCCTGCAACAGGGCCGGGCCGCGCGGGCCGGCGGTCATGGTGTTCTGGTTGTCGACCACGGGGGCGCCCGCGGCGGTGGTCAGTTCTTTCATGGCATCGTCCTCTGGTTTTGGGGGGGCGGTCAGCCGCGCACGAAGGCCAGCAGGTCGGCATTGACCTGGTCCTTGTGGGTATCGGTGAGACCGTGGGGCGCGCCCGGATACACGATCAGCTGCGCGTGCGGGACCAGGCGTTTGGAGGCGCGTCCGGCGGCGTCGATCGGCACGATCTGGTCGTCGTCGCCGTGGACGATCAGGGTCGGGATCGTGAATTTCTTCAGGTCTTCGGTGAAATCGGTCTCCGAGAATGCCTTGATCGAGTCATAGGTGTTCTTGTGGCCGCCCAGCATGCCCTGCATCCACCACGACTGGATCAGGCCCTGCGAGACCTTGGCGCCGGGCCGGTTGAAGCCGTAGAACGGACCGCTCGGGATGTCCAGGTAGAACTGGGAACGATCGGCCAATTGGGCAGCGCGCAGGCCGTCGAATACCTCGAGCGGCAGGCCGCCAGGATTCGCCTCGGTCTTGAGCATCAGCGGCGGCACCGCCGAGATCAGGCCAGCCTTGGCGATCCGCGCGGTACCGTGGCGGCCGATATAGCGCGCCACTTCGCCGCCGCCCGTCGAAAAGCCGAACAGCACCGCGTCCCTGACGTCCAGGTGCTCCAGCAGCTCGGCCAGGTCGTCGGCGTAATGGTCCATGTCGTTGCCGTCCCATGGCTGGCTCGAGCGGCCATGGCCGCGGCGGTCGTGGGCGATGCAGCGGTAGCCCTGGTCGGCGAAGAAGATCATCTGCGACTCCCAGCTGTCCGAGTTCAAGGGCCAGCCATGGCAGAACACGATGGGCTGGCCGCTGCCCCAGTCCTTGTAATAGAGCTCGACGCCTTCCTTGGTGGTGAAGATGGTCATGCGGTTTCTCCTAGGTATGAATGGTGGGGGGGGGGAAGGGACGGTGATCGGTGCACGCCGCGCCCGCAACGGTGAGTAGACGCGAATTCACACGGCGGCGACACCTGACTGAAGGAAGAGGTCGCGGCCACACGATCGATGGCCGCGCGCTCGGGCAGTCCCGCCGCCGCAACGGTTGGGCAGTGCCGTGTATTTACTTCTTGTCATTAAGATGGAGAACGCTTAAGGTAGCGAGGTATCGACGGACGATCCGTTGGCCACGGCCGGCGGCGCCCGTCCTGTCTGCCACGCGATACCGACCGCATGCATACCGATACCATCATCGCGCCGCCGACTCCGCCATCGCCTCCTGCGGCTTTCCGCATCGGATTGGCGCCGGCTGGCCCCGACTGCACATTCGGCAGCTTCGCGCTCTATGCGGCGCGCAAGCTGCTCGTGTGCGTTCCGGAAGGGCGCCAGGTGGTGCTGGGCGGGCGGGCCTTCGATCTGCTGCTGGCCCTGGTCGCACGCGCCGGCGAGGTGGTCGGGCACGACGAGCTGGTGTCGGCCGTATGGCCGTGTTCCGTCGTCGAGGACAACGGACTGCGGGTGCACATGTCGGCCTTGCGCAAGGCGCTGGGTGACGGGCGCGCCGACCCCTATATCCTGACGGTGCCGGGCCACGGCTATCGCTTCGTCAAGCCGGTCTGCGCCTGCCCGGGCGCCACCACGCAATCCGTGGCGCGCCTTGCAGCCCGCTCCGCGCGCGGCCTGCCAGCGCCGGCGCCGGTCTATGCCTTCGACGACTTCCAGCTGCTGCGCGCGCCGGCCCAGCTGTGGCGGGGGACGACGCCGGTGCGTCTCGGCCGGCGCGCGTTCGCGCTGCTGCTGGCGCTGGTCGAACGCGCGGGAGAGGTGGTCAGCCACGCCGAATTGGAACGCGTCGTCTGGCCCGGCAGCATCGTCGACGACAGCTGCCTCCGGGTCCACGTCGGCGCGCTGCGCCGTGCGCTGGGCGACCGCGCCGTCACCCCGCGCTACGTCGCCAATATCCCGGGCCGCGGCTACAGCTTCGTGGCGCGGCTGGAGTGGTTGGAGCGGCCCACGTCTACCCGCGCGTGAGTTCGTCGGTGGAGCGCATGTCGGCGTAGGCAAAACCGAGTGCCGCCATGAAAGCGGCGTGGACGTGCGCCGCAGGCACCGTGACGCCGCCGAATTCGAGGTCGCGCGAGGCGCAGGCGTCGTGCGCCACCGTGACCTTGAAGCCGAAATCGTTGGCGGCGCGGGTGCAGGCGTCGACGCACATATGGCTCATGGCGCCGCAGATCACGACCTCGTCCGTCTCGTGGCCGCGCAGGATGTCGAGCAGCGGCGTGTCGCGAAACGAGTTGATATGGTGCTTGAGCAGGACCGGCTCGCCGTCGGTGGGCGCCGCCGACGGGTGGATCGCCGCGCCTTCGGAGCCGGGCGCAAAGAAAGGGGCGCTGGCCGCATCCGGGAATTCGTGGCGGATATGGATGACGGGCGCGCCGTATTCCCGGTAGTGGCGCAGGAGCCGGCCGACGTTGGCGCTGGCGGCGTGCATTCTCGCCAGTTCCCAGCGGCCGCCGGGGAAGTAATCGTTCTGGACATCGATGACGATCAGGGCTTGCTTGTTCATGGTGGACCTCGGCAGGTGAAGGTGGTGAAAGGAACGGATGTCGTGAATGCGGGGAGGGCGGAACGGCGCGCCGCTACTGGTTGACCTTGCCAGGCAGGCTGAGGTTCCCGGACGCGACCTTGAACACGTCCGCCACGCACAGGAGCGGATTGTGGACGCTGGCATTGACCCGCAGCGCCGCCGTGACGCCATCGAAGCTGGCCGCCTCGACCACGCCGATATCGTCGAACGGCACCTTGACCTCGAGCGAGTCGCCCTTGAACAGCGGGCTCCAGCCGGGACTGTCGAGCAGGATTGGAAAGCCGGGCCAGGTCTTGGGCAGGCGCGGCCTGGCGCCCGCGGGGATGTCGACCACCTTGAGCGCGTCCTTGCCGCAGGCATCGTCCCTGGTGAGCACGACCCAGTGCGAGTGCCACAGGTTGCCGTCGTTGCCGGTGTCGCCGTCGCCGTTCTCGTCGTACAGTGGGGTGTCGTCGAAGTCGGGGTGGGAAGTGACGGCGAAGGCCAGGATCCCGGCCTTGCTCTCGAAGCCGACCGCGTAGGGGTCGATGGTGGTCGGCCACACATAGGAAAACACTGCGCTGCCGCCCAGTTTGCCGGTCTTGGTGGGATAGGTCTTGCCGGCATTGCCGGACACCGCGATGTGGAATGTGGCGACATTGCCCTCGGTGCTGATCCGCGTGTGGACGATATCGTAGTCGGCCTTGACGGCCTTGGCGGAGGCGCCATGGATGCCCCCCTGGTGGCCGGTCTTGCCTTGGTGGGCGCCGGCCGGCAGGGCGGCTAGCAGGAGGGCAACTGCGAAGATGATGCGCTGTGAAGTCATGGACTCTCCCTGTTCTGGTGGTGGCCGGATGTTTTGCTGCTGGAACCGGGATCGAGCTTAGCCGCGGCGCGCGGCGACAGGTGTGAATTTCTGTTATGAAGCGCACCCTCGCAAGCCGTTGGCGGCCAAGGGGAGAGGCCGTGCTCCATCGTACGGACAAGAGAAGGACGGATTCACGAGGTTTCACAACCCGGGCCGGCGGAGCAGGCCTAGTATCGGCAATGGTCCGGATGGCCGGACATCGACAGGGGAGGGTCGCCATGCAAATCAGGGATTCCATCGTACTCGTCACCGGCGCCAACCGCGGGCTGGGCCACGCCTGGGCCCGACTGCTGCTCGAAGCCGGCGCGCGCAAGGTGTATGCCGGCGCGCGCGATCCACGCGGCATCGACCTGCCCGACGTCATTCCCCTCGAGCTCGACATCACCGACCCTGGGCAGGTGCGGCGTGCCGCCACCGAATGCGGCGACGTGACGCTGCTGGTGAACAATGCCGGCATCGTGCGCGGCGGCCACATGTTCGACGACGAGGCCGTCGATCGCGCGCGGCAAGAGCTTGACACCAACCTGTTCGGCACGCTCGCCATGTGCCGCGCCTTCGCGCCCGTCCTGGGCGCCAACGGCGGCGGCGCCATCGTCAACGTGTTGTCGGTGCTGAGCTGGATCAGTATCCCCGGCGTGGCCACCTACGCCATGTCGAAGGCGGCTACCTGGTCGATGACCAATGGCGTGCGCATTGCCCTCAAGCCGCAGGCCACGCAGGTGCTCGGCTTGCACGTGGGCTTCATGGATACCGACATGACGGCCGGGCTCGACGCGCCGAAGGCGTCGCCCCAGGACGTCGTGACCCAGGCCATCGCCGCCATCGAGGCGGGCCAGGAAGAAGTGCTGGCCGATGCGCTGACGCGCGAGGTCAAGCGCGGCCTGTCGCTCGAGCACGGTGTCTACCTGGATGCGGCCGGCTGAAACCGGATGATGCCGAGGCACGATGCCGGCGCGGGATTCATCCCGTGCTGGCGCAAGCGCCCGCGGTGCACTACCCTGAAACAGGGTGGCCGCCGTCGGCGGCCACATCATAGGGGAGCAAGCCGATGAGCATTTCCAAGTCCGGCGCGAAGCAGCGCGCGAAAACGTCGCGCCGGCAGAAGGGCGGCGATCTGCCGGGGTCCGAGGACCCGCACCAGGAGGCGGCACTCGACGAAGCGCTTGCCGAATCCTTCCCGGCCAGCGACCCCGTGGCCGTCTCGATCAGCAAGGCCGCTCCGGGCGCAAATCCGCGTGTTGCACGATCCTCCGAACCGCCATTATGAGCCTCAAGCGTGCGCCTTTTCGGCACGGCTGACTCTACACTTGGTACTCGTTATCGGAACACATACGGTCGCTTTCCTGCATGGATTTGCCCATGATTTTGCAGGCAGGTGACCGCCACCCGAGAAGGAGTTTCTACCGTGTCGACCACCATCACCATCAACGGAAACGCCGTCGCGCTGCCGAGCGACCCGCGCGTCTCCCTGCTCGATTTCCTGCGCGAGTACCTGCACCTCTGCGGCACCAAGAAGGGCTGCGACCAGGGCGCCTGCGGCGCCTGTACCGTGCTGCTCGACGGCGAGCAGCGCATCCTGTCCTGCCTGGCCCTGGCCGTGCAATACGAGGGACGCGCGATCACCTCGGTCGAGGGCCTGGCGCAAGATGGCCAGCTGCACGCGCTGCAGCAGTCGTTCATCGAGCATGACGGCTTCCAGTGCGGTTACTGCACGCCAGGCCAACTCTGCTCGGCGCTTGGCATGGAAGCCGAGCTGCGGCGCGGCCTGCCAAGCTACGTCACCGACGATGTCGGCGCAGAGTCGATCGCGTTCAGCGAAGACGAGGTGCGCGAGCGCATGAGCGGCAACCTGTGCCGTTGCGGCGCCTACAACGGCATCGTGGCGGCGGTCACCGAACACCATGTGCGCTTGCACGGCAAGGCTGCGGCCGGGGAGGCCTCATGAATCCGTTCACCTTCGCCCGCGCGCTGGATGCGCAGGACGCCGTGCGCCAGGGCGCGGCGGCGGGCAGCCGCTTCCTGGGCGGCGGCACCAACCTGGTCGACCTGATGCGCGAGACCATCGAACGACCGGCGCAGCTGGTCGACGTCAGCGGCCTGTCGCAGCAGATCGACGAGCATCCTGACGGCAGCCTGCTCGTGGGCGCCGCCGTCAGGAACACGGCGCTGGCCGAGCACCGTGCGGTGCGCGCGCGCTTTCCCTTGCTGGCGCGCGCCATCGCTTCCGGCGCCTCGGGCCAGATCCGCAATATGGCCACCGTGGCCGGCAACGTCCTGCAGCGCACCCGCTGCACCTATTTCTACGACCGCGACGGCGCCCACTGCAACAAGCGCAACCCGGGCGAGGGCTGCGACGCGTTCCAGGGCGTGCACCGCATGCACGCGGTGCTGGGCGCCTCGAGCGCCTGCATCGCCACCCATCCGTCCGATATGTGCGTGGCGCTGGCCGCGCTCGACGCCGTGGTCCACCTGCAGGGCGTGGGCGGCACGCGCCAGGTGCCGTTCACCGATTTCCACCTGCTGCCCGAGGATCGCCCCGAGCGCGAGACCGTCCTCCACCCCGGCGAGCTGATCACCGCGATCGAGATCCCGGCGCTGGCCTTCGGCGCCAACTCCACCTACCGCAAGGCGCGCGACCGCGCCAGCTATGCCTTCGCGCTGGTGTCGGTGGCGGCCGCGCTCGAGGTCCGGGATGGCGTGGTCAGGGACGTGCGGCTGGCGCTGGGCGGCGTCGCGCACAAGCCGTGGCGCGCGTCGACACTGGAGCGGATGCTGCGCGGCCAGCCGGCCGATGCGGTCCATTTCGAGGCCGCGGCGCGCGCCGAGATGGCCGACGCCAGGCCCTTGCGCGACAACGCGTTCAAGATCCCGCTGGCGCAGCGCACGATGGTGGCCGTGCTCGACCGCCTGGCCACCGTGCATTCCTGAGGAGACCGACCATGAAGATCGTGCAGAATATCCAGAAGGCCGGCCAGGCGATCATGCAGAAGGCGGTGGCGCTCGCGCCCGAGCGCTACGTCACGGGCGGAAAGCCCGACCCGCTGACGTCCAGCGACGATCCGCTGATCGGCGCGCCGGTATCGCGCCTGGACGGCCCCGTCAAGGTGAAGGGCGAAGCGAAATATGCCGCCGAGTTCGCGCTGGACGGCATGGTGCATGGCGCCCTCGTGTACAGCACGGTGGCGAAGGGACGCATCGCCGCCCTCGACGTCGCGAAGGCCGAGGCGGCGCCCGGCGTCGTGCTGGTGATGAGCCACCTGAATGCGCCGAAGATGCAGCCGCCTCCGCTGCTGATGCGCGAGCCGCTGGGCGGGAGCGGGGATGCGCTGCCGGTGTTCCAGGACGACCGGGTGCACTGGAACGGCCAGCCGGTGGCGGTGGTGCTGGCGGAGACCCGCGAGCAGGCCGAGCACGCCGCGTCCCTGGTGCATGTGCGCTACCAGGCCGAGGACGGGGTGACCAGCATGGAAGCCGCGCGCGCGGCCGGCATGAAGGTGGCCCAGTTCATGGGCGGGCCGCTGCAGGACATCATCGGCGACGCCGAGGCCGCGCTGGCGTCCGCGCCGCAGCGGGTCGATCAGGTCTACCGCACCCCGCGCCAGAACCATCATGCGATCGAACTGCACGCGGTGACGGTGGCCTGGGAGGGCGAGGTCCTGCGGGTCCACGACTCGACCCAGGGCGTCGTCAACGCCGCCTTCACCCTGGCCCAGGTGTTCGGCATCGCGCAGGAACAGGTGCGGGTCACCTCGCCCTTCGTCGGCGGCGGCTTTGGCGGCAAGCTGGTGTGGCGCCACCACCTGCTGGCCGCCGCCGCAGCTAAGGTGTCCGGCAGGCCGGTGCGCATCATGCTGTCGCGCGAAGGCGTGTGCCGCGCCGTCGGCGGGCGCACGACGACCGAGCAGCGAGTGGCCATCGGCGCCGACCGCGACGGCCGCTTCGTGTCCCTGATCCACACCGGCGTGGCCGTGATGACCGAATACAATGCGATGCCCGAGCCGTATATCCATAATGCGCGGGTGCTGTATGCGGCCCCCGCCATGAAGCTCGAGGTACAGGCGGTGACGATGAATATGGTCGCCAACGTCCCGATGCGCGCGCCGGGCGAATCGGTCGGCTCGTTCGCCCTCGAAAGCGCGGTCGACGAACTGGCCGAGCAGCTTGGCATCGACCCGATCGTGCTGCGCCGGCGCAACGAGCCGGTGCAGGATCCGACCGCGGGCACGCCGTTCTCGTCGCGCCATCTGATCGAAGCCTATCGCGCCGGCGCCCAGGCCTTCGGCTGGCAGGAGCGGCACGCCAAACCACGCATGCGGCAAGAGGGCGAATGGCTGGTCGGCCTGGGCTGCGCCAGCGCGGTGTTTCCCTATTATCGGATGGAAGGCGGGGCGGCCCGCATCGTTCTCGCGCGCGACGGCCACGCCCGGGTGTCGGTCGGCGTGCACGAGATGGGGATGGGCACTGCCACCGCCCAGACCCAGCTGTGCGCGGTGCGGCTGGGACTGCCGATGGACAAGGTGAGTTTCGACTACGGCGACTCGGCGCTGCCGGGCGCCGTGCTGGCCGGCGGCTCGCAGCAGACGGCCGTGATCGCGGCCGCGGTCAAGGCCGCGCACGCGGCGCTGTGCGCCGAGCTGCTCAAGCTGGCCGGTCGCGAGTCGCCGCTGGCGGGCTTGAAGCCTGAACAAGTGCGTTCCCGCGACGGCGGCCTGTGCAAGGTCGACGATGCCGGCCGCTGGGAGAGCTATGCCGACATCCTGGCCCGGGCCGGCCGCGACGAAGTGGACGTGACGGCCAAGGCGCCGCCTTCGCAGGAGAGCGAGCACTGGTCGATGCATTCCTACGGCGCGATCTTCTGCGAGGCGCGGGTCAATGTCGTCACCGGCGAGCCGCGCGTGACGCGCCTGCTGGGCTCCTTCGATTGCGGCCGTATCCTCAACGCCAAGACCGCCGCCAGCCAGTTCCGCGGCGGGATGATCATGGGCCTGGGCGCGGCGCTGATGGAAGCGACGCATTTCGACGAGCGCAACGGGCGTGTGGTCAATGCCAGCCTGTCGGAATACCACGTGCCGGCCCACCTGGACGTGCCGGAGATCGAGGTGATGTGGCTCGATATTCCCGATCCGCACGCGCCGGCCGGCATGCGCGGGGTCGGCGAAATCGGCATCGTCGGCACGACGGCGGCGATCGCCAACGCGATCTACAATGCCTGCGGCAAGCGGGTAAGGGAGTTGCCGATCACGCTCGATAAATTGATGTGATGCGGCGGCGAGGGCGCCCCGGCTGCTGCCGGGGGGGCCCCAGCGCTTATTTCGAGATGCGCAGGATGGCCGAGGCCAGGCGCGAGAAGCAGGGCGTCAGGTCGGCGTCGGTGGCGGCGTAGCAATACATGCCGATTGGCTGGTTCGGGTTCTGGCAGCGTTTGGGCGCATCAACGGAGTTGGCCATGCATCTCAGGATGGTTTCGCCGTTGCTGGTCGTATCGCTCGCTTCGATATCTTTCAGTCCAGACCCGAACCCAAGCGTGAAGACGACAATGCCTTCGCTACGCGCCTTGGCTGCTGCGGCTTCGGCAAGATTGCGCGATGCACGCAGAATATTGCGTTCGTAAAGGGCAGGTGTGCTGATGTCGGCGGTAACCTGCCGTGGCCCGTCGGTCACGACGGGAAACTCGCGCACCGAACTGCTGCGCCCGTTGTACCACTCGGGCAGGCGGCGCACCGTCGGAACCGGATCGTTACGCCAGGTGGAAAAGTTAAAGGCCATGCGCCAGGTCTTGCAGCCCTCGCTTACATACCGCTTCTCGCTCGATCCCAGTTCGGCCAGACCGGCTTCCCTGAGCACGCGATCGATCGAGCCTGCGGTCTTGCAATCGCTCGGATTATTGAACTCGGGCAGGGCCCCGAAGGCCGTCGGTGCGCCGTCCGAGAAGAATACGATCACCCGCATTGTCGAACGGTTGCCGGAAGGAACCAGGTTGAGCTGGCGGCGTGCTTCCCACATGCCTTCGAAGGACGCTGTGCCGCCGTCGAATACATAGCCATTGATCGCGTTGTTCATTGTGGTGCGGTTGAATCCGCGTGCCGAGGAACTGATGGGACTATCAGCTTCCACCCCGGTAGCGAAGTGGAGGAGCGCTACCCGGTCCTGGGTCACATTAAACTTGCCAAGGAAGCTCTTCGAGGATGCCTTCACCGTGGCCGCCGAATCCTTCAGCGAGCCCGAAGTATCGATCACCAGCGCCATGTCCAGGTCGTTGCGGATGGTCTGCGCGGCCGCCACCGGGGTCAGCGATGCGAACCCCATCACTTGCATGATCGACACCGGCATCTTCGCATCCGCCTCGACGTCGATGATTGCCTGGCCACCCTTGAAGGTCACGTTCGTGCTCAGGATCCGCGGCGCGGAGAGCAGGTAATTGGTGGGTATATTGGCCGCGAAGAAATCCGCCGCCGCGGTGCGCGCGCTGGCGACCTGCTCGGCCTGGGTATTACCGGTGGTGACGGCGCGGGCGCCGGCCAGGGCGGCCGAGTCGACCGCCGCATTCAGGCGCGCCTTGATGAGGTAAGCCAGGCCGGCATCGATGGTCAGGCCCACCACGCCGAGGAGGACGAGCATGGCGATCGCCACCATGATGGCGACAGCGCCGCGCTGCCGGTGAAGAGTCGGATGCATATCAGAACACGCTCATGGAATACAGGTCGGGCCCGAAGGTGGGCAGGGCATCCTTGCGGAAGGTAAATGCACTGACGAGCATGTCGAACTTATAGAACGTCTCGACCACGTAGACGATCTCGCCATTGTCGAGCTTGCCCGTCAGCACAGCCACGGCGGGCCGCGACGTGCTGCTGATGCTGGAGCACTTGCCGGCGCTGTTCCACGAGCCGCAGGCAAAGACCCGGCTGGTTGGCTGGTAGGTACTGCGGCGGGCGCCGAGGTTGCGGGCGGCGTCGTCCCAGCGGTACTGGTCCAGTACGACGCTGCGCACGCCGCCCGTGTCGCTCACTCCCATCACGCGTGTGATGTACATCATGCCTTGCTGGTTGACGTTCAGCGGTGGCGCGCTTGCCATCACGGCATAGATGACATCCTGGCTCTCGTCATCGAGGTCGGCGCTGCCGCGCGCCACCAGGTTGGCCCCCTCCCTCGCAATATTGGTCATGATGATGTTCGCCTGCAGGGCCCGGGCGCCGTCGATGGCGCACAGCGCCAGGATCACCAGCATGGGCAGTAGCAGGGCGAGTTCGACCGCCGCAATGCCGCGCTCGGATTTGCGGATTTTCGGTACAGTCATGACGGATTTACGCGTTCTAAATTGCATCAGGTAAAGAGAATCAGGGGAATATTTCGTTGCGCATGGTCGCCGCGACTGAGAAGCGGTAGGTGCCATTGGTGAAGAAACTCGACAGGATCGGTGTCGTTACCGGCCAGCTGCAGTCGAGCTGAATCACGAGGATGTCGCCGGGCGCGCCGAACATGCCTTTGCTGTAAGTCGCGTACTTCGTGCCATTGACCGAGACCTGGGGCGATGTGCGCTCGAACATCCCGATCGAGTTGTCGCGGATCTTGGCGATGACGACGGCTGGATCGGCGGTCTGGCCCGTGATGGCGTAGCGGCCGCCTTCGCGCACCGCATACTGCATCGTCAGGGTCGCGAAGAACATCATGCTGAACTCGATGATCGCGACCAGCACCAGCAGGAACACCGGTGCGATGATCGCCATTTCGACGATTGTGGCGCCAGATTGACGTCGGGGAAGGGAATACATCGTAATCCAGGAAATTTTACGGAAAGTATGACTGGGCATGCGGTAAGCTTCGGGGATTCTACAGGGCAAAAATCATTTCCCGCATCGCTTTTAGAAAGGATTCAACGCCCCTGTCGGCGCCGCACAACATGAATTGGCTAGCTAGCATCGTCCCTTCCTTCCTTCGTTCACCGGTTCGCGCGCGCGCGGGCCAGTCAGGCGCCGAGCCGCGCGTGGCCGCCGCCGACGCGGAGGTCTGGATGGTGTTCGGCATGCGCGTGCTGCTGTCCGTGTCGGCGCTGCTCACCCTGTACATCGGGCCGGGCGGCGTGACGGTGTCGGGCGAATGGACCTGGGCCGTGTTCGCGGCCTATGTGCTGCACAGCCTGACCCTGCTGGCGATCGCCGGCTACCGCGCCGGCTTTTCGCACGGTCCGTTGGTGTACTGGATCGACATCGCATGGTATGGCCTGATCGTCTGGGCCAGCGGCGGCAGCGCCAGCCCCTTCTTCTCGTTCTTCTTCTTCGCCATCCTGGCCGCCTCGTTCCGCCACGGCTTCGACACCGGCGCCAAGCTCACCCTCGGCTCGGTCGGCGTGGTGGCGCTGTCGGTGCTGGCGGCCCAGGGCCTGGCGTCGGTGCACATCCTGCTGCTGCGCGCGACCTTCGTGCTGGCGCTCGGCTATATGATTGCGTTCTGGGGCGGGCTGGCGGTGGACCAGCGCCGCCGCCTGGCGCTGCTGCGCGACGTCAGCCGCCTGTCCAATCCCCGCTTCGGCGTCCAGCACACGCTGGACTCGCTGATGGAGAAGATCCTGCGCTTCTACGGCGCCGACAGCTGCGTGCTGCTGATGCAGGACAGCCATGAGCGCTGGGTCATGAGCACCGCCCACCATCCGAGGAGCGGGCGCGCGATCAGCCGCAGCCGGCCGGAAGCGGCCGATATCGAGCCGTTGCTCGGGCTCGAGGATGGCGCCACCCTGTACCAGGCGCCGCCGCGCCACTTCGGCCTGTTCGTGCTGGGCCGCGCCACTGCGCTTCAGCAAGGCAAGGGCGCGCGCCACTGGGTCAAGGCCGATCCCGACGCCTGCGGTCACGTCGCCGACCTGCTGGACGCCAGCGGCTATATCAGCACCTCGCTGCCCCTGCGCAAGGGCAGCGGACGGATCATCGTCACCGGCTCCCGCCCCAAGCGCAGCGACGCCGGCTTCCTGAAACATATCGTGCAACAGGCGTTCCCGGTCATCGAAACCATCGACCTGCTCGACCGCCTGGCGTCGGAAGCTGCGTTCCGCGAGCGCCAGACCATCGCCCGCGACCTGCACGACAGCACAATCCAGCCGTATATCGGGCTGCGCCACGCGGTGGCCGCTATCCGCAACCAGGCCGGTGACGACAGTCCGGTCACGCCCGAGCTGGACCGCCTGATGGCGATGTGCTCGGGCGTGATCGGCGACATGCGCGATTTCGCCCAGCGTTTCCGCAGCGGGCGCCAGGAAGAGCCGGAATTGCTTATCGCACTGCGGCGCCAGCTGCGCCAGGTCGAGACCTTCTATGGCCTGGATGTGATGCTGGAAATGCATGCCGACAGCGCCATCAATGACCGCATGGCGGCCGAGGTATTCCAGATCGTCACCGAAGGCATCAGCAATATCTGCAAGCATACGCGGGCGCGCACGGCCGGCGTGCTGGTCGAGGAAGACGGCGGCACGCTCGCCATCGATATTTTCAACCCGGCGGCCGTGGCCGGACAGGCCGCGGCGCCCTTCGTGCCGCGCTCGATCGCGGAGCGGATCCAGGGCCTGGGCGGCAAGCTGGAAGTCGAGGCCGACGGCCGCCAGACCCTGTTGCGTATCCGCATTCCGATCTGAACACCCAAGTTTCAAGGAGAAACATGACCATTCGTATCTTGCTGGTCGACGACCATAAAACCATGTTGTGGGGCCTGGAGCGCCTGATCCAGGCCGAGGGCGACGCCTTCCAGCTGGTCGGCAGCGCCAGCGACGGCATCGAGGCCAGGGCCTTGTGCGCCGAGTTCATGCCTGACATCGTGCTGCTGGACCTTGACCTGAAAGGCAGCAGCTCGATCGACTTCCTGCCGGCGCTGGTCCAGAACGGGACCAGCAAGGTGGTCATCCTGAGCGCCAACCGCGACCAGGCGACGCTGGCGGCGGCGGTCAAGGCCGGCGCGCGTGGGGTGGTCAGCAAGGAGGCGCCGACCGAGGACGTGCTGGCGGCCGTGCGCAAGGTGCATGGTGGCGAGCTGTGGCTCGACCAGACGCTGATGCAGGTCTTGCTGGGCCAGCTGGTGGCCCCAAGCCCGAAGGCCGATCCGGAAGCGCAGCGAATCGCCACGCTGACGACGCGCGAACGCGAGGTGATCGGCATGATCGTGCAGGGCAAGGGCGCCCTGAACAAGGACCTGGCCGAGCGCGCCTTCATCTCCGAGCGCACGCTGCGCAACCACCTGACCACGATTTACCAGAAGCTGGACGTGGCGAATCGCCTCGAACTGTACGTCTACGCCACCAAGCACGGTCTGTCCTGATCGTGCCCTCATTGGCGCCTCCCGGGCGCCATCCCCCCTGTCAGCCCCTCCCACACAGCGTCTAGGACATATGTCCTGGACCGCCACGGCAAGAAGTCCTCCTCAAAAAGGTAGTTTTGACGGATGGCAACAAATCCGCCGATCCGTAAGATTCAACTCATGCGCTGCGTTTCGTTTCATGCGGAACGGCGGCAAGAGGACAGGAGCGAACGTGTACGACAAGGAAGACAATCCGGAGCAGCATTATGAAAGAAGCGGCAGCCCGGCGATGTCGTACCTGGTCCTGAGCGTCCTGCTCGCAGTCGTCTGCTTCATTGCGGCATTGGCCGTGTGGACGAGCGCATAAAGCCCAACTCATTTATATAACTGAAAGGAAATACCATGAACTTCATCGCCAACCTGATCAACGAAGAAGACGGCGTCACCGCAATCGAGTACGCACTGATCGCCTCGCTGATCGCCGGCGTCATCATCGCCGCAGTCAGCCTGCTGGGTGGCAACATCAGCACCCTGTTCAACACCCTGGCGACCCGTATCTCGGCCAAGACCCCGACCAATACCTGATCGTAGCTTACCGGCCGCCGCCAGTCGGCCCCCATCCGGCACGGAAGTCTCGTGCCGGATTTTTTTTGACCGGAGCCCATCTTGACACATCTGCCACTCCTGCTGCTGCTTGCCCTGCTCGGCGCCGCCGTCTGGCACGACGTGCGCGCACGCCGCATCCCGAATGCCGTCGTGTTCCCCGGCATGCTGGCGGCGTTCGCGCTGCACGCGCTGCTGCCGGCGGGGCAGGGGCTGTTCGCTCCGCAGATGGGCGGCCTGGGCCTGCTGCAGTCGCTGGGCGGCTGGGGCCTGGGCCTGGCGCTGCTGCTGCCGATGTATGCGCTGCGTCTGATGGGCGCCGGCGACGTCAAGCTGCTGGCGATGGTGGGCGCCTTTGTCGGCGCCGGCCAGATCCTGACGGTCGGCCTGATCACCCTGGCGGCTGGTGGCGTGCTGGCGCTGGCCTTCGCCGCCTGGCAAGGCCAGCTGCGCCGCCTGGTGGGTAACGCCTGGCATATGGCAATGCACAGCGCCTACTCGGCCCTGGCCGGCAGCATCGCCGCACCGGTGACGCCGCCCGAAGCGGCCAGCGGCCGCCTGCCGTACGCGGTGGCGATCGCGGTTGCCACCGTCGGCTGCGTGCTGTGGATTGGCGTGCACGGGGAGCTGCCGCTGTGAATCAAATCATGATCAACGCGCCTTTGGCTCCGGCCGACCATCGCGCTCCGCGCACGGTGGAAGATACCGGCCTGCCATTCCTGTTCCTGGCCGAACTGATCTCGAAAGTGCTGTTCCAGCGCGGCCAGCTGCGCCTGGCCGAACTGGCCAGCCATCTGAAACTGAACGTCAGCGTCATCGATCCCCTGGTCGCTTTCCTGCGCGCCGAGAAGCTGTGCGAGATCGCGCGCGTCGGCAATAGCGGCACCGACGCCGACCTGTCGTACATCCTGACCGACGCCGGCCGCGCGCGCGCCGCCAACGCGGTTGGCCGCAACGCCTATGCCGGCCCGGCGCCGGTGACGCTGGCGGCCTATACCGCCCAGGTGCAGGCCCAGAGCGTGGCGGCGATGCACGTGACGCGCGCCGCCATGGCGGCCGCTTTCCAGGGTGTCGTGGTCAACCCGCTGGTGCTGGACCAGCTGGGCGCGGCGATGAATTCGGGCCGCGCGATCTTCTTGCACGGCCTGGCCGGCAGCGGCAAGACCTACCTGGCCGAGCGCCTGCGCGACCTGCTGGTCGGCACGGTCTCGGTGCCGTACGCCCTGATGGTGGACGGCGAGGTGATTCCCTTCTTCGACGCGGTGCAGCACGTGGTGGCCGACGAGGCTATCGCCCTGGGCACGGGCCTGGACCGCGGCAGCGCGCCGGATGCGCGCTGGGTGCGCGGCGTGCGTCGTCCCGCGGCGCTGGCCGGCGGCGAGCTGACCCTCGATATGCTGGACCTGCGCTTCGACCCGCACACCCGCCTGTACCAGGCGCCGCCGCACCTGAAGTCGAACAATGGCATCTTCATCATCGATGACCTGGGTCGCCAGCGCTGCACCCCGGAAGCCCTGATGAACCGCTGGATCGTGCCGATGGATCGCAGCGTCGATTACCTGACCCTGCACACCGGCCACAGCTTCCAGATTCCGTTCGACGTGATTGTCGTGTTCTCGTCGAACTTCGTACCGCAGCGCCTGTCGGACGGCGCTTTCCTGCGCCGCCTGGGCTACAAGATCGAAGTGCCGCCGGCGTCGCTTGATGAATACGCGACGCTGTTCCGCCAGGCCTGCGCCTCGGCCGGCGTGGCGTTCGACGGCGCGGCCTTCGACTACCTGCTGGCGCGCCACGGCGAGCGCATGGTGCCGCTGCTGGCGTGCTACCCGCGCGACCTGGTGCGCCAGCTGCGCGACCTGGCGCGCTACGAAGAGCGCGCCCCTGAACTGAACCGCCAGACCATCGACTGGGCCTGGGACAACTATTTCGCCGCCGGCGCCGCCGGCCGCCCTTTGGAAACTGAGCGCCGCGATCGCGGCGTCGTGGAGTACAACAATGCGTAAATCTGTAACAAGTTCGCGAGCCTTCCTGATCATCGGCGTGGCCCTGGTGCTGGCGCTGGGCGCGGTCGTCATGGCTGCCAAATGGATGGGCGAGCAAGGCCCGTCCGGCACCCGTGTGGTGGTGGCGATCGCCAACATCAACCAGGGTTCGCGCCTGGCGCCTACCAGCCTGCAACTGGCCGATTGGCCGGCCAGCTCGGTGCCGCCTGGCGCGATCCTTGATCCCAAGGCCCTCGAAGGCCGCATCGCGCGCGCCGAGATCCTGGTCGGCGAACCGGTGACCGAATCGAAGCTGGCGCCGAAGGGCACCCTCGGCGGCCTGTCGGCCGTGGTCAGCGCCGGCAAGCGCGCCATGACGGTGCGCGTCAACGACGTGGTCGGCGTGGCCGGCTTCGCGCTGCCCGGCAACTACGTCGACATCCTGGTCAACCTGCAGGCCACCGGCAGCGACCTGGCCGCCTCGCCATCGATTTCGAAGATCGTGCTGGAACGGATCCTGGTGCTGGCCGTGGCCCAGGAATCGACGGTCGACGACAGCAAGCCGCGCGTCGTTAATGCAGTCACCCTGGAGCTGACCCCGGACCAGGTGGAAAAACTGGACCTGGCGCGTTCGATCGGCGAGCTGTCGCTGGTGCTGCGCAACCAGGTCGACCCGCAACCGGCGGCCACCAGCGGCGCCACCCGCGAATCGGTGCTGGGCCTGCCCGAGCGCAGCCCGGCTCCGGCGCCTGCGGTCGCCCACGAACCTGCCCTCGAACCGGCGCCACGTGCGGCCGCCCCGGTGCGCCAGAGCGCCCCGCGCGGCGACGGCGTGCTCGTGATCCGCGGCCTGGACGCCGCTTCGCAAAGCTTTTGATTGAAGACCCCATCATGAATCCATCGTTCAATAAAACCCTGCTGGCCTCACACCTGACCCTGGCGCTGGCCATGCAGGCCGGCCTGGCATCCGCCGCCGACTGCATCGACCTGCGCAGCGACGCCGCTCCGCGCCTCGAGCTGGTGCGCGGCAAGTCGGTCATCAAGCGCTTCTGCACGCCGGCCAGCCAGGTCACGGTGGGGGACCCGCAAGTGGCCAACGTGGTGGTGCCGAATTCCGGCGAAGTGGTGATCGTGGCGCGCAGCGTCGGCACGACGAACCTGATCGTGTCGGGCCGCGACAAGAAGTCGACCGTGATCGACATCGCCGTCGGCGTCGATACCTCGGCCCTGCGCGGCCAGTTCGACACCCTGTTCCCGCAAGAGAAGGACGTGCGCATCGGCAGCAGCGGCAACGCCCTGATCCTGTCGGGCATGGTGAGCGATGCCGTCGTTGCCAGCCAGCTGGTGGAGCTGGCCACTGCCTTCCAGTCGATCGGATCGTCCGGTGGGGAGGCCAACAGCGGGGCAGGCAGTCCGTCGCTGGCCGGCGTCGGCGCTCCCGCGGCCGCCAGCGCCGGCGGCGCGGCGCCGTCGACTGGCGCAAAGGTGCTCAATATGCTGTCGATCGCCGCCCCGCAGCAGGTCATGCTCGAAGTGAAGATCGCCGAAGTGTCGAAGTCGCTGGTCGACCAGCTTGGCGCCAAGGCCGGGTATACCAAGACCAACGGCAGCTGGACTTATGGTGTGGTTTCGAGCCTGCTGAGCGGTGGCGCCGGTTCGATCGGCGGCGTCGGCACCGGGATCAAGGAACTGACGATCGACGGCGAGAAGCGCGACGGCCTGGTCAAGATCCTGGCCGAGCCCAACGTCATGGCCGTGAGTGGCCAGGAGGCGAGCTTCCTCGCCGGCGGTAAGATTTTCATCCCGGTCGCCCAGTCGTCCGGCGGCGGCACGCCCACCATCACGCTCGAAGAGAAGGAATACGGCGTGGCCGTGAAGTTCACTCCAACCGTGCTGGCCGGCGGCCGCATCAACCTGCGCGTGGCGCCGGAAGTGTCGGAGCTGAACCGCGAAGGCATCGGCATCTCGACTGGCGGCAGCAGCAACGCGAGCGCGATCCTGCCGTCGTTCACCACCCGCCGCGCCTCGACCACGGTGCAGCTGCTGGACGGCCAGAGCTTCGCCATCGGTGGCCTGATCCGCAATAACGTGACCAGCAATATCAAGCGTTTCCCCTTCCTGGGCGAAGTGCCGGTGCTGGGCACCCTGTTCCGCAGCAGCGACTTCCAGAACGACCGCACCGAGCTGGTGTTCATCGTGACGCCGCGCCTGGCCAAGCCGATGGAAGCCGTGCCGGCGCTGCCGACCGATCATTACGTGCAGCCGAGCCGCACCGAGTTCCTGCTCGGCGGCCAGCACGAAGGCAAGCGCACCGGCGCTACCTCCAAGGAGTAATCATGAAAACCATCCTGTGCGCCAGCCTGCTGGCTTCCCTGGGCATCCTGGCCGGTTGCGCCACCGACGGCCCGGCCACCAATGGCGACAGCGTGCGCGCCATGCTCGCCAGCCAGACGGTGCCGCCGCAGCCGCGCGTGGAGCGGGGCGTTGATGCCCGCGCCGCCGTCGCGGCCTATGCCAATTACCAGAGCTCCTACGTGACGCCGACGTCGCAGGGCGACGCCAGCGCTTTCGGCAAATAAGAGAGCAGAGAGAGCCACCATGAAGATCGCAGTCCTTTCGCGCGACGAGCGCCACCTGATCGAGCTGTCGCGCCAGTTGCGCGCGCGGCCGGGCAGCGACGAAGTCGACATGATCGCCGGCACCGCCGCGCGCCTGTCGACCATGTCCGACGAGGCCGTGCCCGACCTCCTGATCGTCGATGCGCCGCGCGCCGACGAGGGGGAGCTCGACCAGCTGGAGCGCCTGGGCCACCTGTTCCCGCGCATGGCTTTCATCGTGCTGTCCGAAGACCAGTCGCAGGACTTCCTGCTGCGCGCGATGCGCGCCGGCGTGCGCGAAGTGCTGGCGGCCCGTCCGCTGCCCGCCGACCTGGTCGCGGCGGTCGACCATGTGGCCGAGAAGTTGGGCAGCCAGGGCGCGGCCCAGGGCCGGGTGCTGGCCTTCATCTCGTGCAAGGGCGGCAGCGGTTCGACCTTCCTGGCCACCAACCTGGCCTATGCGCTCAGCGCCGGCGGCGCCAAGCGCGTGGCGCTGATCGACATGAACCTGCAGTTCGGCGACGCCTCGCTGTTCGTTTCGGACAGCAAGCCGCTGGCCACGCTGTCCGACGTCGCGACGCAGATCCACCGCCTGGACCCATCCTTCCTGTCTTCGAGCATGGTCAGCGTGACCCCGAATTTCAGCGTGCTGGCCGCGCCGTCCGATCCGGCCCACGCCAGCGACGTCAAGCCCGAGCACATCGACGCGATCATCAAGCTGGCGCGCCGCCAGTACGACTTCATCGTGCTCGACGTCGGCCGCAGCCTGGACCCGGTCAGCATCCGCGCGCTCGATCATGCCGACACCATCTACCCGGTGCTGCAGACCACCTTGCCCTATATCCGCGACGGCAAGCGCTTGCTGACCGTGTTCCGCAATCTTGAATACGGCACTGACAAGGTCGAGCTGATCGTCAACCGCCACGACAACAACAGCGACATCCGCCTGAAGGACCTCGAAGAGGCGTTCGACACCACGCACCTGCGCACGATGCCGAACCACTACGATGCCGCCGCCAAATCGGTCAACCAGGGCGTGCCGGTCACGCGCCTGGCGCCCGACAGCCAGCTGAGCATGGCCTTGATGGCCATGGCGCGCGGCCTGACCGGCGAAGCCGCGCCGGTGCAGGGCGCCGGCCTGATGGCGCGCCTGTTCAAACGCAGGAAAAGTGACGTCTGAGCGACGTCTGACCGACGCCCGAGATAAGGAACGACCGAGATGAACATGATGCCCCCATCCTCCCTGCGTGAACGCCTGGCCAGCATGAATGGCGCGACCACCACCGGCATTGGCGCCGGCGCCGTCGCCCGTCCGGTCGCCCAGCGCGGCCCGATCGACAACCGGGCCTACCACCAGCTCAAGGCCCGCATCCACGAGGCGCTGCTCGACCGCGTCGACCTGGAAAGCATGCAGCGCCTGAACCAGGACCAGATCCGCCAGGAGCTGCGCCTCTTGGTCGAGCGCCTGCTCGAAGAAGAGATGGTCGTCATCAACGACGCCGAGCGCAAGACGCTGACGCGCGACATCCAGAACGAGATGCTGGGCTTCGGCCCGCTGGAGCCGCTGCTGGCCGATCCGAGCGTGTCGGACATCCTGGTCAACACCCACAAGCAGGTCTATGTCGAGCGCCGCGGCAAGCTGGAACTGACCGACGTCACCTTCACCGACGACGCCCACCTGATGAAGATCATCGACAAGATCGTCTCGCGGGTGGGCCGCCGCATCGACGAATCGAGCCCGATGGTCGACGCGCGCCTGCCGGACGGCTCGCGCGTGAACGCGATCATCCCGCCGCTGGCGATCGACGGCCCGGTGATGTCGATCCGCCGCTTCTCGGCCGATCCGCTGCGCCTGGCCGACCTGGTCTCCTACGGCAGCATGACGGCCGACATGGCCGAGGTGCTGCAGGGCCTGGGCAAGGCCAAGGTCAATATCCTGATTTCGGGCGGCACCGGCAGCGGCAAGACCACCATGCTCAACGTGATCTCGGGCTTCATCAGCCACAGCGAACGCGTGGTGACGGTGGAAGACGCGGCCGAACTGCAGCTACAGCAGCCGCACGTGGTGCGCCTGGAAACCCGTCCCGCCAATATCGAGGGCAAGGGCGAAGTGAGCCAGCGCGCGCTGGTCAAGAACGCGCTGCGCATGCGCCCCGACCGCATCATCCTGGGCGAGGTGCGCGGCGAAGAGGCGATGGACATGCTGGGCGCCATGAACACGGGCCACGAAGGCTCGATGGCGACAATCCACGCCAACACCCCGCGCGACGCCCTGACGCGCCTGGAAAACATGATCAGCATGGCGGCGCCGAACCTGCCGCCCAAGGCCATGCGCCAGCAGATCGCGTCCGCGGTCGGCGTCGTCGTCCAGGTCTCGCGCCTGACCGACGGCAAGCGCAAGGTGCTGTCGATCTCGGAAGTGACGGGCATGGAAGGGGAGGTGATCACGATGCAAGAGATCTTTACCTTCCGCCAGACCGGCGTGGCCGACGATGGCGCCGTGATCGGACAATCGACCGCCACCGGGGTGCGTCCGCACTTCGCCGAGCGCCTGCGCACCTTTGGCGTGAACCTGGCGCCGCATATCTTCGAGCCGCGCGTCTAAGCGCCAAGCGAAAGCCGACATGGACACCACCTTTATCCTGTTCATCCTGATGCTGTTCGCGGCCGTCATGCTCCTGGTCTGGGGCGTGTACGCCGCCTGGCAGGCCAGCCGCGACCCCGAAGCCGAGCGCGTCGCGCGCCGCCTGCGCAGCGTCATCAAGAGCGATCTGCGCCAGGAGGACGTCACCATCACCAAGGATCGCCGGCTGTCCGACAATCCCGATCTCGAGCCGCTGCTGCGCCGCCTGCCGCTGGCGCGCCGCCTCGACCGCATGCTGGTGCAGGCCGGCAGCGCCCAGCTGGTGGCCTCGCTGCTGGCGGTGTGCGCGGCCTGCTTCGGCGCCGGCCTGGTGGCCGCGCTGGCGCTGCGCCTGCCGCTGCCTGCGGTGCTGGGTTGCGCGCTGGGCGCGGCCGGCCTGCCGCTGCTGCGCCTGTCGCGCGCGCGCGGCCAGCGCATGGTGCGCTTCGAGCGCCAGCTGCCCGAGGCGCTGGACATGATGGGCCGCGCGATGCGCGCCGGCCATGCCTTCCCGACCGCGCTCAAGCTGGTGGCCGACGAAGTGGCGGCGCCACTGGGCGAGGAATTCAAGACGGCCTTCGACGAAGTGAACTTCGGCGTGTCGATGGCCGACGCGCTGAACAACCTGGCGCAGCGCGTGCCGAGCATGGACTTGCAGTACTTCGTGGTCGCGGTGCTGATCCAGCGCGAGAGCGGCGGCAACCTGACCGAGCTGCTGACCTCCATCGCCACCATCGTGCGTGACCGCCAGAAGCTGGCCGGCCAGGTGCGCGTGCTGTCGGCGGAAGGGCGGATCTCGGCCTGGGTGCTGTGCCTGTTGCCGTTCGGCGCCGGCACCATGATGTACGCGGTCAATCCGGAGACGATGGGCGTGCTGGTGAACGATCCGGTGGGGCGCCAGCTGACCGGCGCGGCATTGGGCATGATGGCTTTCGGGGTGCTGGCGATCCGCAAGATCGTCCGCATCCGCATGTAAGAACTTTCAGGATCAACAAGATGACAATGCCTCAAATCGTGATGCTGGCGGCGATGTTCGTGCTGGTGTTCGGGATCGCCGTGGCGGCCATGATGCTGCTGACGCGCGACCCGGTGAAGGCGCGCCTGGTGGCGCTCGACGAACGCGACACGCCTGCTGCCCGCCGCACCGACGGCTGGCGCGAGCGCCTGGCGCGCCTGGCCGAGCCGCTGGCCAAATTGTCGGTGCCGGCCGAGGGCTGGGAAACCTCGCCGGTGCGCCTGCGCTTCATCAACGCCGGCTGGCGTGCGCCGTCGGTGCCGGGCCTGTTCCACGCCGGGAAGACCGCGCTGACGATCGGCCTGCCGCTGATCGTGTACGTCGCGCTGCCGCACCATAACGAGCGGCCGCTGGTGCTGACCTTCCTGTACCTGGTCGGTTCGGCCGCCATCGGCTACTACGTGCCGGACATCGCCCTCAAGCGCCGCATCGCCAACCGCCAGCGCGAGATCTTCGAGAGCTTCCCGGACGCGCTGGACCTGATGACGGTGTGCGTCGAAGCGGGCCTGGCGATGGATGCGGCACTGGCGCGGGTCGGCAACGAGATCGGCCTGAAAAGCCCGGTCCTGGCCGAGGAACTGCAGCTGGTGACGCTGGAACTGCGCGCCGGCAGCGGCAAGGAGAAAGCGCTGCGCAACCTGGCGCTGCGCACCGGCGTCGAGGACGTCGACGCGCTGGCCAAGATGCTGATCCAGGCCGAGCGCTTCGGTACCAGCATCGGCACCGCGCTGCGGGTGCAATCCGAACAGCTGCGTACGCGGCGCCGCCAGCTGGTCGAGGAGAAGGCGGCCAAGATCGCGACCAAGCTGCTGTTCCCGCTGATCTTCTGCATCTTCCCGGCGCTGCTGGTCGTGCTGCTGGGACCGGCGGTGTTGCAGATCATGCGTTCGGTGATGACGGTGGGGGTTTGATTGTTCTGGCAAGGCTGTCGCTGGGCGTCACAGGAAGTAGTGTGCCTAGCGCGCGGCAAGCTATTTGAATTATGAATGACGATCATCATGAATTGCAATTTGATTTCTATCTTGGAGGGCGCATACTGGAGTCATACCAGCTCACATCCGAAAGAGAAGATCATGTCCACGCTGTCGCTTCGCCCAAGCCTCGCAGTCCAACTGTCGGCCTTCGCCGCCACCCTCGCCAACTTCGTGCGTGCGAAAGCGGCGCCGGGCGCCGTCGCGCGCAGCGCTGACGCGGGCGATGTCTGGGCCCTGTACCGTATGACCCGCGGCGCCGATGCCGTCTCGCCGGCCGTCGCCCGCCGCCTGGAAGTGCACGCACGGTCCAAATAATTCACCGCTGCCCCCAGTCCGAACGCCCCGCCTAGAGCGGGGCGTTTTGTTTTGGCGATCGCTTTTGGCTCGGCAGAAAAATGGCGCTGTCATCGTTAGATATGGATGAGCAATGAACTGCTGAGCTGATCCGCGGTCCAATCCCAGTCACTATCGATCGGGAGCGCGTCATGAAAGCGCCGAAGTTCGCGAAGCTGGTCGCCCAGCTGGCGCTGCTGAACCAACCGCAGCGTCAGCAGGTACTCGCCGCCCTGCATCCCGCCGCCGGGCTCGACCGGGTGGTCGCCCTCATCGGCGAGATACGGTCAAAGGGACGCTGCTGCCCGGATTGCGGCTGCGAGCGTTGCCACCGGCACGGCCAGGCCAACGACTTGCAACGCTTTCGCTGCTGCGCGTGCGGCCGCACCTTCAACGACCTGACCGGCACGCCGCTGGCGCGGCTCAGGCACAAGGGCAAGTGGCTCGATTATCTGGACACGGTGCTCGATTCCCGCACAGTCCGCTCGGCGGCCAAGCGTCTCAGCGTGCACCCCAACACGACGTTTCGCTGGCGTCATCGCTTTCTCGACCGCGTCAAGGACGGCCGGCCCGAGCGCCTCGTCGGCATCGTCGAGGCCGACGAGAGGTTCCTGCTCGAATCGCAGAAGGGCTCACGCAAGCTCGATCGCAAGCCGCGCAAGCGCGGTGGCAAGGCCGCCCTGCGTGGTATTTCGCATCAC
>NZ_JAXCWM010000001.1:0-103938 GCF_034045115.1 Massilia sp. CFBP9012 | reverse complement strand
TGCATCCTGGTAGCGCGCGACCGCAGCGGCCAGACCATCGACGCCGTGACCGGTCGCGGCGCCTTGAAGGTAGCCCAACTGGTCAAGCACTTGCTGCCAAAACTCGATCCCCAGGCGCTGCTGGTCACCGATGCCAACGCCGCCTATCCCGCCTTTGCCCGCGCCCCATGGCGTCGCGCACCAGGCCGTCAACCTCAGTGCCGGCGAACGCGTCCGCAACGGGGCCGAGGGCGCCATCCACGTTCAAAATGTGAACGCCTATCACAGGCGCTTCAAGGAATGGCTGGCGCGCTTCCATGGCGTGGCGTCGCGCTGGCTCACCAACTATCTGGGCTGGCATTGGGCGCTCGATGGCGGGAGAGTCACTTCTGTCGAGCAATTGCTGCGTATTGCATTCGGGGTCATCAACAGGTAACGATGACAGCGCCGAAAAAATAGTATGGTCTGCCTGAGTCAATAAGATCCGGTGCGGTCGATATATGCAACAACCGGCATAAGCAATCGCCTGCGCCCGTAAGTACTCATTGTCGATCAATTCATTGGCAATCAATGAACGTTCGTTATTGAACAAGAATTTCTGGCGATATCGAATCTCCGACTCGCCCGCAAGAAATGGTGAATATTCACCTTGATATGTCAATGTCGGCAAGTTTAATCGACATTCTCGTGACATTCTCACCGCCGAGGCTTTGGCGAATATCGAATCACTTCCATTACTGCAGGGAGAGGGGCCTCGTTCGCGCGTGGAGGATAGCCGAGCCAGCCCTTCGCTGACAAGCTATTTTTGCCGATGAACCCTAAAAAAAATATCTGCAAAGTATGTGGAGTTTTTTTCCCGAAGCATGCATCATAACTGCCTGTGCAATCGTGGATTCCATTCAAAAAAGAGATCGCATGCCGTCCATCGACAATGATTGTGGCATCGCCTTGGAATCCGTTTTGCACCTATAAATATAAGAAGTAATTACATGATGCGGGACCGCATGCAATCCACGCGGCCAAAGCGCACATACAGGGATGTTTTTCGGCAGAACGCCAGGCGCGTTTGCTGGGGAATTGTGACGGCCGTTTTTCAGGAAGTATATGATTGATCGCGCAATCAGTCAGATAGCGGCGCAACTCAATGAATACCTGAGAGGCCTGCTGGGAACGTCCGAAGATATTGTCGTGGTCTCGAATCTGCTGGGGCCCGATGGCTCGCCGGCGCCGAACGTGAATAATCGCGTGATCCTGTTCCTGACCTCGATCGAGAAGGATACGGTGTCCCAGCGCCCGCCCGAAGGCCGTGGCATGGCATTCGCCGGATCCCAGCCGCTATTCCTGAATATCTACCTGATGGTGGCGGCCAATTTCACGGGTGCGAATTACCCGGAATCCCTCAAATTCCTGTCGCTGGTCATCGGATTCTTTCATCGCCAGCCAGTCATCGATCACGCCAATTCGCCCGATCTCGACCAGCGCATCAGCAAGCTGGTGCTGGATATCGAGAATACCTCGCCCCAGGCCATGAGCAATATCTGGGGCGTGCTCGGCGGGCGCTACCTGCCGTCGGTGCTGTACCGCGTGCGCATGGTCGCCGTCGGCGGCGGTGACATCCAGGGCCGGATCTCTCCCGTCACCGCGCCGGATGCGTCCGCCAGCTATCGCCCGGCGGACGCCTCATGAGCGCTTACGGCGAGTGGTTCCGCTTCGACGTCGAGCATGCTTACCATGGGGGCCGCTTCGGCGGCTGGCGCGCGCTGCCGGACGAGCCGACCGGCCGTCTGCTCAAGCGCGCGGGCGTCCTGATGCGCCAGGTGGACGGCGGCGTCGTGCTGCTGTTCCCCGAGCGCGACCGGGACCTGCTGCCCGCGCAGGAGGATGCCGTCCTGGTGTTCGAGGTGCGGGTCGACGATCCGCTGTTCGCCAGCTACACCTCGCTCCAGGCGGAGCGCGGCCAGGCGCTGCTGGCCGACAGCCGCCAGGCGGTGCGCGAGCCATCGGGCGCGTGGCGCCTGCATGCCGGCGAGCTGCTGGGCGAAGAGGCGCTGGCGCCGGACCTGCCGCGCCAGCCCGGCGCACGGCGCCCGGCGCTGCTGCTGCGCATCGCGCCACCGGTGCCACCGGCGCCCGATGCCCCCGCGCCGCACGCCGCGCCGCGCTACGTCGTGCGCCTGGGCGCCGCTTCGAGCCACTGGAAGTATTACCTGATGGACGCACTGGCCGAACGCGCGCTGTCGATCGTCGACCTCGACGACGAGGTGGAATTCACGCGCGTGGAGGGCGGCGGCCTGGATGGCCGGAAGGCCGCCGTGTTCGTGTCCGACCGCGCGCTCGCGCTGCATGAGCGGTCGGCGCACCGCTTCCAGTTGCGCGAACAGGCGGCCTTTGGCGACAAGGTGCTGATCAAGAGATTGCCCGTGGCGTGCGCGGGCATTCGCCGCAAGGCGGAGGTCGATGGACACGCGGTGCTGGTATCGGAAATTTTTGTCAATTATTAACTTGCGGAGCTGAGGACGTGGCATACAAAACCCCTGGTGTATATATCCTAGAAAAGGACGCCTTCCCGAATTCGGTCGTGGAAGTGGCCACCGCCGTCCCGGCGTTCATCGGCTATACCGAAAAGGCCGATAACAAGGGCACGACGCTGAACCGGAAGGCCTGGCGCATCACGTCGTTGACCGAATTCATCGACTACTTCGGCGGCCCGCCGGCGGCGCGCTTCAACCTGGCCGAAGTCGAACTGAAGGATGCGGGCGAAGACGACGTGGTGGTGCCCGATCCGGCCAACCCGACCGGCCCGCGCAAGGCCTACCGCATGAGCCAGGACAGCGGCGCCTACCTGCTGTACTACAGCATGCAGCTGTTCTACCAGAACGGCGGCGGCCCGTGCTACGTGGTGTCGGTGGGCGGTTACGGCGACGCGATCGAGGCCGATCCGATCGTGGCCGGCCTGGACGTGCTGCGCAAGGAACAGGAACCGACCCTGGTGGTCGTGCCGGACGCCATGCTGCTCAAGGGCACCGAGGACAGCCCGGG
Source organism: Massilia sp. CFBP9012 (assembly GCF_034045115.1). Taxonomy (NCBI): domain Bacteria; kingdom Pseudomonadati; phylum Pseudomonadota; class Betaproteobacteria; order Burkholderiales; family Oxalobacteraceae; genus Massilia; species Massilia sp. CFBP9012. The sequence continues at coordinate 100,920 of NZ_JAXCWM010000001.1, read as the reverse complement.
CGCATCCGCGATCGCGGTCCAGCAGGCCGTGCTCCAGCACTGCGGCGAAGTGATGAAGAACCGTTTCGCCATCCTCGACGTGTACGACGGCTGGCGCGACCGCAAGGATCCGGCCGGCGATCCGATCGCGCAGTTCCGCGATGCGCTGGGCGTGAACAACCTGCACTTCGCCGCCGCCTACTATCCGTGGGTCGACACCACCATCGTGCCCGAGACTGCGCTGAGCTTTCGCAACCTGAACGACAAGGGCCTGCTCAAGACCCTGCTCACGGCCGACATGAAACTGGACCCGGCCAGGGCGCCCGTCGATCCGATCCCGCGCAAGGGCTTCGACGAGAAGGTGGCGGCGGTGAACAACCTGGACGCCAGCTGGGAGATCGACGGCGAGCGCTACCAGAACGAGAGCGACGTGGCCAAGGGCCAGCTCGACCTGCACCAGTTGCTGGCCAAGTTCAGCCCCCTGTACGCGAGCCTGATGGGACGCCTGGCGCGCCGCCTCAACCGCCTGCCGCCGGCGGCGGCGATGGCCGGCGTCTACACCAGCGTCGACAACGGCCGCGGCGTGTGGAAGGCGCCGGCCAACGTCAGCCTGAACTCGGTCATCGCGCCGGTGGTGAGCATCAGCCACGCCGAGCAGGAAGACCTGAACGTCACCACCTCGGGCAAGTCGATCAACGCGATCCGCGCCTTCATCGGTTCGGGCGTGCTGGTATGGGGTGCGCGCACCCTGGACGGCAATAGCCTCGACTGGCGCTACGTCAACGTGCGCCGCACCATGATCATGCTCGAGGAATCGCTGCGCCTGGCGATGGCGGCCTATGTGTTCGAGCCGAACACCGCCAACACCTGGGTCACGGTCAAGGGCATGGCGAGCAACTTCCTGACCGGCATCTGGAAGCGCGGCGGCCTGGCCGGCGCCTCGCCGAGCGACGCCTTCAGCGTGTTCTGCGGCCTGGGCGAGACCATGACCGGGGAAGACATCCTGGAAGGCCGCATGAACATGACGATCCTGGTCGCCCTGTCGCGCCCGGCCGAGTTCATCGAGATCACCTTCCAGCAGCAGATGCAGAAGTCGTAAGCCCGCGGGCAGCGACACCCAACCACCTTATTGAACATAGCAAAGCGAGGATACGATGGCAGACGACGGTTCCGCACAATCCAAGAACCTGTGGCCCCTCCCCAAGTTCTATTTCGAAGTGAAATGGGACTCCGAAGTGATGTCCTTCCAGGAGGTCAGCGGCCTCCAGATCGAGATGGAAGAACTCAAGTACCGCGCCGGCGACAGCAAGTCGTTCGGCGTGATGAAGATGCCGGGCATGATGAAGGTCGGTAACGTGACCATGAAGAAGGGCGTCTACAAGGGCGATAACAAGTTCTGGGACTGGTTCAACGAGATCAAGATGAACACCATCAAGCGCAAGCCGGTGACCATCAGCCTGCTCGACGAGACCGGCGCCCCGACCATGGTCTGGACCCTGCTCAACGCGTTCCCGATCAAGATCACCAGCACCGACCTGAAGGCCGAAGGCAACGAAGTGGCGATCGAGACCATCGAGATCGCGCACGAGGGCCTGACCATCGCCAACAGCTGACGGTGATCGCATGCCGACGATGCACGATGAAGAAGAGGCGGCGCGGTGACGGATAAGGCCGGGATTCCACCCGCGCCCCCGCTTCCGCCGCCGCCTGCCCCCCCGCCGGCGCCCCGTTCCGTTTCCGCGGTGCGGGGCGGCGGCGTGAGCGCCAGCAGCCTGCAGACGCAGATCCTGGCGCGCACACTGCGCGCCGAGCAGGCCAATCTGCCGCCGGTCGCGTACTCGTTCCGGGTCGTGTTCGCCGAAAACGGCATGAAGGACGAAACCAGCTTCCAGGAAGTATCGGGCATCGGCGGCGAGATGCAGGTCGAGGAGGTAAGCGAAGGCGGGGAGACCCGTTTCGTGCACCGCCTGCCGACCGGCGTGAAGTACAAGCCGCTGGTGCTCAAGCGCGGCGTGGCGCCGGCCGGCTCCGCGCTGGCCAAATGGTGCCGCGCCACGCTGGAAGGCGGGCTTGGACGCCAGATCCTCACCGTCCCGCTCACGATCTACCTGCTCGACGAGCAGAGCAATCCGCTGCGCGCCTGGCTGTTCGCCAACGCCTATCCGACCCAGTGGGAGATCGGCAATTTCGACGCGATGAACAACGCGGTCGCGATCGAGACCATCACCCTGAGCTATACCTATTCCACCCGACTCCTGTAACAGCATGGCCATCGAAATACGCAACCTGTCGATCACGTCCAAGGTGGTCCAGCGCCAGGCAAGCCAGCCCGGCGCCGGGCGTGAGACGCCCGACGAGCAGAAGGACGGCTTCTGCGCGCCGTCTTCGGACTGGCGCGTCGAGTGCCGCCGCATGATCCAGGAACTGCTCGAACTGCAGCGGGAGCGCTGACATGGCAGAGAAGGAACGCTTCAAGATCAGCAAGTGGAACATCGTCGCCGGCAAGCCGAACGGCACGCCGTTCCAGGCGATGCTCAATCCGTCGGGCTACGAGATCGCGCGCCAGGCCAAGGCCAGCAAGGATGGCGCCGCCGATGGCGGCATCGAGGAGACGCTGACGCTGGAAGACCTGGTGCTGGACGGCACCGGGGTGGTGCCGTCGGCGACCGGCGTGCCGCAGAGCGTCGAGCAGCAGCTGGCCGACCTGCTGGCGATCGTCCAGATCAAGCGTATCGGCCAGACCACGGTCTATCCGATGGTGCAACTGGTGTGGGGCGCCCTGTACTTCGTGGGGCGCGTGCGGCGCGTCGGCACCAAGTTCACCCTGTTCGCGCCGGACGGCACGCCGCTGCGGGCGCGCGTGTCGCTGTCGGTCGAAGAGTACGTCCCGGCCAACAACACCAAGCCGGCGCGCGAAACCGCGGCCATGAGCCGCCAGCTCAGCGTCGAGGCCGGGGTGCGCCTGCCCGAGCTGTGTTTCGCCGCCTATAGCGACCCGGGCATGGCCGCCGCGCTGGCCCGCTACAACAACCTGACGTCGATGCGCAATGTCCCGGCCGGGACCACGCTCGCCACACCACCGAAAGCCTGACGATGGCACAGTCTCCACTCGACAACGCCGACGGCGACTTGCGGGTCGAAGTCACCTGCGATGGCGTCGCGCTGCCCGATGCGGCGCAGCTGCTGTCGGTCGAAATCACGCATGCGGTCAACCGCATTCCTTCCGCCCGCGTGGTCGTGCTGGATGACAGCGACGTCGACGAGGGCATGCGCCTGGCGCTGAGCGACGGCGAGCTGTTCAAGCCGGGCGCCGCGATCGTCATCAAGGCAGGCCGCGGCGAGGCCGCCACCGACCAGGTCTTTAGCGGCATCGTCATCCGTCACGGCGTGCGCATCGGGCCCTTCGGACGCAGCCGGCTGGTGGTCGAGTGCCGCGACAAGGCGATCAAGATGACGGTCGGCCGGCACAGCGCCAACTTCGTCGACATGAGCGACGACGCGATCCTGTCCAAGCTGATCAAGGCGAACGGGCTCGATGCGAGCGTCGACGCCACCACCGTCACCTACAAGGAGCTGGTGCAGTACGAGGTCAGCGACTGGGACTTCGTGCTGGCGCGGGCCGAGGCCAACGGTCTGCTGGCGCTGGTCGACGCCGGCAAGGTGACGCTGGCCGCCCCTGCTACTTCCGGCGCGGCGGCGCTGGCGGTCGAGTATGGCGTCGACCTGCTGGAGTTCGACGCCGACATCGACGCCAGGAGCCAGCTGGCCGCGGTCGGCGGCGTCGCCTGGGATCCGTCCACCCAGGAGGTGGTCGAGCAGAGCGCGAGCCCGGCGACGCTCAACAATCAGGGCAACCTGGACGGCGCGACGCTGGCCGCCGTGCTCGGGCTCGACAACTATCGGCTGCAGTCGGCGGCGGCGCTCGACAGCGAGGGCCTCAAGGCCTGGACCGCCGCGCGCCAGATGCGCGCCGGCCTGGCGCGCGTGCGCGGGCGCATGCGCTTCGTCGGCAGCGCGCTGGCCGAGCCCGGCACGCTGCTGGCCGTGAGCGGCGTCGGCAAGCGCTTCGACGGCGACGCCTGGCTCGCCAGCGTGACCCACATGATCGCCGACGGTAACTGGATCACCGAGGCCGAATTCGGCCTGGCGCCCGAGACCCAGTCCGAGCGCGGCGAGCTGGCCGCGCCGCTGGCGTCCGGCCTGAACGCGGGCGTCTCCGGCTTGCAGGTCGGCGTGGTCATGAAGCTCGACGCCGATCCCGAATCGCAGTACAAGATCCAGGTCTCGCTGCCGGTGACCAAGGCCGAGACGGCCGGGGTCTGGGCGCGCCTGGCCAGCCACTATGCGTCCAGCGGCATCGGCCACTTCTTCATCCCCGAGATCGGCGACGAGGTGGTGCTGGGCTTCCTGAACGGCGATCCGTCGCACCCGGTGATCCTCGGCAGCGTGTACAGCGGCAAGCGCAAGGCGCCCTACGAGCCGACGGCGGACAACTTCACCAAGGCCCTGGTCACGCGCAGCAAACTGAAAGTGGAGTTCGACGACGACAAGAAGTCGATCACCATCGCCACGCCCGGAAACAACACCATCGTGCTGAGCGACGACGCCAAGTCGATCGTGCTGCAGGACCAGACCGGCAACAAGGTGACGCTCGACACGGGCGGCATCACCCTCGACAGTCCGAAGGACATCGCGATCACCGCCAAGGGCAAGATCACGCTCGACGCGGTGGGCAATATCGAGCAGTCGAGCAAGGCCGACCTCAAGCAGGACGCCCTCAACATCGCGAGCACCGCCAGGATGGGCCTGACCGCGAAGGGGGCGGCCAGCGCCGAACTGTCCGCCAGCGGCCAGACGGTGGTCAAGGGCGCCCTGGTCATGATCAATTGAGGACGCCATGCCGCCCGCCGCCCGTTTAACCGATATGCACGTCTGCCCCATGGTGACGCCCGGCGTCCCGCCGATCCCCCATGTGGGCGGGCCGATCACCGGCCCCGGCGTGCCCACCGTCCTGATCGGCAAGCTGCCGGCAGCCGTCGTGGGCGACCTCGCCGTCTGCGTCGGCCCGCCGGACAGCATCGTCAAGGGTTCCGCCACGGTGCTGATCGGCGGACGCCCGGCCGCGCGCATGGGCGACACCTGCGCCCACGGCGGCAGCGTCGTGATCGGCTATCCGACCGTCCTGATCGGGGGCTGAGGTGAATGCAGCGCGCAAGACGCCATCCTTCCTGGGGACCGGCTGGGCCTTCCCGCCGCAGTTCGGCCGCGACGGCCGCACCGTCATGGTGTCGGACGAGCGCGACATCCGCGAAAGCCTGGGCATCCTGCTGGCCACGCGACCCGGGGAGCGCATCATGCACCCGCTGTATGGCTGCAACCTGCACGCGCTGGTGTTCGAACACGTCAGCGAAAGCGTGGTCACCGAGATCCGCCAGGCGATCCTGCAGGCGATCGCACGCTGCGAGCCGCGGGTCGAGGTCGAGCGGGTGGCGGTGCTGCCCGGGCCCGACGCGCACGGCGTGCTGCCGATCGAGATCCTGTACCGCGTTCGCGCCACCAATACCCGCGCCAACCTGGTCTATCCCTTCCATGTGGAAGCCGCTTCATGAGCATGCGGGAGGGGCTGGCGCAGCATACGCGCCTGCCGGCGGCGCTGGCGCCGCACTACATCGACGTCGACGAGCTGACGCAGGCCCAGTTGATGACGCTGGCGCTGCACTACGCCGGCCTGGTGCGCTTCGCCACCGAGGGCCCCGAGGCGAGCTGGGACCGCACCTGGCGCGACTACTTCGGCGACGACGAGACGCTGGTGATGGCCGAGATCCTGTCGTTGCGCGTTCACCGTAACCGGGCCGGCTTCGACGCCCTGGTGGACCGCGCGCTGGACGGCATGGCGCCGGGCGGCATGCCGGCGCCGCGCGGCGGCTCGCCGACCGCGCTGCTGGCCGCGATGGTCGAGCGGCTGGAGACCTGGTCAGGGGTGCTGCTCGGGCGCGGCAGTCCGGTCGGGATCGACCTCGGCACCCTGATCGTCGGCGTGCTGGACAACCTGCCGGCATCGCTGCGGCGGGCGCTGGCCTACCGGGCGGCGCGCCCAGAATGGAATGCGGGCCGCGACGCCCCGGCGCTGGTGGCCGAGATGGGCGCGATGCTGGGCCTGGAGCCGGGCGGGGCGGTGCGCGACGACGAGCTGCGCGCGTTGTGCCGCACCTGGTTCAACCAGCTGGCCAAGGCCATCGAGATGGTCCAGCGCGGCGCCGCCCAGCGGCTCGGGCAGAGCCTGGCGAGCGGGGTCCACGATCCGGGCGCGGGCCTGTTGCTGGCCTTCGTCCAGATCTACCGGCGCGCCCAGGATGCGGCCAACACCCTGACCGAACGTCACCTCGATTTCTATTACGATCGCGTGCTGCGCATGCGCCCAAAACCGGCGGAATGCGATTCGACCTTCCTCGTGTTCGCCCCCGCCGCGCCTGGCGCGCACACCACGGTGCCGGCCGGAGCCGCCTTCCTGGCCCCGGCCGGGCGCCAGCTGGGCGACCTGGTGTTCGCGCCGCGCCAGGGTCTGGTGGTGGGCGACGCCAGCCTGCGCGCGATGTACACGCTGTTCTGCGAGCGCAATCCGCTGACCGCGCCCGAGAACGCGCTGTGGGAGCAGCGCCACGACCGGCGCATGAGCTATCCCACCGCCTGCCGACTGGCCAGGTTGCCGGTGCTGGAGCCGGACCAGGCGCTCGACCGGGCCAACCTGGCGCCGCGGCCGCTGTTCGGCGCGCCGCGCACGGCCACCAGCGCGGCCCCGGGCCAGGCCGCGCGCCTCGGCTTCGCCCTGGCCAGCAACGTGCTGCTCATGCGCGAGGGCGAACGCAGCGTGCACGTGACCGTGCTGCTGGGCGCCCAGCGCCACGGTCCCACGGGCGACGAGACCCTGGGCGACCGGCTGGCACAGCTGGCCACGCAGATGCGCGAATCGCAGGCCGAGATGCGCTACAAGGTGCTGCGCCGGATGTTCACGCTGGCGCTGACCGGTGTCGACGGCTGGATGGCGGTGCCGGCCTATAGCGCCACCTTCGATCCGGCCGGGGAGGGTGGCGTCCACGACGCGCTGCACATCCATTTCACGCTAGGGCACGAGGCCGGCGCGGTGGCGCCCTACGACCCGGCGCTGCACGGGCCCGGTGTCACGGGCGCCTGCCCGCTGCTGCGCTTCGAGCTCAATGGCGAAGGATATTTGTATCCCTACGGCCTGCTGCGCGGCCTGCCCATGGTGCGCGCCCAGGTCGACGTCAAGGTGCGCGGCCACCGTTCGCTGGCGCTGTACAACCAGATGGGGGCGCTGTCGCCGGCGGCGCCCTTCCAGCCTTTCGGTCCGCTGCCGGCACATGGCGCCTGGCTGGTGGTCGGGAGCGCCGAGATGGCATGCAAGCGCGTGACGGCGGCCGAGCTGGCGTTCGAGTGGGGCGGGCTGCCGCAGGCGGCGGGTGGCCTGCGCGCCTGGTACGGGGGCTACGACGGCGAGCCGTTCCGCGACGTGCGCTGCACGGTGGCGGCGCTGGCCGACGGCCGCTGGCAGCCGGTCGAGACCCAGGTCGAGGCGCGGCCGGCGCAAGTGCTGTTCGCCGATGCCCCGGCCGACCGGCGCCAGGCGGGCGCACCGGGCGTCTCTGCCAGCGAGGTGGTCAACCTGGGCCCGGTGCTGCACCTGGCGCGCCCGCTGCCATTGGGACGCTGCGCGCCGGACCAGCCGTTCGCCTGGGAACCGGGCGCCAGCAGCGGATTCTTCCGCCTGACCCTCGATACCGGCGAATTCGCCTTCGGCCACCGCGACTATCCCTACCAGCTGGCGCGGGTGCTGACCCGCAACAGCCAGTGGCGCTACCGGCGCGACGCGCACGCGCTGCCGAATCCGCCGTATACGCCGACGGTGGAGACGGTGGCGATGACCTACGCGGCCACCAGCACGATCGGGCCGACGCCGGCGCCGTCCGGAGAAGCGCTGCTGCGCCTGCATCCCTTCGGCTGGGAAGCGGCGCGTGGCGGCAGCGAACACGGCGACCTGCTGCTGCCCTCGATCGACTATTCCGGCAACCTGTACCTGGGCCTCTCCGCGAGCGCGCTGGATGCGCCCCTGAGCCTGTTCTTCAACCTGGTCGAGGACGCGCTGCCGATGGCGAGCCAGCACGCGCGCGACATCAGCTGGGCCTACCTGGCCGGCAACCGCTGGATCGCGCTGCCGCCGCACGCGGTGCTGGGCGACTCGACCCAGGGCTTCATCCGCCCCGGCATCGTCACGCTGGCGCTGCCCACGGACGCGGGATGCGACAACACCATCATGCCGGAAGGACTGGTCTGGCTGCGGGTCTCGTGCGAGCATGAGCTGAACCGTTTCTGCCAGCTGTATTCGGTGCATCCGCACGCGCTGCAGGTGTGGCGCGCCGAGGACGACATGGCGGCGGGCGCGCCGGAGCGCATCGCGGCGGCGACCATCCGCCGTCCGCGCCAGGCCATCCCCGGACTGGTGCGCGTGACGCAGATGACGGCGTCCAGCGGAGGGCGCCTGCGGGAAGACCGGGTCGAGCTGCGCCGCCGCAGCGCCGAACGCCTGCGCCACAAGGGCCGCGCGGTCGTGCCCGACGATTACGAACGGCTGGTGCTGGAGCGCTTTCCGGACATCGACCGCGTCAAGTGCTTTCCCAACCTGTCGCTGGAGCTCAGGCCGGATGGCGGCGCTTGCCCGGGGCACGTGCTGGTGGTGGCGCTGCCGGCGTTCGCGTCCAGCGGCAACCTGAGCGTGCTGCCGCGCCTGAACGGCGACCTGGTGGCGCGCGTCCACGCCTTCCTGGCTGCGCGGGTCGGCGCCGACGTGCGCCTCGAGGTCGCCAATCCGTTCTACCAGCGCATCCAGGTGCGCTGCAAGGTGCGGCTGGCGCCGGGACTGGACCACGGCCGCCACGTGAACCTGCTCGACCGCCTGGTCTCGGACTTCATTTCGCCCTGGAACCCGGCCGGCAACACCAGCCTGTTCGGCTGGACCTTGCGCCAGCATGACGTCGAGGCCTTCCTTCTGGCCCAGCCGGGCGTGCTGGCCGTCAGCGAATTCTCGATGCTCAGCGTGAGCGACGCCGGCCTCGAGCGCTATAAGCTCACCGATACCGCGGCGCCCGGCCGCAAGGGCGAGCCGGCGCCCGACGTGACCCCGCTGTATCCGTGGAGCGTGGCGGTGCCGATCCGGCGCCACGCCATCCTGGTGGCCGGCAGCGAGCAGTCGCGCGTCGCCAAGCGCACCGGCATTGGCAAGCTGGAAATCGGCAGCACTTTCATCATTTCACCCGAGACCGACAATGACCAAGCGAAATAGAGACACGCTGAAGAGACGCTTCGGCGAGGGCGAGATGCCGTCGGCCGGCGATTTCAGCGACCTGATCGAATCGGTGCTGAACATCCATGACGACGGCATCGCCCACAACGAACGCGACGGCCTGCGCCTGACCCAGATCAGCGGCAACAACCGCGTCCTCAGCCTGTACGGCGCGGTGGAAGAGGAAAGCACCGCCTGGGCCTTCGGGCTGGACGGGCGCACTGCGCGCCTGACGCTGGACGCGGCGCGGCGCGGCGCGGCGCCCGGGGAGGTGGATGCCGACGACGAGGCTGAAGGCGGCGGCTACGCGGTCCTGACCCTGCTGGGGCCAAACAGTGACGGAAGGACCGACGGCCGGATCGGCGTCAACACCCGCCATCCGCGCCACCAGCTGGACGTGGACGGCGTGGTGGCCAGCAGCGGCCGGGTGGGCGCCGCCGGCAGCCTCCCGGCGTTGGCCGACGCCGAGTGGCACACCATCGGAGGCCCCTACCAGGGCTGCACGGCGCTGGAAGTGACGGCCGGCGCCGGCCGCCGCGATTCCGGCAAGTACGCGCTGATGCATGCGTTCGCGCTGCGCGCCTTCGACGCCAAGGGTGAGATCACCTATCACCAGGCGCATTACGGCTCGCGGCGCCACCGCCTGCAGCTGCGCTGGCTCGACGACAAGGCGGTGCCGGGCGACTACTACCTGCAGCTGCGGGTCGGCTGCCCGTATGGCGAAAACACCCGCATCCAGTACCATCTGACCTCGCTGTGGCTCGACCCGCGCATGGACGGCAGCGCCGCGCAGGAGGAGGCATGAACGCCCGCGGTGACGCGGCGGCGCGCTTCGCCCTGCAGCTGGCGCCGCGCCAGGCGCGCCTGGTGGCCGAGGCGCTCGGCCTGCGTCCGTATGCCCAGGTGCAGGCGCTGATGGCGCGCCTGGAGGCCTGGGCCCAGGCGTGGAGCGCAGGCGGCGCGGCGCCCTTCGTGCTCGACGCCGGCGAGCTGGCGCTGGTGGTGGCGGCCCTGTCCGACCTGCCATATCGCCGCGTGCATGTGCTGGTGCGCAGCCTGGAGGCGCAGCTGGAGCAGCTGGCGGCGCTGCCGGCGACCGGCGCGCGCACGACGCTGGAGCGGGCGGCATGACGGCCGCGCCGGGCCGCGACCGGCTCGATGCCGGCGTGGACGATGCGGCCAGCTTCGAGGCGCTGCGCAGCGCCGGCATCGCGGCGCTGCAAGACCTGTGCGGCGAGGTCTGGACCGACTACAACCTGCACGATCCGGGCGTCACCACGTTCGAGCAGCTGGCATACGGCCTGACCGACCTGGCCTATCGCACCGGCTTCGATATGGCCGACTACCTGACCGGTCCGGACGGCCTCATCGACTATGCGGGCCTGGCCCTGTATCCGCCCGAGGATATCCTGCCGGGCGCGCCGCTCACGATCGAGGATTACCGCCGCCTGCTGTACGGCGAGATCCCGGAGCTGGCCGACGTCTGGATCCGCGCCGAAGGGGGCGGCCTGCTTGCGATCGACGTGCTGGCCGACCATGATGGCAGCGCCGCGGCCCCCGCGGGCGAGACGGTGGACGCGGCCGCGCTGGCGCGCCAGGTGCGCCAGGTGTACGCGGGCAACCGCGCGCTGGGGGCCGACCTGGCCCGGGTGCGCGTGCTGGAGCCGCGCGCCTGCTACCTGCGCGGCGAGATCGATACCTGGGGCGAACGGTCGCAAGCCGAGGTGCTGGCCCAGATCCTGTTCGACTGCGGCCAGTACCTGTCGTCGGGACTGACGGCGCAGCGGCTGCGCGACGTGATCGCGCTTGACTGGAGTCCCGAGCGCGTGTACGACGGCCCAGCCACGCGCCACGGCCATGTCGGCGTGCGCCCCGGCGGCGACGACGGCGCCCCGGTCACGGTGAGCGAACTGATTGGCGTGATCCAGAAGATCGAGGGCGTGCGCCGCATCCGCAGCCTGTCGATCGTCGACGCCGAGCTGCGGCCGCTGGCGGGCATCCCGCGCGACCGCGCCGATGGCGCCTGCGGGGTGCTGCCGTTCCCGGCCGGCGAGACCCTGGTCGAGCTGCTGCGGGTGCAGCCGGAGCAGGGCATCGAATATGGCGTGAGCGAACAGATGATCCCGCCGGCGCCGGCCTGGCGCAGCGCCAACCGCCTGCTGTACGAGGAGGCGCGGCTGGAACTGGCCAAGCTGCGCTTCGAGCGGCGCGCGTTTCGGGCCGACGACAGCTGCGCGCGCACCCGCTATGCGCTGCCGTCCGGCACCTACCGCGAGCTGCATGCCTATTACTCGGTGCAGCACGAATTTCCCGCCGTGTACGGCGTCGGCCAGTACGGCCTGCCCGAGAGCGCGAGCGCTGAGCGCAAGGCCCAGGCGCGCCAGTTGCAGGGCTACCTGTATCCGATGGAGCAGCTGATGGCGAACTACCTGCAGAACCTGCAGGAATTCCCGCGCCTGTTCGGGCTCGGGCACGAGGACACGCACAGCTATGGCTCCCAATACCTGGCGGGCCAGGCGGCGCCGGGCGTGGAAGCGCTGTACCGCGAGTCGCCCGACGCCACCCGCGCGCGCCTGGCGCGGGTGCTGGCGCGCCAGGACGAGCACATGGAGCGCAAGGGCCGGGTCTACGATTACCTGCTGGCGATCTATGGCGAGACCTTCCCGCAGACCGCGCTGCGCCGCTTCAATCACTACCACCCGCATGACACCGACGTCTGGCTGCTGGACGCCAAGCGGCGCCTGCTGGAGGAGCTGGTCGGCCTGAGCGCGCGGCGCGGCAGCGGCGCCGACTATACGCTGCCGCCCGATGCGGCGGGCGCCGTGTCGCCGCTGGCCCGGCGCGCCGCCATCCTGCTCGGTTTCGACGCCGCGGACGGCCGGCGCAGCCTGTGCCCGGCGCGCGGCGGCGCGCGCCTGGCGCTCGACGAAGAAGATGAATCCGCGCATGGCGCCATGCCGCCCGCCGCGCCGGACGACTGGTTGCCGCTGCCGCCCGCCAGCGGGCGCGCCGCGGCGCCGTCCGGCGGTTTCCTGGCGCGCCGCGACCGGCTCGACGAGGCGCTGTTTCGCGACGGCGCGCTGCTGGCCAACTACCGGCTGGCGCGCAGCGGTGGCGCCTATCAGTTGCACGTGCAGGCCGGCGCGCACTGGCGCATGCTGGGCAGCCACGCGCGGCGCGACGTCGCGGTCGCCGCCGCGCATGCGGCGGTGGCCGAGCTGGCCGACCTGAACCGGGGCTGCGAAGGCATGCACATCGTCGAACACCTGCTGCTGCGCCCGGGCCTGTGGCGCGACGACGCTGGCCGGCACGCGCCCGGTGAGGGACTTGGCAATCCTTCGTTCTACGCCGCCCACATCAGCGTGGTGCTGCCGCGCTGGACGCTGCGCTGCGCCGACCGGGGTTTCAGGAACCTGGTCGAGGAGACCGTGCGCGAGCATTGCCCGGCCCACATCCAGCCCGGCTTCCTGTGGCTGGGTCCCGCCGCCATGGCGCAATTCGAGCAGCTGCACGACGCCTGGCGCGACGCGCTGCGCAGCTGGCATGCGGCCGACGAAGGGGAGCGCGGGCGCGAAGAAGAGCCCCTGACTGCATCCCTGCACGACGCGGCCGGCGTGCTCGTGCATTTCCTGCGCGCGCACCGGAAGGAACCGACATGAGGCCGGCCGGATGAGTACTCCGCACCTGATCGATCGCTTCGACGTCGAGATCGAGTTCGATCCGCCGGATCCCGGGCTGCAGGACGAGCAGGGCTTGCTGCGCCTGGTCCGGGAGGCGCTGCTGCCCGTGCTCGACGAGGTGCTGGACGCCTGCGATGAACCGGGCACGGTCCTGGTCCTGCCTTCGCTCGCGCTCGACCTGGGCACGATCGAGCGCCATGCGCTGCACGAACAGGCCCCGGCGCGCCTGCGCGCGCTGCTCGAGGATGCGCTGGCGGCGGCGCGTCAGCAGGCGCGGCTGGCGGCTGCCGGGCCGGGGGCGGAGTCTGTTGGCCTGGCCGCATCCGCTCTTCCCAGCATCAGGAGCGCGCAGGACGACGCGCTGGCGCGGCTGGCGGCCTTCCTGCGCAGCGGACGGCTGGGCTGGGATGCGCCGCCGCGAAGCCGCGACCTGCACGTACAATTGCTGGATGGCCTGCTGGCGTCGGCGCCAGGGGCGCTGGCGCGGATGCTGGCCGACGCCATCCGGCAGCCGGGAGCCCTGCGGCGGCTGGCGGCACAGTTCCCGCCACGCCAGCTCGAGGCGGTGCTGGAAACGGCGGCGCCGGGCCAGGCGCGCGCGCTGCTGGCCTGGCGCGCCGCCTTCGCGTGCGGATCGGGTGGCACGGACGCCGCGCTGGCCTGGAGCTGGGTGTTGGGCGTGGCCTTGGGCGCCACAGCGCCGGCCGCCGGCCTGGCGGCGGTGGCAGCGGCGATCGGACACCCGTCCGGCACGCTGGAGAGGGTAACGCTGGCGCCGGCAGACGGCGAGCGCCTGGCGGCGTGGTGGCGGCGCGGCGAGCGCGATGCCGGCGCCGCAGCCGTGCTGGAGCGGCTGCTGGCGGCTGGAGGCGGGCGGGGCGTGCGCGACGGCCTGGCGCGGGAGCTGGGAACGGCGCTGTCCGCCCCGGACGCGGCGCGCCGGCTGGCCGGCGCCATGCCGCTGCACCTGCGCGAGCGCATGCTGCGCTTCCTGATGCCGTCCGGCGCCGCGCGCCTGCTGTTGCTGATGAGCGAGGTCGAACGGCAGCTGGTGTCGCGGGTGAGCGACCGTGGCCGCGGCGCCGAAGCGCATGCGCGCTGCTGGCTGGAGCTGCTCGCGGCCGGCCTGGACGGAGCACATGTCGTCGTGCGCGACGATGCGGTGCGGACGCGCCTGTACGCGGTGCTGGATGCCGCGACGCAGGGCACGGCGTTGCCCGATCAAGGCGTTTCCCGCGCTGCCGATGCCATGGCGCCGGACGAACTCGCGCAACTGGCGGCATTCCTGGAACGCGGCCGCTTCGACGGCGCGCTGCCGCTCGCAGGAGAACAGGGCGAGCCGCACGTCCGGTTGCTCGCACGCCTGCTCGAACGCGCCGGGCGCAGCCGCGCTGCGCGCGAGGCGCTGCTGCGAATGCTGGTCAGGGTGTCGGCAAACCCGGCGGCACTGCGCCGGCTGGTCGAACAGTTCCCGCAACGCCAGCTGGCCGGCCTCGTGGATGCGGCGGCGCCCGGGCGAGCAGCGGCGCTGCTGGCGCTGTTGCAGGAATTGCAGGACGGCGCGCGCCTGGACCTGCCGGCGATCGAGGACGACGCGCGCGACGCCTGGCGCGACCTCCTGCTGCGCGCGCTGCGCGAGGGGCCGCCCGAGGCGCACGCGGCGGCTGAGGACGATGCGCAACTGGCCGGATTGGAAGCCTGGTGGCGCGGCGGCCGCTACGATCCGGCTGGCGCGGCGCGGCTCGGGGCGCTGCTGGCAAGGGTGGAGACGGAAGGCGTGGATGCGCCCCTGAGGATGGCGCTGGCGCGCGTGCTGTCCGCGCCGGACGGCGCGCTGCGCCTGGCCCGGGCGCTGCCGGAACGCCTGCGTGAATCGCTGATCCGCTTCGCGCTGCCGGGCCTGGCGCCACGCGCGATCGCGCTGATGCAGCGGCTGCGCGCGCGCCACCCCCAGGCGCCGGAGACTTGCATCGATGCCTGGGCGCGCCTGTTGACGGCATGCCTGGCGCCGCCGGTGTCGGCGGCCGCCGTGCAGGTGTTGTGCGAACGCCTGGACGCGGAGCTCATGCCGCCGCCGGCACGCGACGAAGCACCAGCCGCGTCCCAGCAGCGGATGCCGGCGGCGCTGGACGAGCTCGAAGCGTGGTGGCGTGGCGGACAGGCCGACGCCGCGCGCGCCGCGCGGATGGAACGGATGCTTGCCCGGGCCACGGCGGCCGGTGGCGACGACGACCCGGGCGCCGGGCGGTCGCTGGCGCAGGCGCTCGTCGCCGCGCTGGCGCGCACCGTGGCCTTGCCCGAGGGGCCGCGCCGCCTGGCGGCTGCGCTGCCCGAGCAGCTGGGCATCGCCCTGTTGTGGTTCGCCGTGCCGTCGCTGGCGCCACGGCTGGTCGCCTTGTTGCAGCGCCTGGGCCGGCGCCTCGCTTCCAGGCCGGACGCCTTGCGCGATTGCTGGGCGCAGGTGTACGCGCTGTGCCTGGGGCCGGCGCCATCCTCGGCGTCGGTAGAAGCATTGTGTCTTCGCCTGGATGCCGCAGCCCCGCCCGACGCCGCGCCGCGCCAGCGCGGCGCGAACGTCCGGGGCAGTCGGAACAAGGGCGCACTCGACGGGCTCGAAGCCTGGTGGCGCGCGGGACATGCCGATCATGGCCGCGCGGCCCAGCTGGAGCGCCTGCTGGCGGTCGATGCGGCAAGTTCTACGGATGCGGCCGAGGCCGGGGCGCTGGAAGGCGCATTGGCCGTGGCGCTGCGGCGCACGCTGGCCTCGCCGGGCGGCGCGCGCCGGCTCGTGTCCGCGATTCCGGTGCACCTGCGCGAAACCTTGCTGGCGCGCTTCGCTCCTGCTTTCGCGTCGGCCGCGATCGTGCGCCTGCGTGCGCTGGGCCGGTGGCTGGCCTCCACACCAGGCGCCTCCGGCCCGGCGCCGGGCCTGCATGCGCGGTCTTGGGCGGAGGTGCTCGAGGCCTGCCTGTCGCCGACGGTGACGGCGGCCTCGGTGCAGGCCCTGTGCGCCCGCCTGGACGAGGTCATCGCGCGGGTCGCGCGCCACGGCCAGGAGGATACGCACGATCGGATGCACCATCGGATGCACGAGCGGACGCAAGATGGGCCCGCGGCGTGGCGCGGCGCCTCCGCCCTCGAGCGCCTCGCGGCTTTCCTGCGCAAGGGCCGCCTGCTCGGAGCGCATGCGGCGGCCGGAGCGGCCGGCGATGGGCCGGCGCCGCTCGAGGAAACCCACGTGACGCTGCTCGACGGCCTGCTGGCTTCGCCGTCGCTGCAGCCGCTGTGGCGCATGCTGGCCGCCGCCCTTGCGCGTCCGGCCGCGGCGCGGCGCATGGTGGAACAGTTCCCCGAACGGCAGTTGCGCGACCTGCTGGCACGAGCGGCGCCGGCCCGTGCCGCGGCGCTGTACGCGCTGGCGGACGAGCTGGAGCGCGCGGGCGTCGCGGCGGGTATCGCACCACGGCGGCTGCGCCTGCTGGTCTGGCCCGCGTTGCTCGGCGCCGCCGTGCGCGCCGCGGCGGGGCAGGCGCCACTGCCGCCGTTGAAGGCGCTGCGCGGCGCCATAATCGACCGCCTTGCCGCGCCGCCCGATCAGGCCGGCGCGGAGCAGGATGGCTCGGCGGTCGTTGCCGAGATTGCGGCGCTTGCTCCCGGCACGCCGGTGCGCGCACGCCTGCGCGAGTTGGCAGGCTCCGGCAGTGTGACTGCGTTGCGCGCACTCGTGCGCAAGACGGTGCAACACGATGCTGCCGATGCGCTGCTCGCCATTGCCGACGGCGTCGAGCTGCGTGCACGCGCGCATCCGGGCTATCCGCGCGTAGAGGCCTGGGCCGACCTGCTGGAGGCCGCCCTCGGCGGCCCGACGTCCCGGCACATCGCGCAACTGCAGGGCCGCTACCTGGGCGCCGCAGGCGATGCCCTGCGGCTGCGCCAGGCCCACGCTGCGGCGCCGGCTTCCATGCCATGGCAGGCGGCGGCTCCGGATGGCGGTGCGGGGCGCGCGTTGCGGCGCCTGCTGTCCGGCGCCGCACGGGTGCGGGCCGGCGGCAGGCACGCGTTCGAGGACGCCTCCGGCCGCGCCATCCCTGTCCCGTCCGACCCGGCTGCGCGACGCCTGCTCGACGCGTGCGGGGTGCTGGAAACCGGGCTGGCTGCCGCCACGGCGCCACCGGCGGCGCTCGACGCCGCGCACTGGCTGGCGCGCATCAGCGACCATCTCGCCAGGGAAGATCGTATCGCGCCCGCGCGCCGCGCCGTCATGCTGGAGGCGATCTCAGAGGCAGCCCGGGCCAGCGGCGGAGAACAGGCCTGCCTGCGCGCAGTCATGGATGCGCTGGAGCGCGGCGCGCCGCTGGACCTCGAGGCGATCGTCCTGCAGGACGGGTCGCAGCCGGAGGCTAGGCACACTGCAAGCGAACCCCGAAGCGCAGTCGTCGCGGCGCTGCTGGCCGCCGACGACGATCCGCCGCCACCCGCATGGACCGCGCTGCTCGAAAGGCGGGGCGACGACGTGCTGCGGTCGCTGCGCACGGCCGGACGCCGGCGTGGCTGGCGCGCGGCGCTGCGCGAGGGCCTGCCCCAACGGATGCTGGCCGACCTGGTCGCGCTGTCGCGGCCCGAGCTCGGGGCCGCGGTGCGCGTCATCGCCGAACGGGCCGACGTCGTCGCCCCGGTGCTGGGAAGCGGCTGGCAAGATGCGCTGTGGCGCGGCGCCTTCGACCTGGCGGCGCGCCCGTTCAGGGCCGCCACCCCCGACCTGGCCGCCGCCTGCGAGCAGGTATTGCGCGCGGCCGCGCCGGGTGCGCGGGAGCGTGCGGCGCTGCTGGAGGCATGGCGTGCTGCCCCGTCCCCGGCGGCGGCGGTGCGCGAGGCGCCCAAGCTTCCTGCCACCGCGAATATCGCCGACGGTCCGCCCGGCATGCCCGAAGGCGAGCGCATCGCCCTGGCGAATGCCGGCATGGTGCTGATGGCGCCTTATCTGCCGCGCCTGTTCGGCATGCTGGGACTGGTGGCGGATGGGGCCTTCGTCGACCTCGACGCCGCCGAGCGCGCCGTGCACCTGCTGCAGTTCGCGGCATCGGGGGCCGGAAGCGCGCCGGAGTATGCGCTGCCCCTGAACAAGCTGCTGTGCGGCCTGCCACTGGAGGCGCCGGTCCCCGCCGGCATCTCGCTCACGACAGTCGAGCAAGAAACGATCGAGGGCTTGCTGGAGGCGATGATCGCCAGCTGGAGTGCACTGGGACGCACCTCGGTGGAAGGGCTGCGCCAGTCCTTCCTGATGCGCGACGGCGAACTGGCCCTGGGACCCCAGGGCTGGGAGCTGTCGGTCGTGCGCGGCCCCTTCGACATGCTGATGGACCGCCTGCCGTGGAGTTTTTCGATCGTGCGCTTCGCGTGGATGCCGGCGCCGCTGCACGTGACCTGGAATTGATTGACAGAAGAATTGGAAAGGATGACAGACATGGACAAGACAACGGATAACGCCAATATCGCGGGCAGGCCTGAGCAAGTGCTACTCGCAGCGCTGCTGGCCGCCGAGGACGGGCCGGCGCCGCCCGCATGGAGCGCATTGTTGGAGAAACGCCCCGAAGAGGTATTGCGCGCCCTGCGCGCGGCGCACCGGCGCCCCCTGTGGCGTGCGGCGCTGCGCGCCGGCTTGCCGCAGTGGATGCAGGCCGACCTGGTCAATCTGGCCCGCCCCGACCTTGGCGCCGCCGTGCGCGCCATCGCCGACCGGCGTGCGACCATCGCCCACGTGCTGGGAAGCGGATGGCAGCGGGCCCTGTGGGGCGGCGCTTTCGAGCTGGCGGCGCAGCGGACGCTGCTTGCCCTCGCCGACCTAGAGAGCGCGTGCGTCGCGGTGCTGCGCGCGGCGGCCGGGCCGGATGCGCTGGCCCAGGAAGCGTTGCTGGCGGCCTGGCGCGGCGTCTCGCCGGTGGCCGCGAAGGTAGAACCGGCGCGCCCGCTCGTGGCGGAGGCGGCATTGAGCCCGCAAGCATCGAGCCCACAGGACGAGTTGCGCGCCACCCCGGCGCCGGAGGAGGCCCCGGCCAGCGCGGCGCCGGCTGTGCGGGACGGGGAACCCATTTACCTGGGCAATGCCGGCCTGGTCCTGTTCGGGCCCTATCTGTCGCGCCTGTTCAATATGTTGAAGCTGACAGACGGAGGCGCGTTCGTGAGTCCGGCGGCCGCCGCACGCGCCGTACACCTGCTGCAGTTTGCGGCGTCGGGATCGGACAAGGCGCCCGCCCATGCGCTGACGCTCAACAAACTGCTGTGCGGACTGGCGCCGGAGACGCCAGTCCCTGCCGGCATCGTGCTGACGGAGACCGAGCGCCAGACGGTCGAGGATATGCTCAAGGCGATCATTGCCCAATGGGGTGCGTTGGGAAAAACCTCGGCGGAAGGGCTGCGCAAGTCATTCCTGATGCGCGAAGGGCACTTGGTACGGGACGACCAGGGCTGGCAACTGCGGGTGATGCCCGCGCAGGTCGACATGCTCTTGGATCGTCTGCCATGGACCTTCTCCCCCTTGCGCCAGGCGTGGATGCAGGCGCCGCTGCGCGTTCAATGGCGTTGAGGAGCGGCCGGTGACAACGTCCATGATGGAGCTGCCGATGTTGCAGGCCAATGCGGCGGCGCTGACGCGTGAGGCCGACTGGTTCGGCCGGGTGCTGCACGCGCGCTTCAGCCATTATTTCGGCGATGGCGTTGGCGACGGCGGCGCGCCCTGCGTGCTCGAGGCCCCGCCGGCGCTGGAGGGCGACGGGTCCGAGTACGCGGCGCTGGTGAATGAACTGGGCTTCGGCATGGAGGAACGGCTGGTGCTGATGCTGGCGCTGCTGCCGCACGTGCGGCCGCAGGCGCTCGACCTGTTCTTCACCCAGAACAAGCTGCAGGGCCAGCGCTTCACCGAGTTTGGCGGCTGGCGCGGCAAGACCCACGAGGGTTTCCTGCCGACCTGCGAGACCGCCGCCTTCCTGCTGGCGGGCGACGACCTCGCGCAGCGTTTCGGGGTGCTGGCACTGTTCGACGACGACCATCCGCTGATGCGACGGCGCATCGTGCGCCTCGAGCAACCCGCCGCCGGCGAACCGCAGCTCGGCGCGATGCTCAGCCTGGCCCCGGAATACCTGCAGCGCTTCACCACCGGGGCGCGCCACAAGCCGGACTACGATCGCCAGTTCCCGGCCAAGCTGATCGCCACCCGGCTCGGCTGGGACGACCTGGTGCTGGCGCCCGAGGCGCGCCACGACGTCGAGAGCATCGGCCTGTGGATCCGCGAATCCGGCAAATTGCTGGAGGAGTGGGGCCTGGAGCGCGCCGTCAAGCCGGGCTACCGCTGCCTGTTCTATGGCCCGCCCGGCACCGGCAAGACGCTGACGGCGACCCTGATCGGCGCCAGCGCCGGGGTCGACGTCTACCGCATCGACCTGTCGATGATGGTCTCGAAGTACATCGGCGAGACCGAGAAGAACCTGGCCAATGTGTTCGACCAGGCCCAGGACCGGCGCTGGATCCTGTTCTTCGACGAGGCCGACGCCTTGTTCGGCACCCGCACCGAAGGCAATACCTCGAACGACCGCCACGCCAACCAGGAAATCGCCTACCTGCTGCAGCGGGTCGAGGATTTTCCCGGCGTGGTGATCCTGGCCAGCAACCTCAAGGCCAATATCGACCAGGCCTTCGCGCGTCGCTTCCAGAGCGCCGTCTATTTCGGCATGCCGGACGCGACGCAGCGCCTGCGCCTGTGGCAGGGCATGTTCCGCGACCCGCGCCGGCTGGGGCAGGACGTCGACCTGCGCGCGCTGGCCGAGGGTTACGAGCTGGCCGGCGGGGCCATGACCAATGTGGTGCGCCACGCCGCCATCAGCGCTACCCGCCAGGGACGCGACCACGTGACGCAAGCCGAGCTGCTGCTGGGCGTGCGCAAGGAAATGATCAAGGAAGGAAAGACATTCTGACATGAAGCCGATCGCCATCGTCATCCGCATCGTGCTGGCCGCCGCCGTGCTCGGCGCCTCCGGCGCCATCGCCCAGGTCGGTCCACCCGCCCAGGCCAGGCCGGCGCCGGCCGCCGAGCGCGCGCCACCCCGCATCACGTACGACGCCGCCGAACGGGCGCTGTTGAAGCGCCTGGCGACGCCGGCGGCGGCGCAAGTGTTCCGCCAGTACAACGCGGCCAGCGGCCGACGGATCCAGGACCATCTGGTCGTCATCTATGGCGTCGACCCCGATTACGTGCGCGACGCCGGCGGCGCGCGCCGTCCCTTGGGCGACGGCGTCGTCGGCCCGGTCACGCTCAGGTGGCTGACGCGCTTTTGCAAGGAGTATGGCATCGTCGCCAGCGATCCCCATTTCGAGCGCGCCGTGGTGGCTTCGCTGGAGCAGGTGGCGGATATCGTCAGCGCCCATCCGCAATGGGTCGACATCCTGGCCAGCCCCGAATTCAATGAATGGCTCAATGACCAGCCGACCACCGAGCGGGTGCGCAGCCTGCAGCGGCGCCGGTCTGGGGATGCCTCGCAGGTCAATGCGTTGATCGAGCAGTTCAAGCGCGAACAGCGGCCAGCCCCGCCGACGCGGGCGGCCGAGCCGACCTGGCTGACCTTCGGCTACGACCCCGCGCGGCGCGAACAGACCGGTAACTCGGCCCAGATTGCCGCAAGCCTGGCGCCGCTGTCCACCCGTGCTCCGGAGGACGAGCAGATCTTCGAGGAAGACGTCCTCGACGCGCTGGATGGGCTCCAGATCGCGCCCGGCACCATGCCGCTTATCAAGCGCTATTCGCGGGTCGACGCCTATCTGGTCGGCCCGGAACTGCTGCAGCGCCTGCGGCGCGAGGGACTGCCGGAGTCCGCCGTGATCGAGCTGAAACAGGCGCTGGAGGGCGTCGAGCACCCCAGCGCCCAGGAATTCCTGGATGCGCTGCGCGAGGTCTCGGACAACAGCACACAACGCGAGGCGCTCGAACGCAAGCGGCTCACGATCGTGCGGGGCGCGCGCGTGACGCGTTACAAGGTCCCGGCCAACCTGGCCAGCAGCCTGGCGGTCGACGCGCCGCTCGACCCGGCGGTGGCCGCCGTTTTCGCGGGTTTCCAGCACATCCAGTATCCGACCAGGGAATTGTTCGATGCCGCCATCGACTGGCAGGTCCGGCGCGCACTTGGCATGTGCCGCGATCCGATACCGGACCGGCAGCAAAGCCAGGCAGTGCAAGACAGGCAGGGCGAACTGGGCGACGACGGCATTGCCGCATTGGCCACGCTGATGCGTGGCGAGGACGAGCTGTTCGCCAGGATTCGTGAGCTGCGTGGCCGGAAGGTCGCGTGCACGGCCGTCGACGTGGTCGAAGCCGACGTGCTTGCCTATCAGGTTGCCAGCTTCGTGACGCCCAACATCGACAGCAAGATCGATTTCCGCATCCGCAATACCGTCCCCACGCCGGCGCCGCGCGTCAACGCCTGGGCGCCGGACGGGTGTCGCTGCGCACGATCGGAGGCGGAAGGAATGGCGTACGGCTTCTATCCCTTGTGGCTCGATGCCGGCGAGCGCCAGATCGATTTCGGCGCCTTGACGCGCATCGGCCTGTATGGCGTGACCGTCGGCGACCATGGTGTGCTGGAGCCCCCGCCGGGCATGGACTCCGTCGCGCTCCCCGACCATCTGGCGCCGATGGTGCGCGCCGCGCATCGCCACAACGTCAAGGTCGACTGGGTGGTGTCGCGCAACGACTGGACGGCGTGGCGCACCATGGCGCCCGCGCGCAAGCGAGAGGTGCTCGACGCCTTGCTGCGCAATATCGCGACCCTGCTCGAGCGCGCGCCGCCCGATGGCGGCCAGACCACGACGCGCCTGGCCTCGCTGGGGCTGGATGTTGGCCAGACCGGCGGCGATGGCGTCACGCTCCACTTCCGTGATTTCCCAAGCGCCGACAAGGAACTGTTCAATGACTTCGTGCGCAAGCTGTCCGATCGCCTCAAGCGGATGCGGCCGGCGCGGCGGCTCAGCATGGCGGTCGCCTACGACGAGCTTGGCCTGCCGGGCCCGTTCGCCTTCCGCAACCTGGTCGAGCTGATCGCCGGCGACAACCCTCTGCCGAAGGACAAGACCTTCGCCGAAAGCGGCCCGGAGATGATGGCGGATATGCCGATCCTGGTGATGCTGCCCGAATCGACCCAGGACAGCAAGAAGGCGCTGCGCACCGCGATCCAGAACGCGCTGCACGGCACCGAAGCCGTACGCCTGCAGTGGGCAATCTTGCCGGTGGTCGAGTATGACCGCGTCGGATCGATACAGCTGGTCAACGACATCGTCTTCGCAGCGGCCAATTATCGCGGCATCGGATTCTGGCCGCTCGCGTTTGCCAGTCCGACCGGCGCGGACGGTATCGTCGACGCCAGGGACGCCAACCACCTGCTGACCAGCTATCTGCAGCCGTTCGGTGAGCAGCCCACGAAGCTGAGCTATTACGCCAGTTACCTGTGTCCGCATCGTCTGTGGCTGCGCTGGCTGTTCTGGGGATCGCTGGCGCTTGCGCTTGGGGTCGGGGCCGTCTATTTCAGTTGCCGCGGCTGCAACGAACGGCTCGACAACAATGGCCTGTATTTCGCGGGCATGGTCGCCGTGCTCGTGCTGCCGCTGGTGACGCTGTCGGTGCTGGTGGTGAGCGATCCGCTGTTGACCGGGTACTTCAAGTACACGCTGGCGCTGTATGGCACCGGCGGCATCGTGGCGGCGGCGCTGGTGTCGCGTTATTACTTCAAGAAGTCGCGCCGCAAACTGCCGTAAGGCGTGCGCGCGGCGCGTTCCGGCCCGGCACGGCAGGCACGGGCCGGGCATCATCATATTGCACAGGGGGTAACGTCATGCGCGAACGTCAGCAATCACCGGATCGAACGGAAACCGGGTCCAGCGATGTCCGGCAGCCCTGGAACACGCCTGCGGCGCATCATCCGGCATTCGTCGATAAGCGTTCATCGGCGTTGGTGCAAGGCAAGCTGGTCGAGATGATGCACGACAGCCCGCGTCTTTCCCGGCAACTGGCGCCGGGCGATGCGATTCACGATAGTCCGCGGATGGTGGGCCAGGGCCATCGGACCGGATCGCCGCGAACGGCACCGGTGCAACGGGTCGTGAAAGTTGGCGCCATTTCTTACAAGGCGCCGACCGGCAAGGCAACCACCGAACTGATCGCACGGATCGACCAAGCCCTGGAGGCGGCAGGGAAACGGCTCACGCCCGGCTGGAAGGGGGCACTGAGAGATTGGGTCAGGGATGACCAGGCCATCGCGCACGATTTCGCCGACGAAGACGCCTTGCAGCTGGCGCTGGAAGTACTGTATCCGCCCAAAACCGCTGCCAGCGGCAGCGGCAAGCGCAAAGCCGATATCGCCCTGCAGGACGAGAATATCCGCACGCTGACCACCGGCGCCGACGACGGCACGCGCAAACGCGCCAGATTGTTGTCCGACCATTCGGGCAAAGCCTGGAGTGCACTGGTCCGTAATGTATCCGGGTGGGACACGGTCACCGATACTGCCCGGAGTTTGGAGGCACTGCCTCCCGGCGTAATGGATGGCACGCCGAACGTGGCGAGCACCATACGCCCATTCGACTTCTTCGCCGCGCTGGGCGACAGCGGCAAGCGTGACAAGCTCGACCGCATGGACTTCAACTTCGGCGGCACCCAGGTGTTCACCCATGGCTATGAATCGCAGGGTAAGCGCGACTTGGCGCCCCGCGGGTCCTACAGCACGGCTAAAGGCAAGAGCAAGAGCTTTCTCCCTTTTAATTTCAACACTGTAAAGATCGGGAATGATATCGGCACCTATGGGCAGCATCAGAACGCGCAGCCGGCGGATTTCCAGGGCAGCGCTTTCACCACCCTCGACACGCTCGAGAAATACCGTTTGCCCGGGCAGGCCTTCGGTACCTCGATCAAGCGGGATTTGATGGGCAACGGCCTTTTCACGACGCAGCAGGGACTCGGCCAGAACCACCCGCACGCGAATGTCGAATTCCTGGGCGCGACGGCGGGCTCGGGGCTGAACATGCAACAGGTGGAAAATATGCGGCTCCAGCAGGAGCTCAGCAATATCCGCATCCTCGAATCCGGCCTTCTGGCGGCGCCTGACATGGAACTGGGCGAGGATATGCAGGACACGAAGAAGCGTACCACGCTGCGCGCAATCCACAAGCAGCTCGAGGTCGTCATGGGCTCAGCTTCCGCCGACCGGGCGACCAGGAAAGCTGCAAAGAAGCAACTGCGGCGCCTGATAAAGCGGGCAATGGCCTCGATACAGCGCCTGCCGAACATCGAATCGGACGATGAGGTGTCGGACACCGAGATATAGCCATCGCCAACTGAGCAATGCAGGCGCCGCCCGCAGTCAACGCGACGGCGCCGGGTTCGGCTATTCCGCGCCCGGCTCGTGAAACTCGTCCGCGCGCGAAAACAGATCCCAGGCCGCGATGAACAGCGCCGCAATGACCGGCCCGATCACGAAGCCATTGAGCCCGAACAGCGCCATGCCGCCCAGGGTCGACAGCAGGATCACGTAATCCGGCAGCTTGGTATCCTTGCCGACCAGGATAGGGCGCAGGATGTTGTCGACCAGGCCGATCACCAGTACGCCATAGGCGGTCAGCACGACGCCTTGCCAGATGTCGCCGGTGGCCAGGAAGTAGACCGCCACCGGCGCCCACACCAGGGCCGCGCCGACCGCCGGCAACAGCGACAGGAAGGCCATCACCACGCCCCACAGCAGCGCGCCGCTGACGTCCAGCGCCCAGAAGATCAGTCCACCCAGTGCACCCTGGGCCATCGCCACCAGCACATTGCCCTTGACCGTGGCCCGGATCACCGTGGTGAAGTTCTGGAACAGGCGGCCCTTGTATTCGACCGACAATGGCACTGCGCGCTGGATGCGCGCCGCCAGGATGCGGCCGTCGCGCAGCAGGAAGAACAGCAGGTACAGCATGATGGTCATGCTGACCACGAAGTCGAGCGTGTTGCGGCCGATATTGAGGGCGTAGTGCGCCGTGGCCTGGCTGATCTGGGCCGCGCCTTCGGTGATCTTCTCCTGCAGTGAGGCCAGGTTGGTCAACTCGAAGCGCTCGAGCAACGAGATCGCCCAATCCGGCAGGGCGCGGATCACGAGGTTGAAGTAAGAAGCAAAATTGACCTCGCCGGCGCTGACGCGGGCGTAGATGACGGTGACTTCATTGATCAGCGACGAGGTGATCAGGGCCAATGGAAACAGCACCATCAGGATGATCACCAGCAGCGAGAGCAGGGCGGCGGCAGTCGGCCTGCCCTTGGTCACGCGCAGCAGGCGCGATTGCAGCGGTGCGAACAGGATGGCGAACACCACGCCCCAGAACACGGCCCCGGAATAGGGCAGCAGCACCCAGAAGAAAGCGATCGTCACGATCGCCAGTAAAAGGAGGAAGGAGTTCTGCGGCAGCGTGTATTGCTTCATCGGCGGGGTGGAAATGGTTGATGTTTCCTGATAATAAACCATGCCATCGCCCATACGGCGACCATTTGCGTCGCGCCGTACGCCAGCTAACATATGTTTCGACTTTTGGTGAAGTGTCGCTTGTTGACCACGAAGTCAGTTCAATCGTGCGCATTGTTTAAATGGCATCTTGCGATAATAAATGTCGCCGCGTCAAGACATAGTCTGGCGGGCTTTGAACAACATCATTTATCGGAGAGCTCCATGTCCCGCACCGCGCCGCGCACCACCATGTCCACCGTCCACACCACACTCGTCTCGGCCCTGAAGGGCGCCATCCTGCTGGGTGCAGCTAGCGCCGGCATGGCCCAGGCCCAGCAGTCGCCAGCCCTCGACCGCATGAGCATCTCGGCTGGCGCCTTCTATGCCGAGCCGAAGATCCATCTGGGCGGCGACACCCGCTACGGCCGCGTCGACACCCCCGACGAAAAAATCGACGACGTCACCTTGCCGCGCGTGAAGGCCGAGATGCTGATCGGCGACAGCCACGGCCTGTCGTTCGATTACTTCCGCTTCGACGAAGACTGGGCCGGCAGCGCCAGCGGCGACACCGTGTACGAAGGCCGTCCGGTCAGCGGCACCATCACCGCCGACGCCGACCTGCGCCTGGAAATGGCCCGCTTCGCCTACAAATGGTGGATGGGCAAGGAAAAGAACGCCTTCGGCGTGGGCCTGGGCGCGGCCTATCTGCGCGCCAAGATCTCCGGTTCTGCCGAAGCCAACCTCTCCGCCTCGAACCCGGTCGAGAACTACTCGTGGAGCGGTTCGGCCGAGGGCAGCGACAGCGTCTGGGCGCCGACCGTCGAGCTGGCATGGCGCCACTCGCTGAACGAACAATGGCGCCTGTACGCCGAGGCTTCGGGCATCAAGAAGAATGGCGGCACGGTCGAAGGCCATGTCTGGAACGGCGCCGTCGGCGTCGAATGGTTCCCGCACAAGAACGTCGGCCTGATGCTCGACTACACCGTCCAGAAGATCGACCTGCACCGCAATGGCGACCGCACCGCCGACCTCGACCTGAAACTGAAGGGACCGTCGGCGTTCGTCAAGGTTCGCTTCTGATCGACCGGGCACGCGCGATTCGATCGAAAAGACACGCTCAATTGCTTCCGGTCATAATACATAGTGCGAAAGCATTAATGTAGCAGAGCGAGGAGAGCGATTGAGCGCGGAGCATCTGATCGGTTGTCATGATTGCGGTTGCCTGTACCACCGGGAGCCGCTGAACTCGTGCGAGCGCGCGCGTTGCACGCGCTGCCGCCATGAGCTGTATCGCTGGCATGCCGGCGGACCGCTGCGCCGCGCCGATTCGCTGGTGGCGCTGACCCTGGGCGCCGTGCTGGTCTACCTGCTGGCCCAGAGCTTCCCGATCGTCACGCTCGAACTGGGCGGCATGGCGACCGGCGCGACCCTGCTGCAGGCGGTGGGCGTGCTGTGGGACGCGCAGATGCAGGTGGTCGCGGCCATGGTGCTGCTGTGCGCCATCGTCTTCCCGGGCCTGGAACTGGGTGCGCTGCTGTACGTCGCCATCGGCCTGCGGCGCGGCCGCCGCGTTCCGGGCTTTCACCTCGTGCTGCGGGTGGTCCAGGGCGCACGCCACTGGGCCATGACCGAGGTGCTCATGATCGGCATCCTGATTACCGTCATCAAGATGACCAGCCTGGCGCGCGTCGTGCCGCATCCGGGGCTGTTCGCCTTCGGCGTGCTCACCATCCTGTGCGCGCTCGTGATGCGCTACGAGCCCAGGGCCCTGTGGGAGCTGGCCGACCGCCTGGCGCCGCGCCCGCCGCAGGGCGCCGGGGAAGTCGCCGTGGCCCATGCGCCGGACACGCTCCTGGCGTGCCGCGCCTGCGGCCTGGTCAACGGCCACCCCTGGCAGCGCTCGAAGGACGGCGCCTGTCACTGCCGCCGATGCGGCGCGGCGCTGCACCGCCGGATCCCGAACAGCATCGGCTGGACCTGGGTGATGCTGGCGGCGGCCACGCTGCTCTACATTCCCGCCAATATGCTGCCCGTGATGTACTCCCGCATGATCGGCGGCGGCGCCGAGGGCGATACGATCATGAGCGGGGTGGTGTTGTTCTGGAACACCGGCTCGCCCGGGCTGGCCATCATCATCTTCGTCGCCAGCGTGGTGGTGCCGGTATCGAAGCTGGTGGCGCTGGCCTGGCTCAACGCCACCGCCCAGCTGCGCTCGCGCGCCGCGCCGCTGGCGCGCACCCGCGCCTACCGGGTGGTGGAATTCGTCGGCCGCTGGTCGATGCTCGACATATTCGTGGTCGCGCTGACCGTGGCCCTGGTGCGCTTCGACGCGCTGGCCACGATTACCGCCGGCCCCGGCGCGATCGCTTTCGGCTGCGTGGTGATCCTGACCATGGTCGCCTCGCACCAGTTCGACCCGCGCCTGATCTGGGACCCTATTGAATCGAATGGAGAACGACATGTCTGAACCGGACGGCGCACGACCGCCGCAGGGGCCCGCCTCGCCCGACGTCGACCGCCCGAGCCGCTGGCTGCCGTCGCTGATCTGGCTGATCCCGCTACTGGCTGCCGTCATCGGCGCCTGGCAGGTGGCCCAGTGGGTAACCAACAAGGGACCCACGGTGTACGTGTATTTTGCCACCGGCGAAGGCCTGGAGGCGAACACGACCCGGGTCAAGTACAAGGACGTCGACATCGGCCGTGTGGTGTCGGTGACGCTGGCCGAGGACGGCAACCGGGTAGTGGCCAAGATCGAGATGGTCAAGGAGGCCGGCCGCTTCACGGCCAAGGATTCGCGCTTCTGGGTGGTGCGCCCCCAGATCGGCGCCAGCGGCGTGTCGGGGCTCGGCACGCTGCTGTCCGGCCCGTATATCGGCGCCGCGCCGGGCGCCTCGGAGGATTCCAGCGATGCCTTCACCGGACTGGAGACGGCGCCGCCGATCCCGATCGGCCTGAAGGGCCGCGAGTACCTGCTGCACGCCGACAGCCTGGGCTCGGTGGCGCCCGGCTCGCCGGTCTATTTCCGGCGCGTGCGCGTCGGCCAGGTGGCCAAGGTCGAACTGGACAAGGCCGGCCA
Organism: Massilia sp. CFBP9012; assembly: GCF_034045115.1. Classification (NCBI taxonomy): domain Bacteria; kingdom Pseudomonadati; phylum Pseudomonadota; class Betaproteobacteria; order Burkholderiales; family Oxalobacteraceae; genus Massilia; species Massilia sp. CFBP9012. Next base: position 71,322 of record NZ_JAXCWM010000001.1, on the reverse strand, counting down.
GGGCATCGACATGTCGGTGTTCGTCGAGGATCCGTATATCGGCTTCGTTGGCATGGACACGCGCTGGTACCACGCCAGCGGCGTCGACCTGCGCCTGGACGCGAGCGGCCTGAAGCTCAATACCCAGTCGCTGGCGGCGCTGGCCACCGGCGGCATCGCCTTCGAATCGACCGACGGCAAGAAGCCTGCCGCGCCGGCCCCGGCGGGCAGCCGCTACCGCCTGGCCGAAGACCGCGCCGCGGCTTTGCGCCCGCCGGACGGTCCGGCCACCAGCGCGGTGCTGTACTTCGACCAGACGCTGCGCGGCCTGGCGCCGGGCGCGCCGGTCGATTTCCGCGGCGTGGCGCTGGGCGAGGTGCGCAGCGTGGGCATCGAATGGGATCGCGAACGCCGCCGCTTCAATATGCCGGTAACGATCGATATGTACCCGGGCCGCCTGGGCCAGGACTTCATGAACGCCCTGAACCAGGGCCGCGAGGGCAAGGACATGATGGCCATGATGGTCGGCCGTGGCCTGCGTGCGCAGCTGCGCAACGGGAACATCCTCACCGGCCAGCTGTACGTGGCGCTCGACTTCTTCCCCAACGCGGCCAAGGCCGCGGTCGGCCAGCAGGGCGAGCTGGTGGTGCTGCCGACCGTGCCGGGCCAGCTCGACGAGCTGCAAAGCCAGGTGGCGCGCATCGCCAACAAGCTGGACAAGGTGCCGTTCGACGAGATCGGCGCCAACCTGAACCGCACGCTGGCGCAGGCGAATGCGACGTTGGCGCGCCTCGAAGGCCAGGTGCTGCCGGAGATGACGGGCACGCTTGCCGCCGCCAAGGGCACGTTCGCGCGCGCCGAGAACCTGCTGGCGCAGGATTCGCCGCTGCAGTCAGACCTGCGCCAGGCGCTGCAGGAAGTGTCGGACACGATGGCCAAGCTCAATACGCTGGCCGACTACCTCGAACGCAATCCGCAGTCGATCATCCGCGGCAAACCCCAGGAGAAGAAGTGATGACGTCGTTCCCATTCCCTCGCCGCGCCTTGGTCGCTACTGCATTCGCCACCGTCCTGGGCGCCTGCAGCAGTACGCCGGTCGACCGCTTTTATACCCTGAGCGGCGGCCCGGCCACGGCCACGCCGCCCGCGGCCAGCACCGCGCCGCTGTACTTCGAGATGCGGCCGGTGACGGTGCCGGCCCAGCTGCGCCGCCCGCAGATGGTGGTGAGCACCGGCGAAGGCACGATCGACCTCGAGGAACACCACCGCTGGGCCGGGCCGCTGGCCGAGGAGATCGGCAACAGCCTGTCGCTCGGGATCGCGGCCCGGTTGGGCGGGGTGGACGTCTACCGCAGCGCGGCGCCGGACGGCAGCACGCTGTACCGGATCGGCGCCGACGTCCAGCGCTTCGAATCGCGCCCCGGCAGCCTCGCGCTGCTCGATGTGGTGTGGAGCGTGCGCCGGATCGATGGCAACCAGCCTGGCGGCCAGATGCAGACTTGCCGCAGCGTGTACCAGGAACCGGTGGGAATGGGCCACGACGCCCTGGTGGCGGGCCACCGGGCGGCGCTGGACAAGCTCTCGGCCACGATCGCGCAGGCGGTGCGCGCTCAGGCCGGGGGCCAGTCGCCGGCCTGTCCGGCCGGCTGAACGATCAGGGAATCAGGCGCTCTGCGCGCAGGCGCGCGAACAGGTCGTAGAACGAATCGTCGGTGGCCTGGTAAGCGGTAAAGCCCCGGCGCCTGCTGTTGGCCATGTCGGTCATCACTTCCAGCGGCCGGCCAAGATCGAGGTCGGTATGCCAGGGCGAGGCCAGGCGATCCAGGTCGGCCTCGGCCAGGCCGTGGCGCTCGGCGATCTCGCGCCATACCGCATGGTCGTTCGCCATCGCGGCCTCCAATGGCTGGATCGTGCCGTTGAAGCCCGCCGCCTCCACGCCGAAGAACGCGGCCAGTTTCGGCCACAGCCAGCTCCAGCGGAACACGTCGCCGTTGACGATATTGAAGGCTTCGTTGCGCGCGGCGTCGGTGTCGGCGGCCCATACCATCTGCCTGGCCAGCATGCGCGCATCGGTAACGTCCGACAGGCCATTCCACTCCGCCGCGGAACCCGGGAACTGGAACGGACGACCGGTCTCCTTGCATATGGTCGCGTACACGGCCAGGGTGGTGCCCAGGTTCATCGCATTGCCGACCGCCAGGCCGATCACGGTGTGCGGGCGGTGCACGGTCCAGGTGAAGCGGTCACGTTCGGCCGCGGCATAGACCTCGTCTTCCTGCGCATAGTAAAAATTCTCGAGCGGCAGGCGCGGCTGGCTCTCGCGCAGCGGGGTGTCGGGCAGCGTGCCCGAGCTGGCGTAGGCTTCGAACGGGCCCAGGTAGTGCTTCAAGCCGGTCACCAGCGCGACGTGGCGCACGCTCTTCTTGGGCGCCAGTGCGTCGAGCAGGTTGCGCACCAGGGCGGCATTGACGCGGATGTTCTCGGCTTCGGTGTCCTGACGCATCCAGGTGGTGATGAAGACGTGGGTCGGTTCGACGTCGGCCAGTGCGGCGCCCAGGGCTGCAGGATCGAGCAGGTCAGCGGCCACGTGGCGCACGGCGGGCAGGTCTTGCGGCGCGCGGCGCGACAGGCCGACCACATCCCAGCCCCCGGCCAGCAGTTCGCGTGCCACGTGGTTGCCGCCGATGCCGGTGACGCCGACGACCAGTGCGGTTCGTTTCATGTGATTGCTCCCGATGTGACAATTGGACCTCATTCTACCGGCTGGGAGAAATCGGCGCGCAGGCCCAAAAGAAACGGGGCGCCGCATTGCTGCGGCGCCCCGTCGGGGATCACGCTTCAGGATATCAGAAGCGGTAACGCAGGGTCAGCGAGGTGTTGCGCGGCGCACCGTAGGTGAGCTGGTTGAAGGCCGAGAACATCGCGAAGTGGGTCTCGTCGGTCGCGTTGCTCACGTTGAGCTGGGCCGACAGCTGCTTGGTGAAATCGTAGCGCGCCATCAGGTTGACCAGGGCGAACGAATCCTGCTCGATGCGGCCGTCGATGCCAGGGGCCACGGTGCCGTCGATCGTGTAAGTGCTGCCTTCCCAATTGACGCCGCCGCCGACGGTGAGCTTGCTCCACGCGCCTGGCAGGCGGTAGGAAGCGAAGGCGCGCAGGGTCTTGCGTGGATAGATCGAGTTGAAGTCGACGCCGGTTGCATCCTTGGCGCGGAAGATCGCGTAGCCGATGCTGGCGTTCAGGCCAGAGACGATCTCGCCCGAAACGTCCAGTTCGATGCCCTTGCTGGTGGCGCCGTCCGCAGCGCGGTAGTAGGTTTCTTCCAGCAGCGGGCCGGTCGGGCCGTCACGATCGATACGGCCGGCGGCCTGGCCCAGCTTGTCCTGCTTCAGGTGGAACACGGCCAGCGACGCATTCACGCGGCGGTCGAAGAACTCGCCCTTGATGCCGGCCTCGCTTGCCTTGCCCTCGATCGGGTCGAGCAGCTTGTTGGACAGGTCGCGCAGGTTCTGCGGCTGGAAGATACTGGTGTGGCTGGCGTACAGCGAATAGGTGTCGTTCAGGTCGAACACCAGGCCGGCGTACGGCGTGATCTCGTTCGAGTGCTTGATCTGGTACGAGGCTTCCCACGCGCCGCCGCCTTCTTTCTCGTACTTGGTCACGCGCGCGCCGACGATGGCCTTGAGGCGGTCGGTGAGCGAGAAGCGCGCCATGCCGTACAGGCCTTGCTGGGTCGTTTCGCTGTCTTGATAACGCGCTTGCGCGCCCCAGGTCGGGACCGGGTAAGCGGCCGGGTTCCAGTTGTTGAAGTTGTCGACCGGTGGCGCCACGCCTTCCGGCAAGCCGGCAAATTGCGCGAGGCGGTTGTTCGAAATGAAGTCGGTCTTGGCATGCAGGTAGCCGATGGCTGCCTGGTGCTCGCGGCCGAAGGCCGAGAACGGGCCGCTGGCGTGGATGCCGAAGTCTTTTTGCTTGGTCTCGATGACGTAGGAACCTGCGAAGGTGCCGATGCCGGCGCCGGTCACGCGATCCGGCACGCCCGACAGGTACAGCAGGCGCGAGTCGCCGTCGCGGGTGGCGTCGGTATAGGTGAAGCGCAGGTTCCAGCCGTTGTCGAAGCGGTGCTCGTAGTCGGCGAAGAAGTTGTCGTACTGGTTGTCGTAGCCGGCCCATGGTGTGCCGGTGGTCAGCGAGCGGTCTTCAGGGATGACCGAGCCATCGGTGTAGCGGTACGGCAGGCCGCCCCACATCGGGCCGCGCGGGCTCATCTTCTGGCGGCTGAAGCCGGCCGAGAAGGTGCCGTCGCGGCCGATGTCGGCTTCGATCGTGCCGTAGAAGGTGCGGTCCTTGTTCTCCAGGTGCTTGACCCAGCTGTCGCCTTCGCCGTACTCGCCGACGAAGCGGCCGCGCACGCTGCCCGATTCGTTCAGCGGGGTCGAGACGTCGGCCATGATGTGGCGCTTGTCCCAGCGGCCGACGGTGGCCTCGATGCGGCCGGCCAGCTTCTTGCTGAAGGCGCGCTTGCGCACCAGGTTCAGCGCGGCCGACGGCGTACCGGCGCCGGTCATCAGGCCGGTCGCGCCGCGCACCACTTCGACGCGGTCGTACAGGGCCAGGCTGCCCAGCACCTCGCCGGCGCTCCAGGCGGCGTCCCAAGTGGTCGGGATGTTGTCGATCTGCAAATTGGTGACTTCGAAGCCGCGCGCCGTGAAGCTGCCGCGGTGGGTCTCATACTGGTTGACCGAGATGCCGGTGACGTTGTTGACGACGTCGGTGATGGTGAGCAGGCCCTGGTCTTCGATACGCTGCTGGGTGATGACCGAGACCGATTGCGGGGTATCGCGCAGCGACATGTCGAGCGGGGTCGCGGTGCGGGTGCGGCCGATGGTGTAGGAACCGACGTCGTCGGCCAGTTTCTGGGCCTGCACCTGCACTTGCGGCATCGAGGTGGTGCCGGCGGCGGTGTTGCTCTCGCTGGACTGCGCTTGAGCGATGAACGGGAGCGCGAGGCCCACACAGACCGTCAGGGTCTTCAATTTACGGCTTCCGTTTGCGCTGACCTGCTTTTCCATCTTTATTCCTGTTTTTTAACGATGAGTGGGTGGCGGACCAGCGCTCGCTGAGCACATGTCTACCTATGACAAATAAATGCGACTACGAATGATAACGATTCTCATCTATTTATGTCAATGTATGACAGCTGCATTGGCCTATTTAGGTGGGATTGTGCAGCTGGATGGATGGTATTGGCAGCGAACCGGTCTGTATCCGGACGCTGGAAAGGGCTAAGCTGACGTCACTTCAGAAACCGAAAGGACAAGCAAATGGATAAACCAGAATTCTTCGTGACCCCGGGTTACGGCGAGATGTTTTACAAGAAGCTCGGCTACTCGCAGGCGGTGAAGGTCGGCAGCCGGGTCGAGATCTCGGGACAGGGCGGCTGGACCGACGAGCTGCAGTTCCCGGAACGGCTCGAGGATGAGATCGAGCTGGCCTTCAAGAACGTCGAACGCGTGCTGGCGGCGGCCGGCGCCACCTGGGAGCACGTGATCCACGTGAACTCTTACCACGTAGGCGGCTTTCCTCCCGAGACCAACGCGACGATGGCAAGGCTGTTCCGCCAGTACATGCCGAATCGGGCGCCGATCTGGACCGAGCTGGGTGTGGCGGAACTGGGCGCCCCGGGTATGCGGATCGAGATCCGGGTGACTGCGATTATCGAGTAATCATCCTGGCGCCGGGGCGGCGTTAGTCGCGGAAAGTAGCGATCAGCCAGTCGACGAACACCGTGAGGCGGGCGTTCTGGTGCCGGTTCGGCGGGTACAGGATGTGGAAGGGCATGGCGGGCCGGCGCCATTCCTGCAGGATCGGCACCAGCTCGCCGGCGTCGATCGCCGGTTGCACCATCCGCGTGAAGTGCTGGCCGATGCCCATGCCGGCGCGCAGCAATGCCAACAGGCCGTTGCCGTCGTTGGTGGACAACTCGCTGGCCTCGATGTCCAAGCGCTCGTCGCCGCGCTCGAAGATCAGCGGATTCGGCTTCGTCGTGGCTGCAAAGAAGTATCCCAGGCGCACGTGTTGCTCGAGGCCGGCGGGTGTGCGCGGCGTTCCCGCCCTTTCGAGATAGGCGGGTGACGCGAAAGTGCCGTAGCGCAGATCGAGCAGCTTGCGGCCGACCATCGACATTTCATGCACTTCCCCAGCACGGATCACGCAGTCGACGCCTTCGCCGACGATGTTCGCGGGGCGGTCGCTGATGCCGAGCGCCAGGGTGATGTCCGGGTATTCGCTGTGGAAGGCGGGCAGTGCGGGAATCAGGAGCGAAGTGGCGAACGAGGCAGGGGCATCGATCCGAAGATGGCCGCGCGGCTTGCGCTTCTGGCCGCGCATGGCGTGGTCCATCGCGTCCAGCTCAGCGAGCAGGCGGGTGGCTTGCTGGTAGTATTCGACGCCCTCGGCCGTCGCCGCTACCGTGCGCGTCGTCCGGTGGAGCAGCTTGTTCCCGAGATGGGCCTCGAGGTCGCCGACCAGTTTACTGACGGTAGAACGGGGCAGTGCCAGCTGATCGGAGGCGCGGCTGAACGAACCGGTGTCGATCACGCGAACGAAGGCGCGCAGGGCCAGGAGCTGGTTCATGGGTAACGATGAATTCTCGGATTGTGCATAGGCGAAGATTATCCACGAAGCTGGATAGTGTTTGGAACATCCTTTGATGGATGAAAAAGCTTGTCCGTGATTGCCTGAGTTTTCTCAAGAGCATCCTCTCGCATGTCGCGTGTAATCCCCGATGTTTCCCGCGCCACATGTAGACATCGGAAATTTTCCGCCGTCGGTGGGCGCTGCACGGAGGACTCATGCCGAAATCAGCGGTAGCCGCGCTTTCCTCGCTCGTTCGCTTCACACAAGGCACCCGCCTGATCGCGCTGCATACGCCTGCCGGCCCAGGACTACTGGCCGAATGCGTGCGTGGCGAGGAAGCAATCAGCGCCGGATTCCGGTTCAGAATCGACGCGCTGTCGACTGACGCCCATTTATCCTTGCGGAGTCTGCTCGGTCAGCCAGCGCTGCTGCAATTGCTTACCGCTGAATCGCGCGAAAGCCATCGGGCCTTTCATGGGTACGTGACAGCGGCCGAGCTGGCAGGATCGGACGGAGGTTTTGCACGATACCTGTTGACTGTCGAGCCATGGACAGCCTTTATGGCGCTCGGACGCGACAGCAGGGTGTTCCAGGACATGGATGTCATCGACATTCTCGACACCGTATTCCGGGGATACCAGAGCAAGGGAAGACTGGATCCTGCATGGAGGATCGAGGTAATCGAGCGCGGTGTCTACCCTAAACGAAGCCTGACTACCCAGTATCAGGAGAGCGATCTGGCGTTCGTCGAGCGTCTCATGCTCGAGGAGGGGCTGTTCTACTACTTCGAGCACGAAGGCGATCCCGCCAGCGCGTCGCGGGGGAAGCATACGATGGTCATCGCCGACCACAACGGCGTATTCAGGCGCAACAGGCAGGGGCTCGTGGAATTCACCAGGCCTGGTGCGGTCATGAAGGCCGATAGCATCGATCGTTGGCGCACCGAGGCGACAATGCGTGCCAATGCGATCGACCTGGATACCTGGGACTACCGGGCCGCCCGTACGCGGTCGGTGAACGCCGACGAGTGGAATGCGGATGGCCCGCCGCTTCGCAGTCGCGATATGCCGGGCGTGTATGCGTATCCGGACCGCGCGCAGGGCAATCGCCTTGCCGAAGTCCAGTTGCAGGCCTTGCAGGCGCGTCGTGTCGTGCATATTTGTGCCGGCACTGTGCGCACCCTGATGCCCGGGACAACCTTCACCTTGCGAGGCCATGCGGTATTCGATCGCGAGCCGGGCGATGAGGCGCGAACCTTTCTTGCAATCCGCGTTGTCCACCTGATGCACAATAATCTACCGGCGGAGTTCCTTGGCGATGTCGCCGGCCTGCTCGGCCTGGGCCCTACCGCGAGCACATTGCTCGCCGAGCGTGATCTGCAAGCCGTGGGCGCCCAAAAAGTCGAGCGACCCCTGTATCGCAATTGCGTCGAAGCGATCCTGGCCAGCGTTGCGTATCGTACGAGTGACAAGGATGACTTCGGCCAGCTGCTTCATCCACGACCAACGGTACAAGGGCAGCAGACGGCCATCGTGGTCGGCTCCCCGGGTTCGGTCGCTCATACGGATCGGGATCATCGCATCAAGGTGCAGTTTCACTGGCAGCGAGGGACGACCAGCCATAGCCGCCTCGAGCACCCTTCGCCCGAAGGGCATACGGGTGCGCCGGGTAACCACATGGCAGGCACCTGGGTGAGGGTGGTGGCCCCGGTAGCAGGAACCAACTGGGGAGCCAGCTTCGTTCCCAGGGTCGGGCAAGAGGTATTGATCGATTTCCTGGATGGGGATATCGACCGGCCGGTGGCCATTGCGAGCCTTTACAACGGCCGCGGGCAGAAGGATGCGCAGCATAACCAGGTGCACTGCGGCGGCGGAGCCGCGACCGGCAATGCGGCGCCGTGGTTTGCCGGCGACGAAGGCGGACATGCGCATCCGGCGGTGTTGTCAGGATTTAAATCGCAGGCGATGCATGGTAGCCAGCTTGGCACGGATGCCTACAGTCAGCTGGTATTCGACGACAGCCCGGGCCAGTCTGGGCTTGGCTTGCAGCGGCATCAGCGCGCGCATGATGGCATGGCGGAGCTCAATCTCGGCTATTTGCGGCACCGAGCCGACAACCAGCGACTGGAGACGGTTGGCGCTGGCGCAGAGCTGAAGACCGCGCATGCCGCCGCACTCAGGGCCGGAGACGGCCTGTTGCTGGCGGCGGGCGCGCAGGACGGCACACGCGACCAGTTGGGTTCGGCCGCGAGGGGGCAGGTCGAGCAGTGTTGTCAGCTGCAGCAAGATTTGGCCAAGCGCGCCCGTGACCACCAGGCGGTGCTTCCGAGCGAGCCGTCGCACGATGCGTTACCGGCGCTGGCCGCGATGCGCCAGACCTCCAAGGCATTGGCCGGCACGGCGGCGGGGAGATCCGGTTCCGATGGCGGCGACTCGATTCGCGCGACCGCCTACGGTGAAGCCCTGTTGCAGCTCTGGAGTCCAGCAGGCATCGTCGCGGTCACACCTGCGAACGTCATTCTGTCGGCGGAACAGACGGGGGCGCTGACGGCGGGGGGAGATGTCGGCATCGTCGCACAGGGGAATATTTCTGTCATGGCAGTCGCCGGTATCAGCCTGTTCAGTTACGGCAAGGCGGACGACAAGGCACGACCGCTTCAGGAAACGGGGATGAAGTTTCATGCGGCTAGTGGCCGCCTGAGCTTGCAAAGTCAATCCGGAGCGAGCCGGTTCGTTGCCGACAAATCTGTCACGGTGGCCAGTATCACCAAGTCGGTGACGGTGCGGGCACCAAAGAAGCACGTGTTACTGACTGCCCAGGGCGCTTGCATCCGCCTGGAAGGGGGCAATATCGAGGTGCATGCTCCTGGTAAGGTCGAATTCAAGGCCGGCAAAAAGGAACTTGGCGGGCCGCAGAAAGCATCCTCAGAGGTAAGGTTACCGCAGCCAGGGGACCTAAAACTATGTGAAATGCGTGCGGCGGGCGCCGCTTCTGCGGGAGACGGCATCGTGCCGGTCTCTTGACTTGGGCGACGCCATGGCGACGCATATGAATGAGTTTGTCAGGGGCCATGCATACGGCGTGGTCGATGCCACGATGCGGGCACTGGTGCCGAAGGGAGTACGTGTCGCGCCGCTGGTGCCGCAAAGATTGGCAGGCAGCGCGCACCTGATGTCTGCCCTGGTCGACCTGAGATCCGCAAGCGAACCAGAGCTGGAAACGCTCATTGCTGGTGACGATACCGCTGCTCCAGAAATGAGAACACCGCTCGTGGCAGTGATGCTGAAGACGGCGATAGGCATGGACGAAGTCGCGCGCCATTGGAATGCCATGCAGCTCGCTTCCCCTTATGGCGCAGGTCTTGTCTGGCTACGTATGCATGACCCTCGGGTGTTGCATCAGCTGTTTCGCATCCTTCCGCCTGCACAGTGTCGCGACTTGTTCGGGCGAGTCGAGGCCATCGCCTATCGGATCGGTGGCGAATGGGTGGAGCGTGAAATCAGATCGACAGCGCCGCTGCCTGGCTTGAACCGTGCAAATGAAGCCCCCGCGCACAGGGACTGGGCACGCATCGGGCGAATAGGGATCGTGAATCGTGCACTTCAACGTGCGGGTATACGAGATGCCGCACAGATTGATATGTGTAGCGAGGCAGCCGAGGAGGCGCTGGATCGTGCGGGGTCGCGATATGCACTGCGGGAGGCCGAGGATCTCACCGAGTTCGCGTTTCGGGCCCTTGTTTGCCGCGCCAGCTTCGATGATGAGCCCTGCATCGCTGCCGCGATAAGGAGGCATGCGTCAAGCTGCCACGATTCCTATCTGTCAGACCATTTCGCACTGATCGATCCCGAAGTCTGGCGCGCTCTGCGGAGCGCCAAGTAGGTACAAACCGGAGACTGTCATGCAAGCGCCAAAGAAATGCGAGTTCTGCGACAAGCGGGGATTGCCTCTGTTGCTCGTGCGTGATGCAGTGGCGCCTTCGGGCTCAGGAGCTCCGGCTGCAAAAGGACCGCCGATAGCATTGCCGTCCACGACTGCCTACTATACCAAGCGGTTGTTGCGCAGCGGTTACGTCAACGTGTATGACGAAGCCAGGCGGAGGTGGGATTGCTACTTCGTGACACCGGAGGCGCTTCTCTACAAGCTTTCGCTGACGTCGATTCTCGCGCCGCTGCTCACTCCAACTGGACCTTTTAATTGCACGATCGATGGCCATCGCGAAGCTGCGGGATGTATCACGATTTCCGATCCACGCAATGCTACCTCGGTATGGATCGGGTTCAGCGACACTCTGTGGACCGAAAAGGTGCGCAAGGCTAACGAGGACCGGCAGGTTCGCAGGCGTCATATGGTGGAGGTGGATGTCCGCAGCGCCATGGCGGGGACGAGCGTGCCGCATACGTCGATCCGCCAGGTGGAAGCGGTTGTAGCGGAGTATTCGCTGCCATCGCCGCGTATCAAGCCGATGATCGATGCGAGTCCATTCCGATATTGTGCGAATTTCGGTGGCGGCGAGGAGCTGGTAACGAAGTTTGAGGAGATCCAGGCGGGAAAAGGATTGATTGTCACTGTGCCTGACCCCGCCGGCATAGTGCAGGAGATTGCATTCTTGATGACGCATCTGCTCGAGGCGTTCATCGCGGAGAATCCCACCAACCAGAGAAATCTCGCTGCGAGCGCGGGGATTGATCAGATAAAAAGTTCGATCATAGGCAGGGCCGAGACGGAAGAGATCGCGGCGGCAAGGGCAGCGGCATCGAAAATGGAGGCGATAAACCCTTTGGGGCACGTACTGTCCGAGTCAACGCGTGACAAGACCTCGAAGGTGCGAGAGGTGACGGCGGGTGAGCTTGATCGCGCTACAGCGTCGGCGTGGTCGAAATATGACAGAAAGTTCGATGACGCCGCACGGCAGAAATGGAAGGTAGGATTCGATGCAAAGCTCAAGGCATTCGATGAGCAATCCATCGCGCCGTTGGCTCTACGCCATGTGGCATGGTTCAAAAGTGCCGCATTCACGGATTATTTTGAATTTAATTATGATCCTTCTAACGCCCTATGCGGAGTTGCCTATACCAATGTGGTGACCAGTTGTCTTGCTGGGACACAGGATAAAGCCTGCTGCGATAGATTATATGCAGAACTCCTCCAAGGGGACTTTCAAGATAAGAAGAACGTTCTTTTAAGGGCATCTATCTTTAACCAGGCCGCACTTGCTGAGTCGATTGAGGAATCATCAAAAATTGCCCTCGATAGTCGACAAATACCCTGGGACAATTTGTTCTCCGTGTACACGGCCGCAATGGAAGCACTCGATGAAAACTCCACGAATGCACTTGCACTCTATATTGCACAAATTTCAGGCCCGGTGGCCCGGGTTCTGGGTAAAGTCGTGGATGGACGTCCCGGTTTCCATAAAATCCTGATGATGTTGGGGATCATCTCTGGAGATCCCGTCACCGTCTTCGAAATTAGTGGGAAGCGCTCGCAGTTCGTGAGGTACCTGGCAAAGCAGATGATACGGACAAGCGGGGCGGTGATCAGCGAGAATCAGCTGCGCGCGGCGGTAAGCCTTGAGCTGGAGCGCTTGCAAATCCGCGGCATGAAGGTTGAAGGAAGCAGAAAGCTGCGTTGGGTGGTAAGCGCCGACCGTGCCTCCATTGAGAGTCTGGCGGGTAACATGAGTCGAGCTGCACAAGAAGCGCAGCTGAAATCGAGCCTGCGATCGGTGGAGCAACTGGACTCCCTTCGTCTAGAACGCTGGCGATCGGTCATTAATCAAAAAGTTCGATGGGGTGTGGTAACCGCGATCCTACAGGCTGTTTGCTTGACGAAAGTGTATGAAGATGAAGAGGCCAGCCTTGCGAATGAAAAGCGCGATGCTCGTTGGCGACGGATAGCGGGCATAAGCGGTCTAGTAGGAACTACATGTGAAATTATAGGAAAGGCACTGGAGTCGCGGGCGCGGCAAGGACTTCGGTTTGGGCGGATATTCATATCGTTATCGGCGAAGGCCCTGACGCATATTGGAAGAGCCGTCGGGGCAGTGGCAGGTCTAATCCTTGCGGTGCTCGATATATCGAAAGCGTTCGAAACACGCAAAGAAGGTGGTAATGGGTTACTTGTTGCTGCCTATTTGACATCAGGAATATTGGGTATAGGTTTGGCTATTGCAATGTTTTTCGGGGCGACTTTCCCCGTAATTCTCATACTCGTGGCCTTGTTAGTGGTCGTTGGAATAGTAATTGAATTTATGAAAGATGACGCGTTGCAGGACTGGCTGGAGCGGTGCCCATGGGGAGCGCTCACGAATCAGCGTTATCCGGATATGAAGGTTGAGCAAGAGCAGTTTGTCCAGGCATTTAAATGAGGGTATAAATGAATTATTTCGGACTATTTCCAAAATACAAAGTCAATCGACCCTTGAGTGAAAAAGAAGTAAAGCACCGGCTGATGCAAAAGCAGCGATTGAATGTTGAGCCCCATTTTCAACTTTGCGTAATAAAGATGAATTCAACATTCCTTGAGTCTGTTGATAAGTGGTACGGTTGGCGTGGAAGTCTTTTGTTGTTTTTGCTTCCGGCAACTTCGATACCGTTGTGGTTTATGCTTGCTATGATATCTATGGCGGTCGCCGAGGCCGACGGGTGGCGCCTGCGGCCCTACGATATCGAGATCCTGTCAATAACAGCAGTGCTTACGGTTCCAACGATTCTTGCTGGGTTATGGATTCTGCGTAAAGATTGCTTTTCTTTTACACATTATCCAATCCGATTTAATCGAAAAAAGCGGCTTGTTCACGTTTTTCATACGGATGGAACAGTAAGTACGACATCGTGGGACGAGATTTATTTCACATTAGGTCACATGAAGGGGTTGCATGAATGGGAGGTCCGCGGGCATATCCTTGAGCCCAATACCTCGACTATAAGAAGCACGTTTGCCCTGAGTTACACAGGGCCTTTGAATTCGAACGATATCGACCCCGGGTTGAGCGGCCCATCGAAGTTCGACTTTATTCGATCACATTGGGAATTCATCAGGCGTTACATGGAAGAGGGACCGGAGGCAGTGTCAAGCCAGGTTCAGTTCTGTATGCCGCTGGATGGACGGAGGGAGAGCATTCGCGTTGGGACCGAGCGAGTATTCGCAAATTTCGCCTCGGTTCCACTTTTGTTATGCGTGGTGACTTGGCCGCTCTGCGCTTTTATTAGCGTGCTTCGTATCTTTGCAATGCGGACCAGCAAAATTCCTGTTTGGCCAGATGATGTGGAGAAAGACTGCAAGATAGAAGTTGACGATCCTTATGCCATCATTGGCGACGAGATCGGCGACCGGGTTGCCGTCTATCCTGAAGCGGCAGCAGCAGCAGGAGTCGAATTCCGTGAGCGTGTGGAAGAGGCTGAAAATCCACGGTCGCGAACTGTGACCCTCAAAGTCACAAAATGAGCAGACAATCAGCGCTGACTACAGCATGACTAATCTTGCAGTCCGAGCCCCGTTTGGGGCTCGTGTCTGCTGTTAAATCAAGCCACTTCTTTCTTGTTCGCTTCAGTAATGGTCCAGTAATAAATCGTCCGGCCATCCACCTCGACCGTCTTCTCCGCCGGCCATTCCGACCCCATGTCAAAGGCATGCGACACCACGCGCGTGCCCACCTTGAGCTGCTTCCACAGTTGCGGACGCAGCTTGGCATTAATCGTCGGCAGCAGGTACAGGGTCACCACGGTGGCCGTCGAGAAATCGGTCTTGAACAGATCGCCGACACGGAACTGGGCGCGGTCGGACACGCCGGCCTTCTTGGCGTTCTCCTTGGCTTCCGCGATGCGGGTCGGATCGATGTCGATGCCGGTGCCGCGCGCGCCGCGTTCCTTGGCGGCGGTGACGACGATGCGGCCATCGCCGCAGCCCAGGTCGAACAGGGTATCGTTCTTGCCGACCTTGGCCAGGTCGAGCATCTTGTCGACCACCTCTTGCGGGGTCGGCACGTAAGGCACGTCGAGGCGCGGCGTGGCGGCAGTGGCCTGGGCCAGCGCGCGGCCGAACGGGAACATCATCAGGCCGGTGGCGGCAACGGTGGACAGCAGCAGGGTACGGCGGCGAGGTTGCGGGTTCATCTGCACAGCTCCTTGGTCAGGTTTGGACTTGGGGGATAAAACAATCAGCATTTATTGGTCGCTCTTCGAGCGCAGCAGCAGCAACAGCACGACGCCGATGGCCAGCACGGCGACGCCGATCCAGGCGGCGTTCAGGCCGCCGAGCTGCTGGCTGTACACGTACGACAGGCTCGACCACAGCATATAGGCGCAGCTGGCGCAGAACAGCAGCGGCAGCACCGGATACAGCGGCACCTTGAACGGCCGCGGCACATGCGGCTCACGTCGGCGCAGCACGAACAGCGAGATACCGGTGAGCAGGAAGAACAGCCAGAATACGGGCGCCGTGAATTCGACCATGGACTTGAAGCCGCCGCCCAGCGCGGCGCCGGTCGCGACCAGGGCCAGGGCGGCCACGCATTGCACCGTCATGGCGACCGTCGGCGTGCCGCGCTCGCTGTCCCACTCGGCCAGGCGGCCCAGCTTTTTCCAGTCGAGGCCCATGGCGTAGCTGGTGCGGGCGCCGACGATCATGGTGGCGTTGATCGATGTAAGCGCCGAGATCGCCACCAGCACCGAGATGATTTTTTCGCCGGCCGGGCCGAAGGCAGCCTTCATGACGTCGGCCGCGACCGCCTCGGAGGCGGCCATGCCGTCCATGCCGAGCACCTTCCAGTAGGCCCAGGTCACCATCAGGTAGAGCACGGTGATGATGACGATGCCCATGGTCTGCGCCTTGACCATGTCGCGCGGACCGCCGCGCATCTCGGCGCTGATGTAGGCGGCTTCGTTCCAGCCGCCGTATGTGAGCAGGACGAAGACCATCGCCATCCCGAGGGCGGCGGTGGTCGCGCCGGATGCGCCGGCGGCGGCCGTCGCCGCGGCGGTCGCGGCGGGCGCCGGATCGGTGAACAGCGCGGCGGCGCCGACGATGAGCAGCAGACCGAGGATTTCCGCGACCGTCAGGAAGGTCTGGGTGCCGGTGCCGGTGCGAATTCCGCGCAGGTTGAGCGCCGACAGGCCGGCGATCACGGCGACGGCGTACGTTGTGCTGCCCCAGCCTTCCGGCAGCATGGTCAGCGGAATCGCCTGCTGCATGTAGTCGCCGAAGACGAAGCCCAGCAGCGCGATCGAGCCGGTGGTGATCACCGAGAAGCGCGCCCAGCCGAACAGGAAGGCGACCGAGCGACCATAGGCGCGGTGCAGGTAGTGGTAGTCGCCGCCGGCATGCGGATACGAGGTGGTCAGCTCGGCGTAGCACAGGGCGCCGATGAGCGAGACCACGCCGCCCATGATCCACAGGGTGAACATGGCCGTAGCCCCGCCGCTCATGCTGGCGACCAGGGACGGGGCCTTGAAGATGCCTGCGCCGATCACGACGCCGACGATGACGGCCACTGCTTCGCGCAGGCCGATGGTGGGACGGGGGCGGGTGTCGTGAGGGGCTGAGATAGTGCGTTGCGCTTCTATGGCATCCATGTCGTGATCGGTTGGGCGCGGCGCCGGCCGAGGGCCGCGTCGCGCTTGGTTGCACATGGGGAGCCTATAAATACACTCTCGCTCACCCGCTTTTCGGTACTGGATGTTATCCAGCCTGCAGAGCAGATGGCGCGCGATTGAATTGCTATAAAGATAAATACAGTTTGGTTCGGCGGGGGCCCGGAGGAATGTGCAATGCACGGACGCGGCACGACGCCGCGCCCGTACCCGGGTACTAAGTACTCACCCGTAAATAAATGTGTTTTTGGCTGCCAGAACCGGCGCGTTGCTGCGTTGGCTCCTGCTCGCAGTGCTCGCACTGCGGCGCAGTCGCCGCCTTGCACCGCATCCGGTTTTGTTTGCCAAAATTCACATTTATTTCCGGTTGAGTACTTAGTCCGCTGCCGGGAAAGCCTTGGTGTCGGTTCCGGCGCTGACCGCGACCGCCGGCAGCGCCCGCATGCCGCCATCGTTCGATGCATTCGCCAGCGCGGGCGAGCCGAGCCACTCGAAGATGGCAGGCCAGATCGCCGCGTGGGCACTGCGGCCGACCAGCACGCCGACGTGCTGCAGGTTGACGCCGACGTCGCCCTGGTATTCGAGCACATGCTTGCGTTCGCTGCTGGCGGCGTCGTGGAAGGGCAGCACGGCTTCGGGCGGAATCACCTTGCTGCGGAAGTCGACCACGCACAGCAGCGGCGCGCGCAGGTCGCGCGGGCCGATCGTGCGGCCACCGATGTCGAGCCGGCCCTGCATGAACTCGTCGTTGCGGTACAGCGACTCGACGATGTCGGTGAACAGGCGGCCGGGCAGCGGGAATTCGTCATGGGTCCAGCGCTCGACCCGCATATGGGTGGCCAGCGCCTTGGGGTCGAGCAGCGACAGCCAGCGGTCGGCAATGCGCTCCCACTGGAAGGCCTGCGGTTCGGCCATGGCGCTCATCATGTTCAGGTAGACGCCCGGCACGTGGCGGAAGGCATCGGCGATGCCGCGCGCGTGCGGCGTGGCGTTGACCAGCGGCGAGAAGCAGCAGCTGGCCTGCTCGAAGTGCAGCGGCGACTCGAGCAGGATGGTCGCGGCAACGCGCTCGGGATGGGTGCAGCTGTAGATGGCGGCCAGGATGCCACCCAGCGAGTGACCGACGATCGTCAATTGTTCTTGTCCGCTGTCTTCCATGATGGCGCGCTGGCAGGCCGACAGCATGCGGTCGCCATAGTCGTCCAGGCCGACGTCGCCGTCGCCGTCGGGCATCGGCAGCCATTCGGCCAGGTAAACCCGGTAGCCACGTTCGCTCCAGCGCTGCACCACGCTGATGTCGGGCGCGAGGTCCCAGATATAGGCGCGCTTGATCGGCGCCGGCACCAGCAGCACCGCCGGGCCGCCGCCGGGGGCGTCCTGGAATCGGTGGAGCTTGAGGCCGGGCTGTTCGAGGATCACGGTGGACGGCGTCTGCTGCGGCCCGTAACCGGCGCGATCCAGCATCTTGCCGCGCGCCTGGCGGCTGCGGTCCATTTGCTTGAGGGCTTGCGTGCCGAGGTCTCCGAAGGCCCCGAGCTTGTTCCAGTTGCTGGCGTACATGGATGGCGATCCCGTTGAATTGGCGATCACGCGACTCTACGCCAACTACCGCCGGGCTCCAACCGCGCACGATTGGAATCGCAAACCTGTTTGCGCTAGGTAAAACTCTGTACGAATAGATATAGCCGGAGCGAAAGGCAGCGGCGTAGGGAAAGAGGCCGGCGACCGGCGCATGAACTGCTCCTCTGGCATACTCGACTTATCCATTTTGAGCGACAGGGCAGGTATTTACCGATGAAACCAGAGATTCTCGTAGTGGGCAGCGTGTGGTCGCCGGAGGTGCGCGCACAGGTTGAACAAGCATTCCAGTGCCATTTCGTGCCGGCGATTCCGGCGGCCGGAGACCCGGATTTCCAGCGCATCGCCGGCGGCATCCGCGCCGTCCTCACCACCGGCACGCTCGGCGTGACGCCGGCGCTGGTGGCCAGCCTGCCGGCGCTCGAGATCGTGTCGGTGCACGGCGTGGGCGTCGATGCGGTGCCGCTGGCGCTGCTGGCGGACAAGGGCATCCACGTCACCAATACACCCGACGTGCTGACCGACGACGTGGCCGATTTCGCCGTCACCCTGCTGTTGTCGACCGTGCGCCGATTGCCGCTGCTGGACCGCTACGTGCGCAGCGGCGGGTGGCCGGCCAAGGCGCCGCTGACGCAGGCGCGCAGCCTGAAAGGCAAGGTGGCGGGCATCGTCGGCTTCGGCCGCATCGGCCAGGCGGTGGCGCAGCGTTTGCAGGGCTTCGGGATGGAGATCCGTTACCACCAGCGCAGCCCGGGGCCGGCGCCGGAAAAGCGCAGCAGCTCGCTGCTGGCGCTGGCCGAGGAAAGCGATATGCTGGTGCTGTGCATGCCGGGCGGCCCGGAGACCCGGCACATGATCGGGCCGGACGTGATCGAGGCGCTGGGGCCGGAAGGCACGCTGGTGAACATCGCGCGCGGCTCGGTGGTGGACGAGGCGGCGCTGGTCGCGGCCCTGCAGGACGGCCGGCTCGGCGCGGCCGGGCTGGACGTGTTCGAGGACGAGCCGAATGTGCCGGAGGCGCTGTTCGCGCTCGATAACGTGGTGCTCACACCCCACGTCGGCAGCTTCACCGTGGAGGCGCGGCGCGCGATGGGGCGGCTGGCCGTGGCCAATCTGCTGGCCCACTTCGATGGCGAACCGTTGCCGACGCCGGTGGTCTAGCCGGGCTTCAATCCAGGTGCTCGTGGTGGTCGGCCACGCCCTGTTTCCAGTAGGCCGAAATCCGAGCCGCCTGGCGCGGCAGGCCCTTGTCGATCATGAGCTGGCGCACCTGGACCATCAGCGCGGCCTCGCCGCCGCCCCAGGCTAGGCCGGCGCCGCTCGGCAATGGCAGGTCCTTCAGCACTTGCAGCAGTTCTTCGTTCGATGCCGCCCAGTGGACGTCGGCGTTGGCCTGGGTGGCGAATTCGCGGCGGTCGGCCGCATCGACCAGCAGCACGGCCTGGACCCGGGCCGCGGACGGCAGTTCTTCCAGGCGCCGCGTCACTGCCGGCAGCGCGCTGGCGTCGCCCACCAGCAGGTGCCAGTCCATGACCAAGGGCAGGATCATCGAGCCGCGCGGGCCGCCGATGATGGCCTTCGATCCGACCGTGGCATTGCGCGCCCACTCGGCGGCGGCGCCATGGCCGTGCAGGGCGAACTCGAGGTCGACTTCGCAGGCTTGGCGGTCGAAGCGGCGTGGCGTATAGTCGCGCCGAACCTGCTGGCGGTCCGCATCGTCGAACATGAACTTGACGTGGTCGTCGAAGGACAGCGACGTGAAATCCGACAGTGCGGCGCCCTTGAAGGTGACGCTGGCAAAGCCGGGGCTGAGCTGTTCGATGCGGGCAACCTCGACCTCGCGCATCTTGAGGTCGTGGCGGACGCGTTCAATGGAGGGAATTTGGAATTCAGACATGCTACACTCCAGAATTAGTTGATAGTATCCACCATTATGCAAAAAGAAGTTGATAGAGTCAACCAAATCCGCGGCGACCGTGCGGACGATCCCCTGGAGACGATGCATGCGATCGTGCATCTCTACCGTTCGCGGCAGCTGCGCGGCCTGCGCGGCGGCCCGCATGAGCTGGCGCATATGGAGATGAAGGCGCTGGGGTATTTTGCCCGCCATCCCGGCGCCACACAGAGCGATCTGGTGGCGCATTCGGGAAGGGACAAGGCCCAGGTGGCGCGCCTGATCCGGGCGCTGCGCGAAGCACAGTTGCTGGAGGCGGCTGCCGACGAGCAGGACCGGCGCAGCACGCGGCTGACGCTCAGCGCGGCCGGGCAGGAGGTGTTCGCGGGACTGCACCGCCAGAGCGGCGCCTTGGGGGCGGTTGCGCTCGCTGGCCTGTCCGGGGATGAACAGGCCCAGCTGACAACGCTGCTGGCGCGGGTGCGCGCCAATCTGGAAGAAACGCGGGCGGACTGACCGCCCGGTCAAGACAGGTTTATTCGACCCAGCCGAAGCCGTCGCGCGCGAGCAGCGCGAACGACTCCGCCGGACCCCACGAACCGGCCGCATACGCGTGCGGCTTCTCGTTCAGGGTTTCCCAGCCATTGATGATCGGCTCGACCCATTCCCACGCCGCTTCCAGTTCGTCGCGGCGCATGAAGTGGGTCAGGCGGCCGCGCACCACGTCGATCAGCAGGCGCTCATAGGCTTCGGCACGACGCTGCTGGAAGGCCGATTGCAGGTCGAGATTGAGCGCGACCTGCTGCATCAGCATGCCGCTGCCGGGCTGCTTGGCGAAGAGCTGCAGCTTGATGGCTTCTTCGGGCTGCAATTCGATCACCAGGCGGTTGGCAACGCCGCCCGGGGTTTCCGGAAACAGCGGGAACGGCGGATTGGCGAACTCGATCACGATCTTGGACGAGCGACGGGCCATGCGCTTGCCGGTGCGCAGGTAGAACGGCACCTTCGACCAGCGCCAGGTATCGATGTGGGCGCGCAGCGCCACGAAGGTCTCGGTATGGCTGTCGGCCGGCACGTTGCTTTCTTCGTGGTAGCCCTTGACCTCCTGGTTGCCGCTCACGCCGCGGCTGTACTGGCCGCGCACCGTGTCGCGCGCAATGTCGGCCAAGGTCATGCGGCGCAGCGAGCGGATCACCTTCAGCTTCTCGTCGCGCACCGCGTCCGGCGACAGCGAGGTCGGCGGCTCCATGGCGACGATGCACAGCAGTTGCATCAGGTGGTTCTGCACCATGTCGCGCATCGCGCCGGCGCTGTCGTAGAAACCGGCGCGGCTGCCCACGCCCACTTCTTCGGCGACCGTGATCTGCACGCTGGCGATATTCGGCGCGCGCCACAGCGGTTCCAGGATCGAGTTCCCGAAGCGCAGCACCATCAGGTTCTGCACCGTCTCTTTACCCAGGTAGTGATCGATGCGGTAGATCTGCGATTCGGCGAAGTGCTTGCCGACCGCCTGGTTGATCTCGACCGCCGAAGCCAGATCGCGGCCCAGTGGTTTTTCCAGCACCACGCGCGCATTGGCGTCGACCAGGCCGGTGGTGGCCAGCTTGTCGCAGATGGTGGTGAACAGCGAGGGCGCGGTGGCCAGGTAGAACACGCGCTGGGCGCCGTCGCGCGAAGCGTCGCGCAGGGTGTCGAAAATCTCGGCGCTGGACACGTCCAGGCGCACGTAGACGAGCAGGTCGAGAAAGCCCGCCCAGCTTTTTTCGTTGAAATTGGCGGCGCTGATGAAGGAGCGCGAGTGTTCCTCGACGAAGGCCAGATAGGCGGCGCGATCGTAGTCCTGGCGGCCGGTCGACAGGATGCGGGTCGATGGCGGCAGGTTACCGTGCAAAAAGGCCATGTACAGGGCGGGCAACAGCTTGCGCATGGCGAGGTCGCCCATGCCGCCGAAGATGGTCATGTCGAGGGGAAGGCCCTCATTGTGCTGATTCGCTTGCTCGTTCGAGGTGCTCATGTCTCTTTCGCTGACAGGTTGTATAGATCGCTTGCGTCGTGCGCTCGCCTGAAATGGTCTTCGATTGTAGCTTACATGACCGAATAAAGTCTGGCAAAAGCGGCAAGCTTGCCATTGTCGGCGGACGAACGAAAAGCGGAACGAAAAAAAGCCCGCGCAAGCGCGGGCTTCAAAGCCACCAAGAGACGATGCTTAGAACTTGTAGCGCAGGCCGAACAGATACTCGCGGCCGGTCACGTTGTTGACCACCACGCTGTTACGCGCGCGGCTGATGAACTGGTCGTTTTCCTCGTTGGTCAGGTTGACGCCTTCGAGCGTGAACTCGAGGTTTTCATTGACCTTGTACGACAGCGACAGGTCGACGTTGAAGGTTTCGTTCTTGCCCTCGACATCGTTGTTGTTCTGGCCCGGCACGCGGGTCACGAAGCCCGAGCGCTTGGCGCCCGAGACGCGTGCGCTGAACTTGCCGTCGTCATAGAAGAAGGTGGCGTTCCACGATTTCGGCGACAGGTTCAAGAGGTCGTCGGTGATGGTGGCGCCGCCGGTCGGCGAGACCAGGTATTCGATCTTCGAGCTCACCTTGGTGTAGTTCAGCAGCGTGCCGAAGTTCTTGCCCCAGCCAGGCAGGAAGGTGAACGGCTGCTGGTAGCTCAGCTCGAAGCCCTTCAGCTTGCCGCCATCGGTATTGACCGGCAGCGTCTGCTGGAACACTTCCTCACCCGTGAAGTTGGCCGGCAGCAGCGACATCGGCAGGCCCGAATCCCTGAACGCCACATTGGTGCGCAGGCTCTGGATATAGGTGTCGATGTTCTTCTGGAACAGGCCCAGGCCGACGAAGGCCTTGTTGGCGAAGTAGTACTCAAAGCTGCTGTCGAAGGTCTTGGCGCGGAACGGCTTCAGGAACGGGTTGCCCGAGTTGATCGACAGGTTGCCGGTGGTGGCGATGCTGCCGCCCGGCGACAGGAAGCCCAGCTGCGGACGGGTCATCACCTTGGCCGCGCCGAAGCGCACGATGAACTCGTCGGTCACGTTGGCGGTCAGGTTGAACGAGGGCAGGGTGTCGGTGTAGTCGTGCTCCACTTTCACCGCGGTGCCGCCGCCGGCCGCCTGGTAGCCGATGGTTTCGAGGTCGGTCTTCACGTAGCGCACCCCGACGTTGCCGCGGACCGGAATATTCCACAGGTCGTGACGGAACTCGCCCATCAGGTAGATGCCGTCGCTCTTCTCGGTGACCGAGCGGTTGTTGCCGCGCGCATTGCCGTTCTCGATCGAGGACAGGGTGAAGTCGCCCGGGCCGCCGGCAGGACCGCTCTTGATGCAGTTGCAGTAGATGTCGTAGGCGGCGGCGATGGCCTGCAGGTTCGGCATCACCCAGCCGGTGGCGTTCCCGGCCGGCATGCCGAGCTGGCTGCCGAAGCCGGTCATGTTCGAGGTCAGGCCGGTGGCGCCGGCCGGTGGCGCGAAGATCGTGTCGTTCTGGTTCACGCGGCGGAACTCATAGGTCTCCGACGTGTACTTCTTGCTGTTGACGCCGCCCTTGAAGGTCAGGCTGTCGCTCGCTTCCCAGGCCAGGTCGAACTGGGCGACGTTGTTGACGTTATCGGTGCCCTGCGGACGGATGCGGATCTCGCTGGTGGTGGTGTTCGGCACGGTCGTCGGCTGGGTGCCGCTGGCGACCTGCGGCACGCCGATCAGGCCCAGCGGGCCGCCGTTGACGTCGAACGGATACGAGATCAATGGACGGCGGCTGTCGCCACGGAAGTCGATGCTGTAGCCATCCACGTTCAGGGCGTCGAGCGTGACCGTGGTCTGGATCGGATTGCGGAACTTGGATTCGGCGCGGCCGTACTTGGCGCTCATGCTCAAGGTGTCGGAGAGCTTGTGTTCCAGGGTCAGGGTCGGCTGGGTGAAGGTGGTCTTCAGTTCGTCGAAGCGTTGCTCGGAACGGATGTCGACGTTGTTGTAGCGGCCGTACAGCAGCGAGCCGTTCGGCGCGTACTGCGCTTCGAGCACGCCCACTTGCGGCTTGCCGCCCTGGCTGGCGCTGCGGCTGAACGACGTCGCCTGCAGGAAGTCTTCCTGGCGGGTCGCATCGAGCTTCGAGTACAGCATGTCGAAGGTCAAGAGGGTGCCGCGTTGCGGACGCCATTGCACCGAGCCGGTCAGGCCCAGGCGGTCCTGGTCGTGGGTCAGGCGGCCGTAGCGCGGCAGGCGCGGATGGAAGTTGTTCGGATCGCTGGCGTTGTTATAGGCGGCGATGTTCTCGGGCGTGCCGGGCAGGCGCTCGGCGCCTTGCGCCGCCGGGCCGCAGGTGGTCGCGGTCGAGTTGCTTGGATTGGCGACCATGCCTTGCGGCGCGCACCAGCCGCCCGAGGATGGGCCGTTATCCCAGCGCACGGTGCTGAAACCGTCTTCCAGCACGCGGCGCTTGGAGTAGGCGCCCGAGAACAGCACGCCGACCTTGCGGTCGAAGAAGGTGTTCGAGATCATGAAGGCGGCGCGCGGATCGGTTTTCTCCGAGCCGTCGTTGTACTTGCCCTTCAAGGCGACCGTGGCGTTGAAGCCGCGCAGGTCAAACGGACGCAGGGTCTGCAGGTCGACGGTGGCGCCGAGCGAGCCTTCGTCGACGTCGGCCGAGGAGCTCTTGCGCACCGTCAGGGCGCTGAACAATTCCGACGCGAACACATTGAAGTCGAAGCCGCGGCCGCGGTTGGTGCCGCCCGAGCTGTCGGTGCCGCCGGTGGTGGCCAGGCCCTCGATGCCGTTGATCCGCACGCGGGTAAAGTCCTGGCCCAGGCCGCGCACCGTGATGCTGCGGCCTTCGCCGGCGTCACGGTCGATCACCACGCCCGGCACGCGCTGCAGCGACTCGGCCAGGTTCGTGTCCGGGAACTTGCCCATGTCTTCCGACTTGATGACGTCGACGATGCCGTTGTCCTGGCGCTTGGCGTTCAGCGCGCTCTCCAGCGAGGCGCGCAGGCCGGTCACGACCACGGTTTGCGCATTGGCCGTTTCGGCGCCGGCTGACGTGGTTGCCACTTCCTGGGCAAAAGCCGGGCCAAGCGAGAGAGCGGATACCGAGGCGGTGCCCAGCAGGCACAGGGTGAGTTTGCGCAGGACAGCGCGGTGCGGGTTGTGATTCATCTTGTCTCCGTGCGTTTTTATAGCGGCGCGATCAAGAGATCGGCCGGTGTTGCATCTGGGATCTGGTCAGGCCAGTTTTGTAATTCTATGGCAACTCAACGAATTTTGGTCAGGCCAAAGTAAAAATATTTACGAATTGGCCTGACCTGCTGACACTTAACCCTTGGTGGATAGGGTTTGCTTGTAGCGTTTGCCTGCGATGGTGACGTTATCGAGCGTGATGTCGATAGCGTTGTGCAGGAACCACGGCTTGGCCGTGTTGCGCGGCGTTCCGAAGTCCGAATCGCTGATGCGCACCCGTGCGATCGGCGGAATCGCAGTGCCCGGCTTGCCGTTGAAGCTCGAGGCGACCGGCCCCAGCAGCACGAAGGCCTGGTAGCACGAGAAGCTGCCCTTGCCGGTATCGACATTCGACGTGCGCACATTGCTGATCTCGATGTCCGACACCTGCGGCGGCCGGATGCGCATGGTGTCGTCGCCCGGCACGTAGTCGCAGTCGATCGTGATGATCGCGCCGGCGGTCGAGGCCACCGGCTCCTTGATCTCGTGCGCGCCCGGCAGCGGCTTGTACAGCATCGGCTCGGTCGCCACGCCATGCGGCAGCGTGACGTCGCGCACGTACAGGTGGCGCAGGAATCCGCCGCGGTTCATATTGGTCTTGAGCCGGATCGCGGTGTTGAGCGGGTCGCCCTTCCAGTGGATGTTGCGGAACTCCAGCTTCTCGGCATAGACGTGCTCGATGCCGCCGGCCATCTCGCTGCCCAGGGTCACGCCGCCGTGGCCGCTGTTCATCACGCAGTTGCGGATCACCACATTGCGTGTCGGGCCGTGGCCGGTGTCGAGGTTCTTGCCCGACTTGATCGCGATGCAGTCGTCGCCGTTGTTGAACAGGCAGTCGTCGACCAGCACGCCGTCGCAGGCTTCCGGGTCGAAGCCGTCGCTGTTCGGTCCCAGGCTCTCCATGTTCACGCGGCGGATCAAGAGGTCGCGGCAAGCAACCGGATGGTGCAGCCAGAACGGCGCCGCATTGACCTGGTAGCCCTGCAGCAGAACCTTGTTGCAGCCGATCAGTTCGATCATGCACGGACGCAAAAAGTGGCCGTGGCCGAACACGCGCTTCTCGACCGGCACGCCGGCTTCGGACAGCGCCGGCAGGTAGCGTGAATCAGTCTGCCAGCGATCGCCTTCGCCCTGGATAGAGGCCTGGCGCCGTCCATCGATGCCGGGGACGACCTTGTCGAGCGAGGGATTGTTCGGGTTGGCATAGACCTCAGTGCGCTTGCGCACCGGCTTGCCCCGTCCCTTCCAGTCCCACCAGCATTCCGGGCCGTCGGCGAAGCCCGGCTCGAACGGCACGCCGCCCTGGCCATTGAGGATGCTGGTCCAGTCCTCGCCGGTGAGAGCGATATTGGTCTGGTTGATCGCGTACACCATCGGCGAGTAGTTCAGGCAGTCGTTGCCCTGCCAGCGCGACAGCACCAGCTTGCCGTTCTTTCCGCAATCGTGTTCGCCATGCTGGGCATAGTGAGTGGGGTTGGCCGAGAAGTGCACGCGCGCGCCGGCGGCCAGGTGCACGTGCACGTTCGAGCGCAGCACGATCGGACCGGCGCAATACCATTCTCCCTTGGGGATCACGACCCGGCCGCCGCCCTTGGCGTGGCAGGCGGCGATGGCGGCGGCGATCGCGGGATAGCAGTCGGGCGAACCGGGCGCCGGCGTGTCGAGGGTGCCCTCGACCAGCGATTCGGTCTGGCCCTTCACCTTCACCAGCGTGCAGGGCTTGGCGCCGTGCGCGGTGATGACGAAGTCCTCATCGCGGAACGCGAGCGGCGTGGCGAAGCGGGCCACGATGTCGGCTGCGCGTTTCCACGGGTCGGGGCGGGCGGCGTTGGCCAGCGCGGCGGCGGCTGCTGCGGCAGCGCCATCCTGGTGGGCACGGGCGATGCTGGCGGCGCCAAGGCCGGTCATCATCAGCGAGGCGGCGGGGACGGTGCGCAGCAGCGCGCGTCGTTTGGCTTGGAATGGCATGTCGCTCCTTATCGTTGTTTCGCCAGGTTCACGCGCACAGGGCTGGCGTCGCGCGCAGCCTGGTCTTGCGTCACCTGCTGCCACTTGGCGCGGCTGGTGATCTCGCCGGCGCGGCTCCAGGCGCCGCCGGCGTAGTAGCGCAGCGGCTGGCCGGGCGTGGCCTTGGCGAAGATCAGCTCATTGAGTGGGTCCTGGGCGAAGCCTTCGGCGGCCGGCAGCACCACGGCGGTGCCGAAGGCGTCGTTGCTCTTTTGCTCGACCCACTGCAACAACACCTTGCCGTCGCGGCCGACCTGGATCTTCGGATCCTGGCCCTTGTCGCCCGGCGTCTTGTTCAGGCCAATGGCGACCGTGAGCGGGGCAGTGTCGCCGGCCGTCGTGGTGAAGGTGCTGTCGATCCGGTCCAGCCAGTGGCCGGCGTCGACCGTGAAGCGCTTGACCTCGCTGACCTGGCGGCCGCCCGCATCCCATGGCGCGTAATGGAGTTCGAACACGGCGCGGATCGGGCCATTGGCCAGGATCTTGTAGCTGGCCCAGTTCACGCCCGTGTGCAGCGTCTTGCCATCCCAGATGCCGGCGCCGCCGGCGCCGCGGGACTTGCCGACGTTGTACATGTCCATGCCTTCGCCCTGGTCCTTGTGGTAGTGGTCATGGCCCTTGTTGTACCAGCGGTCGACGATCGGATAGTCGACCCGCTTGAACCACAGGTCGAGGCCACTGGTCACCAGCACTTCCTTGACCACGCCCGCGGGCGCCGGCGCGGCCAGTGCCGGGCCATAGGTGCGGTGCGCCACCTTGTCGTTTTCCCAGGCGAAGTCGTCGAGGCGCTCCGGGATATGGCGTGCGAAGGCCTTGACCGGGAAGGGCGGCGCCACGCCGTCGATGCGCTCGATGGTGAAGCTGGCGCTCTTTTCGCCAGCCGCGAAGCTGTGCTGGAACAGCAGTTCGCCGTAGGCGATGCCTTCGTTGTTCGGGTCTTTCGCCTGCGGCGCGATATTCGTCACCTGGTGCGGCAGCACCCGGCCGCTCGCGTCCTTGACCGCGATCTTCTGGATCATGGCGCCGGGCAGGGCGGCGTTGACGTCCTTCCAGGCGATGGCGATGGTTTCCGACGGGCGCGCGATCGCCAGGTCGTGCTGCACGCTGACGTTGACCTTGTCGGCCACTGCGGCGGCATGTGCGGTGTAGGTCGACAGGGCGAGCGGCGCCCCCAGCAGGCTTGCCAGTACGAGTCGTTTCATGGTGTCCCCCGGGTCAGTGGTGTTCGCGGTAATCGGTCTGCCCGCCCTTGGGCAGGTAGTGGTAGGTGCGGACCTTGTGCTGGATCTCGAATGCCGGGTTGTTCACCAGGCGGATGATCTCGGCGCCGGCCAGCAGCATCGGGCCGTAGCCGTGCAGGGCGTCGACGCTGGTCGGGCGATTGTAGTAATAGACCATGTCGCTGGCCAGGGTCGTGCCGACGCAGGTGCCCTCCACCTGGCCCAGCGAATTGATGCGGGTCGAGATCGCGTTCCAGCCGGTCTGGGCGATCGAGCCATAGGTGGTGGCGCTGATCCAACCTTCGTTGACGGCGTGCGCGATCACATAGGTGAAGATGGCGCTGGCCGAGGTCTCGAGGTAGGAGTCGTTACGGTCCAGCATCTGGTGCCACAGGCCGCTGCCGCTTTGCAGCTCGGCGATGCCTTTCAGCGAGGCGCGCAGCTGGGCCAGCACCTTCGGATAGCCGGGGTGGTCCTTCGGCAGCACGTCGAGCAGGTCGGACATCGCCAGCACCGCCCAGCCGTTGGCACGCGCCCAGTAAAAGCGCGGCGCGTCCTGGTGGTTGGCGTGCCAGCCGTGGGTGTACAGGCCGAGCTGAGGGTTGAACATGCGGCTCGACATGCCCATCACGTTGTTGACGGCGTCGTCGAAGTAGGCGCGCTCGCCGGTCAGGCGACCCATCTCGGCCAGCGCCGGGATGCTCATATACATATCGTCGGCCCACAGCGAGACTTCCTGTGGACGCTTGCGCGCCATGGTGCCGTCTTCCAGGCGGAACTGGCGTTTATATACCCAGTCGCTGCAGGTATCGATCATGTTCTTCAGGTCGGGGCCGACCTTGGCGAAGCGGGCGCGGATCAGGGCGGCGCACATCGAGCCGCTGTCGTCGAGCGAGCGCGGATCGAGGAAGCGCGAGAAGCTGTTGGCGCGCTCGAGCTTGAATTTCTGTTCCTGGGCGCGGAAGTAGGGGAGGGTGTCGTTGAAGAACTGGAAGTGACGGCGGGTCATGCTGGTGAAGCCGGCGTCGCCGGTGACCTGCGCCGCCTTGATCAGGCCCGAATGGACCACGCCCATCTCGTACACCTGGATGCCGTAGTCGCCGGCGCTGCGCTCGAAGATCGCATCCGCCACCGGGGTTTTCAGGTCTGCGATCGGCTGGCCGGTGCGCTTGCTCACGACGCGGGTTGGCGTCGCGCGGTCCATGAAGGCCCGGATCGACTGCAGCTGGGCGGTGACTTCGGCCACCACTGGCTTTTTGTAGGGAATCGGGTAAGTGCCTTCGCTCGCGTCGCCAAGGTTGGTGTTGTCGGTGTTGCGGTAGACGCCCTGTGCATGGGCGGGTCCGCAGGCGAGCGCGCAGCCCAAGAGAGCTGCAAGCAGGTGCAGGGTGTGGCCTTTCATGTGTCTCCAATCGCTTTGTTGTATTACCGGATATCGGTATGTGCTTCAGCTACCGTGCTTCTAGTATTGCTGGCTTGCATGGTGCAGGTCCAGGACTTCGTTACTGTCTTGACACTGCTTATATTGCGTTTTGGTCAGGCCATTCTAATTTGGTCCGGCCAAAATCGCAAGGTGGACTAGCCGCATTTGATTTATTTATGGCATACTAAAAATGACCCTCCCCAATCAGCCAAGAGACAGGCAAAGAGACATGAATCACCAAGTTCCGCGCACTATCCGCATGCAGGCCAGCGACAACGTCGCGATCGTCGTCAACGACGGCGGCCTGCCCGCCGGCACCGCATTCCCGGACGGCCTGGTGCTGCTCGAAGGTGTCCCGCAAGGCCACAAGGTGGCGTTGACGGACCTGCAGGATGGCGAGGCGGTGATCCGCTATGGCGTCACCATCGGCTACGCCGACGGCGCGATCCCGCGCGGCAGCTGGGTCTCGGAGCGCGTGCTGCGCATGCCGGCCGCGCGTTCGCTCGACGACCTGCCGATCGGCACCCACGCCGTCGATGCCGGGCCGCGCCTGGATGGCTACACCTTCGAGGGCTACCGCAACAAGGATGGATCGGTCGGCACCCGCAATATGATGGCGATCACCAGCACCGTGCAATGCGTGTCGGGCGTGATCGACTACGCCGTCAAGCGCATCCGCGAAGAGCTGCTGCCGCGCTATCCGAACGTCGAGGACGTGGTGGCGCTCGAACACGTGTACGGCTGCGGCGTGGCGATCGACGCTCCCGGCGCCGACATCCCGATCCGCACCATCCGCAACCTCTCCAGGAACCCGAATTTTGGCGACAGCGTGATGGTCGTGAGCCTGGGCTGCGAGAAACTGCCGCCGGCACGCCTGTTCCCGGCCGGCGCCATCCCGATCGGCAATGCCGCGCCGTCGGTGGTGACCCTGCAAGACCAGCAGCACGTCGGCTTCATGTCGATGATCGATGCGCTGATGAGCACCGCCGAACAGCACCTGCAAGAACTCAACGCGCGCCGCCGTGAAACCTGTCCGGCGTCCGACCTGGTGGTCGGCATGCAGTGCGGCGGCAGCGACGCCTTTTCGGGTGTGACCGCCAACCCGGCGCTGGGCTTCGCCACCGACCTGATCGTGCGCGCCGGCGGCACCGTGATGTTTTCCGAGGTGACCGAGGTGCGCGACGGCATCGACCAGCTGACGGCGCGGGCCTCCAGCCCCGAGGTGGCGCAGGCGATGGTGCGCGAGATGCAGTGGTACGACGATTACCTGGTGCGCGGCGGCGTCGACCGCAGCGCCAACACCACGCCCGGCAACAAGAAGGGCGGCCTGTCGAATATCGTGGAAAAAGCCATGGGCTCGATCGTCAAATCGGGCAGCACCGCCATTACCGGCGTGCTGTCGCCGGGCGACCGGCTGCAGCAGAAGGGCCTGATCTACGCCGCGACGCCCGCCAGCGACTTCATTTGCGGTACGCTGCAGATGGCCGCCGGGATGAACGTGCACATCTTTACCACCGGCCGCGGCACGCCCTACGGCCTGGCCGCGGTCCCGGTCATCAAGGTTGCCACCCGCACCGAACTGGCGCGCCGCTGGCACGACCTGATGGACCTGGACGCCGGCAGCATCGCCAGCGGCGACGCCACCATCGAGGACGTCGGCTGGGAGCTGTTCCGCATGATCCTGGACGTGGCCAGCGGCCGCAAGACATGGGCCGAGCGCTGGAAGCTGCATAATGCGCTTGCGCTGTTCAATCCGGCGCCCGTGACCTGAACGCATATTTTTGGAGACCTGAATGACCGCTGCAGTACAAAACAAGACCGGCAAGCCTTTCAAACGCATCCTGCTGACCGGCGCCGCCGGCGGCCTGGGCAAAGTGCTGCGTGAGCGCATCAAGCCCTGGGCCGACGTGGTGCGCCTGTCCGACGTCGTCGACATGGGCCCGGCCGGCCCGGGCGAAGAAATCGTCCAGTGCGACCTGGCGGACAAACAAGCCGTGCTGGCCCTGCTCGATGGCGTGGATGCGGTGCTGCACTTCGGCGGCATCTCGACCGAGAAGCCGTTCGAACCCATCATGCAGGCCAATATCCTCGGCGTGGCCAATCTGTACGAAGCGCTGCACAAGGCCGGCACCCGGCGCGTGATCTTTGCCAGCTCGAACCACGCGATCGGCTACCACCCGGTGACCACGGTGCTCGACGCCGATTCGCCAACCCGTCCCGACAGCTACTATGGCCTGTCGAAGGTCTTCGGCGAGCAGATCGCGCGCTACTACTATGATCGCTTCGGCATCGAGACCGTCTGCGTGCGCATCGGCTCGAGCTTCCCGGAGCCGGCCAACAAGCGCATGATGAGCACCTATCTCTCCTACGACGACCTGACCGAACTGCTGCGCTGCTCGCTGTTCGCCCCGCGCGTCGGCCACACCATCGTGTACGGCATGTCGGACAACGACAGCACCTGGTGGGACAACCGCCTGGCCTCGCACCTCGGCTACAAGCCGAAGGACAGCTCGGCGAAGTTCGCCCACCTGTTCCCGGATTCGTCCGAGTTCCCGGCCAAGGATGACGTGACCACGATGTACCAGGGCGGCAAGTTCCTGCTCGACGGTCCGCAGTATTGAGCCGATGATCGAGCGCCTCGTCTTGCGCAACGCCAGCCTGGTGGCCGAAGTCGTGCCCCAGGTGGGTGGCGGACTGGCGCGGCTGGACTGGATTGCCGGTGGCGAGGCGAGCCCGCTGTTGCGCGCCTTGGCGTCCGATGCAAGCGGCGTACCGACGCCCTCGCAGCTGGCCTGCTTCCCGCTGCTGCCCTGGTCCAACCGCATGGCGCCTTCGGGGTTTGCGTTCGAAGGCCGACAATACGTGCCGGCGCCGAACCGGGCCGGCGAGCCGTGTCCGATCCACGGCGACGGCTGGCAGCAGGCCTGGCAGGTGGCGCATCACAGCGACTCGGTCTTGACGCTGACCTTGGCGCGTCCCGACGCTTCGCCATTTTCCTATGAAGCCGAGTTGCGCTACACGCTCGACGGCGCAGCGCTGGCGGTCGATCTCGCGCTGCGCAATACCGGCGCGGCGGCGCTGCCGTTCGGGATCGGCCTGCATCCCTGGATGCCAGACCCGCAAGGCGCGCTGCTCGAAGCGGGCGCTGAAGGGGTATGGTCGAGCGGTCCGGACAAATTGCCGCTGACCCGCGGCGAGATACCTGATCACTGGTGTTTCGACATGCCTGCCGCGCTGCCGCAAGACGGTGTCGACCATGTGTTCGATGGCTGGCCGGGACGGGCGCGCATCGCCTGGCCGGCGCGCGGCGTGGCGCTCGAGATCGAGGCCGACATGGAATATTTCATCCTTTATACTCCGCCGGGACGCGATTTCTTCTGCTTCGAGCCGGTGGATCACCCGATCAATGCGCACAATCTGCCGGGCCAGCCCGGCCTGACCGTGCTCGCCCCTGGTGCGACGCTGCGCCGGCGCTGCACCTTCCGCGGCGCGTCGCTATGAAACCTGCTCCTGTTGCCGCCGCGCTGGTGCTGGCCGCGGTGCTGACGCCGGCCGCCGCCCAGTCTCCCTATAACGCCGAAACCACCTACCGCAAGCTGGTGGGTGACTATCCCCAGATCCGCATCGCGAGCGCCGAGGCGCCGGCGCCGGTCCGGGTCCGCAAGGACCTGGTCTATGCGCGGCGCGCCGAACTGGCGCTGGCGCTCGATCTCTACCTGCCGGCGCCCGACGCAAAGCCCGCGCCACTGGTGCTGCTGGTGCACGGCGGCGGCTGGGGCAGCGGCGAGCGCACGAATATGGCGCCGCTCGCGGCGCGCCTGGCGGCGCGCGGCTATGCCGCCGCCACCGTCAGCTACCGCCTGTCGGGCCAGGCGCGCTATCCGGCCGCGATCGACGACGTCAAGGCGGCGCTGGACTGGCTGCGCACGCAGGCGGGCCAGTTCGGATTCGACAAGGAGCGGATCGCGCTCGCGGGCGGTTCGGCCGGCGGCCAGATCGCCGCCCTGGTCGGCATGACGCGTCCGCGCGAGGTGCGCGCCATCGTCAATATCGACGGCCTGTCCGATTTTACCTCGCCCGAGGCGCTGCGGCATGAAGACGATCCGGCCAAGAAGCCGTCGGCGGCCGGCGCCTGGTTCGGCGGCCCTTATGCCGACAAGGCGGCGCTGTGGCGCGAGGCCTCGCCCCTGACGCACGCCGGCAAGGACAGCCCGCCGGTGCAGTTCATCGTCAGCAGCGTGCCGCGCTTTTCCAGCGGACGCGAAGCGCTGGCGGCCAGGCTGGCCGGGCATGGCATCGCGACCGATACCGTGGCGCTGGCGGGCGCGCCGCATTCGTTCTGGCTATTCGATCCGTGGCTGGCGCCGACGGTCGACGCCATGGACCGTTTCCTCAGTCAACAGCTGGGCGCCATGCCGGCGCGTGCGCCATGGTCGGCCGACCTGGGCGAGGGCCGCTACCGCAATCCGATCCTGCATGCCGACTATTCCGATCCGGACGCGATCCGGGTCGGCGAACGCTATTACATGGTCTCTTCCAGCTTCGCCAACGCGCCCGGTCTGCCGCTGCTGATTTCGAGCGATATGGTCAACTGGGAGCTGGTCGGCCACGCGCTGCCGCAACTGACGCCGCAGGCGACCTTCGCGACGCCGCAGCATGGCAAGGGGGTATGGGCGCCGAGCCTGCGCCACCATGACGGGCGCTTCTGGATCTTCCATCCCGATCCGGACCACGGGGTGTACGTCAGCACCGCAACGGACTTCGCCGGTCCGTGGAGCACGCCGCACCTGCTCTTGCCCGGCAAGGGCATCATCGACCCGGCGCCGCTGTGGGACGACGATGGCCGCGCATGGCTGATCCACGCCTGGGCCAAGAGCCGGGCCGGCTTCAATAATGTGCTGACCCTGCGCCGCATGGCGCCGGACGGGCGCAGCCTGCTCGACGGCGAGGGCCAGGTGGTCGTCGACGGCAACCGCCTGCCGGGCTACCGCACCCTCGAGGGCCCCAAGCTGTACAAGCGCAACGGCTGGTACTACGTGTTCGCGCCGGCGGGCGGCGTCGAGCATGGCTGGCAATCGGTGTTTCGTTCGCGCCGCATCGACGGCCCGTACGAAGACCGGATCGTGATGGAGCAGGGCGCCACCGATATCAACGGCCCGCACCAGGGCGCCTGGGTGACGACGCCGCAGGGCAGCGACTGGTTCTTCCACTTCCAGGACCGGCGCGCCCATGGCCGCGTGGTGCACCTGCAGCCGCTGCGCTGGATCGACGACTGGCCGCTGATCGGCGAGCCATCCGCCAAGCCGGGTGTGGGACAGCCGCTCATCGAGCACGCCAAGCCGGTGCCGGGAGTCTTCGCGCGGCGCGAGCCGGCGGTGGGCGACGAATTCGACGGCCCGGAGCTGGGCCCGCAATGGCAATGGGCGGCCAATCCGCAGGCCGGCTGGCGTGCGCTGGACGCGCGACCGGGCTTTCTGCGCCTGTTCGCGCAAGCGGCGGCGCCGGTACGGCAGCTGCCGTCGGTGCTGACCCAGAAATTCCCGGGTCCGGCGTTCGGCGTGACGGCAAAGGTGGAGCTGCGCGCCCAGCAGGATGGCGACCAGGTGGGGCTCGGCGTGATGGGCCTGGCCAGCGACTGGTTCGGTGTGCGCCGCGTCGACGGCCAGCCGCGCATGGTCGGCGTGCGCTGCGGCCAGGACGGCGCCTGCGCCGAGACGGTCGGACCTGCCTTGCCTGGATACGCGGTCACGCTGCGCATGCACGTAACGCATGGCGCGCGGGTGTCGTTCTCGTACAGCGCCGACGGCCTTCGGTACATGTCGCTGGGCGAGCCCTTCGACGCCACCATGGGCCGCTGGGTCGGCGCCCAGGTCGGCGTGTTCGCGACCGGTACGCCGGGCGCCTACGCCGACCTGGATTACCTGCGCATCACTCCCTGATCAGGCGCGGTGCGACAGCACCGTGTCGATCACCTTGCCGCCGATGCGGACATTCCTGAGGCTGACGTCGCGCACATTGTAGAGATACCAGGGCTGCCCAGCGTTCACTGGCGTGCCGAAATCGCAGTCGGTGATGGTCACGTCGCGGATCGGCAGGATCTCGGCCGCCTCGCTGCCGTTGTAGTCGAAGCCGACCGGCCCAAGGAACAGCATCGCCTGGTAGCACGAGCGCGGCCCGGCCGCGGTTGGCACATTGCCCACCCTGACGCCCGAGATGTGGATGTGTTCCACCACCGGCGGCCGGGTGCGCAGATTGTCGGCGCTCGGCGCGTAGTCGCAGTCGAAGGTGATCACGGCGCCGGCGCCGGGGGCGACCGACTTCGGCGCGATCGGCGAGCCTGGTAGCGGCTTATAGAACTGGGGCTTGAGGTTCACGCCATTGGGCATGGTGACGTTGCGCACGTAGAAATGGCGCAGGAAGCCGCCGCGGTTCATATTGGTCTTGAGCCGGATCGCGGTGTTGAGCGGGTCGGTGGCCCAGTGGGTGTTGCGGAACTCGATCTCTTGCGCATACACGTGCTCGATCCCGCCGGCCATCTCGCTGCCCAGGGTCACGCCGCCATGGCCGCTATTCATGACGCAGCGCTGGATAACGACGTTGCGGGTCGGCCCGAAGCGGGTGTCGCGGTTCTTGCCGGCCTTGATCGCGATGCAGTCGTCGCCGCTGTTGAAGGTGCAGCCATCCACCAGCACGGTGTCGCAGGCTTCCGGGTCGAAGCCGTCGCTGTTCGGCCCAAGGCTGTCCATGTGCACGCCGCGGATCTCCACCTTGCTGCAATTGACCGGGTGATGCTGCCAGAATGGCGCGCCATTGAGCTGATAACCCTGTAGCAGCACATTGCTGCAGCCGATGAACTCGACCATGCAGGGACGCAGGTAGTGGCCGCGGCCGAACACGCGCCGGGCCACCGGTACGCCGGCTTCGGACAGGGTCGGCAGCCAGGCCTCGTCGGTGCGCCATTTGTCGTTGCCGCCTTCCAGCAGCGCGGCCTGGGCCGAGTCGAGGCCGGGCGCCACCTCGCGGACCGATGCCGGGGTGCGCGGATTGACGGCGGTCTGCGCTTCGTGCTGGCGCGGGCCCGGCTTGCGCTTGCCCTTCCAGTCCCACCAGGTATCGCCGTTCGCACGCGGCACGCCGCCCTGGCCGTCGAGGATGCTGGTCCAGTCCTCGCCGGTCAGGGCGATATTGTCCTGGCCATAGGCGTAGACCAGCGGCGAGTGGTTCAGGCAGTCGTTGCCCTGCCAGCGCGACAGGGTCAGCCTGCCGTTTGCGCCGCAGTCGTGTTCGCCGTACTTGATGAAGTCCTCGGGGTCGTTGCTGAAATAGACGTGGGCGCCGCTGGCCAGGTGCACGTTGACGTTGGACTTGAGGACGATCGGTCCCTTGATCAGCCAGTTCCCGGCCGGGATCAGGACGCGCCCGCCGCCAGCGGCGCTGCAGGCCGCGATGCTGGCGGCGATCGCGTGGTAGCAGTCCGGGGCATCCGGCGCCGGCGTCGTCAACTTGCCGGGCTCGTGATGGGCGACGTGGCCGTCCACCGTCACCACCTTGCACTGCCTGGCGCCATGGTCGGTGATAGTGAAATCGCGTTGGGGGAAGGTCAGCGGCTGCCTGAAGCGATCCACGATGGCTTTTGCGCGCAGCCAGGGATCGCCAGCCGGGGCTGCGCCGGCCTGGCTGCCTGTGTGGCAGCCGGCGGCGAGACCGGCCACCGAGGCCGAGGCGGCGCGCAGCAGGGAACGGCGCCGGGTGTCGATGATCTTGCCTTGGTTGATACGCATGATGTCTTTCGTGAGATGGTTACTTGCCGGCGCCGGCGTGCCTGCGCACATGCGCCGCGACCGAGGCCGCGGGCAGCGGCGCGAATGGGTAGGGCACCTCGAAACCCGGCGCGGCGTCCACGCCGCAGCCGGCGAGCGGCGCGCCGTTCAGCAGCGAACCGCTGTCGCTGAAGCTGCCCGCATCCGGCCCCTGTGCGAACGGCTTCACGGCGTCGGCGCAGCCGCGCGCATCGGCCACCTCGAATACGTTGGCCTGCGAGACGATGCGCGCCTGCCTGGCCACGCCGACGCTGTAGTCGTGGCGGTAGGCCGGGTGCTTGCGGTCGCTGACGTGGTAATTGTTGAACAGGTGGACCTGGCCGAAGCGCACCCGCGGGGCGCGGCTGGAAATGAATTCGAACAGGTTGTTGCTGATGGTGATGCGCAGGTGGCCGGCATCCGCTTCGGCCTTGTCGCTGGCGCCGATCAGCGTGTTCTTGGCATGCAGGGCGAAGTGGTTGTACGAGACCGTGACGTAGTCGCTGGCGTCGCGGATGTCCAGCGCGCCGTCGTGGCACTGCTGGGTCTTGCCGTCGACGACCGGCAGCGTGTCGTCGGTCGCCGGAGCGTCGGTGAAGCTGTTGCGGTCGACCCAGACGTGGGTCGAGGCGACGACTGCGATCGCGTCGAATTCGGCATTCCAGTTGCCGTCGCCATCCTTCGGATCCCAGCGCGGAGCGACGTCGCAGGGATTGCGCAGGTGCAGATTGCGGATGATCACCTGCGACACCCGGCTCACCGTCAGGTGGGCGTTGACGAAGCCGGAATGTGGCCCGAGCCCGATCAGCGTGGTATTGCCCGGCACCGCAACGCGGCCGCGCCTGGACTGGTCTGCATGGTCGGCGTAGGGCCGGCCTTCGCTCATGTCGATTGCGCCGGCGACCTGCACGATGCGGCTGCCCTGGACCGACTTGCCGAGCGCCTGGCGCAGCTGCGCGGCGTCGGTGACGGTCAAGACATTGGCGACCGGCGCGTCGGCGCCGCCCCGGGTGCCGCCGGCCTGCGCCGCCCAGCCGTCGGGCGGCGCCACCTGGCGCATCAGAGGGATGGACGAGATATCGTGAGGCGCGTCGCTGGCACAGCCGGCAGCGGCTGCGGCGGCGCACAAGATCAGGGAGTTGGACAGGTGCTTCATGGCGCTCCAGGAGGCGTCGTTACCTCCACCGGAGGTAACGACTTTTCGCGCAGGCGGGCAACGACGGGCTTAGAACGTGTAATCCGCGCGCACCGTGAAGGCACGGCCGATCGGCTTGGCGATGTTCTGCGCAAACACGACCCGCGAGGACAGGCGCTGGTTCGACAGCGGCGGATCGGTGTCGAACAGGTTGTTCACGCCGGCGCCGAGCTTGAAGTTCGGCGACACCTTGTAGGTGGTTGACAGGTTATACACGCGGTAGGGCTCGATCACGTTATGGAAGGGCTGGCCCGGCTGCTGGGTCGGCAGGGCGTTGGTGTCTTCGTAGCTCGACGTGTACTGCTGCGTCAGCTGGGCGAAGAACGGGCCGTAGCTCCAGTTCACGCGCGCCTGGTGCTTCCACTTGAAGATATACGTGTTGGCCGAGGTCGAGCCGGTGGACAGGGCGCCGATGCGGCCGACGCTGTCGACCCACGGGCTGCCCGCGTCGTTCTGGCCCTCGTAGCGGTCGGTGTAGGTGCCGTCCATCGAGAAGCCGAAGCGGCCCCAGTTGGCAGTCGGCACCAGGTAGTTCAGGCCGATGTCGATGCCGCGCGTCTTCAGGCCGCCCATGTTCAGGCGCGTCTTGGTGATATAGGCCAGCGTGCCGTCGGGATTACGCACGAACAGGTCGCCGTAGCGGTCCAGGTTGTCGAAGATCGAGTCTTCGTTGATCTGGGCGATCGTGCGCTTCATGTCGATCTTCCAGAAATCGATGGTCGCCACGAAGTTCTTGACCGGTTCGATCACGAAGCCGACCGTATAGGTCTTCGACTTCTCCGGTTCCAGGTCCGGATTGGCGCCCACCAGCGTGGTCAGGCGCGTGTTGCAGACACGTTCGGCGTCCAGGCCCAGGCCGGCGAAGCGCGGGTCGGTGGTGAGGGCGCCGGAACCGGCCACGTTCGGGGTCGGGCCGGGGCACAGCAGCGGGTCGTCCCAGCTCGAGGTCGACGCCTGCAGGCTGCGCGGAACGCCGTACAGCTCGGGCAGGGTCGGGGCGCGGAAGCCGGTGCTGACGGTGCCGCGCACCATCAGTTCCTTCATCGGCTGGTAACGGAAGCTGGCCTTCGGATTGAAGGTCGAGCCGAAGTCGCTGAAATGGTCGCCGCGCACCGCGAAGTTCAGGTTCAGGTCCTTGGTGACCGGCGCATCGAGTTCGGCGTACAGGCCCGAGACGCGGCGTGCGCCGCTCGGGTTGTTGCCCGGCGTGCCGTTGACGCGCCAGACCACTTCGTCGCCGACCATCGGCACGTTTTCCTCGTAGGTCTCGCGATGCCAGTCGCCGCCGACCGCCAGGCCCAGGGCGCCGCCCGGCAGGTCCATCAGGGTGCGGCTCAGGTTGAAGTCGACGCCGTAGTAGCGCACGTCGGCCTTGCGGAACACTTCACCGTCGGCCGAGATGCCCTCGAGGTAGGCGCGGCCGGCCTCGTCCTGCGCGCCGAAGGGGTTCAGGATGCCGTTGGCAACGCCCGCATACACGGCCGGCGTGCGCACGAAGTTTTCCTTGAAGCCGCTGTCGCGGTGGCTGTAGCCGTAGGACGCGCCCACGCGGTAATCCCAGTCGGCGACCTGGCCTTCGTCGGCGATCACCAGGCGGTGGTTGGTCTGCACGTCGTGCAGCTTGACCGGGCCGAGTTCGTCGAGGCTCCAGGTCAGCGCCAGGTCTTCGCCGTTCAGGCCGGCCACCGCCGGCACGCCACCGCTGCCGCCCGGATACCACTTGCTGGCGGACGTCATCATCAGCGGACGGCGCGATGCCGTGAGGCGGTCATAGTCGGTGTTGTTGCCGAAGGGCTGGGGACCGCTGACGGCATCGATGTACGAGCGCGCCAGGTTCAGTTCGACGGTGAGCATCTTGCCCTCGCCGTGCGCCAGGCTGGCTTTCGTGAACAGGGTGACTTGCTGGTTTTCCGGCAGCAGTTCGGGGTAGATTCCCGGGTCGGTGATGCAGGTATTGCCGCCGTTGGCGGCGGTGCGGGTCGATGGCACCGTCGTCTGCGCCAGCCCTGGCGCCGCGCAGCCAGTCGCATAATAAGGGTTGCCGGTGATGTTGGCCGAACGCCCGTTGCGATAGATGGTGAAGTTCGCCGGCGAGGCCGAGCCGCCCGAGGTATTCGAATTGAACGGCGTGCCGCCCAGCGAGGCGAGCTTCGCGGGGTCCCAGATCTGCGGCCGGTCGCGCTGCAGCAGCGAGTCGCGGCGCTGGGCGCTGAAGGCCGTGTAGACGTTCCAGCCATCCTTCGCGAGGTCGCCCTTGCCGGCCACGATGGTGACGCGTTTCTGGTCGCCGCCGCCGGATTCCTGCGGCTGCACGGTGCTGGCATGCAGGGTCACGTCCTGTACCGAGCGCTTGGTGATGAAGTTGACCACGCCGGCGATCGCGTCGGTGCCGTACAGGGCCGAGGCGCCGTCGCGCAGCACCTCGACCCGGTCGATGGCAGCCATCGGGATGACGTCGACGTTGACCGAGCTCGCGCCCAGCGCCTCGTTGGCAAGGCGGCGGCCGTTGAGCAGCACCAGGGTGCGGTTGGTGTTCAGGCCGCGCATATTGATCATGGTGCCGCCGCCACCGCCGCCCACTGGCTCGTTGGTCGCGGCCACGGTCAGGGCCACCGCGACCTCGGACATCGTGGTCAGGCCCTGGTTGGCCAGTTCCTCGGCCTTGTAGGTCGTCAGCGGCAGGGCGTTCTCGGTCGCCAGGCGCTTGATCGAGGAACCGGTCACCTCGATGCGCTGCATGGGCGCTTCCTGCGCCGCTGCGAGGTTCGCCATGGTCATCGCCGCGAGTGCGACGGCCGAAAGGATGAAGCGGGGTTGCTTGGTCGTGCGAAGTTGGTTCACTGCGTGTCTCCTGCCTGTAGTCGTCGAATGCGTCCGGATGTTCTCTCCGGATCGCGCGCATGTTCGCCCCGTTTCCGCCGGGCCGCCGATGATTGGTATGAAAACAATTCTACTTTGGTCAGACCACTTTTGCAATCTGGACGAGCCAGAAATTAAACTGGTCTAGCCTTTTGGTTTCCGGGTGAGGTGGAGCGCCGGTCGTCGCGGGGGCGGCGCTAGAAGGAAATGGGCGTACGCACGCCGGCTCGGGCCGTGCGTGGCGCCGATGCCGGGAGGCGAGGAAGAAGGCGAGAAAGCGCGGCTTAGCCGCGCGAGAAGGTGCGTGTGACGCGGTCGAGGTGGGCGCGCATGGCCTGGCGCGCGCCCGCGACGTCGTGCGAGGCGATGGCGGCGAAGATGTTGCGGTGGTCGATCAGCGTCTGCTGGCGCAGTTCCTCGGTCTGGAAGTGTTCTTTCAGCTTGTGCCACAGCGAGCCGCGCTGGCTCCACAGGTATTCGATCACGCCGACCATCGCGCTGTTGCCGGTGGCGCGCGCGATCGCCAGGTGGAAGTTGCGGTCGGCCGATTCGTTGCCGCTGCGGTCTTCGTGGTGCTGTTCCATCTCTTCGACCGCGA
Organism: Massilia sp. CFBP9012; assembly: GCF_034045115.1. NCBI lineage: Bacteria > Pseudomonadati > Pseudomonadota > Betaproteobacteria > Burkholderiales > Oxalobacteraceae > Massilia > Massilia sp. CFBP9012. Next base: position 29,320 of record NZ_JAXCWM010000001.1, on the reverse strand, counting down.
CCAGGATCGCGTCGATCGCCGAATCGCTGGCGTGCTTGGCCGCCAGCGCCGCGACCTCGACCTCGATCAGGCGGCGCGCCGCCAGCACCTCGAACGGACCGGGGCCGACGGTCGGCACGTCGGCCTTCGGCGCGACGTCCTCGCTGACATAGACCCCCGAGCCGCCGCGCACTTCGACCTTGCCGCTCAGTTCGAGCGCGATCAGGGCCTCGCGCAGCGAGGTGCGGCTGACCCCCAGCTTGGCGGCCAGCTCGCGTTCGGCCGGCAGGCGCTCGCCGGTGCGGATGTTCTCGGCGCGGATCAGCTCCTCGATCTTGGCCGAGACGACCCGGTACAGCCGCGGCTCGGTGGTGCTAGGTTCATTCAGCGCTGGGGTCTTCTTCATCGATCGGTTCGTCCTGGATTATTGGCAGTGGGCGCCAAAACTAGCGAATCTTAGTTTGGTATGGTTGATGTTGCAAGTGTACGGGTAAATCTCATGGCGCGTGCGGGCCGCCTAGGGTTGCGGGTTCCAGCCGCGGCCCGCAAACACGGCGGCGCGGTTCGACAGCTTCGCGGCCTGTTCGCGCCCGAGCATGAAGCCGCCGTAGCTGCGCGCCTGGCCGTCCGGACCCCGGTTGCCGTATTCGCGCCACCCTCCTTCGGCCGGATTCGGCGCCGGCCGCCGCAGCCAGCCGTCGGCGGCGATGTGCGGGCCGACGCTGCAATCGATGAAGGCCACGTTATCCCAGGTGTTGGCGGTGCCGGGCGAGCGCGCCAGATAGGCACTGCCGTCCGCCGGCATATTGCCGGCCGGCCCGGCCCCACGTGTCAGGCGCGAGCGCAGGAAGATGAAGCCCGGTTCGGTGGCGCCAATCGTGCGCGCCTGCACGATGTAGCCGCCGCTCTCCGGACGGGCGCTGTCCCCGATGCTGCGGATCTCGCTGTCCTCGAACAGCGCGGCGCGGTTGTTCCCCCAGATGAAGTCGACGTTGCCTTCCACCAGCGACTTGTGGAACCAGGCATAGCCCGTCAGCTGCAGCGTATCCTGCTCGCTCAAAAAGTGCGCGTTGCGTACCATCAGGCGACCATCGCGGCTGCTGAAGAACAGGGTCTCTGCTTGCGGCGAGTGGCCGTCGGTACGCAGGGTGCTGTTGTGCAGGGCGATGTCGCGCAGGTCGAGCAGGTCGCTGTCCTGGGCCAGGAACAGCGCGCGCCCACCCAGCAGTCCGGGCGTGCCGGCTTCTTGTCCGGCGCCGGAGCCGGGATTCAGGGTGTCGCTGTTGGCGGCGCGGATGACGGTCGCTTCGCGGCTGGCGCCACGCAGGGTGAGGTTGTCCTTGTCGCGCAGGTACAGCAATTCGGGATAGACGCCGTCGCGCACATTGATCGTGAGCGGCTGCGCGCGCGGCAGCGACATCGCGTAGTCGAGCGCGCCCTGCACGGTGCGGAAATGCGACCGTCCTTCGGTGGCTACCGTCACGCTGTCGCCCACCGGGCGCTGCGGCGTGGTGCGAAAGCGCCAGCGCGCGCCGTGGAAAACCGCGCCGCGCACCAGGCTCGCCTCGGCCAGCGCCTCGTACTCGGTGTCGTACTCGAGCGCCTGCGGCAGGCGCGCGCGCAGTTCGCCGTCGACGATCCGCAGCGCGTGCTGGCGCACCAGGCGCTGGCGCGGCGCGGGGCCGATGGCGGTCACCGTTTCGCCCGGACGGATTACCGCAACCAGCAGGCCGTCGCGCTTGCGCAGCACCCGGATGCTGCCTTCCCCCGTCAGTTCGGCGCCAGGCGCCAGGGCCAGGCGCAGCGGCGTATCGGGCGGTACGCCACGCTCATCCAGCTGCGGACGGGTTGCTACGCTCCCGGTGCCGCGCGGTTCGATGAAGCGTTCCCCGACCACGACCGCGAAGCTGGCCTGGGCCCACGGATCGTTGGTGCTGCGCACGGTCAGTGTGGTTCGACCGGCTGCGAGCGGCGTTACGCGCACGGCGCCGTGCGCGACGTCGGCCACGACGTTTGCTGTGGCGATGCGCGGATCGTCGCTGACTACCTCGAAGCTGGAGGCGCCGCCCATCGGGATGGCGGCGGCCGGGTCGCCGGCCTGCAGCAGGATGCGCCGCTCGGCGACCTGGGCGCTCAGGCGTGCCGGCGCCGCGTCGATGGGGCCGCCGCGCAGGTCGAGCAGCCGGTGCGCGCCAGCTTCCCAGTCGAGCGGCTGGGTGGCCGGCAACGGTTCGGCCAGGGCGGTGGTCACCCGTTCGCCGTCGACCAGCGCGGCCAACTGGCCGGCGTCGGCGGCAAAGCCCAGCACCAGCGGCATGTCGGTGGGCACGGTGCGGCGCCGTATCTGCTTCAGGCGCTGCACTTGGCCATCGCGTGCGGCCAGCAGTTCGACCTGCAGTGTCTTGCCGCCGTCGACCAGTTGCAGGCTGGCGCCCTGCCAGTCGCCGTTGGCGGCGCGCCGGGCGCGCAGCACGAATGGCGCGCCGGTCGCCGGCGCGAGGCGGGCCTCCACGATGGCGCCGGCGCTGTCGTTGGCGCCTGGGTGCGGGCCTGCATTGGCGCGCACGTGAGCGGGCACCTGCGAGGCCGGCAACGCCATATAAGGGTAGGGGACGCGCCAACCGGCGTCGCCGCCGTGCGGGCAGTCGCTCAGCGGCTGGCCATTGAGCAGCGAGCCGCTGTCCACGAAGACGCCAGGGCTACGCGCCGGGTCGCGCACCAGCTGCTCGCAGGTGTTCGCGCCGGCCACCTCGAAGGCATTGGCGTCGGAAATCAAACGCGAGGCATGCGCGACGCCGATGCTGTAGCCGTGGCCATACACCGCGCGTCCGCGCTCGCCCACATAGTAATTGTTCAGCAGGTGGACTTGCCCAAAGCGCACCCGTGGGGCGCGTTCGGCGACGTGCTCGAACAGATTGCCCTTGAGCGTGATTCGCAGCCGCCCCTGGTCGCCGGTAAATCGGTCGCCGGCGCCGATCAGCATGTTCTTTTCGTGCTGGGCGAAGTGATTGTAGGTGACGCTGACCAGGTCCGAGCCCTGGGTGATGTCGAGCGCGCCATCGTAGCATTGCTTGCGTTTGCCGTTCTCGATCGGGGCGCGGTCGTCGGTGTCGGGCGCATCGGTGAAGCTGTTGTGGTCGATCCAGACGTGGCGCGCGGCGCGCACCGTGATGCCGTCGAATTCCGAGTTCCAGTTGCCCTTGGCGCCGTCCTGCGCATCCCACTGCGGCGCGACGTCGCAGGGATTGCGGATCGCCAGGTGGCGCACGATCACCTGTTCGACGCCGGTGATCATCAGGCTGGCGTTGACGAAGCCGGCGCCCGGGGCGACGCCAACCAGGGTGGTGTTCGATGGAATGCGCACGGCGCCACGCCTGGCCTGGTCGTCGTGGTCGCGAAAAGCCCGGCCCTCGCTCATGTCGATGGTGGCCGCCACCCGCACGATGCGCGCCGGCGCCGGCGCCTCCAGGGCGGCGACCAGCTGCACGCGGTCGGCCACCGTGTATACATGGGCCGGACCGGCGAGGGCGCCGCCGCGGGTGCCGCCTTGCTGCGCGGCCCAGCCGTCGGCCGGCGCGTGCTGGCGCTCGGCGATCGGACCGGGCATCGGAGCTGCCGCGAGGGAGGTGGCCGGGATCAGCGCGGTGAGGGTGAGGGTAGCGGCGATTGCGCGCACGCCGCTCATTCCGCGCCCCGCGCGGCGGTGCGCCCGCCTGGCGCGAACGCCGGGGCGAGGTTCGGGACTTTGCGCAGCAGTTCGCGTGCGACGATGTCCGAGAAGCGCTGCGCGCCCAGCGGGCCGACATGGGTATGGTCGAAATTGGCGCCGGTGCGCGCCAGCTTGTCGGCTTCCTGCGGCCCCATGGCCTGGACCGCGGCCAGCGACAGCGCATTCAGGTCGACCAGCGGGGTGCCGGTCGTGGCGGCGATCTTGCGCACCGTGCCGGCCCAGGGCGCCAGGTCGTCCTGCACATAGCCCTGCCTGAAACTGCGGCGCGTGAGCGGGGTCACCAGCACCGGCACGGCGCCGAGCGCGCGCGCTTCTTCGACGTAGCGGGTCATATTGACGGGGAATTCGGTCGCGTAGTCGGTCGAGCGTCCGGGCTTGCCCGGCTGGTCGTTGTGGCCGAACTGGATCAGCACATAGGTACGGCGGTAGGCGGCATCATCACGCAACAAGCCTGTCACCTCATCCCAGCGGCCTTCGGCGCGAAAGCTCCCCGAGCTGCGCCCGCCGCGCGCCAGGTTCAGGCAGGCGGTTTCGGGTGTCAGGCGGGCGCACAAGGCGTCGCCGTAGCCGGTGCTGCTGGCCATGGTCGAGTCGCCGACCAGGATCACGCGGTCGTGCGCCGCCGGCGCGGACCAGGCGGCGCCGGCCAGCAGCAGGCAGAGCAGGGGAGTGAGGCGAACGAACGGCATGAAGTCTCCTGATGTTTTTTTTGATAGACGATTCTAGTTTGGTCGGGCCAATTCTGCAAGGTGGCTGTACCGGTGCTGCACCGGATGTCATGCGAGAGAGATAAGATGTCTGATGACTGTGGCATCAACTAACCATCCGCGTATAATTCCCTCATCTTTCACCAGCAAATTGCCATGAATCTGCCACAACGCAAGCACCGTAATCTCGCCCAGGGCGTGGTCGAACACATCAGTGCCACCATCCGCCAGGGCACGCTCAAGCCGGGCGACAAGCTGCCGACCGAATCCTCGCTGATGACCCAGCACGGCGTCAGCCGCACCGTGGTGCGCGAGGCGATCTCGCACCTGCAGGCGGCCGGCTACGTGCAGACGAGGCACGGCATCGGCACCTTCGTGATCGAACGCCAGCAGGCCGGGCTCGGGCTCGATGCCGAGAACATCCTGACCTTGCGCGACGTGCTGTCCATCCTCGAACTGCGCATCGGCGTCGAGACCGAGACGGCGGGCCTGGCGGCCGGCCGCCGCAGCGAGAACCAGGTCGACGAGCTGGCCGGCGCGCTGCTCGAGATGCAGCAGGCGATGGCCGACGGCAGGTCGGCGGTGGAGGCCGACAAGCGCTTCCATCTGCTGATCGCGCAGGCAACCGGCAACCGCTATTTCGTCGATATCCTGGAGCAGCTGGGCAATGCGATCATTCCGCGTGCGCGCCTGGATACGCCCAAGCTGGAGCAGGACAAGCCGGCCGATTTCCTCGAGCGCGTCAGCCGCGAGCACGACGATATCTTCCGCGCCATCGAGCGCCGCGATGCCGAAGCCGCGCGCGCGGCGATGCGCACCCATCTTTCCAATAGCCGCGAGCGCCTGGTCCAGGCACAGCGCCGCCTGGAAAGCTCCCTGAACTGACATTCGCATCACATTTTGCTTGCCCTTGCTGATTTTAGGTTGTACGATGACTTACAACATGATTCATCGCACTTCTTTTTCATCCAACACCTAGACCAACGGAGACCTAAGCAATGCAACCAAATGAACTCAAGCAAGTCCTGTCGCACGGCCTGCTGTCCTTCCCGATCACCGACTTCGACGCGCAGGGCGAGTTCGATCCAAAAGGCTATGCCGCCCGTCTGGAATGGCTGGCGCCGTTCGGCGCGACCGCGCTGTTCGCGGCCGGGGGCACCGGCGAATACTTCTCGCTGCACGGCGAGGAATACGGCCAGATCATCAAGACCGCGGTCGACACCTGCGCCGGCGTGGTGCCGATCCTGGCCGGCTGCGGCGGTCCGACCCGCACCGCCATCGCCCACGCCCAGGAAGCCGAGCGCCAGGGCGCCAAGGGCCTGCTGCTGCTGCCGCACTACCTGACCGAAGCCAGCCAGGATGGCCTGATCGCCCACGTCGAGGCGGTGTGCCGCTCCGTGAAGATCGGCGTCGTGGTCTACAACCGCGCCAACTGCCGCCTGACCCCGGATTCGCTGGCCAAGCTGGCCGACCGATGCCCGAACCTGATCGGCTTCAAGGACGGCAACGGCGACATCGAACTGATGGTCTCGATCTGGCGCAAGCTGGGCGACCGCTTCAGCTACCTGGGCGGCCTGCCGACCGCCGAAGTGTACGCCGGCGCCTATAAGGCCCTGGGCACCCCGGTGTACTCATCGGCCGTGTTCAACTTCGTGCCGCAACTGGCGATGGACTTCTACCACGCCACCGCTAACGACGATTTCGCCACCACCAACCGCCTGATCGACGAGTTCTTCCTGCCTTACCTCGAGATCCGCAATCGCAAGGCCGGCTACGCCGTCAGCATCGTCAAGGCCGGCGCCCGCCTGGTCGGCCACGGCGCCGGCCCGGTGCGTCCGCCGCTGACCGACCTGACCGCCGAAGAAGACGCGATGCTGCTCGACCTGCTCAAGAAGAACGGAGTGTTGTGATCATGACGATTCTCGGTGAAATGATCATTGGCCAGCAGTGCGTGCGCGGCACCGCCGGCGAGGCCTTCGGCTTCAACCCGGCCACCCGTGCCAACCTGGAGCCTGGCTTCGGCCAGGCGACCGGCGACGACGTCGAGCGCGCCTGCGCGCTGGCTGGCCAGGCCTTCGACCCTTACCGCGCGCTGCCGCTCGAACAGCGCGCACGCTTCCTGGAAGCGATCGCCGAGCAGATCCTGGCCGTGGGCCCGGAACTGATCGAACGCGCCATGTTAGAGACCGGCCTGCCGCAGGCGCGCCTGGAAGGCGAACGGATGCGCACCGTGACCCAGCTGCGCTTGTTTGCGAAAGTGGTGCGCGACGGTTACTTCATGGATGCGACGATCGACAGCGCGCTGCCTGACCGTACGCCGCCGCGTCCCGACCTGCGCCTCTCCAAGATCGGCCTCGGCCCGGTGGTCGTGTTCGGCGCCAGTAACTTCCCGCTGGCGTTCTCGGTGGCCGGTGGCGACACCGCCTCGGCACTGGCGGCCGGCTGCCCGGTCGTGGTCAAGGCCCATGCAGCTCACCCGGGCACTTCGGAACTGGTCGGCCGCGCCGTCCAGCGCGCGGCGAAAGAAGCCGGCGTGCCGGAAGGCGTGTTCTCGATGCTGTACGGCGATGGCCGCACGGTCGGCCAGCAGCTGGTGGCGCACCCAGCGATCAAGGCGGTGGGCTTTACCGGTTCGCGCCAGGGCGGCACCGCGCTGATGCGCACCGCCGCAGGCCGCTCCGAGCCGATTCCCGTGTATGCCGAAATGAGCAGCGTGAATCCGGTATTCCTGCTGCCGGCCGCCCTGCAAGCCGGCGGCGCCGGCCTGGCGCAAGGCTTCGTCGATTCGCTGACGCTGGGCGTCGGCCAGTTCTGCACCAACCCGGGCCTGCTGTTCGCGCTCGAAGGCGCCGACCTGGACGCCTTCGTCAAGGCGGCCAGCGAGGCGCTGGCAGGCAAGGGCGCGGGCACCATGCTCACCGCCGGCATCCATGAGGCCTACAACACCGGCGTGGCCAAGTTCGGCCAGGTCGAGGGATTGCAACTGGTCGCGCAGGGCGGCGAGCAGGGCACCGGTTGCGCGGCGCGCGCTGCGCTATACGTGTGCGACGCCGACACCTATCTGGGCAACGCGGCGCTGGAAGACGAAGTGTTCGGCCCGGCCGCGGTGCTGGTGCGCTTCAAGGACGCCGATCAGCTGCTGAAGGCGGCCGAGGCGCTGCACGGCCAGCTGACCGTGACGGTTCACGCGCTGGCAGCGGACCACGGCCTGGCCGGCGCACTGCTGCCGGTCCTGGAACGCAAGGCGGGCCGGGTGCTGTTCAACGGCTTCCCGACCGGCGTCGAAGTGGCGCACGCGATGGTCCACGGCGGCCCGTTCCCGGCCACCAGCGACAGCCGCACGACCTCGGTCGGCGCGTCCGCGATCGACCGCTTCCTGCGGCCGGTGTGCTACCAGAACCTGCCTGCCAACCTGCTGCCGGAAGCGCTGCGCGACGAGAACCCGCTGGGCCTCGCGCGCCTGCAGGACGGCACTTTGCAAACTGGAGGAAAAGCGTAACGCCTTAAGCCTTTATCGCCGTACCAGCCGGGGGAGACACCGGCTGTTTTAACTTGTAAAGAACTGATCACCATGAATCAGCAAGTCATCGACCTCGCACCGGCACAGACGGTGGTGGGCAAGTATCGCTGGACGATTTGCTCACTGCTGTTTTTCGCCACCACCATCAATTACCTGGACCGCCAGGTCCTCAGCCTGCTCGCACCGATGTTGTCGGCCGAATTCGGCTGGTCGAACACCGACTACGCGAATATCGCGGCCACCTTCCAGTTCGTCTACGCCATCTCGATGCTGTTCGCCGGCCGTGTGATCGACCGCATGGGCACCAAGCGCGCCTACGTGGTGGCCATCGTCGTCTGGTCGCTCGGCGCCATCGCCCACGCCTACGCGATCTGGATCGGCGAGGCGGTCAACACCGTGTTCACCTCCATCGGGCTGGCCGTGGTGCCGGTGTCGATCGCCGGCTTCATGATCGGCCGCGCGATCCTCGCTATCGGCGAAGCGGGCAACTTCCCGGCCGCGATCAAGGCCACCGCCGAATACTTCCCCAAGCGCGAGCGCTCGTTCGCGACCGGCATCTTCAACTCGGGCGCCAACGTCGGCGCCATCCTGGCGCCGCTGACGGTGCCGGTGATCGCCGAGTTCTGGGGCTGGCAGGCGGCCTTCATCGTGATCGGCGCCATCGGCTTCGTCTGGATGGGGATCTGGATCTGGCTGTACGACGTGCCGGAACGCTCGACGCGGGTCGGCGCTGCCGAACTGGCGTATATCAACAGCGATGCGGGGATCAGCCCGGCGGCCGTCGACAATACGCAAGTGGCGAAAAGCTCATGGTTCAAGCTGCTCAGCTACCGTCAGACCTGGGCCTTCGTCGCCGGTAAATTCCTGACCGACGGCGTGTGGTGGTTCTTCCTGTTCTGGCTGCCCAAATACATGTCGGCGCAATACGGCATGTCGGCTACCGCCATGATCCTGCCGCTGGCGGTCCTGTACAGCATGACGATGGTGGGCAGCATCGGCGGCGGCTGGCTGCCGACTTACTTCCTGAACCGCGGCGCCGACATCTACCATGGCCGCATGCGCGCCATGTTGCTGATCGCGCTGTGCCCGCTGGTGGTGCTGCTTGCGCAACCGCTGGGTTATCTCGGCTTCTGGATTCCCGTGATCCTGATCGGCATCGGCGCCTCGGCCCACCAGGCCTGGTCGGCCAATCTGTTCACGACGGTGTCGGACATGTTCCCGAAACACAGCGTCGGCTCGGTGGTCGGTATCGGCGGCATGGCCGGCGGCCTGGGCGGCGTGCTGCTGACCAAGCTCGGTGGTTGGCTGTTCGACCATTATGGCGCGCTGGGCCAGCTGTCGACCGGTTATATGATCATGTTCTCGATCTGCGCGCTGGCCTACCTGGTGGCCTGGTGCGTGATGAAGGCGCTGGTGCCGCAGCACCGTGAAATCAAGGACCTCTAAGGATGTCGATGGAAATGGAAATCGTCTCCGGCGTGCACTGCGCGACCGGTGAAAGCCCGATGTGGCATGCGGGGGAACAGGCCTGGTACTGGGTCGACATTCCCGCCCGCCGCATCTGGCGGCGCGACCACGCCAGCGGGGAACTGCGCCGCTGGCTGGCGCCGGAAATGGTGGCCTGCATTGCCGGTAGCAGCAACGGCGGACTGGTGGCGGGGATGGAAAGCGGGATATTCCACCTCGACCTGAACGACGACGGCTCGGTCGGCGCCAGCCGGCTGGCCGCGCCGCCAGCCGCGGAACTGGGCGAGGGCATGCGCTTCAACGACGGGCGCTGCGACCGCCAGGGACGTTTCTGGAGCGGCACCATGTTCATGGACATGGGCGCCGCGCGCGCGGTCGGCGGGCTGTATCGCTACTCGCAGCGCGACGGCCTGCACGGGCCGGTGGTGTCGAACATGCTGACCCAGAACGGGCTGGCCTGGTCGCCGGACGGGAAGACGATGTACCTGTCCGACTCGCACCCCCAGCGCCGCGTGGTCTGGGCATTCGACTACGACGTCGACGCCGGCCTGCCGCATGACCAGCGGGTGTTCCTCGACCTGAACGGCCAGAAGGGCCGGCCCGATGGCGCCGCGGTCGATGCCGACGGTTGTTACTGGACCTGCGCCAACGATGGCGGCGTGGTGCAGCGCTTTACCCCGGCGGGCAAGCTCGATCGCGAGATCGAACTGCCGATGGCCAAGCCGTCGATGTGCGCTTTCGGCGGGCCGGATCTCGACCTGCTGCTGGTGACGTCGATCGATCCGGGCACGGGTGGCGATGCTGGTTCCGTGGTGCTGTTGCGTCCCGGTGTCAGTGGCGTGGCCGAGGCATTGTTCTTACGGGATTGATATTCCGAGCTGCGCCGCATGCCGGCGCAGGAATTCGAGGTGGGCGTCGCGGGTGGCGGGACCGTCGTAGGGCAGCATGGTCCACAGCTCCGACGCCCGCATCGCCGCCCCCGGCGCCAGCTCGACATAAGGCGCGTGCACTTCCAGCTCCAGCATCCCTTTGTCCGCCGCGCGCGCGTCGGCGTCCTGGTACAGCTCGACCTGGCCCTGGGCCGGGTGAATGGCGGCGCGCGGCTGGTGGACGAACTGGATCACCAGCGCCTGGCCGTCGCGGAACGCCGCCAGCCAGCCGTGTGACGGCTGGGCGAACAGCTTGCCCTTGCGTGGGGCGTCACTCGGCAGCGGCAAGTCCAGCGACAGCAGGCCGCCACCCAATGTGTAGCGCAGCGCCCCGGCCGGCTCGATCCGAACCTCTTCTTGCGAAGCCACCGGCACATAGGCCATCGTGTGCGCCGGCACGCGCGTATTGAACCAGATGTCGCGCCCGGCAATCTTGCCGCTGCGGTTGGTCGCCTCGGCCTCCAGCCGCAGGCTGTGCGGCTTGTCCGCGAGCAGGGCGTAGCGCTTGCGCAGCTGGATGCCGGATACGGGGCTGGCCGGGCTATCGAGCACGATGTCGTCCTGTTTTCTCTCCACCAGCGTGTACTTCGCCAGGCTCAGCCAGGGATCGGGCGGCCAGGTCGCCTTGGCTGCGGCGCGCGCCGGGTTGACGTCCTGGTGCACCCACCATTCGCGCTGCGGTCCGATCCAGACCTCATGGCCCTGGTAGCGGATGTAGCCCGACGTCGCATTCGGGGCCACGTCGGGATCGCCGGCGGCTTCGTCGATGAGCAGGAAGTTGGACTTGCCCTTCAGCGCGAACGACAGCAGGCGGCCGCCGGCGACTTCGGATACGCGCGCGTCCACGACGCCGTTGTCGAAGCGATGCGAAGGCAGCGGTGCGGAGGCGAGTGCGGCAGGGGTGACGAAAAGGGACAGGCAGAGGCAGGCGCAATGGAGCGCCAGGAAAGACGGGTGCGGACGTGGCATGAATGCGGGCATCTGCTGTGCGTTGGGCGCTCCAGCATAACAGACAACAAGCCGCAAAAAACAAGCCGAAAAGCCGGTTGCACGGCCTTTCGGCTTGTCGATGCCTCAGGTGCTACAGGATGGCGACGAAATTACTTCGAAGCGTCCTGCATTTTTTCGCCTGCGCGTTCGACGCTGCGGCCAGCAGCGGCGGTGGTGTCGCTGACGGCATCCTTGGCTTCGGCGGCGGCTTCACGCGATTCCTGACGCACTTCGGCGGTGGCGTTGTCGATGCGGTCGCCGGCGCGGTCAGCGGCGGCTTCGGCGCGGTCGCCGGCAGCTTCGATACGGTCGCCAGCGCGCTCGGCGGCGGCGTCGGCAGCTGCCACGCCTTCGCGGGTTTCATTGGCCACGGCACGGCCGGCGTTGTCGACGGCGGCGCCGGCTTCTTGCGCTGGGCCCATATTGTCGTTCTTGTTACAGCCGGTAGCCAGCACGGCGACGGACAGCATGAGGGCGGAGAGGGCGATAGTGGTTTTCATGGTGTGCTCCTTAAAATAAATGTTGTCGTTTAGCTTACACCTATTGCTAATTTTTTGACTCACGTCACGATCGCAATCGTGCGCGACGAAAGCATTACAACATTTCCAACACTCATCGGCTGTGCGCTAGATAACGTAACAACGTTTCAGCATGGGGCGACAAGGTAGTCGGATCGGCGAAGCACACTCTTAATTCCCGGTTGGCCCAGGTATCGTCTAGCGACACAATGCCCACCGGCATCTCGCGGGCGAAGCGGCTGGCGGCGGCCTCGGGCAGCATGGCGATGCCGGCGTCCTGCGCCACCAGCTGGGCGATGGCGTCGAAGCTGGGCGCCCGCACCCGGACCTTGAGCGGCCGTCCGCTCTGGACCGCGCGCGACTCGATGAAGTGCTGCATCGGGCGCTCGGCCGGCAGGCACACGAAGGCGAACTCGAAGGCGTCGCGCATCCGGATGGCCGGGCGTTCGGTCAGCGGATGGCCGTTCGGCACCAGCAGCACCAGCCGGTCGGTGCGAAACGGCAGTGAGATCACGTCGCCCGTTGCCACATTGCCGTCCAGGATGCCGATTTCGATCTCGCGTTCGCGCACCGCCTGCAGGATGTCGCGGCTGGTGCGTTCATCGAGCTGCAGGTCGACTTCCGGGTGGTCGGCCAGGAATACGCCCAGCGCGGCCGGCAGGAACGTGCTGATCGCCACCGTGGTGCCGGCCAGTCGCACCGCGCTGCGCTGCGGCCCGCGCAGTTCACGCACGGTGTCGCGCAGCTGGTCGGCCTCGCTGACCACGCGCGCAGCGCGTTCCAGGATGAAGCGGCCGGCCGGCGTTGGCGTCATGCCGCCGGCGGAGCGCGTGAAGACGACGACGCCGCAATCGTCCTCGAAGCCACGCAGGCGGTTGCTGGCGGCCGACAGCGCGAGCGGGAAGCGCTCGGCTGCCTTGCTGAGGCTTCCGGCCTCGGCGATGGCCAGCAGCAGGCGAAGATCGGTGAGGTCGAAGTGCATGGGTTTCTCGAAACGCGAAGGCCTTGTCCAGGATTGACGCATTCTAACGTGGATGCTTTCTCGTCAGAATAAGGTCTTTGCCACCGAAGCCCGATCATGAGTCCCACCCAAGCACGTCTGCGCAGCTGGTCGCAGGATGGCCGCCTGTATGCGGTGCTGGCCGCCGCCGGCTTCAGCATGAAGGCGGTATTCGTCAAGCTGGGTTATGCGGCGGCGCCGGTCGATGCACTGACCCTGCTGGCCTTGCGCATGGGCTTCGCGCTGCCGTTGTTCCTGTGGCTGGCCTGGCTGGCGCGCGATCGCGACGCCGAACCCCTGTCCGTGAGGGATGGCGTCCACATCGCCGTGCTGGTTTTTCTTGGCTACTATCTTTCCAGCCTGTTCGACTTCTATGGGCTCGAAACCATCACCGCCGGATTGGAACGCCTGATCCTCTACCTTTATCCGACCCTGGTGCTGCTGTTCCAGGTTGCTCTCACGCGCCAGCGGCCCTCGGCGCGCACCCTGCAGGCGCTGGCCATCTGCTATCTGGGCCTGGGCATCGGCTTCGTGCACGACCTGCAGGTGACCGGCTGGAGCCGCGAAGTCATGGTGGGCTCTGCCTGGGTATTCGCCAGCGCCGTGACCTACGCCATGTACTACCTCGGTACCGGCGCTCTCGTGGGCCGGATCGGCTCCATGCGCCTGGCCGGCCTGGCTGGCAGCGCTTCGTGCGTGTTCGTGCTGGGGCACTTCATGGCGGCCGGCGACCTGGGCGCGCTGCCGGCACTGCCGCCCGCGGTCTGGCTCAATGGCGGCCTGATGGCGGTGGTCTCGACCGCGCTGCCGATCTACTGGCTGGCGCTGGCGATCGGACGCATGGGCGCGGCGCAGGCGGCGGCGGTGGGAAACCTCGGGCCGGTGCTGACCGTGTTCGCTTCCTGGCTGCTGCTGGGCGAGCCGCTGTCGATCTACCAGCTGGGAGGGCTGGCGCTGGTGATCCTGGGAGTTGCGCGGCTCAAGCCGACGTCGCCGTCGCACCGGTAGCGCACGATCTGCGACACACAATCGCAGTTAGCGATCCATTTGAAGCAACCGCGACATGGTAAAACTCTTGCTGCAATGTATATTCATCGACAGCAACGAGGAATCATGACAAGCACGTTAACACTGCGTCGCGCGATCAAGGCGCTTGCCTTCGGTCTGTGCGGCCTGCACGCGACGCTGGCGCCAGCCGCGAACCCACAGAATCACTGGGCCGCGATGGCGCGGGCGGACGCGGACTTCATCAACCATTGGATCGAGCGGCAATCCATCTCGGCGGTCCACCCGGCCGATGGCGCTTTCAAGGCGAAGCTGGCCACGGCGCGGCGCACGTTCGAGGCCGAGTCGGCGCGGGTCGATAGCTACGCCGGCTATCGTCACGCGCTTGGCCATTTCGTCGGCTCCCTCCAGGACCTGCATCTGGTCCTTCGCCATACGCTGACCCCGTCCACCTACCAGTGGCCCGGCTTCATGGCGGAATATCGTGGTGGCCGCTACCTCGTGGCTACCCAGGGCAGCGACCTCGCCGGCCAGGAGATCACGCAATGCGACGGCCAGCCGATGGATGCGCTGGTCGGCCGTGTCGCCATCTACGAACAGCTGATCGCCGGCGTGGAGTCGACCAAGGCGCGGGCCGCGCCCCTGGTCTTCCGGGATGGCGGCAGTCCCTTTGTGCCGCGACCGCGCAGCTGCCGCATTGGCGGCCGCGACGTCGCTCTCGACTGGCAGAGCGTCGCGGCGAGCAGGTTTGCGGCAGATATGCGCAGCGTGATCGCATTCACCGACCGGGTCACGGGCGTGACGCCATTCGGCGCCGATGGTTCCTGGGTGCGCATGGGTATATTCCACATGCAAACACAGGCCGAAGGCAAGGCGTTCAAACAGCTCATGGCCGATGCGCCGGCATTGCGGGAGAAATCCGTCATCGTCCTCGACGTGCGTGGCAACGGCGGCGGCTCCTATGAGTGGTTCATGGGCTTCCTGCGCGCGCTGTATGGCAAGGACTACGCCGACTATCACGCCCGGTCGCGCCTGGAGATTTCGCACGTCTACCGGACTACGCCCGAGATCATGGCCTTCTTTGCCGCCGACGAAGCCGCCGAGACGGGCGAGCTCATACCTCCTGCCGACGGAACGCCATTCGACAAAGGCTATGTCAAGTACCGCCAGGCCGTCGAGGCCGGGAAGACGGTTTTCGTCACGCCGCCCAATGCGCGCGGCATCCCGAAACCGGCGCGGGAACCAGTCAACCCGGTCAAGGCCAGGGTGCTGCTGCTGACCGACTACAACTGCGCCAGCGCGTGCATGGTCTTCGTCGATGAACTGAAACGGTTCCCGGGAGTCGAGCAGATTGGCGTCGAGACCTCGGTCGACTCGCGCACCGGCACCGGGTTCGGGGCGTCGCTGCCGAGCAGGAATGGCGTGATCGAAGTGCCGGTCGTGACACGTGACGGCCGCGAGCGAGGGGATAATATTCCGCATCGTCCGAGCCGGGTCTTCACTGGGAATATTTTCGATACGGCGGCCGTGAAGGCATGGATCAGCGAAGAGATCCTGGGCGGGAAGGCGCGAGCGCATCCCGATCGAACAGGCCCGCACCCGTCCAGCGCGGCTGCGAAGTGAGGGTGCGCGCCGCGACCGCCTTTTGCGCGTCAGCGGCTTTCATTGTGCGTAACAGACGTGGAAAGGCGCGGCAGTAGCTGGACTGGATGCCCGTCAGGCGCGCCAGCTGGGCATACTCGACCACGGCGCCATCAGGGACGGCGTCAAGCACCTGGGCGATGCGCAGGCGCCAGTCGTCCCGCCACGGAGCGAAGTGTTGTCCCAGATTGCGCACCGGATCGCCCGGGCGAATGACGCCGCCCTCGACCACGCGCGCCAGCACGCCGCGCCGGGCGCCGATCCTGGCCGCCAGCCGCTCGCCATGCAGGTCGAGCCGGCCGCAGGCCTCGCAGGCAAACATCAGGCGCACCTTCGCCTCGTCCCCGATCTGCAGCACGGTTCCGGAAGGCAGGCGGTCGATGTCGTCGTCGAGCAGGAGGTTTTCGCGCAGCGCCTGCGGCGGGAGCGACAGGGCTGCGTAGCTGGCGCAGGAGGCCAGCAGCAGCTGGCGCGGCGACAGCGGGTCGAGATGGCGGTCGCCCTCGGCGCCGCTGCCGGCGAGCAGCCGCAGGCTGTCGACCCGCAGTGGCGCGGGCGCCCCTTCGGGGCGGATCGACAGCCCGGCAATCACTTAGGTCGCCACAATCAAGGCGCGCCGTGCAGCGCGCGCGCCGCCTCGCGGTACTTGGCGGCGTTAGGGACGTCGGTCCATGCCGGCTTGGCCGTGTCGTTGGCGATGTCCTGCAGGGCGACGGCGATCATGCGGCTGACGCGCGCCATATTGTCGTAGTCGATCTTGTCCCAGGTGTCGTCCTTGCCGTGGTAGTCGGGGAAGCCGAAGGCCACCGCCAGCGTGTGGGCCGGCACGCCGGCATCGGCCAGCGCCTGGTTGTCGCTGCGCGCGAAATAGCGGTCGCTATTGGTCGGGTGCTTCCAGAAGCGGATGCCGGTGCCGTCGGCGGCGCGTTGCAGGGTCGTGCCGACGGTCGAGTAATCGAAGCCGGTCATGGTTGCGGACGAGACCTGCGGACCTTCGCTGTCGTCGGTGCGGCCCAGCTGCTCGAGGTTCAGGTTCATCACGGTGTCCTTCAGCGGGAACACCGGGTTCTTCGCGTAGTAGCGCGATCCCAGCAGCCCCAGCTCTTCGCCGAACAGGGCGACGAACACGATGCTGCGGCGCGGACGCTCCTTTTGCGCGGCCATGGCCGCGGCGATCTCGATCATCGATACGGTGCCGCTGCCGTCGTCGTTGGCGCCGTTATAGATCTCGCCGTCCCGGATGCCCAGGTGGTCGTAGTGGGCGCTGAGCATGACGTAGGTGCTCTTCAGTTGCGGATCCGACCCGCGCAGCACGCCGATCACGTTGCGCAGCTTGACCGGGCTGACGGTCGGCGCCACCACCCTGGCGGCCACGCTGGCGCCGCCTTGTTCCAGCGTGCCGGCGACGTCGGCCGCGTGCAGCAGCACGACCGGCGGGCCGTCCTTGGCTACCGGCTGGCTCGGATCGATCAGCCAGCCGCCCTGGGTGCGGCCGTGGCGGCGTTCGCGGTCGATCATCACGACCAGCGCAGGTTTGCTCTGCAGCTTCGATTGCAGGGTGGCGGCCGCGCCGGGAATCGCCGCCGCGGGCACGACCAGCACCTTGCCATTGGCCACGCTCTTGTCGTCCAGCGCTGCCTGCCACTGCATGAATACGGCCGGCGTGTTCTTGAGCGCGACCGGATCGATGAAATTGGCCGAGGCGCCGCCCAGCGGCACCTCGATCGTCTTGCCGCCCGCCGTCACCGTGATCGTGATGTCCTTCTCGCCGCGCGTGGCGTATTGCCAGTTGGCGGTCTGGTAGTAGCCGTCGTCGCCCGCTGCTTCCAGGCCGGCGCGGCGGAACTGTGCCGAGATGTATTCGGCGGCCAGGTCGACACCGCGCGACGGCGTGCCGCGGCCCTCCAGCAGGTCGGACGACAGGAAGGACAGGTGGCCGCGCAGCGAGTCGGCCGAGATCTGGCTGGTCAGCGCTGTATTGGAGGGCGCGCGTGGCGCTTCGGCATGGACCGCGCAGCCGGCGAGGACGACGGAAAAGCCGAGGGCAGAGACAAGGTGACGCATGCGTGAACTTCCTTGGGATGGAAAAAATTGCAATATGACATGTTGAGCAAATGCGGTCAATCGCATGGCCGGCAGGGCGTTTCGATGGCGATTTGCATAAGCTTGTATTTATTTATTCGTTTGGCATAGCATTTCCGCTCGGTATTATGCGTCTTCCACAGGAATTCAACGATCATTCAGCCATGACACATTCGCAGCATCCCACTTCACGAACCCGCGCGGCGCACATGCCGGGCAAGGTCGGGTCGTGCTGTCGAATGCCGCGCACCTGATCGCCTGATCCATACCGCCGTCTTCCGTACCCGTCCACCAGGGATGGGGCAGGAAGCGCACGCCCGCTGCGGGGCCGGGAGCACCGCCCGCGGGTAGACCACCACCAGGAACACCATGCACAAACCACTCGCTATCGTCGTGGCGCTCGCCGCCGCATTCTCGCAACACGCCACGGCCCAGGACATCGAAAAAGTCGTCGTCACCGGCTCCAATATCCGTACCACCCAGAAGGAAGGCGCCAGCGCCGTCCAGGTGATCACCGCCAAGGAACTGGCCGCCACCGGCAAGTCCAGCATCGCCGACGTGATTCGCTCGATCTCGGCCAATAGCGGCAACAGCTACAACGAGCAGTTCACCGGCAGCTTCTCGGCCGGTACCGCAGGCCTGTCGCTGCGCGGCCTGGGCCAGAAGAACACCCTGATTCTTGTGAACGGCAAGCGCGTCAGCCCCTACGCCACCGCCCAGAACCTGCAGGAAGTCTTCGTCGACCTGAACAGCCTGCCGATGGCGGCGGTGCAGCGCATCGAGGTGCTCAAGGACGGCGCCTCGTCGGTCTACGGTTCGGACGCCGTCGCCGGGGTGGTCAACATCATTCTCTACAAAGAGTTCAAGGGCACCGAGATCAGCGCCCAGGTCGGCCGCTCCACCGAGGGCACCGGCCAGGACGACAAGAGCGTAACCCTGCAGACCGGCTTCGGTTCGCTGGTCGAGGATGGCTATAGTGTCGTGTTCTCGGCCGACGCGCAGTGGCGCGACAAGCTGCAGCAGGACCAGGTGGGCTGGATGGCGGGCAGCGACTTCCGCGGCAATCCGAACGGCACCCTGGCCTGGGTGCCGACCAACTACGTCAATAACGACCCGACCCAGTGGCTGGGCGGCTCGACCGGCGCCAATGCGGGTCCGCTGGCGGTCCAGCCCTACGGCCAGATCACCCCGGGTCGGAGCGGCAACGTGTTGGCCTATAACCCGGCCACGTACAAGACCCTGATTCCGGGCATCCAGCGCGCCCACGCCTCGCTGCGCGGCACTGTCAAGCTGGGCCAGGACCACGAGGCCTATGCCGAGGTGCTGTACGGCCGCTCGCGCGCCGACCAAACCTTCAGCGCGCCGCTGACCGTCGGCACCGGCCTGCGCGCCTGGAACAACGGCACCCAGCAGCTGGACAACATCAATGTCGTGCTGCCGGTAGGCCACCCGAACAATCCCGGCGCCACGCCGCTGCCGTTCAACGCCACCCTGTTCGACCTGGGCCCGCGCATGAAGCAGGGCCGCGTGGAGTTCTTCCGCGTGCTGACCGGCGTGAAAGGCTATGCCGGCGGCTGGGAATACGACGCCTCGGTTGGCCATTCCGGCAGCGAGCTGAAGGAAACCGTGCAGAACTTCGTCAACCGCTACGAGTTCGAGAAGGTGCTGGCGGACGGCAGCTATGACTTCGTCAACCAGGCCAACAACAGGGAAGAAGTGCGCAACCGCCTGCGCCTGTCGACCCTGCGCCCGGCCGAATCGAAGCTCACCACCGTCGACCTGAGCGCCACCCGAGAACTGGCCCAGCTGCCGGCCGGCGCACTCGGTTTCGCCGTGGGCGCCCAGTGGCGCCGCGAAGAGATGGATTCGCAGACCTCGACCGCCGTACTGTCGGGCACCGAGCTGCGCCCGGCGATCAACATCATCGACGGCAGCCGCGACGTGGCGGCGCTGTTCGCCGAGTTGAACGTGCCGGTGCTGAAAGACCTGAGCGTCAACCTGGCCGGCCGCGGCGACCATTACGACGACTTCGGCAGCGCGTTCTCGCCCAAGGCCAGCGTGCGCTGGCAGGCGGCGCCGTGGCTGCTGGTGCGCGGCACGGTGTCGCGCGGCTTCCGTGCGCCGTCGCTGCCCGAGATCACCAACTCGACCTCGGTCAGCTACGGCAACGTGGTCGATCCGCGCGATCCGATCTCGCCAACACAGGCACGCGGCATCACCAACCTGACGATCGCCAACCCAGACCTGTCGCCGGAACGTTCGACCAATGCCAACTTCGGCATCGTGCTGGCCCCGAACAACCGCACCAGCCTGGGTCTGGACTTCTACCGCATCCGCACGGAAGGTGTGATCGGCACCGAATCGGCCGACAACATCATCGCCAACGAAGCGAGCGCGCCCGGCAAGATCGTGCGTGACGGCCAGGGCCGCATCCTGACCCTGTACCGCCAGTATGCCAACCAGGGCAACCGCTCGGTATCCGGCTTCGACATCGACCTGCGCCACGTGCAGCCGCTGGCCGCGTACGGCAAACTGACCGTGAACGCGCAACTGAGCCGCGTGCTGACGTTCGAACAGCCGCTGGCCGTCGGCCGGCCGCTGACGGAAGGCGCTGGCAACAATTACTTCGGTTCGATCCCGAAGTGGCGCGGCGTGACGGGCCTGACCTGGGACATCCAGGACTGGAGCAATACGCTGGTGTGGAACTACATCGACGGCTACGAGCAGACCACCCGCCCGGGCGAACGCGTCAAGCCATATGGCACCTTCGACCTGAACCTGGCGTGGAAGGCGACCGAGGCGGCCACCGTCAGCTTCATCGTGCATAACCTGGGCGACAAGCGTCCGTCGTGGGATTCGTCGACCGCCTTCTTCGATTACACCCAGGGCGATCCGCGCGGCCGGGTGGCGTCGGTGAAGGTCAATTACCGGTTCTAAGCGCAGTTTCGAGGTGCCGCCGCGAAGCGGTTTCGGTCGATTCCGGGATCGCTTCACTCCACGCATTTCCCGTTTCATCACGCCTGGCTTGCGGGGCGTCCGGGTGCTGGGCACAATGGCTTGCGTTCCTCACCAACGAGAAAAGCGAGCCCGTATGTCGTTCTCCGTCCAACCATCCACGGCAGCACCCCGTTCGCGCTGGGGGCGCATGCTGAGGGATGCGCCGATCGCGATCGGCATCAGCGCGCTGATTGCAGTCGTCATCGTGCTGATCATCGGCCGGCCGGAAACCCTGTTCGAGCAACTGGTGTTCTCGATTATTATCGGTACGATCGCTTTCCTGATCGTGAACGGCGCCCGCCTGCTGCTGTGGGACCGCAACGGCTGGGGACTGCGTGAGTGGGTGCCTTTCTCCCTGCTGGTGGTTGCTACCGTGCCGGTGGCGCATTTCGGGGGCATGCAGATCAGCGGAGCAATCCTGGGCATCGACGTTCCGACCCTGGCCCAGTATCCGACCCTGAACCAGTTAAGCATGAATCTCCTGACGCTGATCGTGGTGGCCGGGATGGTGATGCTGGTGCGCCATCGCGAGCATATGCGGCGCGCCGAGGAAGAGCGTGCCGCCGAGCGGCTGCGCGCCGAGGTCATCGAACGTCAGGCTCTGCAAGCGCAGTTGCGCCTGATGCAGGCGCAAATCGAGCCGCATATGCTGTTCAATACGCTGGCCAACCTGCAGGGCCTGATTGCCATCGACCCGGACCGCGCGAGCGAGATGCTCGACCAGCTGATCCAGTACCTGCGCGCCACCCTGAGCGTCTCGCGCGCCGAGAGCACGACGCTGGAGCAGGAATTCGCGGCAATGCAAGCCTACCTGGGCCTGATGGGAGTGCGGATGGGCGAGCGGCTGGCCTACCGCATCGAGCTGCCGCCCGAGCTCAGGAAGGCGCGCCTTCCCACGATGCTGCTGCAGCCACTGGTGGAAAATGCAATCGTGCATGGACTGGAGCCGAAGGTCGATGGCGGTGAGGTCGTGGTCAAGGCCCTGGTGTCGGGCGACAGCCTCGTGATCGAGGTGCGCGACACGGGTCTGGGCCTGGGACAGGTACATGGCCGGCGCGGCGGCGGGGTGGGCGTATCGACCACCCGCGAACGTCTCGATGCCTTGTACGGTGAGCGCGCGACGATTACCCTGACACCGGCCTCGCCACAAGGCACGCTGGCCCGACTGACCCTTCCCCTGGAGACCACCGCATGACCCGCGCCCTGATTGCAGAAGACGAACCGATCCTCGCAGCTACCCTGGCCAAGACCTTGCAGGGCTTGTGGCCGGAACTCGACATCGTGGGTAAGGCGCCGAATGGTCTCGCGGCTGTGGAGCAGGCGCTGGCGCTGCGTCCGGACGTGCTGTTCCTCGACATCCGCATGCCGGGCCAGACCGGGCTGGAGGCGGCCGAGGAACTGGCCGAGCGCTGGGAGGGGCCGCAGCCGTTCCCGCACATCGTGTTCGTGACTGCCTTCGACGACTATGCGGTCGAAGCCTTCGAGCGGGCCGCGGTCGACTACGTGCTCAAGCCGGTCAGTGCGGGGCGGCTGGGCAAGACGGTTGAGCGCCTGCGCGCGCTGGTCGAGGCGCGGCGCGCGCCGGCAGTGGGCGTGGCGGATGCAGACTCGCTGGGCCAGCTGCTAGGCCAGCTCCAGGCGTTGCTGCCGGCTGCAGCGGCGACCGAACGCCTGACCACGGTGCGGGCCGCGGTCGGCAATGTGGTGCGCATGATCCCGGTGGCCGACGTGGTGTTCTTCCAGGCAGTCGATAAATACGTGAACGTGGCGACGGTGGACGGCGAGGCGCTGATCCGGGTGCCGCTGAAGGACTTGCTGCCGCAGCTGGATCCGGACCGGTTCCGGCAGGTCAGCCGCAGCATGGTGGTGAATATGGCCTGCGTGATCAGTGCGGGGCGTGACGATTTCGGCAAGGTGACCTTGAACCTGCGCGGGCGGGCGGACAAGCCGCGGGTCAGTCCGGTGTATGCGCATTTGTTCAGGCAGATGTAGACCGGGCAACTATCGGATGGTCACCTGCATCAGCGCCTTGCGGCGCGCAAGCGCTGCGTATATACCTTCCCGTCCACACTCACGAGCGTCTATGCATCGTCATCCCCCCTTGCCGGACGCCTTGGGGAGGATCCATGCTGAATCGCAGAATGTTCATGCTTTAGCGTCATCTCGTCGCTTGCCGAAAGCGATTTCTTAAGCTGTTGGTCGGTCAGACTTAGGTTCCCGCCTGCGCGGGAACGACGTGGTTTCTCCGATGAAGCAGCCTGTTTCAAGCGCCCAAAATTATTCCGGACACCAGTGCATCCACGGAGGATGACGGATTGAGTAAAATGCCGTCTTTCGCTCGACTAGTCACCACCATGGAACTCCGCGCCGCCGCGCTGCACGCGCTGCTCGAAACCGATCCCGCAACCAAGGCCCAGAAGGTCGCCGCACTGACTGCCGCCTGCAAGGACGGGACCGTGCGCATCGACACCGGCATCGCGCTCGCCGCACCCGCCGGCATCCCCGGCCGCCCGATCCGCCCCGAACTGGTGCCGCCGCTGCAGGTCGGCCGCCGCTCGATGGCCACGCCCGAGGGCCGGGCCATGCTGGTCCACGCCCTCGCGCACATCGAATTCAACGCCATCAACCTGGCGCTGGATGCGCTGTGGCGTTTCCATGGCATGCCGGCGCAGTATTACCTCGACTGGCTGCGCGTGGCCGACGAAGAGGCGCTGCATTTCACGATGCTGAGCGCCCACCTGGGCACGCTCGGCTACGCTTATGGCGACTTTCCCGGCCACGACAGCCTGTGGGAGATGGTGGCCAAGACGGGCGACGACGTCATGGCGCGCATGGCGCTGGTGCCGCGCACCCTGGAGGCGCGCGGGCTCGATGCGATTCCGCCGCTGCGCAAGAAGATCGCCCAGGCGGGCGACCTGGCCGCGGCCCAGATCCTCGACCGGCTGCTGGTGGACGAAGTAGGGCACGTCGAGATCGGCAACCGCTGGTATTTCAGCCTGTGCCATGAACGGGGGCTGGAGCCGATCGCCACCTACGACGAACTGACCGTGCGCTACAAGGCTCCTGTCCTCAAGGGACCGTTCAATATCGAAGGCCGGCGCCGGGCCGGCTTCACCGAGGCCGAGCTGCAGCGCTACCGCTGATGGACACTGGCTTTCTCCTGACGCGCCACTGGCGCGACACCGCCGCCGGCTGCGAGGTCGAGTTCTGGGTCGCCACCGATGCCGGGCCGCGCCGCCTGCGGCTGCCGGTCCAGAAACCGGTTGCGTTCATCCCCGAGGAGCAGCGCGCCACCGTCGAGCAGTTGCTGAGCGCTGAACGCGGATGGGAGCTGCGTCCGCTCGACCTGCTCGACTTTCGCCACCGGCCGGTCGCCGGCCTGTATTGCCTCAAATACCGCCAACTGATGCGCATCGAAAAGCAGCTGCGCCAGCACGGCCTCGACGTGTTCGAGGGCGACGTGCGTCCGCCCGAGCGCTACCTGATGGAGCGCTTCATCACGGCGCCGGTGAGCTTTGGCGGCGCGCCCGTCGAAGGCGATCCCCTGTTGCTGGTCGACGCCGTCCTGAAGCCGGCGCCGGGCTACCGGCCGGCGATCCGCACTGTCTCGCTCGACATCGAGACCACCTTCCAGGGCGAGCTGCGCTCGATCGGGCTGGAAGGATGCGGTCAGCGCCAGGTCTATATGCTGGGGCCACCCAATGGAGAGGACGGTGACCGCGATTTTGAACTCGAATACTGCGACACCCGCCTCGCACTGCTCGACCGGCTGGAGGAGTGGTTCATCCGCCACGATCCCGACGCCATCATCGGCTGGAACCTGATCCAGTTCGACATGCGGGTGCTGCAAAAGCACGCCGAGCGCTTCAACCGCCCGCTGCGGCTGGGCCGCGACGGCAGCGCGATCGAATGGCGCGAGCATGGCGGCAAGCAGGAGCACTACTTCATCTGCATCGCCGGCCGCCTGGTCATCGACGGCATCGACGCCCTGCATTCGGCCACCTGGAGCTTCCCGTCCTTCAGTCTCGAGAACGTATCGCGCGCCTTGCTTGGCGAAGGCAAGGCAATCGACAACCCGCACGACCGCATGGCCGAGATCGACCGCATGTTCGCCGAGGACAAGCCGGCGCTGGCCTGGTACAACCTCAAGGATTGCGAGCTGGTCACGCGCATTTTCGACAAGACGAAGCTGATGGCCTTCCTGCTCGAGCGCGCCAGCGTCACCGGCTTGGCGGCCGACCGCAGCGGCGGTTCGGTGGCGGCGTTCGAGCACCTGTACATGCCTCTGCTGCACCGCCAGGGCCGGGTGTCACCCAATATCGGCGACGTCGCCGGCGCCGACAGTCCCGGCGGCTTCGTGATGGATTCGCGCTCCGGCCTCTACGACTCGGTGCTGGTGCTGGACTACAAAAGCCTGTACCCGTCGATCATCCGCACCTTCCTGATCGATCCGCTCGGCCTGGTCGAGGGCTTGCGCGAGCCCGAGGAAGCCACGGTGCCGGGCTATCGCGGCGGACGCTTTTCGCGCACCAGGCACTGCCTGCCCGGCATCGTGACCCAGGTCTGGGCGGGCCGCGAAGCCGCCAAGAAGGACAGCAATGCGCCGCTGTCGCAGGCGCTGAAGATCATCATGAACGCCTTCTACGGCGTGCTCGGCACCACCGGCTGCCGCTTCTTCGACCCGCGCCTGGCCTCGTCGATCACGATGCGCGGCCACGACATCATGCACCGCACCCGCGAGCTGATCGAGGAGCGGGGCTACCAGGTGATCTACGGCGACACCGATTCGACCTTCGTCTGGCTGGGGCGCGAACATGCCGAAGACGATGCGCGCCGCATCGGGCAGGCCCTGGTCGATCACGTCAACGGCTGGTGGCGCACGCATTTGCAGGCCGAGTTGGGCATCGAGAGCGCGCTCGAACTGGAATACGACGTGCACTTCCGCCGCTTCCTGATGCCGACCGTGCGTGGCTCGGACGAAGGCAGCAAGAAGCGCTACGCCGGCCTGGCGGCGACGGCGAACGGCGGTGAAGAGATGGTCTACAAGGGCCTGGAGACGGTGCGCACCGACTGGACACCGCTCGCGCAAGCCTTCCAGCAGGGGCTCTACGAACGCATCTTCAAGGGCCAGCCCTACGAAGACTATGTGCGCGAACTGGTCGCCCGCATGCTGCGCGGCGAATGCGACGACGACCTCGTCTACCGCAAGCGCCTGCGCCGGCCACTGGAGGAATACCAGCGCAACGTCCCGCCGCACGTGCGCGCCGCGCGCATGGCCGACGAGCACCACCTGCGCCATGGCCGCACCGCGCTCTACCGCAAGGGCGGCTGGATCCGCTACGTGATGACCTTGAACGGCCCCGAGCCGATGGAAGCGCGCCACGGGGCGATCGACTACGAACACTACCTCACGCGCCAGCTCGAACCGGTGGCCGACGCCATCCTGCCCTTCCTGGGCGACAGCTTCGCCAATCTCACCAGTGGGCAGCAAACGCTGTTCTAGCCGGCGGACCAGGCGCGCCGCACGCAGCGCCGCGGCGCCGCGATACTGCGGTGCATGAGGTAGCGGCTGCCCGGCACCTGCAGGGCGCCGGCGAACAGCAGGTCGCGCCAGAGGCCCTGGCCGTCGGCCTGGAAGCAGGGCGTGAGCGCGCGGCTCAACGCCTGGTAGGCGCGCACTGTCCGCAGGCGGCTGCGCGAATAGCGCGCCAGGCCAGCGACCGGCCCGGCCGCGTCGACGCAGGCGGCCATCGTCAGCGCATCCTGCACCGCCAGCGTCGTGCCCAGCCCGAGCTGGGGACTCATTGCATGGGCGGCGTCGCCGACGATGCAGACCGGCCCCGCCGCCAGTCGCGTCGGCCGGGCGTGATGATAGCTGGCGAAGGCGAGCTGCTCATGGGAGTGAATGCGGTCGACCACCGGCCGCGACGCGGGCCACAGCGCGAGCAGTTCACGCTTCCATTCGGCGAGCGGCGCCGCGCGCCATGCGGCGTAGCGGTCGCGCCGCAGGCTCCAGAACAGCGATACGCGCAGCAGGCGGCCCACACGCTCGGTAGGCATGATGCCGAACATGCGCTCGGTGCCGCCGTAGCGCTGGGCGAGCAGGTGCGGATCGGGCCAGTCGTCCAGGTCGACCAGCGACCACAGTGCGCCCCAGTCGTACAAGGTCGAATCGGTGGCCAGTCCACAGGCAGCGGGCAGCCGCGAGGAGGCGCCGTTGGCGATCGCGACGGCGTCGAAGCCATGCCGGACGCCGCCCACGTCCACGACGCCGGTGGCGCCGTCGGCCGAGATGGCATGGACGTCGCAGCCGTAGTGCAGCCGGACCCCGAGTGCGACGCATTCGCGCTCCAGGACGCCGCCCAGGGCCGAACGGCTGACCGCGCGCGCCTGCAGGTCGCGGTAGGGGATGTCGACCAGGGTCCAGCCACGTTCGCACTGGCCGACGAGGCGTTCGATCGGCACGCTGATCGCCTCGAATGCCGCACCGACGCCCAGTTCGTCGAGCGCGGCGACGCCCTGTGGCTGGATCAGCACGCCCGCGCCGAGGGTGGCCAGCGATGGATGTTTTTCGAATACGTCGACCGCGTGCCCGGCGCGGGCGAAGGCAATCGCCGTGGCCAGGCCGGCGGTGCCGGCGCCGACGATGCCGATCCGGTGGCCGCTCATGATCCAGCTCGCATATTTATCCTTACGGAAACCTTTTGACGAGTATAGCGCCCGGCGCGAGTAGCCGTTCTGTCACGCCTTGGACATATCCGCTCGCTAGACTTCCCGCACCTTTTCAATAGGAGAAACCACGTGGATCGTCGCGGCTTTTTACGCAGTAGCGCTTATTTTACCGTCGCCAGCGCAGGCGGCTTGCTGGCTGCCTGCGGCGGCTCGGACGACACGCCGCCGCAGGGCAGCTTCAGCTTCCCGCTGGGCGTCGCCAGCGGCGATCCGAAGGAGGGCAGCATCGTGTTCTGGACCCGATGCGCGCCGAAGAGCGGCAGCGAAGAAGTCGAGTTGCGGCTCGAGGTTGCGACGGATGCGGCATTCACCCAGGTCGCTGGCGTGGTCGAGCTGAGGGCGGTGCCGACCTACGACCACACGGTGCGCGCCAAGCTGACCGGCCTGGCCCCAGCCACCCGCTATTACTTTCGCTTTCGCGCCGGCGCCGACCTGAGCCCGGTGGGCCAGGCCAAAACCGCGCCGGCAGCCGCCAGCACCCCGGCGCAGATGCGCTTCGCCTGGATGACCTGCCAGGACTGGAGCATCAATCACTGGGCCGCGATGGGCATGCTGGCTGCCGAAGAACTCGATTTCATCGTCCACCTGGGCGACTACGTCTACGAGACGGTCGGCGCCGACTTCCAGACCGGCCGCGCCGAGCCGGCCCATGCACGTATCAACCTGCCCGATGGCGTGACGATCGCGGGCGGCGGGCGCTACGCCAACACGCTGGCCGACTACCGCACCTTGTACCGCACCTATCGCGGCGACGCGCGCCTGCAGGCGCTGCACGCCAAGTGCCCGATGATCGTGATCTGGGACGACCATGAATTCTCGGACGATTGCTGGCAAGACCACCAAACCTACGACAACGCCAACCAGCAACAGACCTCACGCCGCCGCAACGCTACCCAGGCCTGGGCCGAGTACATGCCGATCGACTGGGGCGACGTCTCATTCGACCTGAACAAGGCCGGCTACGACAATATCCGCATCTACCGTGACTTCCGCTTCGGCACCCTGATGCACCTGGTGATGACCGACCAGCGGTTGTACCGCGACGATCACGTGGTCAATGAAGCGGCTTACGCCAGCATGCTGCAGGGCGACCCGGTGAATGGCGACGATTCCATCGGTTCGCGCTACTTCGTGCCGCAGCCGCTGCTGGCCCAGTTCGAGGCTGGCGCCAGGGCGGCGCTGGGCCGCAATCCGGGCCTGCTCGGACCGACGCAGACCCAATGGTGGAAAGACACCATGAAGGGCTCGACGGCCACCTGGAAGGTGTGGGGCAACGAGGTGACCCTCAACCGCATGTGGCTCGATATGCGCACCCTGGCGCCGGCGCCGTACAACAACCTGTATATCGTGAACGCCGACGGCTGGGACGGTTTCCCGTCCTACCGGGCCGAGATGCTGGGCCACCTGGCCAGCAACAACGTGAAGAACGTGGTGGCGATCACGGGCGACCTGCACGCCTTCCAGTGCGGCGTGATCTACGACAGCAACGATCCGGTCGGCGGCCGTCCGGTGGCGGTGGACTTCGTCAGCGCCGGCATCAGCAGCTCCTCGTTCTACCAGTACCTGCGCGCCGGCGCCGGCAGCACGCCGCTGGCGCCGCTGGTGGCCACGGCGCAGGGCTTCGACCAGGTGCTGCGCATGAATAATCCCGCCTTTGCGTATGCCGACCACGACGCCCAGGGTTATGCGGTGGCCACCGTGACCGCGGCTTCATTCAGCGTCGTGTTCACCAAGGTCAAGCCGCTGGACGCCAACGGCGCCGCACCGAGCGCTCCGCTGGCCAAGCGCACCCGCATCACGCTGGCCAGTGGTTCGACGACGCCGCGGGTTGAGGATAACGTTGCCTAGTCGTCGTCCTCGCCCTCGCCGGGCGCCTTGGCGGGGGACCCCAGTTTGCTTGAGCTGTCGATATGCGTGCAAACTTAGGTTCCCGCCTGCGCGCACTGGTGTCCGGAATATTTATACGCAAAGTATGCATCGTCATCCCCGCGAAGGCGGGGATCCAAGTGAAATCACAGAATGT